>DATMPW010000024.1:0-25434 GCA_035566915.1 Steroidobacteraceae bacterium
CGATCTCTCGAGAGGCGAGATGCCGAACTTCGCGCACATCGTGCCGAATCAGTGCAATGACATGCATGGGCGGGATGCGGGCCCGGATGTACCGGCCGACTGTCGTAAGTCAGATCCCCCCGGTCTCGTCGCGCGTGGTGACCGGGCCATTGGCGAGCTGGTGAGGCGAATCATGGATTCACCGCTGTGGCGCGCGGCGGACAACAGCGCCATCGTTATCACCTTCGATGAGAATGACAAGGACGAGCGCCAGGGAGGGGACCAGGGCTGTTGCGGCTCCGACCGGGCGACGGCGGGCAACTCCGGCGGCGGGCAGATACCGACGGTCGTCATCGCCAACCACGGACCCCGCGGGGTCGTGGACGATCGGCCATACAATCACTACTCGCTGCTGCGCACCATCGAAGCGGCGTTCGGCATCGAGGAATACCTCGGGCGCGCGGCCGACGAACGCAACGGTGTCGTCACCATGACGCCGCTGTTTGCGGTGAAGCGCTGATGCGCGACTGGCCGACCCGAGCGCGCAAAAGCTCGCGCATCGAGATCATTCCCATGATCGATGTGATGATGTTCCTGCTCGTGTTCTTCGTGCTCATCAGCCTCAATGCCCTGCCGGCGCTCGGCCTGCGCGTGGCGCTTCCCTACGCGAGCAATCCGATGCGCCTCGAGGTGACGCGTCGGGTGACGCTGACGCTTACTGCCGCAGGTGAGGTGTACCTCGATGGGGAGAGGACCACCCTCGAGGGCATCACGCAGCGGCTAGGCTCCTATGCGCGGGATGCCAAGCTCACCGTGATCATCTCGGCCGACCGCGACGCCCACCTGCAGCCGCTCGTGAGCGTGCTCGATGCGCTGAAAAGCGCCGGCGTCGTATCTGCCGCCATCGTTGCGAGGCAGGAGTGATGTCAGGCCAGCGCGACTCCGTGCAGCTCACGAGCGATGCCACGGCCTTCGTGCTGACCACCGTGGCGGCACTCGTGTTCATCACCGCCGAACATCGCCTCCAGCCCCAGCGCGTGTCGCGTGTCGCGGCGCCCGATCGGCCTTTCGAGCTGTTGCTCCAATCCGCGCAACCCTACGCGCCTCCGACGCCGCCGCCGCCCGTCCCGCGCCGCATCGAGAAGCGCCAGCGGGCGTCTCAGGCTGCTCCGACACCGCCCGAGCCGTTGCCGGTGGAAGAGCAGGCCGTGCCGGCCGATGCCGCACTCGTTTCGGCCCCGGTCGCGCCGCCGGCCGGGGCCGAAACGGCTTCCAAGCCAGACCTCGAATCCCTGTATACGGCGCAGCTGCTCGGCGATATCAAACGTCGCAACCACCCGCCGGATTCGACTCAGTACCGCCTGCAGCACCCGCACGGTGAGGTGCGGGTGCGCTTCGTGCTGTTACGGAGCGGCGAGCCGCGGACCGTGAGCGTGGTGCGCTCCTCCGGATCGGCGATCCTCGATGAGGAGGCTGTGAGGGTCGTTGCTTCCGGACACTACCCGCCGATGCCCGAGAAGGCCTTCGTCGGGGAGACGCAGCATACTTTCCTCGTGACCATCGAATATCCGCCCCCCCTTCTCACGCGGCGCCTCGTTGCCAGTGAAAGCGTCGCGGCATGAACTATCAGCGATTCCACGATCTGACTTTCGATGTCCTGTACGGCTGCATCGTCGTGCTCGTGTACGTGATACTGGAACGCGGGTCTTACCTTACTTATCTCGGCTGGCGTATGAATCGCCTGGCCAAGATCGTCGATGGCGGCGCCGACCACAGGCAGGAAGCGCTGGCGGCGGTGAAGTGGAAGGATCCGGCGAGTCGCGCAGTGCAGCGCTACGCGCGGCTCATCGCCGATGGCGCATCGCGCGAGCGCCAGGAGGACTACTCCTCGGCGTTGTTCATCGGCCTCGACAAGAAGGTGAGTGCGCGTCTGTGGATACTCGACACGATCGTCACCGCGGCACCACTGCTAGGCCTGCTGGGGACGATCTTCGGCATCATGGAGACCTTCTACGCCCTCGCCGGGGGCGGGGTATCGGATCCTGCCGCGGTGAGCCGTGGCATCGGCACCGCACTGATCGCCACCGCGATCGGTATAGCGACCGCGCTGCTCGGGCTCCTCGGCAACAATGTACTCAACCGTCGCGCGCAGGTGATGACCGAGGACTTCAAGGCCTTGTTGCTGAGCCTGACGCGTTGAGAAGCGGACAGCGGCGGTAAATGCGAGATTGATTCTTGTGTACCTGACGTCGGTTGGACGCGCGACCACATGAGGCTGCAATGGGGGTTGATCGGCGGGGGCGAGAGCAGCCAAATCGGTGGGGCGCACCGAATCGCCGCTCGCATGAACAACATATTCGAGCTCACGGCCGCCGCGCTCGATATTGACCCCACCCGGGCGCGGGAATACGCCATCCGGTTAGGCGTACCGATGGAGCGCGCCTATGGCGATTGGCGGGAAATGCTCGAGGGTGAGCGAAAACGCACCGATCGAGTCGACCTGGTGACGATAGCGACGCCCAATAATTCGCATTTCGAGATCACGAAAGCATTTCTTGCGGCTGGATTCGATGTCCTCTGTGAAAAACCGCTGACCAACACCGTGGAAGAGGCGGAGGAAATAGTGCACACCGCGCGTAGCCACAAGCGAATCTGTGCGGTGAATTACAGTTATTCGGCTTACCCGCTCGTTCGTCACGCGCGCGCAATGGTCGCCCGCGGCGATCTCGGTCGGATCCGCGTCGTGATCGCCGAGTTTGCGCATGGGCATCACGCCAGCGCTGCCGAAGCCGACAATCCTCGCGTGCGCTGGCGCTATGACCCAGCGGTGGCAGGCGTCTCTTCGGTACTCGCTGACTGTGGAATTCATGCCCTTCACCTGGCGTGTTTCATTACCGGCCAGCAGGTGGAGTCGCTTTCAGCCGATTTCGCCTGCACGATCCCGGTCAGGCAGCTCGAGGACGACGCGCTGCTTGCCTTCCGCATGTCGCAGGGTGTTGTAGGGCGACTGTGGACGAGTGCGGTCGCCATCGGACGCGCTCACGGCTGACGATACAGGTTTATGGAGAACTCGGAGGCCTGCGTTGGCAGCAAGAGCAGCCCAACCACCTCTACTGGACCCGCCTGGGTGAGCCCACCTCCATCATCGAACGGGGGGTGCCGGGACTCTCTCCGGAGGCAGATCGCGCCACACGCCTGACTGCTGGCCACGCGGAAGGCTTCCGGGACGCGTTTGGAAACATCTATGCGGATCTGGGTGAGGTGCTGCAGGCGAGAAAGGCCGGTCGTCCCACAAATCCATTGGCTCTCTCCTATCCGCGCGCCGAGGATGGGTTGCGAAGCATCGCGGCGGTCCATGCGGCTGCGAAGTCTGCAAGCGCCGGCGGCGCCTGGGTGAGGCTTCCGCCTGTTCCGCGCGGGGCTACCGCGGCTGGTGCTTAACGTTGCATAAATGCGCGATTGCTAGGCTGTCGCTCATCCACATCAGTGCCAATCCGAAGGACGGGTGTCGCCATGAACTCTCTGTATCGATCGATGAGTGCCGCACTGGCGCTGGGCCTCCTGATCACTGCGTGGGCCGCTGAACAGGGGCTCGCCTGGCCCACGTTGGCATCGATCCAGCTTCCACAGTCCCCGGGAAAGTTCGATTTTCTGCGGGTCGACCCGACCCGGCATCGCTTGATCGCCGCGCACGAAGAGGACGGCACCTCTGACTTCATCGATCTAAAGAACCACTCCCTGATTGCGCGCGTCAAGGTCGGCAACGCCGTCGACACTGCGATGGATGTCGATTCGAATTTCTATTACGTCAGCGTTCAGGAGGGAAAGCGCGTAGCGGTGCTCGGTGCTGCGACGCTCAAGGAGGTCAATTCGATAAAGTTGGCCGGGCCCACCGACGCTATCCTCTACGAACCGAGGAATCACCGGGTGTACGTGACCCACGACGAAGGCACGGACGTATGGGTCATCGACCCGCAGGCGGCGCAAGTGATCACGAGTGTCTCCATTCCCGGACACAGTAATCGCGGCATTGGAGACCTATCTGAATGATTTGCGCCGTCACGACCGAGGGGACGCCGCTGAGACCGCCGAGGGCCGTTTCAGAACCGCGCTACGCTTCGATATCAAGAGCAAAAGCTACAGGGACCCTCTAGCGGGAATGCAACTCGAGGACTCGACGCAAGACGATTTCCTGGAGTGGCGCGATCGTCTGCAGAGTGGCCGGCTGCCACGGACCGTCAATCCACTGGTGCGCGCGGTCTCTGCCGGCCTTAATCGCGCAAACCGGCTAGGTCACATCGGAAATCCAGCACGTGGCGCTGGGCGTTTTCCGTCATCCGCATCCAGTGGCACAGCGTTCAATCCTGGCTTCTAAGCCCCTCGCGCCCACCTACCTCCGGGCAGGCAAAACGTACAGGAGTAGCCCTGTCCACTGAATGGAGCGCTGGAGGTATCAGCCCGCCTGGCGCTTCAGCAGCAGTGGAGTGGCAGGCGCCCTCTTGAGGTACTTCGCGAGCCTCTCGTAGCGAGCCGCGAGTAAACGCAACTCCTCAAGTGCTTCTGGATACTTCAGCATAGGAAAAAGGGCGCGGATCTCGGTCGCTATCTCGCGATAGCGTTTGCGTTCAACATTCGTCATGGTCGACTCTCTCCCTAAGAGCCGGAAACCCGCGTGGGATTCTAGATGGGCGGCAACCCATCGCCTGTCAGTAATTCCCATGTTGATTGGTAGGGCGCCTCTGACAGCAAGGCCGCCCCGCAGGCGGGCGGCGGCTCGTGCAACCATCAGAATCGCGAAGACAGAGAAGGGCCGGCTTGAAACCGCCGGCCCCTAAATCGCGGGCAGAACGGCAATGCGCACCGCGATGGGAATCCCGACAGAGCGCCGCGAAAGTTAAGCAGCAACAACACGCTCTGTCTGTAGGCTAAGGCTGACGCGGCGTATGACAAACAAAACGCCGCAGGAAGGCGGCGGCGTTTCGCTCTCTCAATCAGCCAACCGAGTGTTAGCGACGACGCAAGGGTCACGAGTCGCTCAAGACAAGGTTGCCGAGCAGCGCCCACCGCACGAGTCTGTGATGCCGGCCCACATGGGAACTCCAGTGTGGACGAGTGCCGCGGTGTGCTGTAGGAGAGGTCCGACGGCGATTCGACGCAGCATGTGTCGCGACGACGATGTTCCGTTACGGCGGTGGCGTGTCGCGGGCCAGTCAACACCAGTGACTCTTAGCGGCCCCGCCGACGTTGATGGGTACTGCTGCCGCAAACTAGACATGAGGTGCGAGGTCGTTTCCGACAGCAGTGGCCTGGCGAGCGCGACAGTCCACACATTGCGGCGCGTCTAGGATCTATGGGATTTTTCCGCGGTAGCTGACCGAGACGACGCCGAAGATTCAGCTGCTCGAAAAGAGCGGGCGGCCGGAGGCCCCGCCTCAGTGCAACCTTGGGCGCCCGCCCCGAAGGTAGGACGTCCCCGACGAACGGCGTTTGAAAGCGCTGACTGCTAGATATCCGTGGCCGTCCTACAGTTACTGCTTTTCGAAGCAAGCCACCAAGGAGGAGACCGGTGATCATGAACCTTGCGTCAACTCCCTCCAAGTATTCCGAACAGTCTCGCTGTTACAGCGACCGCGCAAGTCACTATTACCGCGACCGCGCAAGCGCGATCCGGGCACGCCTTCCGACGCTCCAAGATGACGAGGTCTTCAGCGAGCTCTATCTACTCGCCGCTCACTACGAGCGATTGGCGGAGTTCGCCGAATCATCCGGGTCGCTCGGGTCCGTCGAGGATTGACCTACCAGCGATCGGCCTTCAGGACGAGGGTGATGTCTGACGGCTGAATTCGAGCCTTAAGGCGGTCGGCTCCTGGCGGCAGTCGACGCGAAAATAAACGTGGTATCAGGGGGCCGGCTCGGTGCTTCACACCGACGAGCCACACGCGCACGTGCACCCGCTCGCGAATCTTGATGCGCAAGTGGTCGGCGAGGGCGAACAGCTTGTTGTTTTCCTGTGGATTGTCGAGGTTGAAGATGTTGTCGATGGCGATGTTGCCGATCACGGCTCCCAAGGCTTCGAGTTCGGCATCGGTCGGAATGCCTGGTGCGCGCCGGTCGGACCGTACGAGGGTGACGGACGCGAGGCGCTCTGGATGATAGCGTCATGCCTTGGCCCTCGAGCCGCGCTCGAAGAATCTCCGTCTGCACTCGGCAACGAGTCCGCAGAGCCGATTACGCTTGTGAGCGGAACGCAGGCCAGCGTGAGACCGGGATCGAGGAGCAGCGCAAACAGTGGGAGAGTCAGCGCCGGCAAGATCCTCAAGGCAGAATATGACTGCGACCGTGCTACGGCCCATTGAAACCCGCGGCGATTAGTGCGCGGGCTTACGCATCCATGCGTTCCGCGGACCATCTGTAAGGGGACCCTACCCGAGGCAGCAGTTCGGCGTAGGCGAGGGGGGCTATCCGTGGCCACGTTTGCGAGGCCGTTCACATCGACCCAGGTTCATTCGGTCCGCGTCGTGCGACGAGTAGACCGAGGAGGAGTCCGGAGAGCGCTGCAACGCCAATCACTGCCCAAGGCTGCTCGTGCACGTAACGGTTGCTGGCCTCAAGCGTCTCGTTGGCGCGGCGCCGCACCTGATTGGCGCGCTCGCTGAGCGCCTCTTGGGTCGCCGCAATCGCGTTTTTAACCTCGGCGCGCGCACGGGCGAGTTCTGGATCTGCCAAGTTCTTCACGCACTGAAGCAGATTCTCGACCTCGGCGATGAGTTTCCGCACCTCTTCACGTGTCGCTGCCCGGGCTTGCCGCGACGCCTCGCGGGCAGTCTGTACGTCCATGGCCTTGCACTACGACCAGCACAAGCTAATTCCCAGCTCCTGCTTCGGCGAAACCGAGTACTTCGTCACCGACGCGCGTCGCATTGCGGAGTGAAGTATCCGGCCGTGCGTCTGCGGAGGTACGAACCTTTCCGCCACCTTAAGGCATTCAGCCTGCACTGAGAGCGTGGGAAGTATGATTCTTCTCGATCTGACCGGCGGCGTCGCTCTGCTGTTGTGGGGCCTTCACATGGTCCGCAGCGGGATCGTGCGCGCCTTCGGCTCCGACCTAAGACGCTTCCTCGGAATAGCGCTGCGCAATCGCCTCGTGGCATTCGTGGCCGGCATGTTCGTGACCGCACTCCTCCAAAGCAGCACCGCGACAGGGTTGATGACCGCCTCCTTCGTCAGCGGCGGCACAGTCGATCTGGTGCCCGCGCTCGCGATCATGCTGGGTGCGAATGTCGGAACCACGCTCATCGTCCAGGTCCTCTCGTTCGATGTCTCGGCGGTGGCGCCAATCCTGTTTCTCGTCGGTGTGATCGCCTTCAAGCGTGGCGGTCAGACACGCACGCGCGATCTCGGACGGGTGGCCATCGGCGTGGGCCTGATGGTGCTATCGCTGCACATCCTCCTCGACACCCTGGCGCCTGCGGAGAACGCGCCGGCCGTCCGCACCCTCCTCGGCGCGATGACCGGCGAGCCGCTGCTGTGCCTTCTGATGGCCGCCGCACTCACTTGGGCCGCCCACTCCAGCGTGACTGTGGTTCTGCTCGTGATGTCCCTTGCCTACTCGCATTTCATCACCCCGGTTGCCGCGCTGGCCCTGATCCTAGGCGCCAATCTAGGCAGTGCGATCAATCCGCTTGTGGAGGGTAGCCGGGGCGACAATCCCGCCAGCCGCCGGCTGCCGTTGGGCAATTTACTCAATCGCCTGGTGGGGTGCGCGCTCGTGTTTCCGTTTCTGCATCCGATCGCTGAGGCACTTGCTCATCTAGAGCCCAATCCCTCGCGGATGGCCGCTGACTTTCACACCGCGTTCAATGTCGCCTTGGCGCTTGTTTTCATTCTGCCGCTGGACGGCTTGGCGGCGCTATTGACGCGCCTGCTGCCGGAGCGGGTGAAACCCAGTGACCCGGCAACGCCCCTGTATCTGGATGAGACCGCCCTCGCGACGCCCTCTGTGGCCCTGGCCTGTGCCGCGCGCGAAACCCTCCATATCGGTGACATCATCGAGAGCATGCTGCGCCAGACGATGACGGCACTCCGGACCGACGACCGCAAACTGGTCGCGGAAATCTGCCGCATGGATGAGGCCGTGGACCGGCTCGATGAGGCGGTGAAGCTGTACGTCACCAAGCTCACCCGCGAAAGCCTTAGCCAATCAGACGGCAAGCGGGCAATGGAAATCATCTCCTTTTCGATCAACCTGGAGCATGTCGGGGATATCATCGACAAGAATCTGATGGAACTCGCGGCGAAGAAGATCAAGCGCAAGGCGGTCTTCTCAAAGGAAGGCGCGGCAGAGCTGGAATCATTCCATCAGGAAGTCTTCAACAACCTCAAACTGGCCTTTAGCGTGTTCATGTCTGGCGACGTCACTATCGCGCGACAGTTAATAACCGAGAAAGCCACCCTGCGCGCCGCGGAGTTCGCGGCGGCGGAAAGCCATCTCGCGCGCTTGCGGGAAGGACGCCCGGAGAGCATCGAATCGAGCTCGCTGCATCTAGACGTCCTGCGCGACTTGAAACGCATCCATTCGCATATCTGCTCAGTCGCCTATCCGATGCTTGAGCGTGCCGGTGAATTGCAGGCAAGTCGCTTGAAGGAAGTTGATGCGGCCGATCAGCGACGGGTCATCCCCGCTCAATCGCCGACGGTCGCTTCGTGACCCCGAGCTGCCGGTTTTCATGTGGACACGAGAACCGTGAACTATGTCGATGACGGTATCGCTGTAAGTACTTGATTTTGGCGGAGAGAGAGGGATTCGAACCCTCGAAGGGCTTTTGACCCTTACACCCTTAGCAGGGGTGCGCCTTCGACCACTCGGCCATCTCTCCGCGGCGAGGAAAATCTGTCTGCTTCAGCGACCTGCTGCGCGGGCGCGCGCCGCGCGCGGGGCGGCAATCATACTCAAACGCCCGCGTGCGCGGCAAAGCGCGCGGGCCGGTGGCGCCTTCAGGCCGTCAGCCGGGCGCGTACGAACTCCTGCACCGACTCGAGCGCCGCATCGAGCGCCTCCGGTTTGGTGCCCCCGGCCTGCGCAAAGTCCGCCCGCCCGCCGCCGCGGCCGCCCACCAGTGCGGCGACGGCACCTGCGAGCTCTCCGGCCTGGATCCGGGAGGTCTGGTCGGGGGTGACACCCGCTACCAGGAGCACCTTCGCCGCATCCTGCACGCTCGCCAGTACAACGACCGCCGACTTGAGTCGCTCCTTGAGCTGGTCCACGGCGTTGCGCAGCGCCCCGGCGTCGGCGCCGTCCACCTTGGTTGCCACGACCTTCACGCCCTGTACGTCAACGGCACCGGCCGCGAGATCCACGCCCCGACCGGATGCGAGCCGATCTTTCAGCGTGCGTATCTCGCGCTCCATCTGCCGGGCGCGCTCGAGCTGCTCACGTACCTTGTCGGCGAGCTCCTCGCGTGAGCCACGGACGAGAGCTGCGAGGTCCCTGAGCAGCGCGTCGTTCTGCTCGACGTACTCGAGTGCCCCCTCACCGCTGAGCGCTTCGATGCGCCGCACACCGGAGGCGACACCGCTCTCGCTCACGATCTTGAAGAGGCCGATCTCGCCTGCCCGGCTCACATGGGTGCCGCCGCACAGCTCCATGGAGAAATCACCGAGGCGCAGCACGCGCACGTCCTTGTCGTATTTCTCGCCGAACAGAGCCATAGCGCCCCCGGCAACCGCGCCCTCGTAGTCCATGACTCGCGTTTCCGCCGGCAGGTTCGCCCGGATCTGCGCATTCACGAGGCGCTCGATCTGCTCGGCCTCTGCGGCCGTGACCGGCTGGAAATGGGCAAAATCGAAGCGCAACCGGTCGGGAGCCACGAGCGAGCCCTTCTGCAGCACGTGCGTACCGAGCACTTTGCGTAGCGCCGCGTGCAGCAGATGTGTGGCGGTGTGGTTAAGTGCGGTCGCCTGCCGGCGCGCGCCATCGACCTCCGCCTCGAGGCTGTCGCCCACGCGAATGCGCCCCTCGAGGAGCCTGCCGATGTGCGAGTGAGCCGCACCGCGCTTCTGGGTATCGGTCACGAGGAAGCGCAACCCGCTCGCGGTCAGTTGGCCGGCATCGCCGACCTGACCGCCGGCCTCCGCGTAGAAGGGGGTGCGGTCGAGCACTACCTCGCCCGCATCGCCCGCTTCGAGAGACTCGACCGCGGCACCCTGCTTCAGCAGCGCGACCACGTTGCCCGAAGCGCTCAACCCCTCGTAGCCGTGGAACAATGTGCGCCCCTCGAGCGGCGTACCGCTGGTGAGATCGACAGCGAACTTGCCCCGCTCCTGTGAGCGGCGCCGCTGCTCCCCCATGGCGGCCTCGAAGCGCGCCTGGTCGATCGCAAGCCCGCGCTCGCGGGCCACATCCGCCGTAAGATCGACGGGAAAGCCGTAGGTGTCGTAGAGCTTGAACACCGTATCCCCGTCGATGACCCTGGCACCGCGCAGGTTGCGGATGACGCTCTCGAGCAACACCATGCCGTTGGCGAGTGTCTGCGCGAAGCGCTCCTCTTCCTGCTTGAGAACGCGCTCGGCATCTGCGCGGCCGCGTGACAGCTCCGGGTACGCCGCCCCCATCTCCTGCTCGAGAGGACGCACGAGCTTGTAGAAGAACGGCTGCTGGATGCCGAGTTTGTAGCCGTGGCGGACGGCGCGGCGGATGATCCGGCGCAGCACGTAGCCGCGCCCCTCGTTGGAGGGCACGACGCCATCCACGATGAGGAAGGTGCCGGCACGGATGTGATCCGCGATGACGCGCAGCGAGCTCGAGGTCAGCACCGAGGTGCCAGCCAGCTTGCCCGCGGCACGGATCAGGTTCTTGAAAAGATCGATGTCGTAATTGGAGTGCACGCCCTGCAGCACTGCCGTGATGCGCTCGAGACCCATGCCGGTGTCGACCGAGGGCTTCGGCAGCGGAGTCAGCGTGCCATCCGCCGCACGCTCGAACTGCATGAACACCAGGTTCCAGATCTCGACGTAACGGTCGCCCTCCTCCTCCGCGGAACCCGGCGGGCCGCCCGGGACGCCGGGCCCGTGATCGAAGAAAATCTCGCTGCAGGGACCGCAGGGCCCGGTGTCACCCATCGCCCAGAAGTTGGAGCTCTCGCCGAGCCGCGAGAAGCGCTGCGGGCTGATGCCGATGTCCTTCAGCCACACATCCGCCGCTTCGTCATCGTCCTTGTAGACCGTGCACCACAGCCGCGCGGGGTCGAGCCTGAGCGTGTAGATGAGAAAGTCCCATGCCAGATGGATCGCCTCGCGCTTGAAATAATCTCCGAAGGAGAAATTCCCCAGCATCTCGAAGAAGGTGTGGTGGCGCGCGGTGTAGCCGACGTTCTCGAGATCGTTGTGCTTGCCCCCGGCGCGCACGCAGCGCTGAGCGGAAGCGGCGCGCAGGTAGTCGCGCTGTTCCCTGCCGAGAAACAGGTCCTTGAACTGCACCATGCCGGCGTTGGTGAACAGTAGCGTCGGGTCGTTCGCGGGCACGAGCGAGCTCGAGGGCACGATGATGTGACTCTGCCCGCGAAAGAATTCGAGGAACGCGCTGCGTACGTCCGCACCACTCATGTACGAAGGCTTGTTCAAGGGTCCGTGAATCCTGTGTCGGGCTCGGCGCCGGTGGCCGCACGGATATGATCCGATGAAAAGCCACGATACTGCAAAAAGCGTGCTTGCCGTGCCTTCTCACGCCACTGTGGGGGTACTTGGTGCCCGAACCTGCGAACTCTCACCTCGCGGGCTCTCGAGTGCCAGTCCGGCCCCTCGGCGAGCGCGGTATCCACTAGGTCTGCGGGTAGCCCCAGCGCCTTCAGGTCGGCCGCAATTCTCAGCGGGCCTTGTCCCCTGTCCGCGTGGTAGCTCACGTAGTTCTTCACGTATCGGGCATCGTCCAGGGCTCGCTCGTCAATCAACTCGGCGATCACGCCGGCGGCCACCGCGGGCTCGACCCCCTTGCGCTCCAGCCTGGCTCGTAGTTCGCCGCTCGCGAAGTCCCGCCGCGCCAGAAGGCGTATTGCGACACCGCGCGCCGCAGCCGGGTTCCCCGCCAATGGCGATCGAGTGGATTTTCTGGTCGCGTGGGCCACCTCTGGGAAGCTTTCGCTACAGCGTAAAAGTCAGTAAGGTGCCCTTCCAGCCGAGTGATCAAGCATCGGAGTGCAATCGTCGTGACTGCTGTCGTTCGCCTGCTGACCGTGATCTGTGCTTGCGCCGGCGGCCATGCGGTGGCTGCCGCTTCCGACCCGAACCCGGTCGAGCCCGATCAATCGGTATCGCAACCCTCGGCACCGGCTCCCGCGGGCTTGACCGGCGCGCAATCCCCCACTTCGGAGTCCAGCCCGGCGAGCACCACCCCCGCCGAGACAACGCCTTCGCACCTCCCGCCGGCCAAAGGTGGCTCGGATGCGGCCGCCACACCAACGTCTGCGAGCAAGCCTGCCAAGATAGTCTTGCGGGACGAAACGCTGAACGGCGAGCAGCTCAAGCAGATTCTCGCCAAGGGTTACAAGCCTGAAGGCCGTGGAGATCAAGTGTTCTACTGCCGCCGTGAGTCCCAATTGGGTACGCGCCTCGAAACGAAAGTCTGCAGGAGCGCTACGGTGATTCTAGGTCTTGAACTGCAAAGTAAGGACATTACGGAACGCGCGCAGAAAGACAATGGAAATCCGCGGGGCCGCTGACGACGAGCTGGTGCCGCCAGCCGCATGGATCATGGTGGAGCGCTCGACCGCAGCCCCGATCACACCGGATCGACCTGGCTCAAGCAGAGTCCGCTTGAGCCGCGGCCCCATTTCCGTTGCGTGGCTGCCTGACCGGTAGCAGTCTCGCCCGCACCTGCTCCTCGATCTCGCGCGCGACGTCCTTGTTCGACTGCAGGTACGCGCGCGCATTGTCCTTGCCCTGGCCGATGCGGCTGCCCTTGTAGGCGTACCAGGAGCCGGATTTCTCCATGATGCCGAGTGTGCTCGCGAGCTCGATGATCTCGCCTTCGCGTGAGATGCCCTGGCCGTACATGATCTCGAATTCCGCTTCGCGGAAGGGCGGGGCGACCTTGTTCTTCACCACCTTCACCCGCGTCATGTTGCCGGTGACTTCCTCGCCATTCTTGATGGCGCCGATACGGCGGATGTCGAGGCGCACGGAGGCGTAGAACTTCAGCGCGTTGCCGCCGGTGGTGGTCTCGGGGTTACCGAACATCACCCCGATCTTCATGCGCATCTGGTTGATGAACGCCACGATGGTGTTCGAGCGCTTGATGTTGCCGGTGAGCTTGCGCAACGCCTGCGACATGAGACGCGCCTGCAGTCCCACCTGCATCTCGCCCATCTCGCCTTCGATCTCGGCCTTCGGCGTGAGCGCCGCCACGGAATCCACCACCACGATGTCGACGGCGTTGGAGCGCACCAGCATGTCGGTGATCTCCAGCGCCTGCTCGCCGGTATCCGGCTGCGACACGAGCAGATCGTTGATATTGACGCCGAGCTTCTCGGCATAGCTGGGATCGAGCGCGTGCTCGGCGTCGACGAATGCCGCGGTGCCGCCGCAGCGCTGCACCTCGGCGATGACCTGCAGCATGAGAGTGGTCTTGCCGGAAGCCTCCGGTCCGAAGATCTCCACCACGCGACCACGCGGCAGTCCACCGACGCCGAGCGCGATGTCGAGCCCAAGTGAGCCCGTGGACACCGTTTCGATGTCGTAGCTCGCAGCCGCATCGCCCAGGCGCATGACCGAGCCCTTGCCGAACTGCTTCTCGATCTGTCCCAGAGCGGCGGCGAGTGCCTTCTTGCGGTTTTCTTCCATCTGCGGATTTCCCGGAGGTGTAGGCGAGGCGAGAGGAAACATTGCGGTGCCGATTATCACATAAAGCCATTGCGCGCGGGCGCACCACGAGCGCGCGTTTCTCCCCTAATCACGCGCTTTGTCCACGCTGAACAGTGGATACGATTCGATGACACTGTATACGGGGCCGTTCGGCTCGGTGCGGCTGTCGACCAACGCGAAAGCATCGAACCGCCATTCGACGGGGCGCAGGCGCGGCACCGCACCAAGCCGCACGATCTTGCGCGCGAGTGTCACGTGGGCCTGGAACGGCTTGCGATCGGGGCTGAAGCCGAGGGCGGCCGCGGCTTGCTGTAATGCCGTGGCGAGCGCCTGCGCGGCAGGCGATTCCGGTGCGGTGAGCGCGCACAGGATGCGCGCCTCCTTCCAGTGCGCGAGCCGCGCGAAGGTGAGCGCGACCGGGGCGTGCGCTGCGAGCGCGGGGGTGAGCTCGCGCGCGATGTGTTGAAGCTCGGGAATGCGCATCACCGCAACGCTGCCGAGAAACGCGAGCGTCACGTGCAGATTCGATGCCGGCACGGGGCGGCCACCGCAGCGCCGCACCGCCTTCGCGGCGGCGTGCTCGAGGGCGCGCCGCTGTGCCTCATCGGGCCAGAGGGCGAAGAACAGCCGGCGCGCCGCCTCCGGCTCGCGCGTCACGCGGGTTGCGTGCGTGGGGTACTCTCCGGCCGTACTGGCAGATCAAGCCGTAGGATGAGCCGCAGCGCGTGCTCCACCGAGCGGCTGCGCACCTGCGCGCGATCCCCGTCGAAGAATTGCTCCTCGGCAATGATGTCGATAGCGCTCTCCTCGCGTGCCGCAGCGCAGAACCACACCGTGCCGACGGGCTTGCCGGGCAACGCACCATCGGGTCCGGCAATGCCGCTCACCGCAAGCGCCACGCTGGCGTGGGCGACGCGCAGGGCTCCTTCGGCCATCTCGCGCACGGCCTGCTCGCTCACTGCGCCGAAGCTCTCGAGCGTTCCACCATAAACCCCGAGGTCGCGGATCTTCGCCTCATTCGAGTACGTCACGAAGCCGCATTCGAACCACTGTGAGCTGCCCGGGATATCCGTCAGCGCCTTGGATACCCAGCCTCCCGTGCAGGACTCCGCGGTGACGATGCGCCGTCCGGCTGCACGCAGCTTGTGGCCGACGCGCGCTGCGAGCTCATACAGCTCCGTATCGCTCACCATGGGGGGAGGCTACCCCAGCGGCAACCTCCGCTGGTAGCGCCACACCGCGCGGGGCGCCTTTGCGGTAGCCTTCGCCGACATGGGGAAGACGGCTCGAGCGCATGGCGGCCGCCGTGGCGGCCGTGGCGCTTTCGCTGTCTTCCACGGTTCTGGGTGAGCAGCCCGAATCGCCCGCGGGGGCCACGGCCCCACCCCCTGCCAAGGCCCCGTTGGCACGGTCACGGTCGAAGCGCAAAGAGAGCGCAAGGAAGTGGAGCGCGAGGTGAGCCAGTTCGTCTCCGCGGTGCCAGTGCACTACCTGCACGATCCATTCGCGCGCTGGAACACTCCAATTTGTCCGCTGGTGGCGGGATTGCCGCGCGAGCAGGGCGAGTTCGTTCTGGCGCGTTTGTCGCAGATTGCGAGCTCCGCCAAGGCGCCGCTCGGCGGTGAGCACTGCCAAGCCAACTTCTACGTCGTCGTGACACCGCAGCCTGAGATACTGATCAAAAAGTGGCAGGTGCACGACCCGCGCACGTTCAACTCCCACGATGGTTGGGAGTATTGGAGGAAGTTTCGCGATACTCCTCGCGCGGTGCGCGTCTGGTACAACGCCGAATTGGGCTCCTCCGAGGGCAGGCAGGTCATCTCTTCCGACGCGCTGGCTGGGGGGCCTCTCGGCTTGAGCCTGGGGACGGCAAAGGTGCCGGTAAACACCGTCTCTACGGGATCGCGCCTCATTTACTCCGCGGTCCGGTCGCTCTCCTCCGTCATCGTGATCGTGGACGTGAATCGGGTGCACGGGCTGAATTTCAGTCAACTGGCGGACTACGTGGGTATGGTCGGACTCGCAGAGGTCAATCAGGATGCGAACATGGGTCCAGTGCCCACTATTCTGCGGCTGTTTCGCCCCGCACCCGATCCGCCGCAGGGACTGAGCCCCTGGGACGAGGCCTTCCTCGCTTCGCTCTATGGCGTCGACCAGACGAGCGTCATGGAACAATCCACGATGAAGCGACAGATGGTGAGCACCCTCGCGCCCTCGCGGTGACTTCCGGCCCATCGAAGATCGTCATCATCCGGCGGACAGTCATTGAACGATAACGACCTGCAACATACGCCGATGATGGCGCAGTACGTGTACGAAGCTGCACTAACTATCTGCACCTCAAGGAGAATCCAACATCGCTGTCTAATACTCTATGCCGACTTAGTGGGTGTTTTTCTCCAATACGATCAAATGGCATTTTCTGAGTTTTAGACAGCCAGTGAGAGATGTCTTCGATGGTAATGGTCCGCGCCCACACACTCGACTTCGTGCCCCTGGCCGGTATCGCCGGATGGTCAGTGTCGGCGGAAAAAGGCGGCGGCCACGTATGGTGGAGGGCACGCCTCGACGAGCGAGGCAACGCCTTACATTATCGGACGGCGGAGACTGGTCCGGTGACCCGCCGCGCCATAGCTGCCGATACCACAGCCGCGAGTTGCGCCTTCTCCCAGCGCGACAGTATGCGTGCGGGCTGAGGCGTGTGCGCGGCAGTCAAAACCCGGTCGCGATGTTGCGATCGTGCGACTTGGTGCGTCACGCGTGCAGGGCTACACTCACGCCGATTTGGCGCCGTTCCCGACTCGGCGCTGCAAAAAACCAACGGAGGCGATTGCCATGAGAATCGTAACCGTAGCGCTGCTGCTGGTGCCGGGTATGGCGCTGGCCGCTACCGCGTTCGATGGGACGTGGAAGCTGCGCCCAGACTCGACAAAGAGGACCGGCAATGCGGACCAGTTCCAGGTGTTGGATGGCACATACACCTGCTCCAGCTGCGTGCCGGAGATCAAGGTGAAGGCTGACGGCAGCGATCAGAAGGTTGAAGGCCACGACTACTACGACACGGTGGCCGTAACGGTCGTCAGCCCTTCCTCGATCCACATCATCGAGAAGAAAGATGGCAAGCGTGCGGTTGCTGTCATCTACGAGGTGTCGACCAACGGTAATACTTTGACCGGCAAGTTCGAGGACTACACCGGCAGCCAGGTTGCGACCGGCACGTTCACCGAGACGCGTCGCGCAGCCGGACCTCCGGGCTCTCACCGAGCATCGGGCTCCTGGCAGCCCGAGCAGCTGCACGAGGCAAACGATCCGGCGCGCACCTACGCCTACCAGATGACGGAGGATCAGTTCAGCATGCACTGGAACGGGCAGAGCTATAACGCGAAGTTCGACGGCAAGCCGTACCCGGTCCGCGGCGATCCGGGAAAGACCATGGTGACCGTGAAGCGTTTAGATGCCCGCACGGTCGAGGAGACCGACCATCGTCAGGGCAAGGTGACCGATGAGATTCGTCTTGCCGCCGCCAGCAACGGCAAGACCATCGAAGTGACGGACAACGACGTCATCCATCATCAGATCACGACGTTCACCCTCGACAAACAGGAGTAGAGCGCTGTCTCGCGGGCGCGCCGGAAAGTCTCCGGCGCGTCGACGCGCGCGCCAACAACCAACACACCTCGCCGGTACGCAGCCGAGAGAGGCGTAGCTCAGGAATACAGCTCCCCGGGGCAGTGGATGGCTGTGAGACCCCGGTCGATGGCGATGCGCGGGCTTCTTCTGTGTTCATTGCGTCGCGGGCTCTGCGCTATAGGAAGGTTGCACCCGTGCTGCGGACAACAGCAAACTCAGCGCGGTGAGGCACGCTCCTCCGACGCAATAGACAACTCGTCGTCCTAATGACGATAGATACCCAAGCCGTCCCCCCGCGTGACGGGGCCAGAATTGTCCGTGCGTGCAGGTCACGCCAGCCGTCTAAAATCATGCCAATTCAGTACCAGCTACTTACCCCTCTAAGCCCTTGAACGACAAGTCGCACACGCCCGTTATGGCGCAGTACCTGCGCATCAAGAGCGAGTACCCGGACGTCCTGCTCTTCTACCGGATGGGGGACTTCTACGAGCTCTTTTACGACGACGCCCGCCGCGCCGCTGCGCTGCTCGACATCACGCTCACCGCCCGCGGACAGTCCGCCGGCGCCCCCATTCCCATGGCCGGTGTCCCGGTGCACGCCGTCGACAACTATCTCGCGCGGCTGGTGCGCAAGGGCGAAAGCGTCGCCGTCTGCGAGCAGCTGGGGGACCCGGCGAATGCGCGCGGACCCATCGAGCGCCGGGTGGTGCGGGTCGTCACCCCCGGCACGGTGACCGATGCGGCGCTCCTCGAGGAGCGCGCCGATACGCTGATCGCCGCGCTCGTGCCCGATGAAACGCGCTTCGGCCTCGCGTGGCTCGATCTCGCCGCCGGGCGCTTCAGCGTGCTGCAGGGTGAAGGCGCGAACGCGCTCGCCGCGGAGCTCGAGCGGCTGAAGCCTGCCGAGCTTCTGCTGCCTGAAGGGTCCGGTACCGAGCTCACGCGAGCCGGTACGGCACTGCGCCAGCGCCCGCCCTGGCACTTCGAGCTCGCCAGCGCGTCTCGGCTCCTCACCGATCAGCTCGGTACGCTCGATCTGCGAGGCTTTGGCGCGGATGAGCTGCCGCTCGCCCTGTGCGCAGCCGGCGCGCTGCTGCAGTATGTGCGTGACACGCAGAAATCGGCTCTGCCGCATATCCGCGCGCTGCACGTCGAGGACCGCAGCGATGCGCTCGCGCTCGATGCAGCGAGCCGCCGGAATCTCGAGATCGACACGAGCCTTTCCGGCAACCCTGGCGCAACCCTGCTCGCCGTCATCGATCATTGCACGACGTCCATGGGCTCGAGACAGCTGCGCCGCTGGCTCAACCGGCCGCTCACCAGCCACCCCTTGCTGCGGGAGCGCTACCACGCCCTCGGTACGCTGATCGATGGGCGCCGCTTCGGCGCACTGCGCGAGTCTCTCGCCGGTGTGGGGGACATCGAGCGTATCCTCGCGCGCATCGCCCTGCGCTCGGTGCGCCCGCGCGATCTCACACAGCTGCGCAGCTCGCTGCGGGCGCTGCCGGCGGTGCGGGCGACACTCGCCGAGCTCGACTCGCCGCTGCTGCAGCAACAGCACGCGCGCATCGGCGAGCACCCCGAAGCGCTGACGCTCCTTACCGCGGCCATCGCGCTCGAGCCCGCTTCCCTCGTGCGCGATGGTGACGTGATTGCGCCAGGCTACGACGCCGAGCTCGATGAGTTGCGGCATATCGGCTCGCACACCGAGGAGTTCCTGCTGCAGCTCGAGCGGCGCGAACGCGAGCGCACCGGCCTCACGGGCCTGAGGCTCGGCTACAACCGGGTGCAGGGGTTCTTCATCGAGATCGCCAGGCGCGACGCCGACCGTGTGCCGAAGGATTATGTGCGCCGCCAGACCGTGAAGTCGGCCGAGCGTTTCGTCACTTCCGAGCTCAAGAGCTTCGAGGACCGGGTGCTCGGCGCACGCGAGAAGGCCCTCGCGCGCGAGCGCGAGCTGTATGAAGGGGTTCTCACGCGGCTCATCGACACCCTCGGACCCCTGCAGACGACCGCCGCCGCACTCGCCGAGACCGATGCACTGGCGGCGCTCGCGGAGCGCGCCTGCGCGCTCGAGTGGACGCGACCGGAGCTCACCGAGGAGACGCGCCTCACGATCGAGGGCGGCCGCCATCCGATCGTCGAGCGCTTCAGCGAGGCGCCGTTCGTGCCCAACGATCTGCGCCTCGATGCCAGGCGGCGCATGCTCATCATCACCGGACCCAACATGGGTGGTAAGTCGACCTACATGCGCCAGACGGCCCTCATAGCCGTGCTCGCGCACCTCGGCAGCTACGTGCCGGCCGAGCGTGCCGTGCTCGGGCCCCTCGATCGCGTATTCACGCGTATCGGTGCAGCGGACGATCTCGCCGGTGGCCGTTCGACCTTCATGGTCGAGATGACCGAAGCCGCCAACATCCTGCACAACGCCACATCGCGAAGTCTGATCCTGCTCGATGAGATCGGGCGCGGCACCAGCACCTTCGACGGGTTGTCACTTGCATGGGCGATGGCGCGCGACATGGCCACGCGCGTGCGCGCCTTCGCGCTTTTTGCGACGCACTATTTCGAGCTCACCACCCTCGCCACCGAGGTCGAGGGATGCGCGAACGTGCACCTCGACGCCACCGAGCACGGCGATGGCATCGTGTTCCTGCACGCGGTCAAGGAAGGGCCCGCCAATCGCAGCTACGGGCTGCAGGTCGCACAGCTTGCCGGAGTTCCGCGTGGCGTCATCGCCGAGGCTCGCCGCTATCTCGAGGAGCTCGAGACCGAACGCGATCGCCAGCGAGCCGCCGGGCGCGCGGCGGGCGGCCAGCCGGAGCTGCCGCTGTTTGCGGCGGCCAGCCGTGACTCCTCGGCTTCCGCGGTGGCCGCGCCGGATGGGCTGCGCGAGGCCCTGGCTGCCATCGATCCGGACACACTCTCGCCCAGGCAGGCGCTCGAGACGCTGTACGTGCTGCGCCGGCTGCTCGATGCATGAGGTTGGCTGCGCCTAACGCAGCGAGAAGTGGCCCTGCGTGAGGAACAGCCCGGTCTCGTGCGCTACGCGTGATGACACCAGCATCCCAAGGTGACTCACGGGCAGCACGATGTGATCGCTCGCCCCGGGCATACGCGTCTCACTCACGGCGACGGTGCCGTCGTTCTCTTCGTCGAAGTGTGCCAGGAGCTGCCCGAACCCGAGCGGCTGAGTGCCCGCCACGATGCCGAGCGGGCTCGCGTGTTGCCAGCGCCGCTCGTGCGGCTGGAGCAACTCCTCGGCAACCGATTGCCCCATGAGGTGCGCGATCGGAGCAAAGCGCGCGGCGTGCTCGGCAGCGCGGCTGCCAACGCTCGGCGTGCCGAGAAAGACCACACGCCCGGGAGGCTGCCCGGGAAACCGCTCGAGAAACCGGTAAATCACCAGTCCGCCGAGACTGTGGCCGACGAAGTGCACTTCCGGTGCCGCGAGCTCCCGCACGAACTCGGCGAGTCGCTCGGTGATGTGGCTCATGCGCGAGCCGACCGCCGAGTAACGAAAGGCGTGCAGCTTGAGAGCGAAGTCGTGCGCCAGGCGAGACCTTAGGACCAGCGACTCCTCGCCTGGCATCCACAGGCCATGCACGTAGACAACCGCAGCCACGGGCGGTGCTCAGCCCTTCACTGCGGCAGGCGCACCCGCACGTGCAGCTCGCGCAGCTGCGCCTCACTCACCTCGGTCGGCGCGTCTGTGAGGGGATCGGCCGCGGTCTGGGTCTTCGGGAAGGCGATGACCTCGCGGATGCTGTCGGCGCCGGCCATGAGCATCGCGAGGCGGTCGAGTCCGAAGGCAATGCCACCGTGCGGTGGTGCGCCGAACTTCAGCGCATCGAGCAGAAAACCGAATTTCTGGTGTGCTTCCTCCGCGCCGATGCCGAGCAGGTCGAACACCGTGGATTGCATCTCCTCGCGATGGATGCGCACCGAGCCACCACCGATCTCCGAGCCGTTCAGCACCATGTCGTAGGCCTTGGCGAGTGCCGCAGCGGGCGCGGCCCGCAGCCCTGCGGGATCATCGTCCACCGGCGCGGTGAAGGGGTGATGCATCGCCACCCAGCGCCGCTCCTGCTCATCCCACTCGAACATGGGGAAGTCGATGACCCACAGCGGGCGCCATGCGTCGGCGAGGAGTTTCAGATCCTGCCCGAGCTTCAGGCGCAACGCTCCGAGCGCATCGCTCACGACCTTGGCTCTGTCCGCTCCGAAGAAAATGACGTCGTTGTCGGCCGCCTGGGTGCGCTCGAGAATGCCACTCAGTGCCGCATCGCTCAGGAACTTGATGATGGGCGATTGCAGTCCCTCGCGCCCGCCCGCGCGCGCGTTCACCTTGATGTAGGCGAGACCCTTGGCGCCGTAACGAGCCACGAATGCCGCGTACTCATCGATCCGCGAGCGCGGCATGCTGCCGCCGCCGGGCACGCGCAGGGCGGCCACCCTCCCCTGCGGGTCCTTTGCGGGACCGGCAAACACCTTGAAATCGCAAGTTCGCACCAGCTCCGCCACGTCGATGAGCTCGAGCGGGTTGCGCAGGTCCGGCTTGTCGGAGCCGTAGCGGCGCAGCGCTTCCGCATAGCTCATGCGCGGAAAGGGATCGGGCAGCTGCGCTCCGAGTACCTCGCGGAAGAAGTGCCGCACCAGCCCTTCCATCAGCGCCATGATCTCGCTCTGGGCGAGGAACGAGGTCTCGATGTCGAGCTGGGTGAATTCCGGCTGGCGGTCCGCGCGCAGGTCCTCGTCGCGGAAGCAGCGCGCGATCTGGTAGTAGCGGTCGAAGCCCGCGATCATGAGGAGCTGCTTGAAGATCTGGGGTGACTGCGGCAGCGCGAAGAACTTGCCCGGGTGGGTGCGGCTCGGCACGAGGTAGTCGCGGGCCCCCTCCGGGGTCGCCTTGGTGAGCATCGGCGTTTCGAGGTCGACGAAGCCGTGGGTATCGAGGTAAGCGCGCATCGAGCGCGTGAGCCGATGACGCAGGCGCAGGCGCTCGCTCATCACCTCGCGCCGCAGATCGAGATAGCGGTAGCGCAGGCGCACCTCCTCGCCCACCTGCTCATCGAGCTGGAACGGCAATGGCTCGGAGCGGTTGAGAACCTCGAGCTCGTGAGCGAGGAGCTCTACGCGCCCGGAGGCGAGATTGGGGTTCACCGTGCCCTGTGGCCGCTCACGCACCCGCCCCATCACCCGCACCACGAACTCGTTGCGCAGCCGCTCGGCCTCGCCAAACACCGCGGCCGCCGAGGGATCGAACACGATCTGCAGCAGTCCCTCGCGATCGCGCAGGTCGACGAAGATCACACCGCCGTGATCACGACGGCGATGCACCCAGCCGGCGACGGTGACCTCCTGGCCGATGAGTTTCTCGTCAACCTGTCCGCAATAGTGTGAGCGCATAGAAGCGCGCGATGTTACGGAGGCGCTGGAAGCCCCGCAACCCGAGTCTGTGGCGGTCAATCCCCCGTCATTTCCAGCACCGCCGCGCCTTGCACGGCGCCGCTGCGCAGGCGCTGCAGGGCGGTGTTCGCATCGGCGAGCGCGAATCGCTCGACCGTCGGCGCGAGCCCCAGGCGTGTCGCGAGTGGGATGAAGGCCTCACCGTCGGCGCGGGTGAGATTGGCGACGGAAGCCACCGAGCGCTCGCCCCACAGCAGACGGTACGGGAAGCGGGGAACATCGCTCATGTGGATGCCGGCGCAGACCACGCGGCCGCCTGGCCGCACCGCGGCGAGCGCGGCGGGAATGAGCCCACCGACCGGGGCGAACAGGATCGCCGCATCGAGCTCCTGCGGCGGACGCTCGGTGGAGGCGCCCGCCCACACCGCGCCGAGCTGCCGCGCGAAGGCCTGTCCCTCTGTATCGCCCTCTCGAGTGAACGCGAACACCCGCCGGCCCTCGTGCCGCGCGATCTGCGCCAGAAGGTGCGCCGCGGCTCCAAAGCCGTACAGGCCGAGGTTCATGGCCTCTCCCGCCTTCCGATAGGCGCGATAGCCGATGAGCCCCGCGCACAAGAGCGGCGCCAATCCCGTGGCGGGGACCTCAGGTGGCAGTGGCAGGCAGTAACGTGCATCCGCCAGGATCTCCTGCGCGTAACCGCCGTCGCGGGTGTAACCCGTGAAGCGCGCCTGCGGGCAGAGGTTCTCGAGCCCCGCGCGGCAGTACTGGCACACACCGCAGGTCCAGGCGAGCCACGGGACGCCGACTCGATCTCCGATAGCGAAGCGCGTCACCTCGCCGCCGCGCGCGCTGACGACTCCGACGACCTCGTGCCCGGGAGTGATGGGACAGCGGATGTCGGGAAGCTCCCCATCGAGGAGATGCAGATCGGTGCGGCACACGCCGCACGCCTCGACCCGTATCAGCAGCTCGCAAGGCGCAGGCGCAGGCAGCGTCACCTCGGAAAGTGCGAGCGGGGCGCCGCGCGCGAGGAGCCGCATCGCGTGCATGACCGCCTCAGGCCGCCGGCTTGGCGACCGAGCTCGTCCGGGCAGGTGCCGGAGGCACCACCACACCACAGGTGATGATCATCTTCATGGCGGCATCGACCGACATGTCGAGCTCCACGACGGCACGCCGCGGCACGATCACGAGGTACCCGGCGGTGGCATTGAGCGCGGAGGAGATGTAGACCGCGACGTGCGGCTCGCGCAGTTTTTCGCTCACTTCCGGCACGTCCTCGGCGGTGAGGAAACCGATGCTCCAGGCACCGTCGCGCGGATACTCGATCATCACCACCTTGCGGAAAGCCTTGGACTGCGAGAACACGCTCTCGGCGAAACTCTTCACTCCGCCATACACCGTGCCCACGAACGGTATGCGGTTGAGCAGCTCCTCGCCCCAGACGATCAGCCTGCGGCCGATGAGGTTCGTCACCAGCAGGCCCGTGAGCAGCAGCACGATGAGTGCGAACACCGCCCCGACCCCGGGGAGCGAGAAGCCCACCAGGGCTTCCGGGCGGTAGGCAGGCGGAAGGACCTTCAGCGTCAGGTCCATGAGCTGGAGGATGAAGGTCACCACCCAGACGGTGGCGAGGATCGGCAGCCACACCAGCACACCCGCAACCAGGTAACGTCGCAGGTTCCACTTCCTCGTGCCGCTTGCGTTCATGCCGCTAACGCCGCTTCTTCCGGGCGCTCCTTGCACGGGTTGGGCGCGTCGGCCGGCGTGAGGCGGCGCTGCGTGAGGCCGATGGACGGCTGCGCCCGCCACCAGTGGCGGCCTTCGAGGTCCGCGATTCGGCCGGCTTGGCTTCCTTCGTCTCCTTGGCTTCCTTGGTCTCCTTGGCTTCCGCCGCCGCTGGCTTCGCTTCCTTGGTTTCCGGCTTGCTCTCGGCCTTCGACTCTTCCTTCTCGGCCCCGAGGAGATTGCGCCGGGTCTCCTTGTCCGATTTGAAGTCGGTCTCGTACCAGCCGGCGCCCTTCAGGCGGAATACCGGCACCGAGACGAGCTTCTTGAGGGCGCGCTTGCCGCAGGAGGGGCAGCGCGTGAGCGGCGCATCGCTAATCTTCTGCATGACCTCGGCGTAGTACTTGCAGGCCTGGCACTCGTATTCGTAGAAGGGCATGAGCTCTCTTGACCGTTGGTGTTGTCAACCGATTATAACCAAGGAGCGCTCGGCCATGAGGCGGTCGCGGAGCGGCCGGGAGCCGGAGCTACGGGTCTCTTTCGCACGCCTCAGCCGCGTGCGGCCCGGCGCTCATCGCCCCTGGCAAAGATGAGCTCGCCGTCGCGCGCACTGATGCGGATGCGATCGCCTGGGACGAACTCACCCTGCAGGATCTTCTGGGCGAGCGGATTCTCGATCTGCCGCTGGATGGCGCGCTTGAGCGGGCGCGCCCCGTACACCGGATCGAAGCCCGCCTGGCCGAGAAGGTC
Source organism: Steroidobacteraceae bacterium (assembly GCA_035566915.1). GTDB lineage: Bacteria > Pseudomonadota > Gammaproteobacteria > Steroidobacterales > Steroidobacteraceae > 13-2-20CM-66-19. The sequence goes on from DATMPW010000024.1 coordinate 25,351, forward strand.
ACGTGCGGCATCATCCAGCGTGAGGTCCATGCTGCGCTCCTGCAGCCGCTTGCGCAGGTAGACGAGCTGGATGTCGACGATGGC
>DATMPW010000025.1:0-92416 GCA_035566915.1 Steroidobacteraceae bacterium
GCCAATCATCACCACCGGCAGCACCACGCCAGCCGAGGCCGGCCGCAGCGAGGTGAGAATGGCGAGCGCCACGGCCGTCCCCGCCAGCCCGAGGGCCAGCAGCAGCGCGCGACAGTTGCGCCCCAGACGGTCGCTCGCCCAGCCGGCGAGCAGGACCGACAGCGCGCCAACTCCCGGGAAGATCGCCGACACGCCGGCAGCGCGGCTCACGCCGTAACCGAGGAAGTCGCGCAGATAGACCGGCGTCCAGGTATTGAACGTCTCGCGCACCATGGTCGCCGCGAACCCCAGCAGACAAACCATCAGAAACGCACGGCTGCGCAGCAGCGGCAGCACCAGCGCCGCGAAATTCCGCGGCGCAGCGCTGGCATTCGCGAACACGTTGTGCGGATTTGCCAGTGCTTCCGCGTATCCCTGGTCCACGCGCGACTCGCGCAACAGGAGCAGGTTGGCGAGGAACATGAACCCCGCCACGCCCGCGCCGAACAGGAACAGACCGCGCCAGCTGACGCCGTAGTGCAGCAGCAACCCCATGCTCTGACGTGCAGCCGCATCGCCGATGAGATAGCTGCAGGTAAGGATCGCCGCGATCGTGCCGTAGCGGGAGTAGTTGAACCACTTGGAGGAGACCTTGACGAGCGCCGACCAGCCGATCGACTGCGTCAGTCGATTGCCCACCCAGGCGAAGGTGAACAGCGGCAATGTGGAACCGGAGGCAAACAGCAGTGTAAAAGCGGTGGCGCCGCCGGTGGCAATCAGCAGGTTGCGCTTTCCGCCCCAGTAATCCCCGAGGCTGGTGAGAAACCACTTGCCCATCGCATAAGCGAACACCCCGAGGGAGGCCATCGAGCCGATGCTGATGATGGCATCCGCGTGGCTCACACCGCGCCGCCCGAGCTCATCGACCAGCAGCGGCGTCGCCACCGACAGGTTCGAGCGGCAGAAGTAACAGGAGGCGTAGCCGAGGAACAGCAGCAGCAGCGTGCGGCATTGTGCGATGCGCAGTGCGCGCAGGCTCGGCGCCGCGGTGCCCGTCGCCGGCGCGACTACGGCTGCCACGGCAGTGAGTAAGTCTTGATGTTGGTGAAGCTCTTGATGGCCTCCTGTACGCCTTCCTTGTAGCCGAGGCCTGAGTCCTTGATGCCTCCGAATGGCGTGAGCTCGAGGCGGTAGCCGGGCACCTCGCGCACGTTGACGCTGCCCACGTTGAGCTCGGAGACGAAACGTGTGATGTAGTCCAGGCGGTTGGTGCACACGGCGGACGACAAGCCGTAGGCGGTGGAATTCGCAATGCGGATGGCGTCATCGATGGTGCGGAACGTCATGACCGGAGACACCGGACCGAAAGTCTCCTGCCTGACGAGTGTCATCTCCGGCTGCACACGGTCGAGCAGGGTCGGGGAGTAGAGGGCACCAGCGCGGACGTTGCCGTGGAGCAGCCGCGCACCGTTCGCGACCGCTTCGTTGACCCGCTCCTCGAACGAGCGCGCCGCCGCCTCGTCGATCACGGTGCCCATGTCGGTGTCGGGATCCATCGGATCGCCGTACTTGACCGCGCGCGTCTTCTCGAGCAGCAGCGTGGTGAACTGCTCGGCGACCGCTTCGTGCACCAGCATGCGCTTGATAGCGGTGCAACGCTGGCCGGAGTTCTTGTACGAGCCGAGCGCGGCGAGCGTGGCAGCTTCCGCGATGTCCGCATCCTCCATGACGATGATGGGGTCGTTGCCACCGAGCTCGAGCACCTGGCGCTTGTAGACCGCCTTGGCCGCGATGTACTTGCCGACCGCGACGCCGCCGGTGAAGGTGATGAGGTCCACATCCGGATGCGTCAGAAGCTCATCGGCGATCTGGCGCGGGTCGCCGGTGAGCACGCTGAACATTTCCGGCGGCAGGCCCGCCTCGTAGAGAATGTCTGCGAGCAGGAGCGCACTGAGCGGAGTCTTCTCCGAGGGTTTCAGCACCATGCGGTTGTTGCTGGCGATGCTGGGCGCGACCTTGTGCGCGACCTGGTTCAGCGGATGGTTGAAGGGGGTGATCGCGCAGATCACCCCGAGCAGCGGCTCGCGCAGCGTGTAGACCTTGCGGCGCTTGCCGTGCGCGGTGAGGTCGCAGGAGAAGATCTGCCCGTCATCCTGCAGCGCGGCGTTGCCGGCGAACAGAAACACATCGCAGGCGCGGCCCACCTCGTAGAGCGAATCCTTCTTGCACAGCCCGCTCTCGGCGGTGATGAGATTGGCGATCTCCTCGGTGCGCGCGCGCAGTGCCTCGGCCGTCTGGTAGCAGATGCGGTAGCGCTCGTACCGGGTCAAACGCGGGCGGAACGATTTGCCGATGGCGATCGCGCGGCGCACGTCCTCCACCGCGGCACAGGCAACGCTGCCGACGAGCGCGCGCGTGTAGGGATTGAAGACTTCGCTCGAGCGCTCGGTGGCAACGCGCGTTCCGCCGATGCGGAGAGCCTCGCGCCGCACCTTCTCGCCGCGAGCGGCGTCGGCGGCGGTCCGCGTGCGAGTGCTAGTCGGCATGGTTCAGCACCCAGTCGAAGGCATCGAAGTTGCGCCAGCGGCGCTCGACATCGAGCTTCGCAAAAGGGCGGTTCATGACGAGTGGCACCTGCTGCTCCGCGAGTCCCCCGTGCGAGCGCAACGGGGCATCGAGACCTGAGAGATCGTGCTTCGTCGCCGCCCCGCCGATCACCACCGAATGCTCGGCGACGACTACGAGGTCGCCGATGCGGTCGGCCGGGAGCTCGAAGCGGCGCGCGGCGTCGCTGCGGGTGAGCACCATCTCGATGCCGCGGAGCGCGGCGATCCGCGGCAACAGGCCGGCAGCGGCATCGGCTGGCAGATACACCGTGGCATACGAGCCGAGTGCCCCATGATGAGCCACGTAAGGATCGGTGATCGGCAGAATTACGCGTGAGCGGCCCGCACCCATCCACTCGTCCAGCACGTCCTGGAGGTAGATCACGTTCGGGCTCGCATCGAGACGCGTCTTGGCATTCATGCCGTGGTCGGCGGTGATGGCAATGGCGCAGCCGGAGTCCTCGAGTTCGGCGAAGTAGCGGTCCATCATGCGGTAGAAGCCATTCGCCTCGGGTGAGCCCGGTGCGTGCTTGTGCTGGACGTAATCGGTGGTCGAGAGGTACATGATGTCGGGGGCATGCGAGCGCATCAGCTTCACGCCCGCCGCGAACACGAACTCCGAGAGCTCCGCGCTGTAGACGCTCGGCACCGGCATGCCGACAAGCTCGAGCACCCCGTCGATGCCATGCTCAGCGAGCGTCGTCTCGTCGGCTTTTTCCGCGGAGAAGCAAACTCCGCGCAGTCGAGACCCAAGAAGCTTGCGCAGCTTGTCCTTGGCGGTGACCACCACCACCTTGCAGCCCGCGTCGGCGAGCGCCGCGAGGAGCGTAGGGGCGCGCAGCCACTTCGGATCATTCATCATCACCTCGACGCCGCTCTCGGGATCGTAGAGGTAGTTACCGCAGATTCCGTGAACAGCCGGCGGCGCACCGGTGACGATCGAAAGGTTGTTCGGGTTGGTGAAGCTCGGCATGACGCAATCGGCGACCACCGCTGCGCCCCGCGCCAGCACCTGTTTCATCCACGGCATGTAGCCGCCGGCCACCGCCTGTGAAATGTAGTCCGGCTCACAGCCGTCCACGCACACCACCACCGAGGGGCGCTCCGGCAGGCGGTAGCTGCGGCGGTTGACTTCGATAAGGTTCATCAAGTTCTCGCTTTGCCTCAGGCGGCGGCGCGCATCTCGGCCAGCACCTGGCCGACCGCCTCGACTGCACCGGCAATGCCGCGCTCGCCAAGCTGCCCCATGCAGCCGACGCGGAAGGTTTCCACTGTCGTGAGCTTGCCCGGATAGAGGATATAGCCGCGCGCCTTGACCGCGTCGTAGAAGCTCTTGAAGGTGTAGCGCGGAGTATCCGGCGCGTGGAACGTCACGATGATCGGCGCCTGAATCGCCGCGGGCAGGAAGCTGTGCAGACCGAGCCGCGCCATGCCCTCGATCAGCGTGGCGCAGTTGCGCGCGTAGCGCGCGTGCCGGGCGGTAAGCCCGCCTTCCTCGAGATATTGGGCAATCGCCGCATCGAACGCCGCCACGACGTGCGTCGGCGGCGTGTAACGCCACTGCGTGGTCTTCTGCATGTACACCCACTGGTCGTACAGGTCCATCGCCAGCGAGTGGGAGGCTCCCTCGCAGCGCTCGAGCACCGCGCGGCGCACGATGACGAAGCCCATTCCCGGTGGACCCTCGAGACATTTGCCGGAGGCCGCCACGACCGCATCGAAGGGCGTGCGGCGCGCGTCGATCTCGAGCGCACCGAAAGAGCTCATCGCATCGACGATGAGGCCCCGGCCGCATCGTGCCACCACCTGTGCGACTTCGTGCAGCGGATTGAGGATGCCGGTGCTCGTCTCGCAGTGCACAAATGCCACGTGACTGATCGACGCATCCGCCTCGAGCGCACGCTCGATGTCGCCGGCGGCCACCTGAGCGTTCTCGGGGTAATCGAGCGTCGTCAGCTTGCGGCCGAGCACGCGGCAGATCCTCGCGATGCGCTGGCAGTAGGCACCGTTCTGCGGGACGAGTACGTGGCCGTTGCGCGGCACCAGCGTGCCGATCGCGGCCTCGACCGAGAAGGTGCCGCTGCCCTGGAGCGGAACGCATTCGTGCGTGCCGCCGCCGGAACTGATCTGGAGCAGACGCTCGCGGATGCGTCCCGTGATGTTGTTGAAGTCGCTGTCCCACGAGCCCCAGTCGTGCAGCATGGCCTGCCGGGTGCGCAGCGAAGTCGTCAGGGGTCCAGGGGTGAGGAGGTAGGGTTCGGAGGTCATCGGAGTGCACCCTTGCGGTGGACTGGGAATCTTAACAAAGCCCGGCGGCGCAACACGAAAGCGATGAGCAGCAGCGCGACGCTGAGGAACCCGAAGAGGAGTGCGGTGCGCTGCTCGGGGATGACGGCCATCGCGGCGACGATGGCGAGCATCGCGATGATCGTGACGCGCGTGAGCCAGGGGTATCCCCACATGCGCACCCGTAGCCGCGCGGGCGCTTCGAGCTCGAGCCGCCGACGCAGTTTCAGCTCGGCGAATGCGATCAGCACGTAGACGAATATCGCGACGGTACCGTAGGAATTGACCAGGAACGCAAAGATTCGGTCGGGAGAGACGTAGCTCATGACGACCGTCAGGTAGCCGAAAGCGGTGCTGGCGAGGATCGCCGCGACCGGCACACCCCGGGCATCGAGCCGGGCGAAGGCGGCGGGCGCATCTCCGCGGCGTGCGAGCGCCATCAGCATGCGCGAGGCGGCGAATAGACCCGAGTTCAGCGCCGACAGCACCGCGGTCAGTACCACGACGCTCATCACGGTCGTCGCTGCAGGAATCTGCAACGCCTCCATGACGCTCACGTAGGGGCGCGTCATGCGCACGGTGTCGTTCCACGGCACGATCGCCACGACCAGGAAGATGGAGCCGATGTAGAAGACGAGCACGCGCCAGATCACCGACTGCGTCGTCTCCGCGACGGCTCGCTCGGGCTCGACCGACTCGGCGGCGGCGATGGTCACGATCTCCGCACCGAAGTAAAAACCGGTCGCGGCCACCGCGCCGGTGAGTACGGGCACGATGCCGTTAGGCATGAAGCCACCGTGCGCCGTCAACTGGGCGATGCCGCCGTGCGCTCCCGGCCACCCGCCGAGCGCGAACACGGTGCCCGCGCACAGGAACGCGACGATGGCGGCGACCTTGATCGATGCGAACCAGAACTCCGCTTCGCCGTAGGAGCGGACCGATAGCAGGTTCACGATAGTGAAGACGCTCACGAGCCCGAGCGTGTACTGCCAGGGCGCGAGCGAGGGCCACCAGGTGCCGAGGACTTTCGCCCCGGCGACGGCTTCGAGGGCGACCACGATCACCCAGAAGTACCAGTACATCCAGCCGGTGAGAAAGCCCGCGAGCTCACCGAGGGCGAGCCGGTTATATTCGTAGAAGCCGCCGACCGCGGGATAGGCGACTGCCATTTCTCCCAGCATGCGCATGACCAGCACCACGAGCAAGCCGGTAAGCGCGAAGGAGATCACCGCCGCCGGACCCGCGGCGCCGATGACGACACCGCTGCCGACGAACAGCCCGGCACCGATGACGCCGCCGAGCGCGATCATCTGCATGTGACGCCGCCGCAGCGAGCGGCGCAGTCCATCGCCCGCCGTCACCTCGGTCGTCAGGGTGGGCTCAGCGGCCATCGCTGCCGGTCGCTCCCTCGCGCGCTGCCACCGGCGTGTCGGTGCAGCCGCGACGACTCACGTGTACTGCTGGTATTTCGCGAGGTGGCGGACCGGTTTCGACAGGGCATCGCGCCGGAACGGATCGCCGAGCTCCTGCGTCACCATCATCTCCAGCACCGTCGTCTTGCCATCGCTTTGCGCTCTGGCGGCCGCGCGCAGCGCGGGAGCGATGTCGGTGACTCGCTCGATGGCCGCGCCCTCGCAGCCGAACGCACGCGCTACCGCTGCCCAGCTCGGGTTCTCGAGATTCACGCCCTGGTAGCGGCGCGAGTAGAAGTCGACGTGGTTCTTCTTCTCCGCGCCCCACTGAGCGTTGTTGAAGAGGATCACCGTCACGCCGATGCGCTCGCGGGCACAGGTGAGCAATTCGTTGAAGCTGATGCCCCAGGCGCCGTCCCCGACGTAGGCGAAGGCCGGACGCTCGGGACTGGCGACCTTCGCCCCGCAGATGACGGGAAAGGCATAGCCGCAGTTGCCGAAGCTCATGGCGGCGAACATCGAGCGCGGCTTCTCGAAGCGCAGGTAAGAATTCGCGACCGAGCAGATGTTGCCGATGTCGGTGGAGACCATGGCGTCGGGCAGCATCGCCTGCTCGAGCGCGCGCAGCATCTCGCGTGGATGCATGTACTTCGAGTTGGCTGCCACCTCGAGCGAGTACGGATCGCGTTCCTGCGTCCACTCGCGAAGCTCGGCTTCCCAGGTGGACTTCTCGGAAGCAATGCGCGCCAGGCGTTCAGCGCGGCCAGCAGAGCCGGCGAGCGTCCGCGCCCGCAGCCGCTCGAGCAGAGCGAGAGCGGCTGCGCGCGCATCGCCGTGGATGCCGACGGAGATGGGCTTGACGAGCCCAAGTACGCGCGGGTCGCTGTCGATCTGGATGATCTTCGCCGCGCGCGGCCAGTAATCGAGGCCGTGTTGTGGCAGCGTGCCAAAGGGACCGAGGCGCGTGCCGAGCGCCAGCACCACATCCGCCTGCGCGATGAGCTTCATGGCGGCCTTGGAGCCCTGGTAGCCGAGCGGGCCCACGGCGAGCGGATGGGAGGCGGGGAAGGAGTCGTTGTGCAGGTAGCTGTTGCACACGGCTGCTCCGAGCGTGTCGGCGAGGGCAACCGCCTCGACAGTCGCCCCCGCGGTGATCACTCCGCCGCCGGCAACGATGACGGGAAAGCGCGCAGCCGCGAGCAGCGTGGCGGCGCTCTCGAGTGCAGCCTCATCGCCTGCACCGCGGCCGATGCGCAGCGGCTCGGTGATGGTCGCCTCGATGTCGCCGTAAAAGAAATCGCGCGGAATGTTCAGTTGAGCCGGGCCCAATTCCAGCATGGCGCGATCGAAGCAGCGCGCGGCGATCTCGGCCATGCGCTGGGGGTTGTTCACGTGCCCCTGGTACTTGGTGATTTTGGAGAAGATCGCGAGCTGCTCGGTCTCCTGAAAGCCACCCAGGCCCATCGTCATGGATCCGGTCTCGGGGGTGATGAACACGACGGGGGAGTGGGCCCAGTAGGCCGCCGCAACACCCGTGACGAAGTTCGTCACGCCCGGACCGTTCTGCGCAATACACACCCCATGGCGTCCCGAGGCTCGCGCGTAGCCATCGGCCATGTGGATCGCCCCCTGCTCGTGGGCGACCGGCACGAAGCGGATGCCAGCGGCGGGGAAGATATCGAGAGCATCCATGAACGCCGAACCCACGATCCCGAATACATGTGTGACCCCCTGCGCAGCGAGGGTCTCCACCAGTGCCTCAGAGGGCCCCATCTTCTGTGGCGGTTTCATGGTCGGCTCCGTCCGGTGAGTTTCGGCAAACGAGACGATTTGTCTCTTAATCAGGCTTATCTTACGATATGCAGCTCTTGAGGCAAATTGAATTCCGCTCCCGGAGCTACTGCATATTGTCTATCGGAATGGCCGGCTCGCTACGATGAACACGCGCGTCCTCAAGCTACCCTCGGACACCTCGGAGGTTGCCAGCGAGACCTCCTCCACACTCAAGGCTTTCGGGGTGCTGGAGATCCTGGTGCGGACCCGGCGCGCGGTGACGCTCTCCGAGCTCATGCAGGCCACCGAGCTGCCGAAGCCGACTCTTCATCGCACGCTGTCACTGTTCGAGGAGGCGGGGTTTCTCGCCCGCGAGCCCGGCGGCCGCGGCTACGTGGTCGGCGAGCGCCTGTCGCGCTTTGCCCTCGACGTGCTGCGCAGCGACGCCGCGGCGGCCGAACGGCGCACCATTTTGCGACGCGTGGTAAGCGAGATCGCCGAGAGCTGCAATCTCGCTGTCCTGCAGAAGGGAGCACTCATCTACCTCGACCGCATCGAGGCACCGTGGCCGCTGCGCCTGCATCTGCCCGAAGGTGGTGTGGCGCTGCCATTGCACTGCTGCGCGAGCGGCAAGCTCCTCCTCGCGTACCTTCCGCCGGCCGAGCGCCAGCGCCTGCTCGAGCTGATGCCGCTGCAGCGGTTCACCGAGCGCACCATCACCGAGCGGACGGTGCTCGAGTCGGAGCTCGACCGGATCGTGAGCGCCGGGTACGCGGTCGACAACGAGGAATACGTTCTCGGGGTGGCCTGCGTTGCGGTCCCGGTGCGCAACGGGCACGACGAGGTGATCGCCGCGATCGCGGTGCAGGCGGCGACGGCACGCCTGCCGCTGATGCGCGCCATTGAATTCGTGCCGCGCCTGCGCTCGGCCGCAGCGCAGATCGGATCCACCTTCGGCTGACACCACAATGCACCCGCCGGAGGCGGCTCGCCCGGCAGCGCGGCGGTGCAGGGAGACCGACATGGAGATGACGCTCGAGAAACTGGAACGACACTGGATGCCGTTCACCCCCAACCGCGACTTCAAGCAACACCCACGCATGTTCGTGCGCGCGAGCGGCATGCACTACTTCGACCCGAGCGGCCGGCGTGTGCTCGATGGCAGCTCGGGGCTCTTCTGCTCTCCCGCCGGTCATTGCCGGCCAGAGATCGCTGCCGCGGTGACCGAGCAGCTGCAGACCCTCGACTACACGCCCTCGTTCCTGCGCGGTCACCCCGCCGCGTTTGCGCTCGCTGATGCTGTCGCCGCGCTCACCCCAAAGGGTGTGGATCACGTGTTCTTCTGCAACTCGGGGTCCGAGGCTGTCGACACGGCGATGAAGATCGCGCTCGCCTACCACCTCGCACGCAACGAGGCCCAGCGCAGCTACTTCGTCTCGCGTGAGCGCGCCTACCACGGAGTGAACATCGGTGGCACGGCCCTGAGCGGCATGGTGCGCAACCGCGAAGCCTTCGGCGCTCTGATGCCGGGGATTCTGCATTTGCGGCATACGCTGCTGCCGGAAAATCGGCTCACCCGCGGCATGGGCACCCGCGGAGTCGAGCTCGCCGATGACCTGCAGCGGTTCGTGAACCTCGTCGGCGACAAGCGCATCGCCGCGGTATTCGTCGAGCCGATCGCGGGGTCGACCGGTGTGATAGTCCCGCCGCAGGGTTATCTCGAGCGGTTGCGCGAAATCTGCACGCGCTACGGAATCCTGCTGGTGTTCGATGAGGTGATCTGTGGCTTTGGCCGCACCGGGGCACCCTTCGCCGCAACCTCTTTTGGCGTCACTCCCGATCTCATCACCATGGCGAAAGCGCTGACCAACGGCGCGCAGCCGATGGGCGCGGTGGCGGTCCACGAGAGCATCTACCGGACCATCGTCGACGCGGCGCCCGGCGGAGTGCCGGAATTCTTCCATGGCTACACCTATTCCGCGCACCCAGCCGCATGCGCGGCGGGTCTCGCGACGCTCTCGATCTACGAGCGCGAGGCGCTCTTCGCCCGCAGCCGGGAGCTTTCGGACTACTTTCTCGATGCGATGTTCGCGCTCCAGGACCTGCCGACGGTCGCCGATATCCGCGGATTCGGCCTGCTCGCGGGCGTCGAGATCAAGCCTGGCAAGGCGCCGGGGGTGCGCGGAACGGAGCTGCAGGCGAAACTCTTCGATCGCGGACTGCACGTGAAGACCACCGGCGACGTCGCCATCATGGCGCCGGCCTTCATTGCCAGCCGCGCCGATATCGACCTGATGGCCTCCATCCTGCGGGACGCCATCGGGGAGTATTGAGCGGGCGGTGGAAAACCGCTGATTTGCCGGCGAGCACTCCCGAGCGGGCGCGAAGTCACGAGCCTGTAATATTCGACTGCCAAAGTTCTAGCATTGATGTTTTCATGCAACATTGGCTGCGCCGCGGCTGACGGTGACGGAAGGGGCCCGATAATGTCTCGATGACGCGTTTATTCAAGCTCATTCGCGATCGCTGGTATAGAAGTCGTACGGGGAGCCACAGGCTCGAGCGGTTCGAGTGGGAAATTCACAACTATCTGACCCCTCGGGGAGCAACGCGATGAAGCCGAATCCCCGCTGCAACAATTAAATCCCGTGTGAGGTGCGTTTCGCCCAACAATCTGCCATCGGGGAGAGATCCTTGAAAACGAATCAGAAAATAACCTCTGCAGTCGTGGCCGCGCTGAGCGCGCACGCAGGAATCGTTTACTCGCAAGAAGCCGCCCCAGGCGGGCTCCAAGAGGTCGTCGTAACCGCGCAGCGCCGCGCCGAGTCGGTACAGACCGTCCCGAACACGATTCAGGCGATCACCGGCGAGAAGCTCACCGAGCTGAAGGTCTCCACGCTCGATGACGTCCTCAAGTTCCTGCCGAACGTGACCTTCAGCAACAACGGGCCGGGCAACGGCAACATCTATATGCGCGGTCTCAGCGCAGGGTTCGCCGGCAACCAGTCGAGCGCGGCGATCGCCCCGTTTCCGAACGTCGCGCTCTACCTCGACGACTCTTCGATGACTTTCCCCTCGCGCAACGTCGATGTCTACATGGCGGACCTGGAGCGCATCGAGGTCCTCGAGGGCCCGCAGGGGACCCTCTTCGGCGGCGGCGCGCAGGCAGGCGCGGTGCGCTACATCACCAACAAGCCGAAGCTCAACACTACCGAGGGGACCGTCGAGGCCTCCTACGGCACGACCGCCGGCGGCGACGACAACTCCTCCGGCGTCGCCGTGCTGAACGTGCCGCTCATCCAGGACACGCTTGCCGTGCGCGGGGTCATCTACACCGACCGCCGCGGCGGCTACATCGACAACGTGCCGAGTACGTTTACGCGGCAGTCGAGGGACCTCGGACCGCCCAGTTTCGGGTTCGCCGGCTACCCGGCGAACGCACCCAGCGCGAACAACTACTTGCTCGCGCAGAAAAACCAGAATCCGGTCACCTACAGCGGCATCCGCCTCTCGGCGCTGTGGCAGATGAACCCCGACTGGAGCCTGCTCATTCAACAGACCTACCAGAACATGGAAGCCGACGGCATGTTCGCCCAGTACCCCTACGGGTCGGAGGGCCAGAAGCTCGGTCCCTGGGAGGAAACCTCGTTCGTGCCCGTCTGGGACAAGGACAAGTGGTCGAACACCGCCTGGACGGTGAACGGCAAGTTAGGTGACATCCGGATGGTCTACGCGGGTGCGTACCTGAGCCGGACCATCGACAACACCATGGACTACACGAACTATGCGCGTTCGGCGGGCGGCTTCTATTACAGCTGCGTCGGCGGTCCGAAAGGGAACGGCACGATCGGCTCGGGATTCCCCTACACCTGCTACTCCCCGGTGATGAACTGGCATGACTACGTCAAGACGACCCATCAGAGTCATGAGCTCAGGTTCAGCACCCCGGATGACTGGCGGCTGCGCGCGCTGCTCGGTGGGTTCTACGAAAAGATCGACATCAAGGACGACATGAACTTCCACTACAGGTCGATCCCGTCCTGCACGCCGGAGAATCTGGCGCTGTACACAGCGGGCACACAGGTGTGCGTCGGCAACGTGATCCCTTATCCGGGTACAGCCGCTATCGATCCCACCCTGCGTGACGACCAGGTGGCGTTCGGTGAGGACCTCCGGCGCGGCTACAAGCAGACGGCGGCCTTCACCTCGATCGACTTCGACCTGATTCCGAAGACGCTGACGATCACCGCCGGAACCCGCTACTACCACTACAAGGCATACCTGTCCGGCTCGCAGTATTCCACGAGCACGGGTTGCGCCGGTGTCCCGAACAGCACGGGTTGCGTCGGCTCCAACCTCACGGCCGAAACGCACGCCGCGGACTACACCGGTTTCAAAAGCCGCGGGAACCTGAGCTGGCACGTGACGCCCGATGCCATGGTCTATTACACCTTCTCGCAGGGATTCCGCCCGGGCGCCGGCAACCGCAAGAACAGTAAGGAAGTCAACATCGACGTCGACCCGGTGACCGGTCTGCCGACTGTCGGGCCCGATGCGAATCCGAACCTGGTCAAGCAGTACCGCAAGCCCTATACGTATCCGCCCGACACGCTGACCAACAACGAGATCGGCTTCAAGTCGGAATGGTTGGACCACCGCCTGCTGGTCAACGCCGCCGCGTACATCATGCACTGGGATGATGTGCAGACGCAGATCTACAACCCACCGGTGTATGGCAACACGACCTTCGGCGTGCAGGGTCCTGACTACAAGATCAAGGGCTTCGAGCTGCAGATCGCTGCCCGGGTCACCGACGGCCTGACGCTGCAGGGCTCGCTGTCACACAACAATTCCTCGGAGACCAACTCGCCCTGCATTCAATCCGTGGGTGGGGCGAACGACCCGAACGGCATCGCGGGTAACCCGACGCCACTCGGTACCTGCATCACGCAGGTGTGGGACGCGATAGCAAAGAAGAATGTCCCGCTGCTCAATCCGCTCGGCGCCGTCGGCGCCACCCCGGCGTTCTCACCGACGCTGCAATGGAACGTGCATGCGCGCTATGACTGGAGCATCGACGATTACCATCCGTTCATGTCGGTCGGCGCGAGCCACACGGGCGAGATGAACAACCAGCCGAGCAGCTTCACCCCGGCCCCGCCCGGCACCGCCGTCCCGTCGACGACGTGGTTGCTCTATAACCAGCCGGCCTACACCGTCTATGACGCGCAGGCTGGCGTAGCCAAGGACCGGTGGCGCGCCATGATCTACGGAACGAACCTCAGCAACTCCCACGCGAGCGTATTCACCTCCTCGGCCCAGTTCATCGAGGCGCAGGTGCCGCTGCGGCCGCGGGTGCTGGGTTTGACGATTGGCTGGAGCTTCTGAGCGGCTGGCTGTGGCGCCGTAGCGGCGGCCGCCACAGGTTACGCTAGACTTGAAGGCGGGCACGATGCCCGCCTTCTTTCATGAGCTCCATGACCGCTGCCAGCGCACCCACCGAGCCATCGTCGCCCGACGGCCCCGAGGTCCGGGACATCCGCGCGCTTCTCAAGACGCGGCGTTTCGCCGACGCCGCCGAGGCCGCTGCGCGTCTCGCCGCGACGGCGCCTGGGCACCGGGACGCGCTCTATCTGCTCGCGCTCGCCCAACGCCAGCAACACCGTCTGCGGGATGCGCTCGCGACGCTCGAGCAGCTCGAGCGCCATCACCCAGCCTTCAGCCGGCTGTTCCAGGAGCGTGGCCACTGTTACGTGGCGCTCAAGGACGCCCCGCGCGCGATAGCGGCCTACCGCAGGGCTGTCGAGATCAACACGACGCTCGCGGCGACGTGGAGCATGCTCGAGGGGCTGTACCGCATGCTCGGCGATGCCCGCAACGCGGCTTTCGCAGCCGCACAGGTCGCGACGCTCAAAGCGCTCCCGTTGCCGGTCATGACGGCCACCAATCTCTACTGCGACGGGGACCTTGCCGCCGCCGAGAAGATCATCCGCGCGTTCCTGCTGGAGCACGGCGACCACATCGAGGCGATGCGATTGCTGGCGCGGATCGGAATGGATCTCGAAGTTCACGACGACGCGGAGCTGCTGCTGGCGGCGGTGCTCGAACGCAAGCCCGACTACGGCGCGGCGCGCCACGACTACGCGCGCGTCCTCATGGCCCGCCACAAGTACCGGGAGGCACGCGCGGAACTCGACCGGCTCCTCGCCGGTGATCCGGCGAATCGCGACTTCCGCACGCTGCGTGCAGCGGCGACGGTGGGCGTCGGTGACCACGAGGAGGCGCTCGAGCTCTACCGCGTATTGCTCCAGGAGGCGCCAGCCGAGGGGCGCGAGGCCGCGGACCTGCACCTGTCGGCCGCCCATGCGCTGAAGACGCTCGGTCGTCAGGCCGAGGCGATCGAGGAGTACCGCGCAGCGGCCCGCGCCCGGCCCGGTTTCGGTGACGCCTGGTGGAGCCTCGCGAACCTCAAGACCTACCGCTTCAGCGATGCCGAGCTCGAGCGGATGCATGCCGCGGAGATCGCAGTGAGCACGAGCGTCGTCGACCGCTATCACCTGTGCTTCGCGCTCGGCAAGGCCAACGAGGACCGCGGTGATTACGCCGAATCGTGGCGCTGCTACGAGCGCGGCAATGCACTCAAGCGCGCCGAAAGCCGCTACCGACCCGAACCGGTCGAGCGGAATACGGCGAATCAACAGAGTGTCTGCACGCGGGAGTTCTTCCGCGAGCGCCAGGACTACGGCGTTGGCAGCAACGAGCCGATCCTCATCGTCGGGCTGCCTCGCTCGGGCTCGACGCTCATCGAGCAGATCCTCGCCTCGCATTCGCAGGTCGAAGGGACCCAGGAGCTCGCCGACATTCCGCGCTTCGTCCTCGAGTTGCAGGGACGCGATGCAGACCTCGAGAACCCGCGCTATCCCGCGATCCTCGCGGATCTGCCGCGCGAGGTGTTCGTGCAGCTCGCGACCCGGTATCTCGAGGACACGCGCGTTTACCGCGGCAGCCGGCCGCGGTTCATCGACAAGATGCCGAACAACTTCCGCCACATCGGCCTGATCCACCTGATGTTTCCCAACGCAAGAATCATCGATGCGCGCCGGGAACCGATGGCCTGCTGCTTCGGCATCTACAAGCAGCTGTTCGCACGCGGCCAGGAATTTGCCTACAGCATCCCGGATATCGCCCGTTATTACCGCACCTATCTGCAGCTGATGGAGCACTGGGATCGGGTGCTCCCGGGCCGCGTGCTGCGTGTCCACCACGAGGACGTGGTCGAGGACCTCGAGATGGGCGTGCGGCGGATCCTCGAGCACTGTGAGCTGCCGTTTGAGCCGGCCTGCCTCGAGTTCCACCGCACGAAGCGCAGCGTCCGTACGGCGAGCTCGGAGCAGGTGCGCCAGCCCATCTTTCGCGAGGGGCTCGACCAGTGGCGGCACTTCGAGCCCTGGCTCGCGCCCTTGCGTGAGGCGCTCGGAGACGCGCTCGAGCGGTACCGGCGCTAGCCGGGTTGCGAGATCGGTGCGCCGATGCCGCCCGGACGCAATGAATCCTGTCCCTGTGGCAGCGGACGCAAGTTCAAGCATTGCTGCGGCCGCGAGCGGCCGCAAGCGACCGCACCGGCCCCACCTGCGCAAGGGTCCTCCGCCTGGCAACTGCTGCAGGCCGGTTGCGCGGCCCAAGCCGAGGCGGAGTGCGAGCGCGTGCTCGCGTGCGCGCCGCTGCACGGGCAGACCCTGCTCTGCCTCGCTCTCGCCCGCCACGCGCAGGGCAAGGACGGGCTTGTGGCGCTCGAATCGGCGAGCCGTGCCCTGCCGGAGGACCCGCAGGTGCACTACCTCCTTGGCCAGGCGCTCGAGGAGCAGGGCCTGCTTCCGCGCGCAGCCGTGAGCCTCGCGCGGGCCACGGCTCTGCAGCCCAGTTTCGCTGACGCGCACAATGACCTCGGCCGCGTGCTGCTGGAACTCGGCGACACCGACGCCGCCATCACGAGCTGTCAGCGCGCGCTCGAGCTGCGGCCGCGGTTTGCCGCAGCGCTCGGCAATCTCGCCAACGCCGAGCGCGCGCGGGGCGCGCTCGCATCAGCGATCGAGGGCTACCGCCGGGCGATCGCGCTCGAGCCCGGACTCGCCGAGGCGCATCGCAATCTCGGCAGTGCGCTCATCGAGGCCGGCGAGGCGGAGGCCGGCATCGAGGCCTTGCAACGCGCGCTGGAACTGCGACCGGGTTTCGCGGCCGCCGTCGCGCAGCTCGCGCTGGCGTTGACCGCTCGGGGTCGTGCCGCTGAAGCGCTGCCTTACTACGAGCGGCTACTCGCACGCGAGCGGCGCGCGGACACTCTGAACGACTACGGGACACTCCTCGCCGGGCTCGCCCGGTTCGAGGCGGCGGCAGACTGCTTCCGCGCGGCGCTCGATCTGGCACCGCGCGAGGCGCGCGTCCACGCCAACCTCGGCCACGTGCTCCATTGTCTCGGCGATCATCGCGCCGCCATCGAGCACAGCCGGCGCGCGATAGAGCTCGATCCGCGGCTGCTGGAAGGGCACCTGCATCTTGGCAACGCGCTGCTCGCGATCAACGAAATGCACGCCGCTGAGGCGGCCTACCGCGCCGGACTCGAGGTCGAACCGCACCATGCGGCGCTTCACACCGCCCACGCGATGGCCGAGCGGGCACTCGGGAGAGTCGATGACGCGGCCGCAAGCGTCCGGCGGTCGCTCGCCATTCGTTCCGACGCCGCCGATACCGTCGCCCTGCTCGGCAGCCTCGCGATCGACCGGGGGCGGTTCGAGGAGGCCGAGACGCTGCTCAAGAAGGCGCTGGCCCTGAGCCCCGGGCTGCCCGAGGCACTGATCGGCCTGACGGCGGTACGCAGGATGACCGCCGCCGATGGGGCGTGGCGGGATGCGGCCGAGCGCACGCTCTCACGCGGGCTGCCGATCGCACACGCCATCGGGCTCCACCACGCTCTCGGCAAGTATTGCGACGACGTCGGCGACTTCGATGCGGCGTTCGAGCATCACCGGCGAGGCCACGAGCTCGCCCGGCGCAGCCGACCGCCTTACGACCGCGCGGCAACCAGCGCGCGTGTCACGCGGACGCTGGCGGTGTTCGATCGAGCGGCGCTGGAGGCGCTGCGGCCAGCGGGGCTCCCGTCCGAGCGCCCCGTTTTCGTCTTCGGGATGCCACGCTCGGGCACTACGCTCGCCGAGCAGATCCTGGCCTCGCACCCACAGGTGCATGGGGCGGGCGAGGTCCTCTTCTGGCAATTCGCGGCCGATGCCGAGCTCGCATCGCCCCCGGAGGAACGCATGGCGACGATTGCCGCGCTCGGCCGTCAGTACCTGGGATCGTTCGCGGCACTGCCCACCACAGCGGTACGTGTTGTTGACAAGCTGCCGAGCAACTTCAAGAACCTCGGCCTCATCCACGGGGCGCTCCCCGCAGCGCGCTTCATCCACCTCGAACGCCACCCGCTCGACACCTGCCTGTCGATCTACTTCCAGGGTTTCTCCGCCGCGCACGCCTACGCGACCGATCTCAGCGACCTCGCGCACTACTACCGCGAGTACCGGCGGCTGATGGCGCACTGGCGCGCGACGCTACCGCCGCACCTGCTGCTCGAGGTCCGCTACGAGTCGCTGGTCGATGACCCTGCGCACTGGGCCCGGCGGATGCTCGCGCACCTCGGCCTGTCCTGGGATCCGCGCTGTCTCGAATTCCACCTCACCGACCGACCGGTGTTGACAGCGAGCAGCTGGCAGGTGCGGCAGCCCATCGGCAAGGGCTCGATCGGGCGATGGCGCCACTACGAGCGCTATCTCGAGCCGCTGCGCGAGGCGCTCGGCGAAGATTCCGTCGAGCGTGACGGCTAGAGAGGCGGGCAGCCGCTCAAAGCCGAGAAATTCTCTAGCTGCATCGAAAAAAGGCATTGGAGCGGCGAGGCCCTTGGCGTGACGCTTGGGGCTCTGCGAGTATGAGGCGGCGGTGCTGACGGCCGGCGCGTTACTGAAGGGGAGGGGCTTTGACCCGGGACCGTAGTGTGCAGAAAAAGACCATCGACCGTCGCTGGCTGCCGCTGAATGCGCTGCGCGCCTTCGAGGGGGTCGCGAAACACGGCAGTTTCACGGCGGCTGCCAATGCGCTGCTCATCTCGCAGAGCGCACTCTCGCGTCACGTGATCGCGCTCGAGCGGCTCACCGGGGTGCAGCTGTTCGAGCGGCGGCCGCACGCCCTCACTCTTACCAAGGCGGGCCAACACCTGCTGCCCGCGGTGGTGAAGTCTTTCGACCGGCTCGAATACGCCCTCGATGACATCCGCAACGAAGGCGCGCCGGCGCAGCGCACGCTGCGCGTGCAGATGCCGCCGAGCTTCGCGGTGCAGCTCGCGGTGCCGATCCTGCGGGACTTCCACCGCATCTGCGCGGAGGTCGACATCGACCTCGTCAGTCCCCTCGGAGTGGGGCCGCCGCTCGGGGACGTCGACGTTGCCGTGATCTACTCGCGCCCCACCGTGACGGATCTGGTCACTGACCTGCTGTGGTCCGAGCGGCTTTCGATCCTGTGCTCGCCCGGCATCGCCGCTGCGCACCGCGGCAAGAATCTGGCCGCCTTCATCGAAGCGAACGAGATCGTGCACATCAGGCTCGCCGACCAGCCGCGGCATTTTCTGTGGCAGCAGTTCGTGCGGCAGACCGGCCTGAGCGTGGACGTCGAGCGCGGGCTGGTGGTCGACACCGCGGTGCTTGCCGCGCAGTACGCGTTGAGCGGTCAGGGCATAGCGCTGGTGGACCCTAACCTGTTCGCCGAAGAGCTCAGCAGCGGGAGCCTGGTGAAGCCCTTCGAGGCGGCACTCGATGGCGGCTACGGGTATTACCTGACGACGCCGCCGGAGGAGCTGGGCGATTCGGCCATCGCGCTGTTGCGCTCATGGCTCATCGAGCGCTTCGGCAGGCGTGGCGCCGCGGCCGATCCGCCGGTGCACCTCGCGGTATCGAATGAATGAGACGTAGCGGGAGGAGGATGTGAAGAGCAGTGCGCGGGTAGTCGTGATCGGCGGCGGGGTGGTGGGGGCGAGTGTTCTCTATCACCTCACCAGGGCCGGCTGGAAGGATGTGCTGCTGATCGAGCGCGGCGAGCTCACCTGCGGCTCCACCTGGCACGCCGCCGGTGGCATGCACACCCTCAATGGCGATCCCAACGTCGCGCGGCTGCAGCAATACACCATCAACCTCTACCGGGAGCTCGAGCGGATCTCCGGTGAGTCCTGCGGCCTGCACATGCCGGGCGGCATCATGCTCGCCGGTACGCGCGAGCGCTTCGACTGGCTCAAGATGGCGAAGGCGCGCGGTCGCTACCTCGGTATGGAGCTCGAGCTGATCTCTGCGGACGAGGCGGCGAAAGTATTCCCGATCATCGACAAGAAGTACTTCGTCGGGGCGCTCCTCGACCCGATCGAAGGCCACGTTGACCCCTACGGCGTGACTCACGCCTATGCCAAGGCGGCGCAGATCGGCGGCGCGCAGATCGTGCGCCACAACCGCGTGGTCGACCTCAAGGCGCGAGCGGATGGCACCTGGGATGTGATCACCGAGGGCGGCAACGTGCACGCCGAGCACGTGGTGAACGCCGCGGGCCTCTGGGCGCGCGAGGTCGGGCGCCTGGTCGGGCTCGAGCTGCCAGTGCTTGCCATGCAGCACCAGTACCTCATCACCGAGGACCTCCCGGCGCTCAAGGGCCAGAAGGAGCTCCTCACCGCCATCGACTTCGAGGGCGAGATCTATACCCGACAGGAGCGCGGCGGGGTGCTGCTCGGCACGTATGAGCGCGCGGGGGTCCCCTGGTCACCCCTCGAGACGCCCTGGGACTTCACGCAGAGTCTGCTGCCGGAAGATCTCGAGCGCATTGCGCCGAGCCTCGAAGTCGGGTTCAAACACTTCCCGACACTCACCGAGGTCGGCGTCCGCAAGGTGGTGAACGGGCCCTTCACCTTCGCCCCCGATGGCAATCCGCTCGTCGGACCCGTACGCGGCCTGAACAATTTCTGGGTCGCCTGCGGCGTCATGGCCGGCTTCAGCCAGGGTGGCGGCGTCGGGCTCACGCTCGCGCAATGGATGGTCGAGGGGGATCCCGGGGCCGATGTCTGGGCGATGGACGTCGCGCGCTACGGCGATTGGGCGACGCTCGCCTACACCAACGCCAAGGTGCGCGAGAACTACTCGCGGCGCTTCCGCATCCGCTTCCCGAATGAGGAGCTGCCGGCCGCGCGACCGCTGCGCACGACGCCGGTGTACGAGCGCCTGCAGGCGGCACACGCCGTCTTCGGCGACTACTGCGGTCTCGAGCATCCACTCTGGTTCGCGCCCTCGGCAGCTGAGGCGCACGAGGACATCACCTTCCACCGCTCCAACGCTCATCCGCACGTGGCGGCGGAGTGCCGGGCGGTGCACGAAGCGGTCGGTCTCCTCGAAATCTCCAACTACGGCAAGTTCGAGGTCACGGGGCCGGCCACCGAGGAGTGGCTCTCCTACGTGATGGCGAACCGCGTGCCCAAGGTCGGCCGCATCGCCCTCACCCCCATGCTGAACGAGCGTGGCAAGCTGATCGGCGACTTCACCATGTGCCGCGTCGATGAGCAGCGGGTCTTTCTGATCTGCACCTGGGCGGCGGAGGTCTACTACCGGCGCTGGTTCGAGCGTCACCCGCCGCCGCGCGGCGTGACCGTGCGTCCTTGTGCGATGGAGTACGTGGGGCTCTCGGTTGCAGGTCCCAACTCGCGTGCGCTGCTGCAGGGCCTGACACGCACCGATCTCTCGAGCGGGGCCTTCCCGTTCCTCTCCTTCCGCCGGATCGACATCGGCATGGTTCCCGCGCTCGTCGGCCGCATCAGCTTCACCGGCGAGCTCGGCTACGAGATCTGGGTGACGAGCGAATACCAGCGGGCGCTCTACGATCTGCTCAGCTCGGCCGGCCGTGCGCATGGGCTCAGGCTCTTCGGGGGCCGCGCGCTCAATGCGATGCGCATCGAGAAGAGCTTCGGCACCTGGGCGCGCGAGTACCGCCCGATCTATGGTCCCCACGAAGCGGCGCTCGGTCGCTTCGTGGATTTCGGCAAGGGAGACTTTGTCGGCCGCGCAGCGGCGCTCGAGGAGAAGGAAAGTGGCGGCGCCTTGCGCCTCGCGACTTTCAGCGTCGCTGCCGCTGATGCCGATGCGGCGGGCGATGAGCCGATCTGGCACGACGGGCGTGTCGTGGGTTGGGTGACTTCCGGCGCTTACGGTCACCGCGTGCGGCGTTCGATCGCGCTTGGCTACATTCCGGCTGCGCTCGCGTCCACCACCGAGGGCTTCGAGATCGAGCTCATCGGCGAGCGGCGCGCGGCAAGGCGCGAGAGTGCGGCGCTGCTCGATCCCACCGGCACCCGCATGCGTGCCTGATCCGCCAAGCTGGCGTGAGCGTCCAAGCTGGCGTGAGTGTTTTTATGCCATGAAAATGGCGAGTGCGCTCGCCTGCAGCGCAGGTCTGATCTCGCCTTCGATCTCGATGGTGTTGTCGGTGGTGACGAGGTAGCGGCCGTTGCCGCGCTCTTCTACGGCGGAGAGCCGGATGCGGTTGCGCACGCGTTTGCCCGAGCGCACGGGGGCATGAAAGCGCACCTTCTCGAGGCCATAGTTCACCACCGACTTCGGGGCGACGCGCGTAGCCAGGACCTCGAACGCCGTCGGCGCGATGAGTGCGAGCGTGAGAAACCCGTGGGCGATGGTGGTGCCGAAGGGACTTTCACGGGGCGCCCGGTCGCTGTCCACGTGGATCCACTGGTGATCGCCCGTGCAGTGCGCGAATTCTGCGATGCGTGCCTGGTCGAGCGTGATCCAGGAAGAGACGCCCATCTCCTCACCCACGTGCTTGCCCAGATCGCTCAAAGGCATTATGTCCGCCATGGCTCCCCTCGCTTGCGCTCGTGCAAGGATCTTACCAAGCCGTTTGCGTTTAGCTCTGACAACGCCCCGAACGTTCGCCTCCACTAGTTTAATCGCAGTGCAAGAAACATATGCTATTCAGGAAGTGATAAATTAATAGAACGCCAGTAAATACAATGTCGTACGACGTTTAAGTACCTGGGATTCTTTTCTCTTGCAGTGCATACAAGATTACGTATAATGCGTCGCCTCGAGACCCCCTCAACACTGCATTTCGTCTCAGGAGCTCCCATGCCGGATAGCAATCAGATCGACTGGAACGTGTGGCTGGACACTTATAAGGACACCTACGCCTCTTTCAGCAAGGCGCAGTACGAGGGCTTCCGCGCGCTCGAGCGTTTTGCCCGCTTCAACTATGCCGTGGCGGGTGACGTCCTCGAGGCGGGCCTCGCCCAGGCGAAGGCGACGCTCGGCGCCCGCGCGACCTTTGGCACGCAAGCCATCGCAGAGCTGCTCGAGAAGCAGGCCGAGCTCGGCTCGCAGCTGAGCGACAAGATCCGCGAGCGTGCGCAGGAGTTCTCCACGCTGGCTGCCGAGGTGCAGGAGTCGGTCGGTTCCTTCGCCGCCGCTGCCCAGCACCGCGCCCGGGAGAGCAACGGTCGCTCGCACGCGGGACGCAAAGCCGCCTGAAGCTGACTGACATCGCTTGAGTCTTCACGGGGGCGGCCGCGAGGCCGCCCTTGTGCTTTTTCGCGCGCGTTTTTCTCCGGCAGGCATTGCCGTGCATGGTGCGGCTGCATGTGCGGCGGTACGATTCGTGTCCATGAGCGCATCGCAGCTCACTCGGCGACAGCTCCTCATGAGTGGCGTTCTCGGATTGGCCGGCATTGCACCGATCGTGGAGGCGGCGCACACGGCGCCTCCTGTGCCCGGCAGAACCTCGGGCGCGAGCGGCGCCCCTGCATCTGGAAAGGGGCGCACGCCCGCCGCGGCAGCGGGCACCTTCACCATTGGAGGTGATCTGGGCGTGAATCGCATGGGCTTTGGTGCCATGCGCATCACGGGTCCAGGCATCTGGGGCGAGCCGAAAGATCCCGCAGAGGCACGGCGGGTGCTGCGCCGCGCAGTCGAGCTCGGCGTCAACTTCATCGATACCGCCGACGCTTACGGCCCCGAGGTGAGCGAGCGGCTGATCGCGGAGAGCCTTTCACCCTATCCGCGGGGCCTGGTGATCGCGACCAAGGGAGGGCTGCTGCGGCCGGGGGCATCGGACTGGGTTCCGGACGGCCGGCCGGAGCACCTCCGCGAGGCGTGCGAGGGGAGTCTGAAACGGCTGAAGCTCGCGCGGATCGATCTCTATCAGTTCCATCATCCCGATCCCAAGGTGCCGCTCGAAGATTCGATCGGCGAGCTCGCCAGGCTCAGGCAGGAAGGGAAGATCCGCCACATCGGCGTCTCGAACTTCAACGTGGATGAGCTGGCGCGGGCGCGGCGCATCGTGCCCATCGTCTCGGTGCAGAATCGTTACAACCTCTCCGACCGCGACTCGGAGGATGTGCTCGGTGCATGCACACGCGAGGGCCTCGCGTTCATCCCCTGGGCGCCGCTCGCCAGTGGCTCGACGACGAAGCTCGAAGGTGGCTCGGCTGCGGTGCGCGAGTCTGGCAAGGCGCTCGAAGAGGTGGCCGCGGCGCACGGAGCAACGGTGATGCAGGTCGCTATCGCCTGGCTGCTCGCCAGATCGCCGGCGATGTTACCGATCCCGGGAACCTCCTCGGTCGCGCATCTCGAGGAAGATCTCGCCGCTGCGCGGCTGCAGCTGAGCCCGACGGAGCTCCAACTGCTCACTTAGCGCTGCTCCGCCCGCACCGCACGCGGGCGACCGGTGTCACCCGCTGCGGCGGATCGTGGCTGTGGTGCCTTCTTTCAGTTGTGCTCGTGCCGCGCGGCGAGGCTCGCAACCTTCACGCCCTGCACGCCGCGCTCGGCGTTCGCGATGGCCTGAGTCTCGCAGGAACGCTCGGCCCAGTAGGCCTGCAGGTTGCGGATGTCGAGGCCATCGGCGGCGCATACCTGGCGCGCCGCAGCGGCAACGCGCGCATGGAATGTCCTGGCTCCCTGTTCACTCGTGAGGTTGAGATCGCCATAGGGAACCCTGACGGAGGATGTGACGTCGGGGCTTGCCGCGAAGGCAGTGCCGGCGATGCAGCAGGCAGCGAGCGCGGCGAGTGTGGCGGAGGTGCGGCGGAACCCATTGAGCTTGCTGGTCATGATCATCTCCCGTGGTGTGTTGGTTGTGGCCGTGTTGGATCGTGGATGGTGTTGCTGGTCGTGGACCGAGTTGCGTCGTGCTGTATGAGACTCCTCCACGCTCACGGCGCTAAGACCCCGCACCGCGTGTTGATCCCGGCCACCAACGGATTCGTACCGTTCCCGCCTGCGAACATGTGTTGGCCCGCGCGTCTCGTCCCCTGTGCGGGCGTTGCGCGCCACGCTGACGGCCGCCGCCGCGCCGGCGACAGCACGCGCGATTGCCGTCGTATACGCGCGCCCGTCCCTGCGGCCGACGGTCTCGTCCCGGATTCCTGGCTGCTGCGCGCACGGCGGCCGCAGTGGAGGTACGCTATGAGGCAAAGCGGCCACACCGCACCTAGACTTAAGGAGTTTCAAGGGGGATGAGCGCATCGCCGCTGGAACGGGCCACGCCCGCACCTGCCACCCTCGGCCAGCGCGAGAGCGTCACCGCCGCCGAGGGGTCGCACGCGATTCACCGCAGCTTCCGGCCGCTGTTGGGCGTGCTGACGGTGTTCTGGATCTACGTGGCGCTGTCGAACGTCATGTACGCAAACAACATGCAGGCGAGTCTCTCGGTGATGAACATTCACCACGTGTTCGCACCGTGGGACGCCCGCGTCATTCAGCATCTGGTGCTCTATCCGCTCTTCATCCTCAGCATGCGCGGTGCGCTGCGCACTGGCTGGCAGCCGCTGTGGCGCGCGCTGCCGCTGCAGCTGCTGTGCGCGCTCGGCTTCGCGGTGCTCGCCTCCCCGGCACTGGTCCTCGGGGAGTATCTGACCGGGATGGCGCACGGCAATCCCATGATCCACGACTCGATGCAGAAGGAGTGGGGCAGCTGGAGCGGGTTCCTCACCCACGAGGTGCCGATCTGGCTCGCGAGCATCACGGGCTTCCTCGTGACGTACGGGTTCGGCCTGGCGCTGGTGACCGGGTTCGCCTTCTATCAGCGGCTGCGCGATTCGCAGCTGCGCTCCGCGGCGCTCGAGCGCGCACTCACCCAGGCGCATCTCGCGGCGCTGCGCATGCAGCTCTCGCCACACACGCTCTTCAACCTGCTGCACACCATCCGTGGACAGATCACCTGGGATCCGCCTGCGGCGCAGGCGATGGTGGTGCAGCTCGGGGACCTCCTGCGCCGCCTGCTGAGTGCGGGAGAGCGCGAGTTCTCACGCCTCGCCGATGAGCTGCAGTTCGTCACGCTCTATCTCGAGCTGCAGCAGAAACGCTTCGCCGACCGTCTCACCATCCGCGTGCCGCTGCGCGAGGATGTGGCGCGTGCCTGGGTGCCGAGCCTCATCCTGCAGCCACTGGTGGAGAATGCCGTGGTGCACGGGCTCGCGGGACACGAAGGGCCGGTCACCATCCGCGTCGAGGCTTACGCGAGCGGCGAGCGGCTGGTGCTGCGCGTGCTCAACACCATCGCAACGGGTAAGGCCGCAGGACTTCCGGGCATCGGACTCGCCAACGTGCGTGAGCGGCTCGAGGTGCAGTTCGGTGCGGGCGCCACCTTCACCGCAGGTCCCGCGGATAACGACCTGTGGCTGGCGGAGATCCACATGCCGTTGCTGCGCGATGGACCCGGTGCGCCGGCGCGGCCGGAGAGCGCACCGCGCCCATGATGGACGTCATCATCGTCGACGATGAGCCGGTGGCGCGGCGTACGGTGCGCGAGTGCTGTGAGCGCGAGACGGATCTGCGTGTGGTGGGGGAGTTTGGCGACCCCAGCGCGGCGCTCGAGGCCATCCGCCGCCAGCGGCCACACGTGCTGTTCCTCGACATCCAGATGGACTCCATGACCGGCATGGCACTCGCGCGGGCACTCGATCCGGAGCACCTGCCGCTCATCGTATTCGTCACCGCCTACGATCACTACGCGCTCGAGGCCTTCGAGGTGAGCGCGGTCGACTATCTCCTCAAGCCCTTCGACGACGCGCGCTTTCGGGCCACCATGGCGCGCGTACGCCGCCGGCACGACGCCGAGGGAAGCTTCGACCGCCAGGGCGCGCTCGCTGCGCTCCTCGAGCAACTCGAGCGCGGTGCGCGGGTGCAGGCGGACGCGCAGCCACGGGTGCTCGCCGAAGCCGGCACCCGCATGCACATGCTGGATGTGTCGCAGGTGGAGGTGGTGGAGGCCGACCGCAACTACGTACGCCTCACCATAGGACGCGAGACCTTCCACGCACGCAGCACGTTGCAGCAGGCGGAGAAGTCATTTCAGACGCAGCCCATGCTGCGCATCAGCCGCTCGTGCCTGGTCAACATGCGTCACGTGAAGGAGATCAGCCGCACGCCGCGCGGAGATTTCATCCTGGTAGTGGCCGGCGGCACCACCGTGACGAGCAGCGAGGGCTATCGCGAGCCGGTACGCCACTACCTCGAGCGGCTGAAACTCGCTCCGGCGTAGACCACCCCAGGAAATCGCGCCCGCCGCGCCGAATGAGCGCCGGCCCATCTGCAAGACGCGCGATTTCCCGGGGACCCCGGTTGCGCGCTGCGGTAAAGTGCGGCGCGGGCTCACCTGCCACGGGAACACCGCCATTGGCCGCACCTGCATCGCGCCGGGCGCTGATCGCACTCGGCGTGCTGACCGCGATCAATCTGCTCAACTACCTCGACCGGTACCTCGTGCCGCCGCTCGTGCCCGAGCTCGAGCGAGCGATGGGGATCTCGCACGCGCAGGCCGGATGGCTGTGGCCCGCCTTCATGGTCGTATACATGGTCGCGGCCCCCGTGTTCGGCGCGTGGGGCGATCGCGGCTCGCGCACCCGACCGATTGCGCTCGGAGTTGCGATCTGGAGCCTCGCGACCGTGCTGTCAGGGCTCGCGCGCAGCTATCCGCAGCTCTACGCGTCGCGCGCGCTCGTCGGCATCGGCGAGGCGGCCTATGCCGCGATCGCGCCGGCACTGCTCGCGGATTACTTCCCGCTGAGCGCGCGTGGGCGCGTCTATGCGGTGCTCAACATGGCAATCCCCGTGGGTGCCGCGCTCGGGTACGTGCTGGGTGGTTCCATCGGTCATCACTTCGGCTGGCGCGCAGCGTTCTACCTTTGCGGTGCACCGGGGATGCTGCTCGCGGCAGTGATCCTGGCGTTGCCCGATCCGCCGCGGGGAGCGCAGGATGATCCCGCCACGGTGAGAGCGAGCGAGCGGCCCGCGGCGGCTGCCACGGGCGGCGCGCAGCAGGCGCTGGGGGTATATCTGAGCCTGCTGCGCCGCACGCCGTACCTGCTGCTCATTCTCGGTTACGCCGCCTACACCTTCGGGCTCGGCGGGCTCGGTTTCTGGATGCCGACATTCCTGCAGGAGGTGCGCGGCGTCTCGGCCGACGCATCGACCACGAGCTTCGGCACCATCGTCATCGTGACCGGGTTCCTCGGCACGCTCGCCGGCGGCTGGCTGGGGGACTACTTTCTGCGCCGTTCGCGCCAGGGATATCTCTGGTTCTCGGCGGTGATCACACTCGCCGCCGTGCCGGTCGCGGTGCTCGCGCTCGTCGCGCCCTCACCGGGCACCTACTACCCGGCGATCGTCGTCGCCGAGCTGCTGCTTTTCATGTCGACCGGCCCCGTCAACGCCGCCATCATCAACATGGTGTCGCCGCTCGAGCGCGCTTCCGCAATGGCTCTGAGCATTTTCACCATTCATCTCCTCGGCGATGTGCCATCGCCCCCGCTCATCGGCCACCTGGCTGTCACCGGATCACTCGGAGGGGCAGTCCTCATCGTGCCCGTCGCCTTAAGTATCGGCGGCGTGATCTGGCTCTTTTCTGCCAGGGCCGAGGGGCGCGCGACGCGACCTGCGCCGGCTTGAGCGCACACGCAGGTACTTTCGACGCGTCGCTGCCGCCCGCTGCGCGGCCGCTCGCGCTTTTGCCGCAGGAGCGCCTCGAGGCGCGCCTGCGCGCCGCGCTCGTGGCGGGGGAGGGCGCAGCCGGAGCGCACTGCATCCATGAGCTGTGGATGCGCGGTGCGTTCGCCGCCAACATCGAGTCGGCGCTGGCGGCCTTGTGGCGCAGCGCCGGGCGTTCCATCCCCGAGTGGCTGCCGATGCACTACATCGAGTGGCTGCCGGCGCTCTATGAAGTGGCGCTGAAATTCACCGCCGCACGCCGTGGCCGCTACAACCTCTACCTGGTGCTGCTCGACTTCGCCGATCGCAACCGCGGTCCCTACGGCATCTACGTCGGCATGAGTCACTACAGTCCGGCGCAGCGTTTCGATCAGCACAAGGCAGGAATCCGCGCTGCCGGCAGCGTGCTCCGGCGCGGCATCGAAGTGCTCACCGGTCCGGTGCTGCATCTGCAGCGTATCGCGCGGCCGGAGGCGGTGCGCGTCGAAGCACAGCTCGCGGACGCGTTGCGCGATGCGGGACTGCTCGTCGAGGGGGGTCATTAGCCGTTGCGAACTCGCCGGCCGGCGCGTGCTCCAACGCACAGCCGCGCTGATGCGCCGTGCGGCTATGAAGGCGCGCGCGTCACGAAGGCCCGCTCGATCAGGTAATCACCCGGCTCGCCCGTGTGCGGGGAGATGACGAAGCCGCGTGCATCGAGCAAGGCGCTCATATCGTTGAGGAGCGCAGGACTGCCACACACCATCAGCCGATCTTCCGCAGCATCGAGTGCCGGCAGGCGCAGGTCCTCGAACAGGCGGCCGGACTCGAGCAGTGTCGTGAGGCGCCCGCGATTGGCGTGCGGCTCGCGAGTCACCGTCGGGTAATAGCGCAGCGAGTTACGCACCATCTCACCGAGCAGCTCGTGCTGCTCGAGGACGGCGATGCGCCGTCGCACCACCTCGGTCTCACGCGCCCAGCGAACGCCGTGGATGAGAATCACCTCGCCGAAGCGCGCGTAGAGCTCCGGATCCTGCATGATGCTGAGGAACGGTGCGGCGCCCGTGCCGGTGCAGAGCAGGTAGAGCCGCAGGCCGGGCCGCAGGTCACCGAGCAGCAGCGTGCCGGTGGGCTTGCGGCTGACGAGGACTTCATCGCCGGGCCGCACGTGCTGCAACCGCGAAGTGAGCGGGCCGTCCGGCACCTTGATGCTCAAGAATTCCAGGTGCTCGTCGTGGTTTGCGCTCGCGATGCTGTAGGCACGCAGCAGGGGCCGCTCGAGCATCAGGCCGACCATGACGAACTGGCCGTTCTCGAAGCGCAGCCCGCGATCGCGCGTCGTGCGGAAGGTGAACTGCGTGTCAGTCCAGTGCTCAACCGCGAGAACCCGTTCCGTTCCGATGATCGCCATGCGTCGCCGCCTCGATGAACAACGTGCGGCCATGGTAACGAGTGCCTCGCAGACATCCGGTTGTTTCGGATCATGGACTCATAAGCGTCGGTTATGAGCTAGACTCGCCGTGAAGTGGGAAGGTCATGAGCCGAAGGAAACCGACGCCGTACCGGGCTGCACTGTGTGCCGCGCTGCTCGGCGTCATTCCTGCGATGCTTCCTGCCGCGCATCCGCCCCCGAGCCTTGCGCTGCCGGCCGGTGCACGGGTCGGAATCGTGAATCTGCTCGATCCCGAGGTGACCCACTTTCATGCTTCGCGCCAGATCGAGAACAGTTTCCTCAAGACCTATACGGTGAACTGGCCGGTGAGCAGCATGTTGCTCGCTGCGGTCAGGGACCGTCTGGGCCAACTCGGCCTCGCGCCGGTGCCCGTGAGTGCCAGCGATGCGCTGCGCCGCGCACGCGAGAGCTGCTTTCTCGATGCCTCGCTCGCCAAGGGTCTGCCGAAGGAGTGCGGTCCGCTGTACGCGCAGCTCGCAGCGAGTCAGGGTCTGAGCGCCATCGTCGTGCTCGGCCCGGGGCGCAACGACTCGGCGCACGCTGGCGGGACGCGCCACAAGGAGCTGCCGGAGTACCTGCGGGGCTGGTGCTTCGTCACGGGCGGCCCCGATCCTCCGGTGCTGCTCGACATGACGGAGCTGCTGCTGATCGGAGTGAGCGCCTCGCAGGCGCAGCTCGTCGGCCGCGGCTGGGGCGGCGACGGTAAGAGCTGGGCTGGATATCGGCCCCCGCCCGACCTCAAGGCCTTCCCCGAGCAGCAACTCGATCAGCTGCAGCCGCTCTACGGCACCATGCTGAAGCAGCAGGCCGACACCGCGCTCGGGCCGCTGCAGCTCGCGCGCTAAGAGCACCCCGCTGGCGTCAGTAACCGGTGTGGCGGATCGCCCAGGCGCAGACCACCACACCGAGCAGTCCCAGCGCGAGATAGAGTCCCGCGTAGAGCTTCTCACGCCGCTCGAGCGCGGCTTCGGTGAGTGGCGCGATCAGAAAGGGCTCGCCGTCGGTCGGCTCGGAAATGACACTCTCGCGCGAGATCGATGACTGGAGTGTCTGCGTCTGCGACTCGCGCGCGGCTGCCGCGCGCGCGGCTTCCCATTCCGCGTCGCTGAGCTTTCCATCGTGGTCGAGATCGAACCGTGCCAGGAGCGCCTGCTGATCCTGCTTCCACTCGTGCAGCATCGCTCCGGTGGCCGCATTGACGTCGCCGACCTCGGAATGTGAGCGGAACTCGCCCATGACACACACACGCGCTCCCACCGACAGGAGCCGCTCGGTGTAGCGCCAGCTGCCAAGACGCAACAGCATTCCGCTACCCGCATCGGGCGGCCCGGTCATTGGCCAGGACGTTGCCCCATACCAGACCTGGTGCACCGTCGGGGTGATCTCGGCTTTCACCGGCCCGACGAGGCAGCGCGCCTCGTCATCATCCATGAGCGCAAACGGCTCGATGCTGCTGCGGCTGTCGGTCGTGTGCCAGCGGCGATTACCCTTGGAATCGCGCTCCTCGTGCGCGATCTCGTAGGACCACCAGACGCAGGGCCGGCCGCTGAGCGGTGCCGGTGTCGCCGCGCCACCTGCCGGCTGCGCGCGTCCCTTGACCTTCACGTAGCCCTGCGCCGCGGAGCGGATGCGCACTTCGGGAGTGTCGGCCACCAGGCGGTCGCGGCGCATCCGCGCGAGGAACCGCCACAGTGCGGCGAGTGCGAGTGCCGCTGCCGCCAGTGCGATCAGCGCATACGGCGGCGGATGACTCGCCTGCAGCGGGTGCATGGTGAACGCCTCGTCTAGCGCGAGAATGCCGCCTTCAGATCGACGTCCGCCTTCTGATCGGCCGCGAAGTGCAGCAGTTGCACCGCCGGAAAATCACCGAGACGCGCGATCAGCACGTCCGGGAAGGTCGCGATGCGCACGTTGTTGATGTTGGCGGCCTCGTTGTAGACCTCGCGCCGGTCGGCAATGGCAGTCTCGAGCCCGCTGATACGCTCCTGCAGGTGGCGGAACGGCTCGCTCGCCTTGAGCTGCGGGTAGTTCTCGGCGACGGCGTAGAGCCCGGTCAGGCCGCTGCGCAGGTCGCGCTCGGCCGCACCGAGTGAGCTCAGGTTACCGGAGCTGCGCGCCGTATCGACACCCGCGCGTGCGCGCATGACGCGCTCGAGGGTTGCCGCCTCGTACTGCATGTACTGCCGGCACACCTCGACCAGCTTCGGCAGCTCATCGTGCCGCTGCACCAGCAGCACATCGATGTTCGACCAGGCGAGCTTCACCGCGGCACGCACGCGCACCAGACCGTTGTAGAGACCGATCAGGTAGCCGACCAGCGCGAGCAGCAGGAAAAGGAAGATCAGCAGGCTCATCATGGTGGGACTCCGGCAGGGCGCCAGCCCGAATCCGCAGCATAGCCGGTGTCAGGCTCCCGGGGCTGCTTTCCGCGGTGCAATCAGAGACGCCCATCACGTCGGCAGACCGCCACCTGCGGCCCCGCTCGCGAATGGCTCCCCACAGGCCTGTTATGAGCTCGTCAGCCTGAGCGCGAGGTCGATCCCGGCCAACTCGTATCCCCGGCGAAAATCGCGGATATGGCGCGCCATCCACTCCTGTGCTGCGCTCTCATCGCGCGCCTCGAGCGCCTCGAGGAGCCGCCGATGCGCGGTGGCGATGCGCGCGCGCGCCTGCGGCACCTTGTCGATCATGATGCGCAGCGAAGGCTCGAGGAGCTGCAGGAGCGGCTCCTGCGCAAGTCCCAACACCGGATTGTGGGCGGCGCGCGCGATGCAGCGGAATACTTCGATGGTGCGCTGTACCGTCACCGCGGTGTCTGCGGCGGGAGCACCGAAGGCGCTGATCGCAGCGGTGAGCCCCTCGAGATCGGCCGCGGTGCGTGCGCGCGCTGCGGCGGCTGTGAGTGGAGGCTCGATGATCCTGAGCGCCTCCCACAGGTGCTGCACGGTGACATCATGCAGCAGCAGGGCATGGCTCACACCCTGCGCGACCGCTGCGTGCTGCGGGCGGCTCACCGACATCAGCTTCGAGCCGGGACGCCGCTGCAGCAGTCCGCGGCTCTCGAGCTCCCGCAGCGCTTCGCGCACGGTCGAGCGGTTCACGCCGAACTGCCGCGCGAGCTCGGTCTCGGGCGGCAGCCGCTCGCCCTCGCGCAGCGTGCGGCTGAGGATGCGCTCGCCGATCGCCACGGCCACCTTGCGGTAGGCGGGTTCGATCAGCACGCGGTCGAACTCGACACTCATGCGGCGGCCTCGAACAGCTCGCGCCCGATCAGCATGCGGCGGATCTCCTGCGTACCGGCGCCGATCTCGTAGAGCTTGGCATCGCGCAGCAGCCTGCCGGCGGCGAAGTCATTGATGTAGCCGTTGCCGCCGAGCGCCTGGATGGCTTCGAGTGCCGCCTGCGTCGCGGCCCCGGCCGCGAACAGAATGCAGCTCGCGGCATCGCGCCGGCGCGCCGTGCGCGCATCGCAGGCGCGCGCGACCGAGTATGCATAGGCACGCGAGGCATTGAGCGCACCGTACATGTCGGCGATCTTGGCCTGCATCAGCTCGAAGGTGCCGACCGGCACGCCGAACTGCCGGCGCTCGCGTATGTAGGGCAGCACGAGGTCGAGTGCCGCCGCCATGAGCCCGAGTGAGCCGCCGGCGAGCACCACGCGCTCGTAGTCGAGTCCACTCATCAGCACCCGCACGCCGCCATTCTCGCTGCCGAGCAGGTTCTCCGCCGGCACCAGGCAGTCATCGAACAGCAGCTCACAGGTGCCCGAGCCGCGCATGCCGAGCTTGTCGAGCTTCTGCGCCGTGCGAAAGCCAGCGCTCCCGCGCTCGACGACGAAAGCGCTGATGCCGCGCGACCCGGCGCCAGGATCCGTCTTGGCGTACACGACGAACACATCGGCATCGGGGCCGTTGGTGATCCACATCTTGCGCCCGTTGAGCAGGTAGCCGTCCGCGTGCCGCTGCGCACGCAGCTGCATGGAAACTACATCCGAGCCCGAGCCCGGCTCTGACATGGCGAGCGCACCGACGTGCTCGCCGCTCACGAGCTTTGGCAGGTAGCGCGCGCACTGCGCGTCGCTGCCATTGAGCCGCAGCTGATTGACGCACAGGTTGGAGTGCGCGCCGTAGGAGAGGCCGACCGCGCCCGAGGCCCGCGAGATCTCCTCCATGACGATGACGTGCGCGAGGTAGCCGAGTTCTGCGCCACCGTAGCGCTCGGGCACGGTGATCCCCAGCAGTCCCTGGCGGCCCAATGCCGGCCACAGGTCGCGGGGAAATTCGTTGCTGCGGTCGATCTCCGCCGCTCGCGGGGCAATCTGCTCGGCGGCGAAGCGCCGCACCTGCTGGCGGATCTCCTCGATCTCCTCTGGCAGCCCGAAATCGAGGTCGGTGCAGTCGAGTGGGGTCATGGCTTGCCTTCTCCTCTGGAGCGATCGTATGATTGTCTGACAAACCGGCAACCGTGGCAAGCTGCTCATGCCCCGTCTCACCACCCGGGTCGACCTGCACTCCGTGGAATACCGCGAGAACGAGCTCGCCATGCGCGCACTCGTCGAAGGCCTGCACACGGAGGTCGCCCGCTTCGCCCGCGGCGGCTCCCGGGCCGCCACGGACAAGCACAAGGCAGCCGGCAAGCTCCCCGCTCGCGAGCGCATCCGGGTGCTGCTCGATACCGGCAGCCCGTTTCTCGAGCTCTCGCAGCTCGCCGCCCACGGTATGTACGGCGGCGATATCGCCTGCGCCGGGATCATTACCGGAATAGGACGGATCGCCGGGCGCGAGTGCGTGGTGGTGGCGAATGACCCGACGGTGAAGGGCGGCACCTATTACCCCATCACGGTGAAGAAGCACCTGCGCGCCCAGGAGATCGCGCGCGACAACCGTCTGCCTTGCGTCTACCTCGTGGAAAGCGGCGGGGCGTTCCTGCCGGCGCAGGATGAGGTCTTTCCGGACCGTGACAATTTCGGCCGCATCTTCTACAACCAGGCCACGCTCTCCGCGCTCGGTGTCGCGCAGATCTCGGTGGTGCACGGCTCCTGTACCGCCGGCGGCGCCTACGTGCCGGCGATGTCAGATGAGAACGTGATTGTGCGCAACCAGGGACGGGTGTTTCTCGGCGGTCCACCGCTCGTCAAGGCGGCAACGGGTGAAGACATCGATGCCGAGTCGCTCGGCGGCGCCGATGTGCACTGCCGCGAGTCCGGCGTCTGCGATCACTACGCGGAGAACGACACTCACGCGCTCGCCATCGCACGGCGGATCGTCGCGCGCTTGAAAGCCGCACCGCCGACCGCGCCGCCGCAGGCGCCGCAGGAGCCGCGCTACGCCGCGCAGGAGCTCTATGGCGTGCTACCCGCCAACCTGCGTAAGCCCTACGACGTGCGCGAAGTGATCGCGCGGCTCGTGGACGCTTCCGAGCTCGATGAATTCAAGCAGCTCTACGGCACCACGC
This sequence comes from Steroidobacteraceae bacterium, assembly GCA_035566915.1. Lineage (GTDB taxonomy): Bacteria > Pseudomonadota > Gammaproteobacteria > Steroidobacterales > Steroidobacteraceae > 13-2-20CM-66-19. The sequence continues at coordinate 35,009 of DATMPW010000025.1, forward strand.
TGGTGTGTGGCTTCGCGCATCTCGGCGGCTACCCGGTAGGGATCCTGGCCAACAACGGGGTGCTCTTCTCCGAGAGCGCGCTCAAGGGTACGCACTTCATCGAGCTCTGCGCGCGCGAGCAGATCCCGCTGCTCTTCCTGCAGAACATCACCGGCTTCATGGTCGGGCGGCGTGCGGAGGCGGGCGGCATCGCCAAGGACGGTGCCAAGCTTGTCACCGCCGTGGCGTGCGCCGCAGTGCCGAAGATCACCGTCATCATCGGCGGCAGCTACGGGGCCGGCAACTACGCCATGTGTGGGCGCGCCTACGGGCCGCGTTTTCTGTTCCAATGGCCCAATGCACGCATCTCGGTCATGGGCGGTGAGCAGGCGGCGAGCGTGCTCGCCACCGTGAAGCGTGAGCAGCTCAAGACGGCGGGACGCGAGTGGCCCACGGCGGAGGAGGAGAGCTTCAAGCAGCCGATCCGCGAGCAGTACGAGCACCAGGGGCACCCTTATTACTCTTCCGCCCGGCTGTGGGATGACGGAGTGATCGATCCCAGGGATACGCGGCGGGTGCTCTCGCTGGCGCTCGCGGTGGCGCACAACGCCCCGCAGGAGCGGCAGACCTTTGGCGTGTTCCGCATGTAGGTCCGCTCTCAAGGCACACGCGTGATCAAGAGTCTGCTGGTTGCCAACCGCGGCGAGATCGCCTGCCGCATCTTCCGCACTGCGCGGCGCATGAACGCGCGCACCGTGGCGGTGTATTCGGACGCGGACGCAGGCGCACGCCACGTGCGCGAAGCGGACGAGGCCGTACGCGTCGGCGCAGCTCCTGCCCGCGAGAGCTATCTGAACATCGGGGCGCTGCTCGAGGCAGCCCGTGCGAGCGGGGCGGAGGCAATCCATCCCGGCTACGGTTTCCTGGCCGAGAACGCCGAGTTCGCCGAGGCGTGCACCGCGGCAGGCCTGACCTTCATCGGGCCGCCTGCGGCCGCCATCCGCGCCATAGGCTCGAAGATTCTCGCGAAGACCCGCATGCGCGCGGCGGGGGTGCCCGTGCTACCGGGCTATGCCGGTGAGGAGCAGGAGCTCGCACATCTCGAGCGGGAGGCGCGCGCCCTCGGACTGCCACTCATCATCAAGCCCGCAGCGGGCGGGGGCGGCAAAGGGATGCAGATCGTGCGGCGGGACGGGGAGCTCGCGGCAGCGCTCGCTGCCGCGCGGCGCCTCGCCGAGAGTGCCTTCGGGGATGGCGCGCTGCTCCTCGAGCGCTATCTGCCGGCACCGCGTCACCTCGAGGTACAGGTCTTCGCCGATAGCCATGGCAACTTCCTCCACCTCGGAGACCGGGACTGCTCGATCCAGCGGCGTCACCAGAAGCTCATCGAGGAAGCCCCAGCGCCGGCGGTGCCGGCAGAGCTGCGCGAGCGGCTGCGCGCGGCGGCGCTCATCGTCGCGCGGGAAATTGGCTACGTAAGTGCGGGCACCGTCGAGTTCCTCTACGACGGGCGCGAGTTCTACTTCATGGAGATGAACACGCGCCTGCAGGTCGAGCACACCGTCACCGAAGCGGTGACGGGACTCGACCTGGTGGAATGGCAGCTGCGCGTCGCGGCAGGCGAGCGCTTGCCGCTCGCCCAGCATGAGGTTCGCCTCAGCGGACATGCCATCGAGGCGCGGGTCTGTGCCGAGGACCCGGCACGTGGATTCCTGCCGAGTGCCGGGCGGCTGGCACTGCTTGAGTGGCCGAAGATGGAATCGGTGCGCATCGATGCCGGTTTCGGCTCGGGCGACACGGTACCCGACAACTATGACTCACTGCTCGGCAAGGTGATCGCCTGGGCGGGGACTCGCGAGCAGGCGGCGGCGCGCGTGGCGCACGCCCTCGATCAGACCTACTGCGCGGGAATCGCCACCAACGAGCGCTGGCTCGCGCGGATTCTGCGCGCCCCGGTGTTTCTTGAGGTGCGTCACAACATCGCGCTGCTCGATCAGAATCTCGCTGAGTTCGCAGGGCCCGGCACCGTGCCGCCGGAAGCGCTGATCCTCGCCGCGCTTGCGCTCCACGATGCGGCCGATGGGCGCAACGCAGGCAGCATCTCCGGCGCTCCGGCCGCTGCCACTGCAAGGCCCGCGAGTCCCTGGGAGCTGCGCGATGGCTTCACACCGAACCTCGTGTCACCCATTCCCTACAGCTTCTCCTGGCGCGGGCAGCGCTACGCAGTCGCGCTCGAATACGCCGGCGGCCGTGCTGCGGCGGCAACCGCCGCTGGACACGACCGCCGGCCACTGGCAAGCGTGCAGACCGATCCTGACACGATCGCCGCAGGTATCGCCGGGCAGCGCTACCACGCCCGTTATTTCATCGCCGGTGCGCACGTATACCTGTGGCTCGCAGAGGAGCTGTACGACTTCGTGCTCGATGATCCGCGCACCCACGAGTTCAGCGCCACGGCCGCGGTCGGTGGCCTGACGACGCCGCTCCCGGGAGTCGTCGTGTCGGTCCCGGTGGCGGTGGGCTCGAAGGTGAGTGCCGGCGATGTGCTCATGGTGATCGAGGCCATGAAAATGGAGCACGCCATCAGCGCTCCGCACGCCGGCACGGTGAAGGCCATTCACTTCGCGCGCGGCGATCGGGTGCCGGAAGGGAGCGAGCTACTCGAGGTGGCACCGGAGTAGGGCGCATGCAGCGGCCGCCCGGAGTGGCGTACCTTCGCTTTGCGAATAGTTAGCTCACTGCCTAACTATCCGAAAAAAAGGGACCTGGCACGCCGGGGTCAGTCGCACGCTACCGCGGTCATTTCCCCCGCGGCGCCGGCTTCGCGGCGCCGCGCTCGCTGCGCACGCGCGCGATCAGTTCATCGGTGTTCGCCAGAAGATCCTTCAGAGCCTGCTGCTCATCGGTCGAGCCATCGGCAAGCGCCACGTAGCGACCATCGATCGCCAGTGCCGGAACCCCCGCGATGTGGAACTCCTCGGCCATCTTGTCTGCCTGGAAGCTTTCTTTATTGATTCCGAGCGAGGTGTAGGCCGCGGTGAACTTGTCGGCATTTCCTCCATTGCGGGCCACCCAGTCGGCGATGCTCGACTCATCGAAAAGTGCCTTGCGCTCCTCGTGAATGGCATGAAAGAGCGGACCATCGAGCCGGGCGAGATCCCCGGTCGCGTCCAGCGCGTAGTACGCCCGCTGCAGGTTCACCCAGGCGTCGCGGTTGAAGCCGACCGGGACGCGGCGAAACAGCACATCCGGCGGGAGCTTCGCGACCCACGCGTTGAGCAGCGGATATAAGCGCGCGCAATGAGGACAGGCGTAGGAGAAGAACTCGACCACCTCGATCTTCCCGCGCTGGCTGGTCGGCTGGGGTGGCACCAGGGCGCTGAAGTTCTTGCCTTCCTCGAGCGCTGCACGCGGCGCGGTAGAGATCAGCAGCGCGCTGAGGACGCACAGCACTCTCGTGAGAGGGCGCATGGTCCGCATCGGCGCCCGGTTGCACATCCACATCGAGGTTTCCTTTCAGTGTCGGGGTGTCGAAGAGAGCGCGCGTCAGCGCGCGCGCGGCCCATTATTTCGCACGGCGCCCGAGCCGGCACGCGCCGCGGTCGCACCACGCGCGCGGCGCCGGGCGGAAGAAGCCGTCGAGACGAACGGCGAGTCGCGATCGAAGAATCGCCAGGGACGCTGCGCCCACTCGCCGGCATAGTCGACGCCGATGCGGGCCGCACGCACGATGCGCACCGCGGGCGAGCGCTTCTGCGGGTATTCGAGCCACAGCTCATCGCCGAGGAGGTCGGCGCCGTTCAGCCGACGATCGATGTACAGCGCGCGGCACAGGAGACCGGGCCCCCACGTGCTCTCGGTCAGGCCCCCGAGCGGCTCGAGAGCGCGGAGCAGGACCGCGTGCGGTACGCCAGCACGTCCCGTGACGACGTTCAGACAATTCCAGAAGCCGTAGATGAAATACACGTACGCGTGACCCGGAGGGCCGAACATGACCTCCGTGCGTCGCGTGCGACCCCGCGCGGAATGGGCCGCGAGATCGCGAGGGCCGAGATAAGCCTCGGTCTCGACGATCCGCCCCGCGCGCACCGTGCGACCGTCATCGCGCACCAGATGCATGCCGATCAGTGCGCGTGCGACGGTGAGCGTGCCGCGTTCGAAGAAGCTGCGCGTGGGTTTTCGGCTGCGGCTCACCGCGCAAAAGAGTAACGCAGGTGGGACGCCTGCTCTATAATCATGAACGTCGCTTGCTTTTTCTGCAGATGCACATTAGATCCGCTTGATGCACAAGCCCTTGCTGTGGAGTGCTGTCGTACTCGGTCTCGCCGCGGCAACGTGTGGTTCCGCTCGAGCGAGTCTCTACGCGATTCCCTCCGATGGGTCGGCGGTCGTCGGTAAGGACTCCAACCTCACCACCGTCTACGAGGACACGCTCCCCGACATCGCACATCGCTACAGCCTCGGCTACTACGAGATCATCCGCGCCAATCCCGGTGTGGACGTGTGGCTTCCGGGCGCCGGCCAACGTCTGACACTACCGGGCCGTCACATCCTGCCGGCCGGTCCTCGCGAGGGCATGGTCGTGAACCTCCCCGAGCACCGGCTGTATTACTTTCCCAAGCCGCGGCCGCACGAGAAGCCGATCGTCATCACCTACCCGGTGAGCATCGGCAAGATGGACTGGCGTACGCCGCTCGGCGATACGCGTGTCATTGCCAAGATCGTTCATCCTGCCTGGTATCCGCCCGAGTCGATCCGCAAGGAGCACGAGGAAAACGGTGACCCGCTGCCGAAAATGGTGGGCCCTGGCCCCGACAATCCGCTCGGAGACTACGCCCTGCGCCTCGCTGCCGGCCGTGGTGAGTACATGATCCACGGAACGAACAATCCCGTTGCGGTGGGTATGGCCGTGACCCACGGCTGTATCCGCATGTACCCGGAGGATGTGGCCGCGCTCTTTGCGCTCATTCCGGTCGGCACCAAGGTGCGCCTGGTGAATGAGCCGGTGAAGGTTGCCTGGGTCGATGGGCGATTATTCCTCGAAGCGCATCCACCGGTGAACGAGGAAGGGCAGTCGGTGGTGCCGGACGTGCGTCAGCTGTCGCAGAAGCTCAAACGGGCGCTCGGTGATGACACCGCGGCGGTCCACTGGGAGCTGGCACGGGCAACGCTCAAGTCCGCTAATGGCATGCCGACCCTCGTCGGCCTTGCGGCCGATCCTGCCTCAGCCAAGCTTCAGTCCGCAGCCACCGCCTCGGCTCAGGTGCGCTAAGACACCCCACGAAATTCCGCTTGCCGCGATTGGCGAGCGCCCATCTGGCACCAAGAAGCGAAATTTCGTGGGGACCCCGTCAGCGCGCCTGGCGCCGGCGGCGCAGAGCTCCGACCAGACTCAGCACCTGTGCGGTACGCGTCAGGAGCGAGAGCGCTCCGCGCGCCCTGGCGAGCATCGACAGCGCGTCGCGCGGCCGCCGCAGCAGCAGCAGGGCGGCGGCGGCCAAGACCCAGGCAAAGGGATGGCGCACGCGCTCTCGTGCACCGCGCGAAGCGCTTTGCACCCCGCCCGCCCAGGCCTGTGTCCAGCGCCGCGGACTGAGTTGTGCGAGACGCCAGGAAAGCTCCGCGCGCTGCGCCTCGCAGCGTGCGAGCAACGCGCGCCGGTGCGCCTCGAGCTCCGCGAGGCGCTTCATGGACCGCCTCGCGCGCGACGCTCATCCTCCGCCAGTTGCTCGAGCGATCCCTCGAGCACATCCGGATGAACACGCAGTGCGCGCGCGCCCAGGTAGCCGAAGAGCCCCGCGAGCGCGATGAACATCAGCGTGCTGCCGAGCAGCGCCAGCAAGCGGTGCGTGTTCCACAGCGCCGCGATCACTGCGAGCACGCCGAAGGCGACGCCCAGCATCGCGCAGGCGACTGCGCCCAACGCCCAGATGAGCGAGCGCAGCAGCGCCCGCAGATGGAGCTCCACCTCCACCCCCGCGAGCTCGAGCCGCGTGTGCAGCGCCTCGAGGAGCGCCGCCAGGAGTCCGCGCAGCGCACCCGGTGAGTCGGCTGCAGCCGGCGTCTCCGGTATCGGCGCCGGCGCATCCATCATCTGCGGCCCATGGCGAGCCCGAGCAGCAGCGCGATGCCTCCGACCACCGCCACCGCCTGCCACGGGTTGTCGCGCACGTAGCTGTCGACGTCGCGCGCCCGCGAGCGCACGGTGTCTTCCAGTGCGCTGAGGCGCGCGCGCAGCTCCTGCAGCGTCGCCTGGGCGCGCTGCTGGACCTCCGCGCCGCCCGCGTTCGTGGTCGAGCGCAACAGAGCCTCCGCGTCGCTCACGAGCGTACGCAGCTCCTCCGCAATCTGTCCCCCACCGTTACCCTCACCCATGGCTGCACTCCTTATCTTCTGCGGAACTTAAGCCCCTATACCCGAGCCGATGATTTACGCATATCCGTAGTAAAACCGCGAGACTCGCACCGCTACCTGCGCTACCCTCGAACACCGGAGTCTGCTGCCATGAATGCGCCTGTTCCGAATCCGTTGCTCGAGCTGCGCAAGCTCGGCGAGAGCGTCTGGCTCGACGACATCGGGCGCGGCATGCTCGATGATGGCAGCCTCGCTCGGCTGATTCGCGAGGACGGTGTCGCGGGGTTGACCTCCAACCCCTCCATCCTTGCCCACTCGATCATGCACGAGGCGATCTACGCGCAGCGCATCGCACGGCTGTTACCGAGCGTTTCCTCGGCGATGGCGCTGTACGAGGAACTCGCGCTCGCCGACCTGCACGACGCGGCGGCGCTCCTGCGCCCACTGTATGACTCCGCGAGCGGCGGTGATGGCTTTGTCAGCCTGGAGGTCTCCCCGCACCTCGCCGATGACAGCGCGGGGAGTCTGGATGAAGCGCAACGGCTGTGGCAGCGCCTGGGAATCCCCAATGCCTTCATCAAGATTCCCGGCACCGAGGCCGGGCTGCCGGTCATCCGTGAGCTGATTGCGCGCGGCGTCAACGTCAACGTGACGCTGCTCTTCTCTCCGGAGCGCTACCGCGCAGTGGCCCGTGCGTACCGGGACGGGCTCGCTCGGCGGGTCGATGAAGGCAAGCCCGTCGCGAACGTCGCATCGGTGGCGAGCTTCTTCCTGAGCCGCATCGACACCGCCGTGGACCGTCTGCTCGATGCGCTGGCATCACGCGGACAGCCTGCTGCGCGCGCTCTGCGCGGCAAGGCGGCGATCGCGAGCGCCTGCCGCGCCTACGAGATCTACGAAGAGGCGATTGCCGAGCCCGCCTGGGAGGCACTCACCGCCCGGGGCGCCCGGCCGCAGCGACTGCTCTGGGCCTCGACCTCGACCAAGGACCCGGCCTACAGTCCGATCAAGTACGTCGAGGAACTGGTAGTGCCCGGCACCGTCAACACCATGCCACTCGAGACCCTCAACACCTATCGACGGCTCGGACGTCCCGAGCTCACGCTCGAGCGTCACCTTGCCGAGGCGAGCGATGCACGCGAGGGGCTCGAGCGGCTCGATGTGGATTTCGAGGCCGTCGCACAGCAGCTCGAGCGCGAAGGCGTCGCGAAGTTTGTCGAGCCCTTCGACCAGCTGCAGAAATGGCTCGAGGACAGGCGTCGCGGCCAACGGCCGTCCTGACGAGATCCATTCTTCCCGGGGGACTCATGGACACCAACGCGGTACGGGAGCGACTGCTCAAACGCCGGGACGAGTTGCGTCAGCGGGCAAGCGAGGCGAGCGCGGATCTGCGCCACGAAGCGGATCCGCTGTCGGCCGACTTTGCCGAGCAGGTGACACAGCGCGAGCACGACGATGTCCTCGGCGCGATCTCGAGCTCGGCTCAGGCGGAGCTGCAGCAGGTCGAGGCGGCGCTGCGGCGCCTGGCTTCGGGCCGTTACTCGACCTGCGCTGGGTGCGGGGAAGACATCGAGCCCGAGCGGCTCGCGGCCGTGCCCTACACGGATCGCTGCCGCACTTGCGCGGAAGGGGGCCGCCGGGCTGCCGGTCGTGATGCCCGCGGCTGAAGGCCCGCGCCCCTCGGGGGTCATCACCATTACGACCGACTTCGGTCACCAGGGGCCCTTCGTCGGCGTCATGAAAGGGTGCATCCTCACGCGCTTCCCCGAGGCGCGCCTCATCGACCTCACCCACGAGATCGTGGTCCACTGGCCGGCCGAGGCCGGCTTCTGGCTCGCGCGCGCATTCGGCTACTTCCCCGCGGGTACGGTGCACGCGGCGGTGGTCGACCCGGGGGTGGGTACCTCGCGCAGCATCGTGGCAGTCAGGGCTGGGGGTCATTATTTCCTCGCGCCCGACAACGGGCTGCTCGCACCGGTGGTGGCCCGCACCGACGATCCGCTCATCGTACGGCTCGGAGCCGCCCAGCTGGCGCACCTCGGCGTCCACCACCCGAGCGCCACCTTCCATGGACGGGACATCTTCGCGCCGGTCGCCGCGGAGCTCGCCGCCGGACGCTGCCGGATCGAGGACCTGGGCGATGTGGCGAGGACACTCGTTCCCTCCTGGGTGGAGGATCCGGCGGTCGAGACCCGCAGCGTTGCCGGCGTCGTGATCACCATCGATCACTTCGGCAACCTCATCACCAATATCGACGCACCCCTGATCGAGCGCTTCCGGCTGCCGTTGGTGCATGCGGGCAACCATGCCTTTCCCCTGCTGCGCACCTACGGCGATACCCGTCCCGGTGAGTACCTGGCCCTGATCAACTCCTTTGGGGTCCTCGAGATCGCGCGTGCCGAGAACAGCGCCGCGGAGGGCCTCGGATTGAGCCGCGGAGCGCCGGTGGTGGTCCGGGACAGGACCGACCAGCCGTAGCCGCGCTTGCGGGCGTTGAAACCACGCCCCAGCGCCACAAGGGTTGATCGTGGGCGCGAATCGGCTATAGTTCGCAGCCTTGTTCGTGCCGCCACAGGCACTTTAGTTGTTGAATTAATTCAGGATTTAGACCTCCAGATGTCGGAACGGGACAACGAGAGCTTCGATCTCGACGACGAATTTCTGAGTGGGCCGACCGAGGACGGCACCGATTACGACCGTCTGCTCGACCGCGTCGATAAGCGTGTCCGTAATCAGGGCAAGCGAGGCAAGGCGGCCTGGAGCCGGCTGGAGGAAGTGCTGGCCGATCGCAAGCTCGAGAAAGACCTGAAAGACTTCGACGACGAGCTGTAAAGCACCCCACAAAATTTCGCTTGCCGCGCCTGAAGAGCCCGATCGTCAGCAAAGAGCAGTGAGCCGCACGCCCTCGGCCTGGGTGGTCCTGAAATTTGGCGGCACGAGCGTTTCGAGCCTCGCCAACTGGACCAACATCGCGCGGGTCGCCGCCGAGCGCTGCTCGGGCGGTGCGCGCGTGCTTATCGTCCACTCGGCTCTTGCCGGTATCACCGATCGCCTGGACAGACTGCTCGATGCGGCCGCCGCCGAGGCCACGGAGGAGGAGCTGCGCATCATCGAGGACCGCCATCGTGCACTCGCGGCTGAGCTCGGTGTGGCGCTTCCCGTCGAGGCAGAACGGCTGCTCGCGGAAGTGCGCGAGATCGCGGCGGGCGTGGCGCTGGTGCGCGAGGTCAGCGACCGTACGCGCGCACGCGTGATGGCGGCCGGTGAGCTCCTCGTGACGCCGATCGGTGTGCGTTTCCTCGAATCCCGCGGACTCGGCGTACAGGCACTGGATGCGCGGAGACTCCTCCGGGCCGAGCATCAGGCAGGAGCCGCCCGTGGAAGTGTGCTCTCGGCCGTATGCGGCTTTGCTCCCGATGCGGCCCTGCGCGAGCAGCTCGAGGCGGGCCTGCCCGTCGCCCTCACACAGGGCTTCATCGCGAGCGACGGGGAGGGGCACACCGTGCTCCTTGGCCGCGGAGGCTCGGACACTTCCGCGGCGTACCTCGCCGCCAAGCTCTCGGCACAGCGCATCGAGATCTGGACCGACGTGCCCGGCATGTTCAGCGCGAATCCGCGCGCCACGCCCACCGCGCGCCTGCTGCGCACGCTCCACTATGACGAGGCGCAGGAGATCGCGACCAGCGGCGCGAAGGTGCTGCACCCGCGCTGCATCCTGCCGGCACGCCAGTACGGTATCCCGCTGCACGTCTACGCCACTCACGCCCCGCATCTCGAAGGCACGGTGCTCTCGGCCCAAGGCGGGGACGGCGGTGCGCAGGTGAAGGCGGTGTGCACCAGGAAGGGTCTCACCCTCATCTCCCTGGAGAGCCCTGGCATGTGGCACCAGGTCGGGTTCCTCGCCGACGCCTTCCAGATATTCAAGCAGCACGGCATGTCGGTCGACCTGGTGTCGACCTCCGAGACCAATGTCACCGTCTCACTCGACCCCGCCGCCAACACTCTCAGCAACACCCACGTGGCCGAGCTCGTCGCCGACCTCTCGCGGCTGTGCCGCGTGCAGGTCATCGGGCCGTGCGCCTCGGTGAGCCTCGTCGGCCGCAACATCCGCGCGATCCTCCATCAGTTGGGCGGCGCTTTCGAATTCTTCGAGGAGCAGAAGATTCATCTGATGAGCCAGGCCGCCAACGACCTGAACATCACTTTCGTGGTCGATGAGAACCAGGGCGACCGGCTCGTCGAGCAGCTGCACGAGCTACTCATTCGCCCGGTGCCGGGTGATCGGGTGTTGGGTCCCACGTGGCAGCAGCTGTTCTCGCGTCCGCCCGCGCCCGGCGCACCCGAAACGCCGTGGTGGCGGTCAAAGCGCGAGGCGCTCCTCGGGGTGCTCGGTGAGCGCGACGCCGCGTTCATCTACGACCTCCAGGTGGCACGGAGCGCTGCCCGTGGACTGCGCGCGCTCGGATCGATCGCCCGGGTGCACTACTCGATGAAGGCGAACCCGCATCCGCAGCTGCTGCGCGCACTGCACGCCGAGGGCATCGAGTTCGAGTGCGTGTCCCGGGGCGAGGTCGAGCGTGTGCTCGAGCTTTTTCCGCAGCTCGAGCGCCAGCGCATTCTCTACACGCCGAACTTCGCACCGCGCGCCGAATGTGCCTGGGCACTCGCGGCGGGCGTCAGAGTCACGGTCGACAACGCCTACGCGCTCGTGGCCTGGCCGCAGCTCTTTGCAGGCCACGAGATCTTCGTGCGGGTGGACACCGGGGTCGGCCGCGGCCACCACACTCACGTGCGTACCGCCGGCAGCCGCTCGAAATTCGGCGTACCGATCACGGAGCTCGCGGAGCTCGCGCGCACGGCCGAAAAAACGGGTGTGGAGGTCATCGGCCTCGAGGCACACGTCGGCAGCGGTATTTTCGATGTCACGAGCTGGGAGCACACCGCACGGCTGCTCGCCGCGGCAGCCGGCAGCTTCCCCCGCGTGCGCATCATCGATGTCGGCGGAGGCTTGGGCGTGCCGGAGCGGAGCGACCAGCCGGGGGTGGATCTCGCTGCGCTCGACACGCTGCTCGCCGCGGTGCGCGCCGAGCACCCGCAACTCGAGCTCTGGCTCGAGCCCGGGCGCTACCTGGTGGCGAGCTGCGGCGTCCTGCTCGCGCGCGTCACGCAGCTCAAGGCCAAGGGAGGACTACGGTTCATCGGCATCGCCACCGGCATGAACTCGCTCATCCGCCCGGCACTCTATGGCGCGTACCATGAAATCGCCAACCTCACGCGGCTCAATGAGCCCTCGACCGAGCTCGTGAGCATCGTCGGGCCGATCTGCGAGAGTGCGGATGTACTCGGTCACGATCGGCTATTGCCACCGACCGGCGAAGGCGACGTGTTGCTGATCGCCAATGCCGGCGCCTATGGGCGCACGATGAGCTCGGAGTACAACCTGCGCCCGCCTGCCGAGGAGCTTTTCATCTGAAACGCGCACTGCTTCTCATCCTCGGCGGAATGCTCCTCGCCGCCGCGCTCTATGGCTTGTACCTCGATCACCTGGTGGTGAAGCAGTTCGAGGGTCGCCGCTGGACGTTGCCGGCGCAGGTGTATGCGGCGCCACTCGAGCTGTACGCGGGTCTGCCGCTCACGGTCTCCGGGCTCGAGCACGAGCTGCAGCGCCTGCACTACCTGCGCAGCGACCGGCCCGATCACCCGGGCACTTACCGGCTTGCAGGCGAGCGGCTGGAAGTGTCGCTGCGTCCGGCACGCTTCGCGGATGAGACGCGCGCCGCGCAGCCACTCTCTATCACGATGGCAGGCGCGCAGGGTATCGAGAGCCTGCGCGATGGCACCGGGAACGAGGTGCCGGTGCTGCGACTCGAGCCGCTGCTGATCGGCAGCATTTTCCCGATCCACGGTGAGGATCGGATCGTAGTGAGTCCGGAGGAGGTACCGCCACTTCTGCCTCTCGCCCTCAAGGCCGTCGAAGACCGCAAGTTCGACACGCACCACGGGGTCGATCCTGTCGCAATGCTGCGCGCCGCATGGGTCAATGTGCGCGCCGGGCAGATCGAGCAGGGAGGAAGCACCCTCACACAGCAGCTCGTGCGCAGCTACTTCCTGAGCTCCCGGCAGACGCTCTCGCGCAAGCTGCGCGAGGCGGTAATGGCGATGGCCCTCGATGCGCACTTCACCAAGGCCGATCTCATGAACGCGTATATCAATGAGATCTTCCTCGGGCAGGACGGCGACCGCGCGATTCACGGCTTCGGGCTCGCGAGCCAGTTCTACTTCGGCAAGCCTCTCTCCGAGCTCGACCTGTCGGAGGTGTCGCTGCTGGTCGCGATCGTGCGCGGACCCTCTTACTACGATCCGCGGCGCCATTCCGAGCGCGCGCTGGCGCGGCGCAATCTCGTGCTGCGCCAGATGGCGGAGCAGGGCGTCATCAACTCGGCCGACGCAACTGCCGCCACGCACCGGCCGCTCGGGGTCAGCACGCGCCCCGCGGGAGCCTATTACCCGGCGTATCTCGACTTCGTGCGCCGCACCTTGCGGCGCGACTATCGCGATCAGGATCTGACCGAGGCGGGGTTGCGCATCTACACGAGCCTCGAGCCGCGCGCGCAGGATGAGGCCGAGCGCGCGCTCGAGCGCGAACTCGCACGGCTCGATCGCCAGCGCAAGCACGGCAGACTCGAAGGTGCGGTGGTCGTCACCTCGCCGCAGAGCGGCGATGTCATTGCAATCGTCGGCGGGCGCGATGTCGGCTACGACGGCTTCGACCGAGCGCTCGATGCGCACCGCTCGATGGGATCGCTCGTGAAACCCTTCATCTATCTGACGGCGCTCGAGAGCGGACGCTACAACGCGACGACGGTCGTGCAGGATGCGGCCGTCGACGTGAAGCTCACCGGCGACCGCCACTGGACACCGGAGAACTTCACTCACGAGGTGTATGGGCCGGTTCCCGTGGTACGCGCGCTCGCCGAGTCACTCAACCTCGCCACAGTCGGTGTGGGGCTCGACCTCGGACTGCCGAAGGTCGGGGCGACGCTGCAGCGATTCGGCCTGCCGCGGCCGCCCGCACAGGTGCCGGCGATGCTGCTCGGCGCGGTGGATGTGACACCGCTCGAAGCCGCGCAGCTCTTCAACGGTCTCGCCAACGGCGGCTTCCGCAACCCCTTGCGCGCGGTGCGCGCGGTCATCAGCGGCGATGGCAAGCCGCTCAAGGCGTTTCCGCTCGAAGTTACGCAGGTGGCCTCCCCGGAAGTCATCTACCAGCTCGATCGCATGCTGGTGCTCGTGATGGATCACGGGACGGGGCGCTCGGCGCGCGCTCTGCTGCCGCCTGATCTGGTCGTCGCCGGCAAGTCGGGCACCTCTTCGGACTTTCGCGACAGCTGGTTTGCCGGCTTCTCCGGCAGCCACGTCGCGGTCGTATGGGTCGGTTACGACGACGACGAGCCGACAGGGTTCACAGGATCCGCGGGCGCACTGCCGGTGTGGGCGCACATCATGGCGGGCCTGGGCACGAGCTCGTGGAGCGCGCCGATGCCGGAGTCGGTCGTCGAGGTTCGCATCGAGTATCCGACCGGACTGCGCGCAGTCCCGGGATGCGCCTCGGATCTCGTCGCCGTCGCCGTGCCGGCCGATGCGGTGGTTCCTCCGCGTCCCGGCTGCGGCTTCCCCGAGGGCACGGCCGGAACAAGCCTCCTGGACCGCGCGCAGCAGTGGGTACGAAGCGTCGTGCACTAATATCATTCCACGCATGCGCATCCGCCTGCTCCTTCCCGCACTCCTCGCAGCCGTGTCGCTCTCTGCGTGTACGCTGTTTCGCGCGCCGCCCCCGCAGTCGGCTCCGCCAGTGACAGGCGCGGCGTCGCCCGGCTCGGCGCAGCCTCGCCAAGGGGAACCGCAGACACCGACTCCCGAGACCCAGGTCTCGCCCGCGCCACCCTCGCCACCCTCGCCACCCTCGCCAACGAAACAGTTTCACCTCGGTTCCGCGGCGAGCGCGCTGGTGACACAGGCCCACCAGCAGGCGGCCGGCGGCGACACTGCACAGGCCACCGCGACACTCGAGCGCGCATTGCGCATCGAGCCTGACAACCCGCTGGTCTGGATCGAGCTCGGCCGGGTGCGCCTCGCCGAGAACAACCCGGCGCAGGCCGATGCGATGGGGCGCAAGGCGCTTGCTCTCGCAAGCGGCGATGCGTCGGCTCAGTCTTCCGCCTGGCGGCTGATTGCCGATTCGCTCCGTGCCCGGGGCAACAATGGCGGAGCCGCCGACGCGGATCGACGCGCGTCGAGCCTCGCGCCGCATTGAATTACGCCTTGGCGGGCTCTGCTGCGGGAGCTGGCGGCAGGGGCCGTCGCGGCCACAGGCCATCGCGTGTGAACACCTGCCACGCCCAACGGGTCCAGCGCGTCAGCGCGAAGGAGAGCCACAGAGCCCAGGCCAGCATGGCGAGCTTGTACCACCAGAGCGAGAGCGAAAGGACACTCGGCGTCGGCAGGCGCTCGGAGGACTGGTCGATGAACCACGCGAGTTCGCCGGAACCTCGCACCGGTGCGATGCGCATGTCGGGATGAGCCAGCAGCCCCTCTGGAACGGCGGCTACGACGGCGAGGATCGCGACGACCGCGACGAATGCCGAAAAGAGCTGCAGCAGCTTGAATCGCTCCGGTTTCGCCGGGGCTGGGCGGCGCGCGCGCCACTGGAACAGCGCGACGAAGACCGCGAACAGCCCGAGGGCGACCCACGAGAATGTCGACAGCCCGAGCCCGAGCAGCAACCAATCCCGCGTGGGCAGCGGCGTGAGTGCCGAGCGCCCGATCCACCAGGCCGCGACGATGAAGACGAGCAGCTCGCCCCAGTACAGAACGGCCGGTCCCACTCCGGGGCCGAACGCGTAGAGCACCCAGCGATCCTCGGGCAGTCGGATGGACATGCGCAGATTGCTGGCGGGCGCCGCCTGTGACACCTGCGGCGAGCGCGTGAGAAGCCTGACGCCCGCGGGGGACCGCCAGTCCACCGACCAGGTGTGAGCTCCCGGAAGCGCCGACAGCGAGAGCTCGCCATGTTCGGGCCGCAGCGCGATCGGCTGCCCATCGCTCAGCACCTTGGTGACCACCGCGTCCGCGGGTATGTGCAGCGTTTGCCGGCCGCCCTGAGTACTGCGGTAGTGCAACTGCAGACTCGTGTCGCTTGATCGACTGCCGGCGACCGCCTGCAGCGTGATGTTGTCGAACGCGAGCGTCCCGCCGGCGGATGCAGTGGGCCGTGTCACCGTGACTTTCAGCTTCTCGCCTGGCCGCGGGTAGTACTCGAAGATCCAGTTGGCAGCCTCCTGCCCGGGCGCAACGGCCGGGATACCGGTGAACTCCGCGTGCCAGGTCGGCGCGACCTCGAACCGCCAGCGCTCGCTGTGCGAGTCATCGCGCGAGGCGGCGAGCTCGAGTGTGTCGCTGCGGGGCAGGATCGAGGAGAAACTCTGACTCAACTCTCCCGTCGCGAGCCCGAGAGAGATGCTTCCGCTACTCGCCCGCAGACCCGGGGTGGTGACCGCTTCCTCGGCCAGCAATGGCAGGCTCACCGTGAAGGCGGCTGATTTGGGGGCGACGCGCGTCACTGTCGTGTCGACCGTCCAGTCCCGCGCGAGATGAAACAGGCGATCGACTTCTACGAAGGGCGGAAACTCCTCCTGCCTCACGCCGGATGAGGCGGTCGTACTGTCCATGCGCTTGCGAGCCAGCTCGAGCGCCCCGCTCATCAGGTGCCGGTCGCTGACTCCGCCTACGTCCCAGTCCTGTGCATGCACATCGACCACGCGCGGGGGAAAGGGGAACGCCAGGCTCAAGGCGGCGATGGGCTCGATCGGACCCTCGATCCTAACGGCATGCAGCCCGCGCGCGAGCCTCACGTAGCGGATGCCTTGGGGGCTGCGCTGCACCCAGCCTGGCCCCGCGCCATCGACCTGTACGAGGTCCGGAGTCCAGGCGGGATCTGCTCCCGGCAGTGCGAGGCCCACCGGATCGAGCGCGCTCACCTTCAGCACCACACTCAGCCGGGCGGCACTGACGGTGACGTCGGCGGACAGCACGGCAGCACAATCGGGTGCGCACTTTGGCGCCGCGAGCAGCTCGGTGCGCAGCTGGTCGATCAGCGCGGGGTCGGGTGTCGTCGCCGCGCGAGCGGTCGGAATTGCCACGCACGTCAGAGCCATCCCAAGAAGAGCCACACCGAGGGCTGCTGCCGGCCGCTGCCGCCACTCGCCTGGCACCACGGGGAGCTCGCGTCGCGTGAGCTCGAGCACGAAAACCGCGGCGAGCAGCAGGCCCAGCAGGCGCCATAGCCGCGTCATCCATGGTGGGCTGATCAGGAAGCGCGCAGTGGCGTTCTCCTCGACCGCACCACTCCACGAGAAGGGATAGACGTGATAGGTCCAGGCGGGGACCCCCGGCCCCGCCTGAATGACCGCGCCGGGCTCATAGCGGGCAATCTGGTTCTCGCCCGCCCTGCGACCTTCGATGACCGCGATTTCCTGGACCGGCGGGGCGTTCTGGGATGGCGCTCCGCCCGATGGTGGCGCACTGCGCTTGAATTGCCGGCCAGCGGCGAGACTGCCTTGCATGCGCGCCTCAGCCAGCTCCTCCATCTGCACGCCCGGGGCGGCGGGTGCAACGCCCGCGACACCACCCTGGTACGAGCCGGTGGAGATGGCCTCGAGTTGTGGATACACGGCGAGGCGCACCTGTCTGATTGCGAACGGCACGAGCGCCAGGAGCACTAGAGCGAGCGCCAGAATGCGCGCTCCGCGGGCCCAGTCGCGCAGGCGCCCGGCAGGCGCAGCGCGCTGCAGGGCAAGCGACACCAGAACCGCCAGCCACAGCCAGGTGGGGGCGCCGGTTTCCTGATGAGTCAGCACGGTCGCTGCGAGCGCGATGGCGGCAGTGCGCATGCCGAGCATTCGCCATGCGACGGTCGCCGTCAGGAGAACGATGAAGAGATCGAGCAGACGCCAGCGCTCGAGCCACGCCTCCGGCGCCGAATCCGGGCCGAACGCCGCCAGCAGACGGTAGCCCGGCGCCATCACGAGACTGCCGGAGACACCGGTGAAGCGCGTGCGCCAGCCGGACGCGGGCATCGATCCGCCGGCCCGCTCGAGACGTGAGACCGCCGTGAGGTCGAGTAGCGAACCCCGAATCTCCACCCCCGTGAGACCGGGCGTCATCCCGGCGGTAACCAGCAACGGCTCATCGGACGCGGTGCGAGCGCTCCGGAGGCTGTAGGGCTCCTCGAGGTCGAGACGCCAGCCCTGGCGCATCGCCCCGGTCACCCTGTCGACGATGGTGTAGCCCTTGCCCCCAAAATCGAGCCACGCCGTGCGCTGCAGCTGCAACTCGTTGCTATCGGCCGCCGACAGACCGCGACTGCGCTCCACGACCCGCAGCGTCGCGGCGGGGTTCATGCGATAGGCCGGAAGATTGCGCCACTCCTGGGGAACGTCCGCCTGTGCGGGATCGATGGCGGCTACGCCCTCGATGGCGACCACGCGCAACCGGTCGTCGGACGCGAAACTCCAGACCTCTTCATCGGGCCAGGGTGGCGAGCGCTGCCCGAGCCGCACCTCGGAGACCGGGCTCGGGCCCCGTGCCTCGACGGTGACGCTGAATGCGCCGGGTCGCACCTGCACCCGCAACGTGTTGTCCGGATCGAGTCGCGCAGCGAGCGCCGACTCGATTGCGGTCGGCTGAAACCCCGCCGGCAATGCCGACGGGAGTCGAATCTCCCGCGCCTCGCCGGCAACCGCGAGATGCACTTCGGTCGTGAGCAGGGCGGGCGCGCTGTCATCCAGACGCCGGAACACGCGCACATCGACACGATCGTCCTGACGCGCGATGGCGTGCGCACCGAGGATGATCCCCGTGTCGCTGCGCTGTGGATTCAGGAGCCGCGTACCGCCGATCGACACTGCCACGAGGCCTACGTTCTCCGGCAAAGCCAACGTCTCGGGGCGCCTCGCCCAGCGAAACACCCCCGCCACGGTGTGCGCTCCCGGTGCCATACGGACCGCAGGTGAGTCCTTGTGGCTCACGACCGCGGCAGGGCTGCCATCGATAGTCACCTCTTCAGGCCAGTTTTCAGTGTTCCCGGGCTGCGGCACCCAGGTGTCGGTCGAGGCCTCCCACCGCTGACTGAATCGCCCGCCGTGCTCATCTACCTGCAGCTCGAGGATGGAAGGCCAGGCGCAGACGCGCGCATCGTCGGCCGGCATCCCGGGTACGAGCCATGGACAGCGATGCGACTCATGGCCTCGCAGCGCCCACTCCTCCCAGCCGTGCAGCTCGGGCGGCACGGCAGCCTGCGCGAGCGCTGCGGCGTGTACGCAGGATATGAGCGCGAAAACAAAGGCACGGGGAATGAGCCGCCGAAGGCGCTCTGCAACCTGCATCGATGTGCCCCCCGGAGAATCTTCGTGAGGAGAATACGCCAATCTTCGCCCGTCCCCGCGTCGGCCGCGCGCATGTTGGATGTTGGCCGTTCTCGAGCGGTTCACTCTTATCTTTAACGGGTCGACTGACGATTCGGGGTTGTCGATGCAGCTCCCCTTGCGCCCGCCAGGCGCCCGTGCTCCCTCTCGATCACGCTTGCACCCAACCCGGCCGCGCCCGTAAACTCTCTGGCACTCATCGAGACCGGCTGAGGGATAGGCCCTTAGACGCCGGGGCAACCGCCAGGACCAACCACCCTGGACAAGGTGCCAACTCCTGCGACGCCGCCTGCGGGTGTCGACAGATGAGCGGTCAGCGTGGCCCTTGGGTCCCTACGGACTCGATGGGAATGGACGCGACAAAGCCTGCCAGCTTCAGGGCGGGCGCGCTCCGCGGGAGACCGGTGAGACCGGACTTAGGCCCAAAGCGGAGCATCCTGTGAGTCAAATTCCCAACACCTTCGCGCCCTGGCAGGCCGCTGCGGCTGCCAATAGCGGCGCGAGTCAGATCACCCAGACTGTGCGCGCCGGCATCGAGTGCGAGGATGCCACCGGCTGCGTCGTGCCCCCGCTGCACCTGACCTCGACTTTCGCGTTTCGCGGTTTTGGCGAGAAACGCGCCTACGACTACACGCGCTCGGGCAACCCGACGCGCGACCTGCTGGCGACGGCCCTCGCCGAGCTCGAGCAGGGGTACGGCGCGGTCGTCACCGCGAGCGGCATGGCGGCCATCACGCTCACCGGGTATCTCGTTCCGGTCGGCGGGCGCATCGTCGCGCCCCACGACTGCTACGGTGGCACCTATCGGCTCTTCGACGCCTGGCGACAGCGCGGCGAGCGGGAGGTCGAATTCATCGACTTTGGCGATGAGGCGGCGGTGCGCGCGGCGCTCGGCTCGAGGGCGGCGCTGGTGTGGATCGAGACACCGAGCAACCCGCTGCTGCGCATCACCGACATCGAGCCGGTGGCCGCCCTCGCGCATGCGCGCGGTGCGCTCGTCGCCGTCGACAACACTTTCCTCTCGCCCGCCTGGCAGCAGCCGCTGGCCCTCGGGGCGGATCTCGTCGTGCACTCGACCACCAAATACCTGAACGGGCATAGCGATGTCGTCGGCGGTGCGGTCGTGGCGCGCGATGCGGCCCTGCACGAGCAGCTGACCTGGTGGGCCAACTGCCTCGGGGTGACCGGTGCGCCGTTCGACAGCTTCCTCACGCTGCGCGGACTTCGGACTTTGCACGCACGGCTCGAGCACCACGGGCGCAATGCAGTGGCGCTCGCGCACTGGCTCGACGGTGAGCCCAACGTCCGCCACGTGTGGTATCCCGGCCTGCCCAACCATCCCGGTCACGAGCTTGCGAAGCGCCAGCAGCGCGGCTTCGGCGCGATGGTCACTCTCGAGCTCGAGGGCGGGCATGATGCCGTGCGTGAGTTCGTCAAGGGGCTCGAGTGTTTCTCGCTCGCGGAATCGCTCGGCGGCGTGGAAAGTCTCATCGCCCATCCCGCCACCATGACACACGCCGCCATGGACCCGGCAGCGCGCGAGCGCGCCGGCCTCACCGATGGGCTGATCCGCCTGTCGATCGGCATCGAGGCGCTCGAGGACCTGCGCGCGGATCTCGCGCGCGCGCTCGCCCGCGCGGCGCGAGTGCTGCCGCAGCGTGCCCTCAGGCAGGCCGCCGCAGCCTGCTGAGTACGGCCTCGCCGGCCTCGCGCGTTGAGACGGCCCGCTCGCCCGCACGCGCAAGGTCCGCCGTTCGTGCGCCATCAGCGAGCGCATCCGCTACGGCCTGCTCCAGTGCCGCCGCCTCCGCGTGCAGTCCGAGTGAATGGCGCAGCAGCAGCGCGACAGACAGGATGGTGCCGTAGGGGTTCGCGACCCCACGCCCCGCGATGTCCGGTGCCGATCCGTGTATCGGCTCGTAAATGCCGCGCCGCCCGTCACCGAGTGAGGCGGATGGGAGCAGGCCGAGCGACCCGGCGAGCATCGAGGCCTCGTCGGTGAGGATGTCGCCGAACATGTTCTCGGTGACCAGTACGTCGAAGTCGCGTGGCCGGTGGATCAGGTGCATGGCCGCAGCGTCGACCAGCATGTGCTCGAGCCGCACCCCGGCGAACTCCCGCTCGATGACGCGCTGCGTGACCTCGCGCCACAGGCGGGAGGTCTCGAGGACGTTTGACTTGTCGATCGAGGTGAGCCGGCCGCTTCGAGCGCGCGCGAGCTGCGCGGCGACGCGCACGATGCGCTCGATCTCCGCCGCGCTGTAGCTGCACACATCGCTCGCGTGCACGGCATCCCGGTGCTTCTCGCCGAAGTAGATGCCGCCCGTCAGCTCGCGCACGAACACGAGGTCGACTCCGGAGACCACCTCCGCCTTCAGGGTCGAGGCGTCGGCGAGCGAGGGGTGCACCCGCACGGGCCTCAGGTTGGCGAAGGTGCCGAGCTCGCGGCGCAGGCGCAGGAGACCGGCTTCAGGCCGCACTCGCGCCTGTGGTGCCGACCACTTGGGTCCCCCGATGGCGCCGAGCAGCACCGCATCGGCCTCGAGACATCCCCGCAGCGTCGCGGGCGGCAACGGATCACCTTCGGAGTCGATGGCGGCGCCGCCGAAGGGGAGGGGATGGAGCTCGATCGCGTGGCCATGGCGATGGGCGACGCCAGTGAGGCAACGGGTACCTTCCTCCATCACCTCGGGGCCGATGCCATCCCCGGCGAGCACCGCGATGCGTGCTCTCATGCGCGGCGTTCGAAGGCGGCGATCTCGCCCGACCGCGCGAGGAGAAAGCCGAGCTCATCCACCCCCTCGAGCAGGCAATGGCGTGCGAAAGCCTCGAGTGGAAAGCTTACCGTCGTGCCATCGGGCAGTGCGAGCGTGGAGCGTGCCACATCGATGGTAACCGTGGCGCCCGGGTGAGCCATCAGCCACCCCGCAGTGGGCTCCCCGACGATCACCGGCAGCAGGCCATTCTTCAGGGCGTTGGTGCGGAAGATGTCGGCGATCTCCGCGCTGATGACCGCGCGGAAGCCGTGGTCCATGAGCGCCCAGGCGGCATGCTCACGCGAGGAGCCGCAGCCGAAGTTGCGGCCGGCGACGAGAATGTGGCACCCCGCAGCCGCAGGCTGATTGAGTACGAACTGCGCCCGGTGCGCGCCGTGCTCGTCGTAGCGCCAGTCGGCGAACAGCCGCTCGCCGAGCCCTGAGCGCGTGGTCGTTGTCAGAAAACGCGCCGGGATGATCTGGTCAGTGTCGATGTTGGCCGCGGGCAGCACCACCGTGCGTGAGGTCAACGTCGTGAACGGTTCCATAGCGATACCGCCGGCTCAGGCCCGCTTCAGCAAAGCTCGCGCGGGTCAGTCACACGCCCGCGCACCGCGCTCGCAGCGGCGGTGAGCGGGCTCGCGAGCAGGGTGCGGGCACCGACGCCCTGGCGGCCCTCGAAGTTGCGGTTGCTGGTGCTGATGGCGTACTGGCCGCGTCCGACCACATCCCCGTTCATGCCGAGACACATGGAGCAACCCGACTCGCGCCACTCGGCACCGGCATCGAGGAATACCCGGTCGAGCCCCTCGGCTTCGGCGGCGCGCTTGACCTGCTGCGAGCCGGGCACGACCAGCATGGTGAGACCGCGTGCGATGCGCCGCCCGCGCAGCACCGCCGCCGCGGTGCGCAGATCCGAGAGGCGCGCGTTGGTGCAGCTGCCGATGAACACCACGTTCACCGGCTGGTCCTTGATCGGCGCGCCGGCGTCGAGCCCCATGTACTCGAGCGCACGCGCGAACACCGCATCGCCCGGCCGCTGCGGTATGTTCCCGCCGATCGGGATCACCATGCCGGGGTTCGTGCCGTAGGTGATCATCGGCTCGACCCGCGTCGCGTCGATGTCGACCTCGCGATCGAAGCGCGCACCGCGGTCGCTCGGCAGCTCACGCCACAGCGTGAGCGATCGTTCCCAATCATCGCCTGCGGGAGCGCGCGGCCGCCCGGCGAGATACGCGAAAGTGGTCTCATCGGGGGCGATCATGCCAGCGCGTGCGCCTGCCTCGATCGACATGTTGCACACCGTCATACGCTCTTCCATGTCGAGCCCGGCGATGGTCTCTCCGCGGTACTCGATCACGTGACCCGTGCCGCCCGACACGCCCAGCCGGCCGATGATGGCGAGAATCAGGTCCTTCGCCGTGACGCCGGCGGCGAGCCCTCCGGAGACGTTCAGCGCGAGCGTACGCGGCTTGCGCTGCAACAGGCACTGTGTCGCCAGCACGTGCGCGACCTCGGTCGTGCCGATACCGAAGGCGAGTGCGCCGAGCGCGCCGTGCGTGCTCGTGTGACTGTCGCCGCAAACGATGGTCTTGCCCGGCTGCGTGAGGCCGAGCTCGGGACCTATGACGTGCACGATGCCGCGCTGGCCGTGCGTGAGGCCGAGCAGCTCGACGCGGAACCTGGCGCAGTTCTCCTCGAGCTCGCGGACCTGCCGCGCAGCGGCATCGACCGTGATCGGCGCGCCGCCGAATACCTGCGCGGTGGTGGTCGGCGTCGAGTGATCCATGGTGGCGAGAGTTCGGTCCGGGCGTCGCACGGTGAGTCCGCGCTCCCGCAGCAGCGTGAACGCCTGGGGCGATGTGACCTCGTGAATGAGGTGCAGATCGATGTACAGCACCGCCGGGACGGCGGCGCTCTCGGCGCTCACCTCGTGACGCTGCCAGACCTTTTCGAACAGAGTTTGCGGCGTGCTCGCCATCAGCCGGATGCCGCGACGCGCGGCGCGGACATGTCGACGTAGTCGAGCCATCCCCACTTGTCGGGTGTCTTACCCGAGAAGAGGCCGTAGAAGGCGTTCTGCAGCGACTCCGTAATGGGCCCCGTGCGTCCGGTGCCGACCGGGAGGCGATCGACCGAGCTGATGGCAGTGATCTCGACCGCAGTTCCCGTGAAGAACGCCTCATCCGCGAGGTAGAGGAGCTCGCGCGGGATCGCGCACTCGCGCACCTCGAGCCCGCGCTCGCGCGCGAGCCGCATCACCGTGTCGCGCGTCAGACCTCCGAGGACCGAGTGCGCGAGCGCAGGCGTGAGCAGCACCCCATCCCGCACCAGGAATAGATTCTCACCCGAGCCCTCGCTCAGGTTACCTTCGGTGGTGAGCCCGATCCCTTCGGCAAACCCGAGCCGCCGCGCCTCGGCGGCGATCAGCTGGCTCGAGAGGTAGTTGCCCGCCGCCTTCGCCAGCGCCGGCAGCGTGTTGGGGGCCACGCGCTGCCAGGAGGAGATGCACACATCGACGCCGCCGGCCTCGCTCTCGTGGCCGAGGTAGCGGCCCCACTCCCAGGCCGCCACCGCGACATCGGTGGGAGGATCGTTTTTCGGGCTCACCCCGATCTCCCCGTACCCCTTGAACACCACCGGGCGGATATAGGCGCCGCGCTTCAGGCCGTTCGCCGCGATCACCTGGTGGCAGGCATCGTTCAGACTCTCGGCGGAGTAGGGCATGTTGATGCGATAGATCTTCGCCGAGTCGAACAGGCGCCGTGTGTGATCGCGCAGGCGGAAGATGGCGACGCCACGCGGGGTCTCGTAGGCGCGCACGCCTTCGAACACCGAGGAGCCGTAGTGCAGCGCGTGCGCGAGCACGTGCACCGTGGCCTTCTCCCACGGCACGAGCTTGCCGTTGAACCAGATGAATTGCGTGGCAGGAATGGGCATGGAGACTCCTTACTCCTCACGCGGAGGTTGCCGCGGTGCGCTCATCGCGCGTACGCGTTCCGGCCTGCGCCAGCTCGATGCGATTGATCACCTCGAGAAATGCGCGCGTGCCCGACTCGACGATATTGGTGCTCACGCTGGCGCCCCGATAGCTCCTGCCATTGTACTCCACGTATACCCGCGCCTCGCCCTGGGCGTCCTCGCCCTCGGACACCGCCTCGACCTCGAATTTGCGCAGCGTCACGGTGATGCCGGTGGCGGCTTCGATGGCCTTGAAAGCCGCATCGACCGGGCCATCGCCTGCGGCAGTGCGGGAGGCAGCACGGCCATCGCTGTGCCGCAGCTGCACGTTCGCGCGCGCGACACCTCCGCTGCGGGTCTCGGTGGTGAGCTCGACGAGCTGCCAGGGACCTGTGGCCGATCCTTCCGCGCGCAGCACCAGCGCCTCGATGTCGCCGTCGAACAGCTCTTTCTTCTTGTCGGCGAGCGCCTTGAACTCCTCGAACACGCGGTTGAACTCCGCCTCCTCGAGCTCGAAGCCGAGCGCCTGCACGCGCTCGCGGAACGCATGCCGGCCGCTGTGCTTGCCGAGCACCAGGTGACTGCGCGAGAGCCCCACATCCTCCGGACGCAGAATTTCATAAGTGCTGGGGTGCTTGAGCATGCCGTGCTGGTGGATGCCGCTCTCGTGTGCGAAGGCGTTCTCGCCCACGACCGCCTTGTTGCGCGGGATCGGCATGCCGGTGATGCTCGAGACCAGGCGTGAGGTCGGGTACAGGCGGGTGGTGTTGACCGCGGTCGCCACATTGAAGAAGGCGGCGCGCGTCTTCAGCGCCATCACCACTTCCTCCAGCGAGCAGTTGCCGGCGCGCTCGCCAATGCCGTTGATGGTGCATTCGATCTGACGCGCCCCCGCGACCACCGCGGTCAGGCTGTTGGCCACCGCCATGCCGAGATCGTCGTGGCAGTGCACCGAGAGCCGCACGCCCTCGATACCGCGCACGTTCTTGCGCAGGTAGCGGAAGAGCTCGGCGAACTCATCCGGCACCGTGTAGCCGACCGTATCGGGGATGTTCACCGTGGTCGCACCAGCTGCGATCGCCACCTCCACCACCTGGGCGAGGAACTCGAGCTCGGTACGCGAAGCGTCTTCCGGGGAGAACTCCACGTCCTCGCACAGCTCGCGGGCCTTGCCGACGCCGGCGGCCGCAAGGCGCAGGATCTCCTCCTGTGCCATGTTGAGCTTGTACTGGCGATGGATCGCGCTCGTCGCGAGGAACACGTGCAGGCGCTTGCGCTCTGCCGCGGCGAGTGCGCGCGCGGCGAGCTCGATGTCCTCGTCATGGCAGCGCGCGAGCGCGCACACCACCGGCCCCTGCACCTCGCGCGCCACCGCGCTGACGCTGTCGAAGTCCCCGCGCGAGGCCGCGGGGAACCCCGCCTCGATGACATCCACGCCGAGCTCGGCGAGCGCGCGCGCGACGCGCAGCTTCTCGGGCTGGGTCATGCTGCAGCCCGGCGACTGCTCGCCATCGCGCAGCGTGGTGTCGAAGATCAGCACGCGTTCGGGATTGGAGATCATTGTATTGGCCTCATGCGGCGTGCCGCACGGCGGCGGCGCCCTCGGTGCGGGCGCGCTTGAGCGCCTTTCTCTTGGGCGACTTGGCCGCGAGTCGCCGGGTCGGAGCGCGCTTGCGCACCGCAGCGGTGCTGCGGCGCGTCTGCTGGAGCCACGGCATGCGCGCGCGCAGCGTGGCGCCCACCCGCTCGATCTGCCGGTCGATGTCCTCGGCGAGGAGCTTCTGGTAATTCGGCCGGCCCTGCTCGTTCTCGCGGATCCATTGCCGTGCGAAGCGCCCGCTGCGCACTTCCTTCAGCACCTTGCGCATCTCGTTCTTCACGCGCTCGTTGATGATGCGTGGCCCGCGGGTGAGATCGCCGTACTTGGCCGTCTCGCTGATGAACCGGTGCATCTTGGCGAGCCCGCCCTCGTGCAGCAGGTCGACGATAAGCTTCAGCTCATGCAGGCACTCGTAATAGGCGACCTCCGGCTGATAGCCGGCCTCGACGAGCGTCTCGAACCCCTTCACCACGAGCTCGGTGGCCCCGCCGCAGAGCACCGCCTGCTCGCCAAAGAGATCGGTCTCGGTCTCCTCGGCGAAGGTGGTCTCGATCACCCCGCCGCGCGTGCCGCCGATGCCGTGCGCGTAGGCGAGGGCGCGTGCGTGCGCCTTGCCGGTGGCATCCTGCGCCACCGCCAGCAGGCACGGGACGCCGCGGCCCTCCTGGTACTGGCGGCGCACGAGGTCCCCCGGACCCTTGGGCGCAATGAGCACGACATCGAGATTCTTCGCCGGCTTGATCTGGCGGAAGTGGATGTTGAAGCCGTGAGCGAAGAGGAGAGTCGCGCCCGCCTTGAGTCCCTTGCGGATCCCCTGGTAGAGCTCCTTCTGCACGGGATCCGGAATGAGGATCGCGACGAGGTCCGCGCCCTGCACGGCCTGCGCGGGCTCGGCGACCTGAAGTCCCTCGCGGCGAGCCTGCTTCCAGCCCGCGCCGCTGCGGCGGACGCCGACGACGACATCGAAGCCCGAGTCCTTCAGGTTGAGCGCGTGTGCGCGACCCTGGCTGCCGTAGCCGAGGACGGCAATCCGTGCTCCCTTGAGTGCCTTGCGGTCGACGTCTTTCTGTGAATACAGCTTCATCGCGATCACTCCTCGAGGGCCCGCGGCCGTAAATAAGCCATAAAAAAAACCCCGCAGCGGCCTTACTGCCGGTGCGGGGTCCTGTGTCTTTCTCGCTCGTGCCTGGGTGGATCAGGCGTTCGCGAGTGCCCCGCACCGCGCTCCGGTAAGGAGCCGCAGCAGAGGCAGTACCGACAGGAGCACCCGCGCCGCGCGCTCTGGCGCAGCCTCGATGCGGGCGATCGTCATATCGGTGGACATATCGTGCGAACCAAGCCTGATGGGCCGATGGGAGCACACCGGCGGCGAGATTGTCAACGAACGATTAAGCTGCGCGCCGTGCCCGACAGCTACCCCGTAAGACCCAGCGCGCTCGCCGAGGGGATTTTCCGCCGCGAGATCGTGCCGTGGGGACTGCTGGGCTTCGCACTGGGACTGGTCGAGGGGGCGACGGCCGCGGTGCTCGTGAAACAGCACTTCACCGGCGCGGCACCGGCCTTCGCGGTCAATCTCGCGGTTGCACTGGTTTCGGGCGCGCCGGCCTTCTCCAACGTGCTGAGCTTCGTGTGGGCGAACCTGGCGCACGGGCGCGCGCGGGTACAGCTGATCGTCGCCCTGCAGGCGGGATTTGCGCTGCTCGTCGGCTCCGTGTCCTTCGCGTCGCGCGCCGCCGGGGGCCTCGTGCTGACCGTGCTGTCGGTGGTCGCCGCACGGGTGCTGTGGGGCGGCATCCTCACGGTACGCGCGGCCGTGTGGAGCTCGAACTATCCGCGCAACGTGCTCGCCCGCATCACCGGCAGGCTCGTGATCGTAAATTCGATCGCCGTGGCCTGCTCCGCGGCGCTCGTCGGCTGGGCGCTCGAGCGGAGGGCGGTGGATGCACGCTGGCTCTACGGCGGAGGAGCGCTGGCCGGGCTCCTCGGCGCCTGGCTGTACCGCGCCATGCGCGTGCGGCGGGAATTCCGCCTGCTCGCCGAGGAGGCCGCGAGCGGCGCGCGCAGCGAGCCCTTCAGCCTGCGGATGCTGACGCAGATCCTGAAGGAGGATGCCGTGTATCGCGAGTACATGCTGTGGATGGGCATCTTCGGGGGCGGGACCCTCATGCTGACCGCGCAGCTGGTGCTGCTCTTCTCCGAGCGGCTTCACCTGACGAGTGGAACGCAGATCGGGCTGCTCGCCGTCGTGCCGCTCATCACGCAGCCGCTCTTCCTGCCCGCGTGGGCGCGGCTCTTCGATGGATCGCACGTGGTGCGCTATCGCTCGCGCCAGGGGTGGGCGATCGTGCTCGCGAGCGCGGCGATGTGTGCCGGTGTGTTCAGCGCGTGGCAACCGCTGCTGTGGGCTGGCTCCGTGTTGCTCGGCGCGGCCCAGGCCGGTGCTAATCTTGGCTGGAACCTGGGTCACAACGACTTCGCCTCCGTCGGGCGCGCACAGCACTACATGGGAGTGCACGTGACACTCACGGGGCTGCGGGGCGGGGTGGCTCCGCCTCTCGGGGTGCTCGCCTACATGGGCCTCGAAGCGGCTCATCCGGGTGCCGGAGAATTTGCACTGGTGTTGCCACTTGCCATGACGCTCGCGGGAGCACTCGGGTTCAACCGCATGCGCCGGCACGCCGATGCGCAGCAGGCGGCGCCGCGGGTGGCCCGCGCTACCGACTGAGGAGACAGTGTGAAACGCAACATCGATCCGCGGCGCTACTCGCGCGTGGTGGTCGAGGGTGACAAGCAGGCGCCCGCGCGCGCCATGCTGCGCGCGGTGGGTTTTCAGGATGCCGACTTCGGCAAGCCGCAGATCGGGGTCGCCTCCACCTGGGGAAACGTGACCCCGTGCAACGCCCACATCGGCGAGCTCGCGCGCGATGCCTGCAGCGGAGTCGATGCGGCAGGTGGCAAGAGCGTGCTGTTCAACACCATCACGGTGTCGGATGGCATCTCCATGGGCACCCCCGGCATGCGCTACTCGCTCGTCTCGCGCGAGCTCATCGCGGATTCCATCGAGACGGTAGTCGGTGCCGCAGGCTTCGATGGCTTCGTCGCCTTGGGCGGGTGCGACAAGAACATGCCCGGATGCGCCATGGCCATGGCGCGTCTCAACCGGCCCTCGGTCTTCGTCTATGGCGGCACCATTCGCCCGGGAACGCAGCGACGGGACATCATCTCGGTATTCGAGGCGGTGGGGGCGCATGCGGCGGGGAAGCTCACGGGCGAGGCGCTGCTCGAGATCGAGCGCACCGCGATTCCGGGCCCCGGCAGTTGCGGCGGGATGTACACCGCCAACACCATGGCGTCTGCGATCGAGGCCTTGGGCTTGTCCTTACCCGGCAGCTCAGCGCAGGAGGCGGTCGGTGAGGATAAGCGCGCCGACTGCCGCCGGGCGGGCGAGGCGGTCGTGAGTCTGGTGAGCGAGGGCCTGAGGCCCCGCGACATTCTCACCCGGCGGGCGTTCGAGAATGCAATCACCGTCGTGATCGCGCTCGGTGGCTCGACCAATGCCGTCCTGCACCTGCTCGCGATTGCGCACGATGCGGGGGTACGGCTGACACTCGATGACTTCACGCGCATCGGGCGGGGGGTGCCCGTGCTGGCCGACCTCAAGCCGAGCGGCCGCTACCTCATGTCGGAGCTCGTGGCGATCGGCGGCATCCAGCCGCTGATGAAGATGTTGCTCCAGGGCGGCCTCCTGCACCCCGATTGCCTGACCGTGACCGGCCTC
The DNA here is from genome assembly GCA_035566915.1 of Steroidobacteraceae bacterium. Taxonomy (GTDB): domain Bacteria; phylum Pseudomonadota; class Gammaproteobacteria; order Steroidobacterales; family Steroidobacteraceae; genus 13-2-20CM-66-19. The sequence goes on from DATMPW010000025.1 coordinate 64,919, forward strand.
ACCATGCAGGAGAATCTGGAAAACGTCCCGATGTACATGAGCGGACAGGACATTGTTCATCCGCTTGCCGCTCCGCTGAAGAAGAGCAGTCACCTCGTGATCCTCTACGGCAACCTCGCTCCCGAGGGAGCCGTGGCCAAGATCACGGGCAAGGAAGGTGAGCGCTTCGAGGGCCGGGCCCGCGTTTTCGAGGGGGAGGAGCGCGCGACCGCCGCGATCCTGGGCGGAGCGGTGAAAGCCGGGGACGTGGTGGTGATCCGTGGGGAGGGACCCCGCGGCGGCCCGGGCATGCGCGAAATGCTGAGCCCCACGAGCGCCATCATGGGACGCGGCCTCGGCGATAAGGTGGCCCTGATCACGGATGGGCGATTCTCCGGGGGGAGCCACGGCTTCGTCGTGGGCCATATCTCGCCTGAAGCTGCGCTTCGCGGGCCGATCGGGCTCTTGCGTACGGGCGACCAGATCATCATCGACGCCGTGAGGCGCGAGATCCGCGTCGAGCTCCCGGCTGTAGAGCTGCGGCGGCGCCGGGCAGCCTGGAAGCCGGCAAGGCCATATGCGCACAGTGGTGTGCTTGCCAAGTACGCGGCACTGGTCGGCAGCGCCTCGCGTGGGGCCGTCACCGAGCCGATACAGCCACGTCGACGAACTTCTTGAGGCTGCGCCGGAGTTGTCAGTGCGGAGGTCAGCGGTTACAGTTGCGCAGCATTCGTCGCTGCGCGCAAGCGGTGACAACGTCCCGGGGGATTTTGAAGACCGCCGTGCCCGTCGTTAGGAAATACCGGGTGCGTTGATGAGTATCTGGGAAGGAGACCGGCAGGAGTGTCTGCCGTGGACGTTGGTTCCAAGAACCCTCGGGTGAGGGGAACGAAATAACACACCGGTCAGCAGCCGCTCACCGGCGGGCTATGTTCGTAACAGCTCACGACTAGAAACGTACGACTAGAAACGCACGACTAGAAACGCATGGCTACCTACGTACGCGATACCGAGTACTTCACGGGGCGCACGGCAGTACTGGCCGCGATCATCGCCCTCCACGTCATCATCGCCTGGGCGCTCGCCACAGGGCTCGCGCGCAAAGCGATCGAGGTGCTGGCGCCACCGATCCAGACTGACATCCTGCAGGAGGAGAAGACCAAGAACGAACCGCCGCCGCCGCCGCCGCCGGAGTTGCGCAAGCAAGTCGTGGAAGTGCCGCCGCCGGACATCAACATCGCGATGCCGGAAGTCGGCCCGCAGACGAGCGCGATCACCGCGCGTGTCGTGGAGTCGAAGCCGGCGCCAGTGGCCAAGGCAGCGGTGGCCGCCACGGCGATCAAACTCGGCAAGGGCTTCCCCAACGTCGATGACTACTATCCGGATGCCTCGCGGCGCCTGGGCGAGGAAGGCCTGACGGTCGTGGCCATCTGCGTCGGGCCCGATGGCAAACTGACCGAGCCGCCGAAGATGAAGACGAGCTCCAGCCACGAGCGGCTCGACCAGGCGGCCGTCAAAGTTGCCACCTTGGGCTCGGGCCGGTTCATACCGGCGACCGAAGAAGGCAAACCCATTACCAAGTGCACGGACCTGCCGGTCCGCTTCAAGTTACACAATTGATGATCTAACGCCGCACCCCCGAGTGCGGCTTTTTGTTGTCCCGAGGAAAACTATGGAAAACCAAGCCACCACCACCGTCTCAAATCCTTACGGTCTGGCCGCCCTGTGGTCGAGCGGGGACATCATCGCGCGTTCCGTGCTGGTCCTGCTGCTCATCATGTCGCTCGCCTCCTGGTACGTCATGCTCACCAAGCTCTGGGACCAGCGTAAGCTCAAGCAGTCCGCCCGCGTGGTCGAGAAGCAGTTCTGGACGGCGCCCTCAGTCAAGGATGGTGTCGAGCGCCTGAAGAAGGGTGATGATTTCCGCGGCATCGCCGAGGACGGTCTGCGCGCCGCTTCGCACCATGACGGCCGCCTCACCGACCGCATCGACCTGAACGAGTGGATCACCATGTCGCTGCAGCGCGCGGTTGACGGGGTCAACAGCAAGCTCACCAACGGCCTGGGCCTCCTCGCGACCGTCGGCTCGACGGCCCCCTTCGTCGGCCTGTTCGGCACGGTGTGGGGCATTCTGAACGCGCTGGTCGGCATCGGCATTGCCGGCCAGGCGAGCATCGACAAGGTGGCCGGACCCGTCGGTGAGGCGCTGATCATGACCGCCCTTGGACTGTTCGTGGCGGTGCCCGCGGTCATGGGCTACAACTGGCTGCTCGGCCGTAACAAGTTGCTGCAGGACGCGCTGCGTAATTTCGCGAGCGACCTGCACGCTTACCTCGTGAGTGGCGCGCGAGTCGACACGGGCGCCACGGTCGGTGGGGTGCGCCCGGCTGCCGCGAAGGCGTCACCGGTCAGCAAGTGACGGAAGCCGGCACACAACGTTCGCAAGTGATTGACCGCGCGAGGCGCAACACGGGGTGCTGAAGGGCACCCCGATTTGTTGCCTGAAGCGCAGCGCGTGAGGACCGAAACATGGCAATGAATGTCGGTGGCGAGGAAGGCAGCGCGATCGCGAGCATCAACACGACACCGCTGGTGGATGTGATGCTGGTGCTGCTCATCATCTTTCTGATCACGATCCCCGTGATCACCAAGACGGTGCCGGTGCAACTGCCCAAGGCAGTCAATATCCCGACGCAGACCAAGCCCGAGAACATCACCATCGCGGTCGACAAGGACGGCAACATCTACTGGAACGACCGCAGGGTGGCCAACCGCAACGAGCTTCTCGGGCTCGTCGAGGCCGCAGCGATCAAGAAGCCGCAGCCGGAGATGCACATTCGCGGCGACAAGGAGGCCCGCTACGAAGACATCGGGCGGGTGATGTACGCCATCCAGCGGGGCAGCATTCTGAAGGTCGGCTTCCTCACCGAGCCAGACCACGGCGTGCGCGGTTACCGGTGATCTCGTCAATCTCAGGAGCCTAATTCCATGTCAATACCTGTCGGTGGGGCTGAGGGCGCAACCTTCTGCGACATCAACACGACGCCGCTCATCGATGTGATGCTGGTGCTGCTGGTGACGCTCATCATCACACTGCCCGTCATGACGCACGCGGTGAAGCTCGACATGCCCAATCCGAATGCACCGCCCCCGCCGCAGGATCAGCCACCGGAGGTTATCGATCTCGAGATCGACTACGACGGCGCGGTGGTGTGGAACGGCACGCCGGTCGCCGACCTCAATCAGCTCGAAGGGTTCTTCCACACCGAGGCCGATAAGGATCCGCAGCCCGAGATCCACCTGCGGCCCGACCGCCGCGCCAGGTACGGCATCGTGGCGAGGGTGCTGGCGGCGGCGCAGCACAACCACATGAAGAAGATCGGCTTCGTCAACGTGGCCCAGTTCAGCGACTAACTTCTCACGGTAATGCGAAACCACACTATGAAGGTCCCTGCCAGATCCGTTGCAGCTCTCATCGTCGGCGCCGCGTTTGCGGCCATCGTGGCGCTCACGCCCGCGACGTCCGCTTTGGCGCAGGAGAAGGAAAAAGCGCCCAAGAACAGCGCGGCGCTCGCCAAGCCGCTCAAGGAGGCGAACGACGACATCAAGGCGAAGAAGTATTCCGACGCAATCGCCAAGCTGAAGACGGCAGAGGGCATGGCGGGCAAAACACCCGCCGACCAGTACATCATCGACCAGATGCTGTCCTTCTCCTACATCAAGACACAGCAATACCCGGAAGCCGCCAAGTACCTGGAGGCGGAGCTCGATAGTGGCATGGTGCCGCAGGCCGACCAGCCGACGCTCATCAAGCAGCTGGCGACCATCAATTACCAGACCAAGAACTACGACAAGGCGATCGATTTCGGTAACCGCGCGGTCAAGGGTGGGTTTGCCGATGACTCGATCCGCACCATCGTGGGCCAGTCGTATTACTTGAAGGGTGACTGGAAGAACACCCTCAAGTTCGAGGAGGGCATCGTCGACGGCCAGATCAAGGCTGGCCAGACGCCGAGCAACGAGTCGCTCGCCCTCATCTACAGCGCCTGCACGAAGCTGCAGGACGAGGCCTGCCAGACGCGTGCGGTCGAAAAGATGGTGACCTATTACCCGAAGCCGGAAACCTGGGCGCAGCTGCTCTACGGCATGCGCAAGGAGACTTCGAGCAACGAGACGAACCTTTTCCAGACCTACCGGCTGATGCTCGACACCGACGTGCTCAAGGACCCGAGCGACTACACCGAGATGGCGGAGCTGGCTCTCGATCAGGGCTCGCCCGGTGACGCGCAGACCGTGCTGGAGAAGGCTCAGGCAAAGAGTGTGTTCACCGATCAGCGCAGCAAGGACCGCGCCCAGCGCCTGCTTGAAAGCGCCAAGAAGCGCGCCGCGGCCGACCAACAGGGGCTCCCGAAGCTCGAGAAAGAGGCCGACGCGGCGGCGACCGGCGTGAAGAACTTCGCCGTGGGCCGCGCGTACCTCGGATACGCTCAGTACGACAAGGCCGTCGATCAGCTCGCGAAGGCTCTCACCAAGAGTGGCGTGAAGAACGAGGCCGATGCCCGGCTCACTCTTGGCATCGCGCAGCTCAAGGCCAGCCACAAGGACGACGCCATGAAGACCTTCAAGGCGGTGAAGGGCGACCCGGCCCTCGAGCGGCTGGCCAATCTGTGGGGCCTGCACGCGAAGCAGGCCAATGGGACGAACGCCAGTCAATCCCCGAAGGCCAAAGGGTCGGAGGTCAGTCAATCACAGAAGCCGGCGCGCGCGCGCGTGCGGCGCGCCTGAGCCAGAGGAGACCAGTATGGCCATCAAGGCAGGCGAGCGCATGCCCGCGGGCAAATTCAAGCGTATGACCAAGGAGGGGCCGAAAGACATCACGACCGATGAGCTCTTCAAGGGCAAGGCGGTGGTGCTGTTCTCCGTGCCCGGCGCATTCACGCCGACCTGCGACGCCAGGCACCTTCCGGGCTTCGTGCAGCTCGCCGACCAGATCCGCGCCAAGGGCGTCGACACCATTGCCTGCATGGCGGTCAACGATGTGTTCGTGATGAACGCCTGGGGCAAGGCACAAGGTGTGGGCGACAAGGTGCTGATGCTCGCCGACGGCAATGGCGAGTACAGCAAGGCGCTCGGCCTCGAGCTCGATGCAAGCGGGTTCGGCATGGGCACTCGCGGCCAGCGCTTCGCCATCGTGGCACGCGATGGGGTCGCGACGCGCGTCGAAGTTGAGCAGCCGGGCCAGTTCAAGGTGTCCGCAGCCGAGGCGGTCCTGGGGCAGCTGTAGCCCGCACTCCGACGGTCCCGAGGCGTTGAATCCGCTCTTTATGGATAGTTAGGTAGCTACCTAACTATCCCGGAGAGATGTATCACAACTCCGGCCGGCCGGTCCGGGCGTCACTCTCAGCTGAGCAGCCGCTCGATCTCCGGAATGATCTGAAAGAGATCGCCGACCAGGCCGAAATCGGCCACCTCGAAAATCGGTGCCTCGCCATCCTTGTTGATGGCGACGATGGTGCGTGCGTCCTTGATGCCCGTGAGATGCTGAATCGCCCCCGAGATTCCCACCGCCACATACAGCTCCGGCGCAATGATCTTGCCGGTCTGACCGACCTGCATCTCATTGGGCGCGTAGCCCGCATCCACGGCGGCGCGTGAAGCGCCGACGGCTGCCCGCATGCGGTCCGCGAGGCTGTAGAGGATCTTGAACCCCTCCGCGCTCCCGAGCGCGCGGCCCCCGGAGATGACACGTGCTGCGGTCAGCAGATCCGGCCGGTCGCTCTTGGCGGCGGACACCGAGATGAATCGCGTATGCGTCGGAAGCGGAACGCTGATGGTGGCCATCTCGACCGGCGCGGAGCCGCCGGCCGCCGCAGCCTCGAAGGAAGCGATGCGCACCGTACCGACGACCTTACCTTCACCGCTCGACTCGACAGTGAGGATGGCGTTGCCCGCGTAGATCGGGCGGCGAAAGCGGGTAGGGCTCTCGATCGCCATGATGTCGCTCACCTGCGGTGCTTCGAGCAATCCCGCTACCCGCGCCATCAGGTCCTTGCCGAAGGTGGTCGAGGGGCCGAGCAGGTGGGTGAAGGGACCGGCGAGCGCCACGATCTGCGGCGCGAGCACCGCGGCGAGCGGATGCAGGTTTGCTGGATTCTCGACCGTCAGCACGCGGTCGACGCCGGCGAGCTGTGCCGCCTCGGCGGCGACCGGCGCGACCTCTGCGGCGAGCACGGTGACGGTGACCTCCGCCCCCGCGAGCGAGCGGGCGCAGGTGACGCACTTGGCGGTGCTGAGATTGAGCTTCTTGCCGTCATGCTCGGCAACGATGAGGATCTTGGCGCTCACAGCAGTCCTTTCTTTCTCAGCGCATCGACGAGCTCCGCGGCATCCTTGACGCGAATGCCCTTCTGCCGCTGCGGCGGCGGCTCGCAGCGCACGAGCTTCAGCTGCTGGCGCGGCTCGACCCCGAGCGACGCGAAGGTGAGGCTGTCGAGGGGCTTCTTCTTCGCCTTCATGATGTCCGGCAGCTTCACATAGCGGGGCTCGTTCAGGCGCAGGTCGGTGGTGATAACCGCCGGCAGGTTCACCTCGATTGTCTCGAGCCCGGCGTCGACCTCGCGGGTGACACGCGCCGTCTCGCCCGCGAGCTCGAGCTTCGAGGCGTAGGTCGCCTGCGGCCGGTTCCACAGCGCCGCGAGCACCTGTCCGGTCTGACCGTTGTCATCATCGATAGCCTGCTTGCCCAGGATGACCAGCAAGGGCTGCTCGCGTTCGATGAGCTTCAGCAGCGCGCGCGCCACGGTGAGCGGCTCGATCACGCCGTCGGCCTGTACGTGCAGCGCACGGTCAGCCCCCATCGCGAGCGCGGTGCGCAGCTGCTGCTGGCAGTCGGCCGGCCCGACGGTCGTCACGACGACTTCCTCGGCCGCACCGCGCTCCTTGATGCGCAGCGCCTCCTCGAGCGCGATCTCGTCGAAGGGGTTGATGGCCATCTTCACCCCATCGGTGACGACGCCGCTCCCATCGGGCTTCACGCGGATGCGCACGTTGGCGTCCACGACGCGCTTGATGCCGACCAGGATGCGCTTCATTCCTCTTGACTCTCGGGTCACCCGACGGGCGGGCAAGGGGCAGCAAGTATAGCGGCAGGAAGCGTGCGATGTTGACGGGGGGTGCCGCGGCGTTGACGGATTGCGCACTGCCTGAGGCACCCCGTGAAGTTGCGCACGCCGCGACATGCGAGCTCCCGTCACTAAACAAGACGCGCAATTTCATGGGGACCCCGCTAGAGTCGCCGGCATGCTGAAGCTCGCGTTGCGTCGCATCGCTGCGCTCATTCCCACACTGCTCATCATCGTCACCGTCTCGTTCGCCATCATCCGTCTCGCCCCGGGTGGGCCCTTCGATGCGGAGCAGGGCGTCAGTTCCGCGGTGCGGGCCAATCTCGAGCGGGTCTACGGGCTCGATGCGCCACTAGCCGTGCAGTACCTGCGCTACCTGCGCGCGCTCGCACACGGCGACTTCGGCCCCTCGCTCCGCCAACGCGATTTCACGGTCAGCGAGCTCATTCGCCAGGGACTGCCACTCAGTGCCGCGCTGGGGCTGTGCGCCATTGCGCTCGCGCTCGTCACCGGGATTCCGGCCGGCATCGCCGCGGCGCTGCGGCGCTCACCGGGCGCCGACTTGAGTGTCGCCGGGGTCGGCGCGCTCGGGGTGGCGCTGCCGAGTTTCGTCATCGGGCCGGTGCTCGCACTCGTCTTCGGGGTGCACCTGCGCTGGTTACCGGTCGCGGGATGGCAGCCGGGCGCTGCGCGCTACCTGGTGTTGCCCGTCGTGACGCTCGCACTGCCGCTCGCGGTGGCACTCGCGCGCTTGATGCGTGCGAGCCTGCTCGAGGTGCTGCGCGCCCCCTTCGTGCGCAGCGCCCGCGCGCGCGGCCTCGGCGAGTGGCGCGTGCTGTGGCGTCACGCGCTGCCTCCGGCGTTGCTGCCGGTCGTGAACTACCTGGGGCCCGCGAGTGCTTTCGTCGTGACCGGGTCGCTGGTCGTCGAGGCGGTGTTTGGCTTGCCGGGGACCGGGCGTTATCTGGTGCAGGGTGCCATCGACCGCGATTACCCGCTCGTGATGGGCATGGTCATCGTCTACGGGGCGCTCACCCTGCTGCTCAATCTCCTCGCCGATCTCGCCTGCGGCTGGCTCGACCCGGGCACCCGGCATGAATGACGCCGCCGCGGCGAGCCGCGGACTTTGGAGTGATGCCCGCCGGCGCCTGCGCGGCAACCGCGCCGCCTCCATCGCGCTCACGGTGCTCGCAGCCGTGGCAGTCGCGGTGATCGTCGCGCCCGCCCTGAGTCCCTGGGGGTATGACAGCCTCGACTGGCAGCACCTCGCTGCGCCTCCGGGGCTCGCGGGTGCACACTGGCTCGGCACCGACCGGCTCGGGCGCGACCTGCTCGTGCGAACGCTGTACGGCCTGAGGCTCTCGCTGCTGCTCGCGGTGCTTGCGAGCGTCGTCAGCCTGGTGATCGGCGTGCTGTGGGGCGCGGTGGCGGCACTCGCCGGTGGGCGCGTCGATGGAGCGATGATGCGCTTCGTCGATGTGTTGTATTCGTTGCCGTACCTGTTCGTCGTTATCATCCTCACCACTCTGTTCACGCGCGGCAGCCTCGCGGTGCTCGCGCTCGCGCTCGCTGCGGTCGGCTGGCTCACCACCGCGCGCATCGTGCGTGCGCAGACTCTTGCGCTGAAGCGGCGCGAGTTCCTCGAGGCGGCGCGCGCCACCGGTGTGCCACCGGCGGGGATCCTGTGGCGTCACATCGTGCCGAACGTGCTGGGTCCGGTCGCGGTGTACGGGACACTGATCGTGCCGCAGATGATCCTGTTCGAGAGCTTCCTCTCCTTCCTCGGCCTCGGGGTGCAGGAGCCACAGGCGAGCCTCGGCAATCTGATCTACGCCGGCGCGCAGGAGATGGAGTCCGCGCCCTGGATGCTGCTCGTGCCGGCGACTGCGCTGGTGCTGCTGCTCCTGTGTCTGAACCTGCTCGGCGATGGGCTGCGAGATGCTTTCGATCCGCGCGAGCACTGAAGCGCCGCGCGGCGAGCCGGAGGCGGTGCTGAGCCTTCGCGGGCTCAGTGTCGCCTTCGACACGCCGCGGGGACGAGTGCCGGCGGTCGAGGAGGTGACGCTCTCGGTGAGGAGCGGGGAGTGCCTCGGCGTGGTGGGCGAGTCGGGGGCGGGCAAGAGCCAGCTTTTTCTCGCGGTGATGGGACTCCTCGCGGCGAATGGCCGCACCGAGGGCAGCGCGCGGCTCGGCGCCACCGAGTTGATCGGGCTCCCCGCTGCGGCACTCGACCGAGTGCGTGGCGCGCAGGTCGGGATGGTTTTCCAGGACCCGATGACTTCCCTCACTCCTCACCTCACCATCGGCGAGCAGCTGCTCGAGGTGCTGCGGCGACACCGCGGGCTCGACCGCGTCGCGGCGCGCACACGTGCACAGGAGCTGCTCGAGCTCGTGCACGTCAGCGATCCGGCACGCCGCCGCGGGCAGTACCCGCACGAGCTCTCCGGCGGCATGCGACAGCGCGTGATGATCGCCATCGCCTTGGCGGGCGAGCCGCGCTTGCTGATCGCGGATGAGCCGACCACCTCGCTCGATGTCACCATCCAGGCGCAGATCCTCGCGCTGCTCGCGGAGCTCAAGCGCACACGCGACCTCGCGCTGGTGCTCATCACCCACGACGTCGCAGCCCTCGCCGGGGTTGCCGACCGCATCGCGGTCATGCGTGCGGGCCGGCTCATCGAGACCGGGGCGGTGGCCGAGGTGCTGAAAGCGCCCCAGGATCCCTACACCCGGGCACTCGTGCAGCAGGCAGGCGCGCCGCTCGCGGCGCAGCTTGCACCACCGGCACCTCCGCGAGATCCCCCAGGTGCCGCGGCGCTCGCGGTGCGCGATCTCAGCGTGCAGTACCGTACGAGAAGTGGCTGGCTCGGGGCAGCGGCGCCGCTCGCCGCTCTCAGCGATGTGAGTCTCGAGCTGCGCGCGGGCGAGGCACTCGGCATCGTCGGCGAATCCGGCAGCGGCAAGTCGACACTCGCGCGCGCGGTACTCCAGCTGCTTCCGGCTTCGAGCGGGCGCGTCGTGTGGATGGGGCGCGAGCTCGCATCGCTTCCCGCGCAGGAGCTGCGCTCGCTGCGGCGCGATCTGCAGATCATCTTCCAGGATCCGCTCGGCAGTCTCGACCCGCGCATGACGGTGGCCGAGATCGTGGAGGAGCCGCTGCGCGTACACGAGCGCGCGCTCGATGGCGGCGCGCGCAGCGCCGCGGTCACTGCGACGCTGGCGAGCGTCGGACTCCCGGCGGCGCTTGCCGGGCGTTACCCACACGAGCTCTCCGGCGGGCAGTGCCAGCGCGTCGGGATCGCGCGCGCCATGGTGCTTGCGCCCCGCCTGCTCGTGTGCGATGAGCCGGTGAGCGCGCTCGATGTCCCCACGCAGCAGCAGATCGTCGCGCAGCTCGCGGAGCTTCGCCGCGCGCATGGGCTCATGCTGCTCTTCATCAGCCACAATCTCGCCCTCGTGCGACAGCTATGCGAGCGCGCGCTCGTGCTGTATCTCGGGCGCAGGATGGAGCTCGCGTCCACCGCGCAGCTCTTCGAGTCGCCCCGCCATCCCTACAGCCGCGAACTCCTCGCTGCGATCCCCGTTGCCGACCCGGACCTGCAGCCCATGCGCCTCGCACGCGTGCGTGCCGGCGAGCCGCCTTCGCCGCTCTCGCCTCCAAGCGGCTGCGTGTATCGCACGCGCTGCGCGCATGCGGCAACCGTGTGCGCCGAGCGCATCCCGGACTGGGAAGATGCGGGTGGGCAGGGCATCGCCTGCCATCGCTGGCGTGAGCTCGCGTGAGGCCGCCGGGGCTCGCACGAGGCCGTCACGTTTCTCGCGACGGCGGCGGAAGCGAGCGCCGGTTGGGTTATTCTTCCCGCCATGAAAACCGATCCCAGCATCCGCCCGAGCGAGGGCCTGAAGCACGTTCGTTACGAGATCCGTGGACGGCTCGCGCGGCGCGCACACGAGCTCGAGCGCCAGGGCTACGAGATCGTCTCCCTCAACATCGGCAATCCGCGCGCCTTCGGCCTGCGCACCCCCGAGACCATGCGGCTGGCGATGATCGAGAACCTCGCCGAGGCGGAAGGCTATTGCCACCAGCAAGGCATATTCCCCGCACGCGAGGCGGTGGTGATGCAGCAGCAGGAGCGCGGCGTCACCGGGGTCACCGCCGAGGAGGTCTTCATCGGCAATGGCGTGAGCGAGCTCATCGACCTCACGCTCCGGGCGCTCCTCAACGAGGATGACGAAGTACTGGTGCCGAGCCCCGACTATCCGCTGTGGACCGCCGCGGTAACGCTCAACCGCGGCCGCCCGGTGCATTATCCCTGTCGGCCGGAGAATGGGTTCGTGCCGGACCCGGGGGAGCTCGCAAGTCTCCTCACAGCACGCACGCGCGCGATCGTCATCATCAATCCCAACAATCCGACGGGCGCGGTGTATCCGCGCGCGGTGCTCGAAGCGATCGCACGCCTCGCGGAGGAGCGGCACCTCGTGGTGTTTGCCGACGAGATCTACGACCAGATGACCTACGAGGGCGCGCAGTTCGTGCCGATGGCGACGCTGGTGCACGACACCCTCTGTGCCACGCTCTCGGGCCTCTCCAAGGTGTACCGGGCCTGCGGCTACCGCGTCGGGTGGGCGGTGTTCTCGGGCCGTACGCAGATGGCGGCGGATTATCTCCATGCTCTCGAGCTCCTCGCCTCGCTGCGCCTGTGCAGCAACGTCACCGCACAGTGGGCGGTGCAGACCGCGCTCGGCGGGCACCAGAGCGTGCGCGAGCTGGTCTGCGCGGGCGGGCGACTGTACGAGTCGCGGGCGGCCGTTCTCGCGGCCGTGCAGCGCAGCCGTTTTCTCACCCTCGCGCCGCCGCAGGGCTCGATGTACGCCTTCGTGGGCGTGAACCCGATGGTTCTGCCGGACTTCGACGATCAGCAGTTTGCGCTCGATCTTCTCGAGCAGAAACACGTGCTCGTCGCCCCCGGTGTCAGCTTCAACGTTCCCTATCGCAATCACTTCCGCATCACCAACCTCCCCGATGCGGCCACGCTGCGCGAGGTGTTCACGCGCATCGAGGAGCTTCTCGCGACCTATGCGGCACTCGCTCGACAGCCGGGTGCGCGCGAGACCGTGGCACGCAAGGTCACAAGGATCGGCGCACCCGGGTTTAAGTGATTTCGCGAAAAAATTCGTAATTAGCGGTTTTGTTTAGACTTTCAAGCGACGTAGAGTCTCATCTCCAGCGCGGCGGCACGCTGCTGGTCCCGAGTCGCCAGCGACTGCGGGCGGTGCAACTCGCCCATGCAGCGGCGCAGATTGCGGGTGCGCAGCGGGTGTGGGCAAGTGTGGATGTCCTCACCCCTTCCGGCTGGGCTCGCCGCGAGTGCGAGCGGCTTGCCGAGAAATCCCCGAGCGAGTGGCCGCGACTGCTCGGCCCCGCGGAGGAGTGGCTCCTGTGGCGCGAAGCCTCGCGTGAAGCCGCCCAGGGCTACCCGTTCCTCGATACGGGCCTGCTCGCGGAGTCGCTTCAGCGCTCGAGCGAGCGGGCCGACGACTACGGCATCACGCTCGCTGAGGACGCGGGAGACAGCGAGGCAGCGCTCCTTCGCGAGGCGCAGCGCAGCTTCGATGCGCGCTGCCGCGCACTGAACGCCGCGAGCCTCAATGCCCTGATGCCACGCCTGCGCGATCGCGACACGCCGCGCGCGCTCCTGCTGCGGGGCTTCGATGCGATTCCCCCGTGGCTCGCAAGGCTCGCGGCCGCGCAGTCGGTTGATCGCACTCGCGGACGTGAGTCTCGCATCGCGACGGTGCACGGGGTACGCATGCCTGATGGGCTCGCGCAGCTGGAGGCGATCGCCGCCTGGTGCCGCGACCGTTTGAGCGCGCAGCCCGATGCGCGGCTTCTCGTCATGCTCCCGGGGCCGCCCGGTGCACGTGAGCGGCTCGCGCAGCTCATTCGCGACGTCCTCGATCCTGCGGCGAAGCTCGCGCCTGACCGCGCGGCAACAGCCCTCGTTGGAATCGAAGGCGGCGATCCCTTCGGCCTGCTCGCCTTGCCCTCGCAGGCTCTGCTATCGCTCGGCCTCCTCGCTGGCGAGGCAATCGGGATGGAAGTGATCGGCCGCTGGCTGACGGTGCCGCATTGGACGAGCCCGGACGCCGCAGCGCGTGGACACCTCGCGCGACTGTTGCGTGAGCGCGGTCCCTCGAGTGTGAAGCTCCGCGAGCTTCTCGGTGCCCTGCAGCTCGCGCCGCGGGAACTGAGATCCGCGGCACGTGAGCTCGATACGAAGCTGCGGCAGGCCGCGCGACGGTTGGGGGACGGCAGAGCCTCGCCGCGCCGCTGGTCCGAGCGCTTCGAGGCTGCTCTGACCGCCCTCGGCTGGCCGGGGAAGGTGCCCGCCGAGGGCGACGCACATCAGGTGCGCCTGCGCTGGCGCGAGCTCCTCGAGGAGTTCGGCGAGCTCGCACCGAGTATCGGCGGCGTCGACCTCGCATCCGCACTCGAGCTGCTGCGCGCCCTGGCACTGCGCACGATGTATCGCGCGGGAGATGAAGGGGCGCCGGTGACGATCTCACCGGTTCTCGCCGACCCGGTGGTGATCTACGACGGCATCTGGGTCGGCTCGCTGAGCGCCGATCAGCTGCCTATGCCACCCGCACCCGACCCGTTCCTGCCGTTGCGCTCTCAGGTTCACGCAGGCGTGACCGAAGCGAGTGTTGCCGGCCGCCGCACGCAGGCGGCGGCGCTCCTCGAGTCGTGGCGGCGCGGCACGCGTGAGCTCGTGGTGTCCGTACCTTCTCGTGATGAGGACCGCGAGCTGCTGCCGAGCCCTTGCCTCGCGGGCATCGATCTCACCGAGCAGAACCCCGGAAGCCTCTGGCTGCCGCTGCGCCTGCATCGGGAGGGACTGATCGAACGAATCGTCGACGTCACAGGAACGACCTTCAATCCGCTCACCCCGCTTCCTTCCGGAACCCGTGCGCTGACGCTGCAGAACGCCTGTGCGTTCCGCGCCTACGCGGAGCTGCGGCTCGGGGCATCGCCTCCGGAGGAAGCCGAGCCAGGCGTGCCGATGGATCAGCGCGGCCTGCTGCTGCATGCCGCACTGCAGATGCTCTGGGAGCAGCTGCAGGACTCGCGGCGGCTCGCCGCGCTCGGTGAGAGTGCGCTCGAAACGCTGATCGGCGACTGTGTGAGGCAGGCGGCATGGGGTCTGCAGGCCGAGGTGGGCAGCGGCCGTCGCCGCACGCGTCGCGCCTCCGACGGACAGTTCGACCTCTTCGCGGTGCTCCCGCCCGCGCTCGAGCGTGAATGTCAGCGAGCTCGTGCACTGATCCGCCGGCTCTGTGCGCTCGAGCGGACGCGCCCCACCTTCACGGTGGAGGCCGCCGAGCAGCTGGCCGAGCTCGCCCTCGGCGGCGGCCGTGTGCGGCTCCGCCTCGACCGCGTCGACCGTCTCGCGGAAGGGCGCGCGGTGCTCGACTACAAGAGCGGCCGTCCGGGGAGTCCCGACTGGTATGGGGAGCGTCCGACGCATCCGCAGCTGCTCGCCTATCTCAGTGCGCTCGGTTCGGACGTCGTCGCGCTCGCCACGGTGAACCTGACGGCGCGTGAGGTGCGCTTCACCGGGGTGGCGGCGAGCGCAGATCTCCTGCCGCGCGTGAAAGCTGTCGTTGGTGCGGCCGGCGCGGCCGCCGACTGGAGCGCGCAGCGTTCCCGCTGGCAGGCGCTCATCGAGCGGCTCATCCGCGCGTTTCTCAGCGGCGAGGCTCAGGTCGACCCCGCACCCGGAGCATGCGACTACTGCCACATCACCGATATCTGCCGCATCGGTGCGCACCTCGCCCCGGAAGGCTCGGGGCACGCAGATGACAGCGATGAATGAGTCGCCCGAGCGCCTCGATGAGGCGGCACGCGCCGCGGCGGTCGAGCCCTCGGGGTCGGTGCTGCTCGAAGCTCCCGCGGGCTCGGGCAAGACCTCGGTGCTTACCCGGCGGTTCCTGCGGCTGCTCACCACCGTCGAGGACCCGGGGCAGATCCTCGCCATCACGTTCACGCGCAAGGCCGCCGCTGAAATGCAGTCGCGCGTGATCCGCGCGCTGCACGGTGAGTTTGCCACGACGGATCCGGAAGCCGAAGAGCTCACCTCCCTCGCCGCGAAGGCGCTCGCGCACGGAGCGGCGCGTGGCTGGAGCATCGCCACGCAGCCGCAGAGCCTGCGGATCCAGACCATCGACGCCTTCAACTACTGGCTGGCCAGCCAGCTGCCGGTCGCCTCGCAGGCCGGCGGGCTGCTGAACGTCACCGAGAGTGCAGGGGAGCTGTATCAGCGCGCCGCGCGCCGCACGCTCATCGCCGCAGAGACCGACCCTGCGCTCGCAGGCGATGCACGGCTACTCTTCGAGCGCACGGACAATCACTGGATCTATCTCGAGCGGCTCATCGCGCAGATGTTGCAAGAGCGCGGTCACTGGCTGCCCTTTGTCGCACGCGAGGAGCCGAGCGCGCTCTGCCGGCGGGTGAACGAGAGTCTCGCGAACCTGGTGCAGGCACGTCTTGCGGCCCTGTGCGCGCTCGTCCCCCAGGGACTGCGGCGCCGGGCGGAGCGACTGCCGGGCTGTGGGCCACTCGGGCCCGCGCCGGCGGACCTTCCTCGATGGAAACACCTCGCGCACCTCCTGCTCACGAGGGACGACTGGCGCCGGCAGCTCTTCGCTCACCGGCTCGGTGCCGCGTTTGCCGATCCGCAAGTCTGCCAGCAGCTGCGGGGGCTGATCGATGAGCTGCGCGGGCTCGCCGGTGCGCGCGAGGCGTTCCTCGCGTTAAAAAAAGCTCCCGCTGCAGAGCTCGCCGAGGATGAGGTCGCCGCCATCGAGGCTCTCTCGCGCATCCTCGCGCGCGCAGCGGCGGAGCTGCACGCCGAGTTCGCGCAGGTACAGCGGGTGGACTACACCTATGTCACCGGCGCCGCACGCCAGGCGCTCGCCGAAGGCGGCGAGCCCACCGATCTCGCGCTGCGTGCCGGGCTGGCACTGCGGCACATTCTCGTCGATGAGTTCCAGGACACCTCGCTCGCGCAGGTCCAGCTGCTCGAGGCGCTCACCGTCGGCTGGGAAGAAGGTGACGGGCGGACGCTCTTCGTGGTCGGCGATGCGATGCAGTCGATCTATCGATTCCGCGAAGCCGAGGTGGGCCTGTTCCTCCGGGCGCGCGCCACGGGCGTCGGCGCGGTGAAGCTACGGTCTCTGCGACTGCTGCGCAATTTCCGTGCCGTGCCCGAGCTCGTGGAGTTCACGAACGAGGCGTTCGCACAGGTCTTCCCGCACGCGGACGACCGGCGCACCGGTGCCGTGAGCTACCGTGCGAGCGTCGCCACGCGCCGCGCTGCGCCCGCGCTCATCGCACCGGTGTCGCTCAAACTCTTTCCGCAGGGCGCGGCGAGCGAAGCAGGCGCGATCGCCGAGCACGCCGCGCAGCTGCGGCGGCTCGACCCGAACGCCACGGTGGCGGTGCTGGTCGTGGCACACACCCATGCAGTGCCGATAGTCGACGCCCTGAGGGCACGCGGCGTGCCCTCGTGCGCCCTCGACCTCGTGCCGCTTCGCGAGCGGCTGGTCGTGCGCGATCTGGTGCAGCTCGCGCGGGCGCTCTTCGACCTCTCCGACCGCGCCGCATGGCTCGCGGTCCTGCGCGCCCCCTGGTGCGGGGCGAGGTTGAAAACACTTACCGCGCTCTCCGCCGTCAACGATCGCGAGCTCATCCTCGAAGCGCTCGGCAACCGCGAGCGGCTGGCGCGCTGCGAGCCTGACGACCTGTCACGCCTTGGGCGGGTGCGCGACATTCTGAGCGAGGCGCTCGCGGAACGCGGTGAGGCGCAGGTTGCGGACTGGCTCGAGCGGACCTGGCTGCGCCTCGGAGGAGGCGATGCGTACGAAACCCAGGAGCTCGCGGACGCGCGTGCCTTCTTCGCCGCTCTCGCTGCGCGCGCCGCGGTTTTCGAGTGGCAGGGTCCGGAGGACTTCGCGACGCTCCTCGAGCACCTCTACAGCGCCCCCGGCAGTGGCGAGAACCCGGTGCAGGTGATGACCATTCACCGGGCGAAGGGACTCGAGTTCGAGCACGTGATCGTGCCGGCGCTGCAGCGTGCGACGCGTGGAGCCGAGCGTCGCCTGCTCCGTTGGATCGACCTCCCGGGCGATGCGCGCGAAAGCGATCTGCTCATCTCGCCTTCGCCGCCGGTCGGCGCGCTGGAGGAGAGCGATCTGAACGTCTTCATCAAGGAGCTCATCCGGCAGCGCGACGCCCATGAGCGCTGCCGCCTCATGTACGTGGCCGCGACGCGCGCGCGCCGTACGTTATGGCTGTCCGCAGCGCCCGCGAGATCGGCCGATGGCACCGTCAAGCCCGACCGGCGCAGCATGCTGGCGATCCTCTGGCCGCCGCTCGCGCAACGCTTCGCGACCGAGGAGAGCGCGCGCCCGGCCCCAGCGCCGCCCACCGTGCTCCCGCTCACCCGCCTGAGGGCGGACTGGGAGCCGCCCGCACCGCCGGCCGCGGTGCGCGTTACTCAGCTTCCTGCGGCCTACCTCGCGAGCGAGCCGCTCGAGTTCAGCTGGGTACGGGAGACCCAGCGGGACATCGGCACCGTCGTCCACGCGTGGCTGCTGCGCCTGGCAGGAGCGCCGCAGCTGCCGGCCGCAGCCGAGTTGGAAAATGAGCGAGCCGTGGTGCTCGCGCAGCTCGAGCGCATCGGAGTGCCGCAGAGTGAGAGCGCGCGCGCGGCCGGGGTGATCCTCACGGCTCTGCGGCACACGCTCGGCGATGACCGCGGGCGCTGGATCCTGAGCAGCGCTCATCGAGGTGCGTTCAGCGAATGGGAGCTGAGCGGCGTCACTGCCGGGCGGCTACGCAACGTCAGGATCGATCGCAGCTTCATCGATGAGTCCGGCACCCGCTGGGTGATCGACTACAAGACGAGCTCTCATGAAGGCGGCGATCTCCAAGGATTCCTGGCGCAGGAGGTGGAGCGCTATCGGCCGCAGCTCGCAGGCTACGTGGAGCTCGCGCAGGCGCTCGGCGAAGAGCCGGTGCGCGCGGCGCTCTATTTCCCACTGCTCGGTGCGTTCCGCGAAGTGATCTGAGGTCAGAACGTCCCTGAGAGCGAGAACGGCCGCCGGCCGGTAGCATCCGGTGAGCCGAGGAAGCGCAGGCTGTTCACCACCTCGGGCGGCGCACCGCTGCGCGCCGCGATGAGCCCTTCGAGCTCGAAGCCGGGCGCCGGCGTGAGGCGCAGCGTTCCCTCGAGCGCGAGCGGGCCCTCGAGATCGCGCAGCGTGCCGACCGGATCGCCGGCCCCGCCGGGAAAGCTCACCGCGTAACTGCCGAGAGCGGTGTTGTTGCCGCTGCGCTCCTCGAGGTTGCGCGCCTCGATGCGGCCCTGCAGCTGCCGGATGGCGCCGTGCTGCAGCTCCACGAGCGCGAGCTCACAGTGCGCCCGCCCATGCAGGTTCGCCGGTACGGCGGGGAGGATGGCGGAGTCCAGCGCAAGGTCGGCCACCAGGTTGCGCGCCGCGACCCGTCCGCCGAAGGTGGCTTCGACGTCGGCGTGAGCCTCGGCGGGCCCATGACTCAGCGTGACACGAGCCGCCGCGCGCGCAAGCAGCAGCCGCAGGGGGTGCAGGTCCCAGCTCAGATCTCCGAGCGAGGTGCCGCTCACGGTGAGTCCGGCGCAGCCGCCACTCCAGAGCGAGCCCTCGACGCTCGCGCAGGACCACTGGGCACCGCGAGCGGGAAGGACCCACGCGGCGGGCATGCGGGCGAGCACGATGACTGCGAAGGCGATCGCAGCGAGCAGCGCGATCCAGAGCGGTCGCTTCACTTCAGCCGGTGTGCAGGACGATGTTGGCGTTCACGAGTCCGGGCGTGCCGGACTTCTCGATGATGGCCGAGTCCACCGTGACACCGTTCTGCTGCCCCAGCCGGGCGAGCCAGCCCACGAGCGCATCGAACGGAGCCTTTTCCAGCCGCACCGAAAGATTGCCGGCGCTGCCGGGCTCACTGCCCGAGAGCGCGCTGGCGAGGCCCGACTCGCGCGCCGAGCGGTCGACGATCACGAGCAACGACTCGCCGTTCGCGACGGAGGTCGGTGGCAACACGGCGATCTGCGGCGCCACGGTCTGCATCCAGCTCAGGTCCGTACGCTTTTTCGCGAGCCGCTCCTGTGCGTGGGAGACGCTGCGATCGAGCGGGATCAGCATGCCGAAAATCAGGATCGCCGCCGCCGCGATCGCGCCGGCGAGCAGCAGTCGCCGCTCGCGGGGCGAAAGCGCCGCGATGGCCTCGGGCGAGAGCGACCGCAGCGAGAGCGAGCCGAGCGAGAGAGAATTGAGCGACAGCTTCATGGCGCCCTCAGCCGCCGGAGCGCATCTGGATGCGCCCTTCGTAGGCGGACCCGGAGTTGGATCCACCGGTGAGATCGGCGTGCCAGCCGCTGCTGCGCAGGGACTGGCTGAGCCGATCGAGGCTCGAGGCATCCGGGGCCGAGAGCTTCATCTCGAGCGAGCCGCCATGGAAATTGAGCGAATGCACGCTGGTGCCCGGGGCAGTATCGCGCGCCTGTACGAGTGCCTGCAGCGCCGGCAACAGACCTTCGCCTACACCGCGGGCCCCGACGAGGCGCCTTTCCATCAGCCCTCGTGCCTCGCTCGCGCTCGCCTCGGCGTGCATGGAGCTGCGGAAGGTGTCGCGGATGGAGGCATCGAGCTGCCGCTCGTGCCGCTTCAGCAGTTGCAGCTCCGCTGCCTTGCCGACCACGTGCAGCCCGATGAGGCTTGCGAGGAGAATGGCCGCGACACGCCAGGCCTTGAAACTGGCTCCACGCGAGGACACCGGTGCATACGTGCCTTGCAGCAGGTTGATCGCTGTCGTGGAGGGCAGCTGCTGCGCAAAAAGTGCGAGCGGCCCACCCGCGAGCAGCTGCACCTTGATGCCATCGAAATGGGGCCGCGCCGCCTCGACCTGCGCCGAGTGCTGATGCCACTCGGGCGCGCCGGTGTAGAGGATGAGCCCGCGGCCTCCTGTGGCACTCGATTCTGCGCCTTTGTGGGCGATCTCGAGTGCCTCACCGAGTGCGTCCGCCGGCAAGGTGACCGGAGTGCCGCCAGGGGGGCGCACGGAGATCGTGTCCGCCTCGAGCAGCGCGACGGCCTGCCCGGGGTTTGCCGGCAGCAGCTCGCTGTCGGCATACACGGCATCGGGCTCGATGCCTGCGCCGCGCAGCTCCGCGAGCCACGCGTCGAGCAGGGCCCGTGCGACCACCGCGACCGGCACCCGCGTCGACTCGGCAGAGCGCTTGCCGAGCGCAAAGTGCAGATCTTCGATGTCTTCCGCGAGCTGCTCCTCGAGTGCGTAGGGGACGAGCTGCTGCAGTTTGGCACCCGCCTTGACCGGCACCTCGGGCTCCGCCAACAGCACCTCCGCGCCACTGACCAGCAGGCAGACGCGCCGGCCCGGCGCACGCGCTGCGGCGAGCGTCAGCGGTCCGCTCTGCGGGGGGCTGATCGGTGCCCCGCGGGCATCGACCACGAGCCACGTCGCGAGCTCTGCGTCCGCGTGCGGCAGGCGAAGCAGCAGCCAGTCAGACATGGGCGGATAGTGTCATCATTCGTGGGCTCGTGCTCATCGATTGCGTCACTTTGGCAAGGGCGCGCGGCCTCAGTCGAGGGTGAAGCTGCGCTGGATCGGACGCACGGCACCGGTCGCGTCCCGGTACAGGAGACTGTACAAGTTGAATTCCGCACTGCCAATGGTGATGAAGCTCGTGAGGCGGAAGTAGGTGGAGTTCTGGCCGAACTTGCCTTGCGCGGCCGCCCAGAGCTTGGGGTCGCTGAAGGCCGCCCGGTAGTTCTCGAGCGTCGGGAAGCATCCGGGAGAGCCCGTGCGGTTCTTGTCGAGCTGGCCCTGGTTGGAGCTGAACTCGGTTTGACCCTGCGGCAGGAATGCATCGAGCACTCTGTCCTTTACGGTGCACACGTTGATCCGGGTGTCCTTCGGAAGTGCCGCGATGTAGGGCGCGAGCGTGAGGTAGCGATCCCGCCCGAAGCCCGGCAGCGCGAGCAGCTCGCTGGTGCTCGTGATGTAGCGATTCGCGGTACGGTAGGGCGGCGTCTGTCCCATGTAGACACTGTCTTCGGCGCCGTCGACGTTCTGCGGCACGATATCGGCATCGATCCAGTCGACGATCAGCGGCGCCCACTTGGTCTCGAGCCCGAGCATCTCCAGGAGCTTGGTGAATGCCGCGACGTACACCGGATCGGGCGTACCGTCCTTGTTGACGAGATTGTTGAGGTTGAGCCGCCCCTGCATGTCCTCGAGCGAAGCTTCCAGCATGACCCCCGGAACCACTTCCATCGGTCCCACGGGCTTGTCCCATCCCTGGCCCGTGTAGGTGTGGTTCGGATCGCTCTGGAAGAACTGGCGAATGCCATACGCGGCGAGTGCTTCGGCGCCCTGCGCGATCAGCAGCGATTCGTCGAAAGCATAGGTGCCGGCGCCGCGCCGCGCCGTCATGGCATTCTCATACGCTACGGCCGCCGCGAGAATGGTGCCGAGCGCCACCAGCAGGATCGCCACGATCAGTGCCACACCGCGCTGCGCAGCGCGCGAGGTGCGCACGCGCTGGCGTTGGGCGCGCGCCGGAGCGATCGCGGGCTTCATCCGGTGACCTCCACGATGCGCACCACCTTGCCCCAGTCCTCGGTATCGAGCGTGATCTCGACCGCAAGCGGCCGCTGCCGGAGCCCCAGCTCCTGCGTCGAGCCGATGAGCACGGTGTTGGTAGCGGGAGGCCACTGCTCCTGCCACTGGTGATTCACATCGAGATAGCGGATGGTCACCGCCTTCACGTGCGTGAGCAGGTCCCTGCGGGTCGTGGTGCTCGCGAGCGTTGGATCGAGCACGCTCCAGAACTCGCGCCGCAGCGTGCCGTTTTCGAGAAAGTAGGCAACGCGCTGCAGTCCGGGCCGCTGCAGCCCCGCGGGGTTCGCCCATCCGGCGCGTGTCAGGGCCACGATCGGCAGCGGACCCGACGGCGCACCCGATGACAGCGCGCCCTGAACGCTGCCAACGCCCCCGGCCAGCGCCGGCTGCGCGGGCTCGTTGCCCACTGCCTGGCGCACCGGTCGCGGGGCGAGCTGCACGAAGTCCTGCTCGAGGACCCGCACCGCGTTCTGCAGCTCGAGCAGATGCCCCTGCTGCTCCTTGAGCGACTCGTGCGTGTTGAGGGCCTGTCTGATCGCGCCGTAACCCATGGCAAACATGATCGCCGCGATGAACATGGCGACGAGCAGCTCGATCAGGGTGAAGCCGCGGAGCCTGCTCATTCGGAGGAGTCCGGTAGTTGCTGGTCGCTCGGTGGCGGCGGCGGGCTCGGCGGAGGCGGCGAGCCGAGGCCACCCTGCACGCCGATGCCACCCGAACCGAGCGTCCCGGGTGTGCCGAGCCCGCCCGAGCCGATGGTCCCAGGTGTGCCAATGCCGCCCGAGCCGATGGTTCCCGGCGCGCCGAGCCTGCCCGGGGTCTGACCCGACTGCGTACCCGGGAGCATCTGCGCGCCCCAGTCGGGCACGACCACGTTCGGGACACCGACCGCATCGCCCTGGATGCCGCTCACCGTGGTGAACCACCCGTTGTCCTCATCCGCCTTGATGTCCGCCGGCCGGACCTTGACATCGATACGCACCACCCCGGGCACCTGTGTCGCAACAACTTCGCGGCGCCAGTGCCAGCTGCGACCGGCGAAATCGGTATTGCCGTCGCTGTTGCCGGTGGCCGTCATCTGACCGGAGATACGCAGCGTTGCGATCTGGTTGAGCGCGACCCATTGCGCGAAGGTCTTGTCGCGCAGATACGAGACGGTGTTGGCCGAGGAGGTGAGCGCCCCGAGGACCGCCGCCATGCCGATCGTTACGATGGCGAGCGCGACCAGCACCTCGATCAGCGTGAAGCCGCTCCCGCGCCTCACGGCCTGCGCTCCTCGAGCGGCTGCAGCACCACCTGTCCCTTGCTGTCCTCGGTGAGAGTCACGCTGCGCATGCCGCCATCGCGCTCGAGAGTCGCCGCAAAGGTGGTGAGATCTCCGTTGGAGAAGATCATGATCTGCGGAGTCTTGTCCTTCGCGTCCTTGGGCCGGTTCAGCACCACGGGCCGCGCTTCGACGCTCAGCTTGAATCCCAACCCGTCCGGAAGATGGCGCGCAACGAGCGCGTCGTCCTCGAACACGCTACGCCAGGCAGCGCGGCGCGGATCGTAGGTGAGGAACTCGTAGCCATCGTCCTGGAACATGACCCCGAACTCACGCGTCTGCAGCTCCGCCTGCTCACGGGCGTAGCTGAAGAGCGCAAGCAGCCGGTCGCTTTCCTTCTCGAGCTCGCGATCTCGCCCGGTGATGTTGACCGACAGCAGGATCCCGGCGGTGATGACACCGATGATCACCATCACCACCAGGATCTCGATCAGGGTGAAGCCGCGGGATGCTCCGCGAGCGACCGGCACGGGCCTCCGGAAGGAGGCAAGGCTAGTCGCCGATGTTCCAGTTGCCGATGTCGGCATTGATGCCTTCACCGCCGGGGGCGTTATCGGCTCCGAGGCTGTACAGGTCGTATTCCTGGCCATGCGCGCCCGGGAAGACGTACTGGTAGTCATTCCCCCAGGGGTCCTTGTGGACGCGTTGCACGTAGCCGCCAGGCCGCCAGTGCCTGATGGAAGGATCGGTCGGCTGCGTGACCAGTGACTGCAATCCCTGCTCGGTCGTCGGGTACTTCGAGTTGTCGAGCCGAAACATGGTGAGCGCAGTCTCCAGGACCTTGATGTCCTGCTTCGCCTTGTTGATGCGCGCCTCATCCACCCGGGTCATGATCTGCGGCACGATGACTGCCGCGAGCAGGCCGATGATGATCACCACCACCATGATCTCGATGAGGGTGAAGCCGCGTGCGCGGGCGCGCTGTCTGCTAACTTGAAATGTCTGGCTCATGAACAGTATGTACGGCGCGGACCGGCGGCCGGTTCCAAAAACGGGTCGGGATGATAACAAATGGGCGTCTCCGGCTTCGTGAACCACGTGCATCTCGCGCTCAGGTCTCTCAATTGCGACGGTCGCCGCGGCCTCGCGCTGCTCGCCGCCTGCCTGCTGCTGCTGCTGCCGACCCTCACCGGCGATGACGGACGGGCCCTGCTGCGCTACGAGCGTGGCGCGCTCGCAAACGGGGAGTGGTGGCGACTCGTGAGCGCGCACCTCGTTCACCTGGACCTGCGGCATGCGCTGCTCAACACTGCGGGCCTCGCTCTGGTGTGGGCGCTGTTCGCCCGGGACTACTCGCCGAGGGCATGGATCGCCATCGTGGTCGGTGCCATGGCCGCGATCGATGCGGGACTGTGGCTGAGCGATTCGACCGTCCAGTGGTACGTGGGTTCCTCGGGAGTGCTGCACGGAACGATGGCAGCGGGCGCCATCGCGCACCTACGCGCGGGCGAGCGCGATGGCTGGCTGCTTGCCGCGCTCCTCGCCGCGAAGCTCCTGTACGAGCAGTCGATCGGGGCGCTGCCGCTCTCAGGCAACGACCCGGTGGTCGTGGACGCGCACCTCTACGGAGTGCTCGGTGGCGCGGCAGTCGCGGCCTTCCTGACTCCGCGGCGCATGCCGCTATAATTCCGCACTTTTGCGGCGGAACGCCTCATGGCTTTTGCGTTCGTATTCCCTGGTCAGGGCTCGCAGTCGGTCGGTATGCTCTCAGGGCTCGCCGCCGCGGGGTCGACGGTGCGCGACACCTTCGCGGAGGCCTCACAGGTGCTCGCCTACGACCTGTGGCAGCTCGTGAGCGCAGGGCCTGAGGAGGCGCTCAACGCCACCGAGCGTACCCAGCCGGCGATGCTCGCCGCCGGGGTGGCGGTGTGGCGGGTGTGGCGGGCACGCGGTGGCGGCCTCCCTGCGCTCGTCTCCGGCCACAGCCTCGGGGAATTCACCGCGCTCGTGTGCGCGGGCGCATTCGAGTTTGCTGCCGCCATCGAACTCGTGCGTTTCCGTGGTCAGCTGATGCAGGAGGCGGTCCCGGCAGGCACCGGCGCCATGGCGGCGATCCTCGGCCTCGAGGATGAGGCCATGACCGAGGTGTGCCGCGACGCCGCCCAGGGCGCCGTGGTCGAGGCGGTCAACTTCAACTCGCCCGGTCAGATCGTGATCGCGGGCGAGCGGGGCGCGGTGCAACGGGCGATCGAAGGGGCAAAGGCCCGCGGAGCGAAGCGCGCCGTCACCTTGCCGGTGAGCGTGCCGGCGCACAGCAGCCTCATGCGCGGGGCAGGCGAGCGCTTGCGGGCGCAGCTCGAGTCGCTCGCCGTGCGCAAACCCACGATTCCCTACGTGAGCGCGGTCGATGCGCGTCAACATTCCGAGCCAGCGGAGATCCGCGGGCTGCTGGTGCGCCAGATCTCGAGCCCCGTGCGCTGGACCGACACCGTGCGCGCGCTCGCGCGCGGGGACATTGCGCAGATCATCGAGTGTGGGCCGGGAAAGGTGCTCACCGGCCTCAATCGACGCATCGAGCGGCGTCCGGAGCTGACGTTCCTCGCGCTCGAGGATCCCGCTTCCATCGAGTCCGCGCTTGGCGCCACATCAGCGGGGTCCCCATGAAATTGCGCATCTTGTTGCGGGAGGCGAGCCCACCTGTCGCGGCAAGCACAATTTCATGGGGTGCCTCAGGGGGAGCCCATGCTTGAGAATCAGGTTGCGCTCATCACCGGCGCCTCACGCGGCATCGGTAATGCCGTCGCCCTTGCCCTGGCAGGCGCGGGTGCGCGGGTCATCGGCACATCGACGAGCACCGATGGCGCCAGGCGCATCGGGGAGCTGCTCGCGTCGCACGGATACAACGGCCGCGGCGCGGTGCTCGATGCCGCCGACGCCGCATCCATCGATGCGCTCATGGCGCAGCTCGAGGAGGCCTCCGAGCTTCCCACCATCCTCGTCAACAATGCCGCCATCACGCGCGACACGCTGCTCGTGCGAATGAAACCGGAGGATTGGGACGCGGTGATCGCCACCAATCTCACCGCGGTCTACCGGCTCTGCCGCGCGTGCGTGCGCCACATGATGAAGGAGCGGCGCGGTCGCATCGTCAACCTCACCTCGGTCGTCGGGCTGACCGGCAACCCCGGGCAGGCGAATTATGCCGCTGCGAAAGCCGGGCTCCTCGGATTCACCAAGTCGCTCGCACGCGAGCTCGGCTCGCGCGGCATCACCGTGAATGCAGTGGCGCCTGGGTTCATCAACACCGACATGACACGCGCACTGAGCGAAGAGCAGCGCGCGGCACTGCTGCGCCAGATACCGGCCGGACGGCTCGGCACACCGGCCGAGGTCGCCGCGGCGGCGCTGTTTCTGATCTCACCGCAGGCCGCCTACATCACTGGCGAGACGCTGCATGTCAATGGCGGAATGTACATGCCCTGAGCCCGCCACGCGTTGGCAGCGCGCCACACACTGTCTGCGCGCCCACGCGCAGGAACGGGCGGAGCGCAAGATTCGTGAGCAAAAACAATCACTCGCACCGGGTGCGTGCGAGTGGCACCCCCGGGGGTGTTCCCCTACAATACCGCGCTCGCTGCACGCCGCGAGGGCGAGCGCCGCGGCAGTTTTGCCTATCTCTATCTATATAAGGACCAACCGCTAATGAGCACAGTTGAGCAGCAGGTCAAAGCCATCGTTGCCGAACAGCTGGGCGTCAAACAGGAACAGGTCACGGACGATGCGTCGTTCGTCGATGACCTGGGGGCTGACTCACTCGACACGGTCGAGCTGGTGATGGCCCTGGAAGAGGAGTTCGAGATCGAGATTCCCGACGAGGACGCCGAGAAGATCACCACCGTCCACCAGGCGATCGACTACATCAACGAGCGTCGCAGCAAGTCCTGATCCCACTCAGGCCCCTGCAGGAAGCAAGTGAGCAAGCGGCGTGTCGTCATAACGGGTCTTGGCGTGGTGTCTCCAGTCGGAAGCACCGTCCAGTCGGGATGGGATGCCATTCTGCGGGGGGAAAGCGGCATCGGCCCCGTGACGCGCTTCGATGTCTCCGCATTTCCGACCCGCTTTGGCGGCCAGGTGCGCGATTTCGACGTCGCGCAGTACATCCCGCCGAAGGAAGCGCGCCGCATGGACGAGTTCATGCACTACGGCGTCGCCGCCGGGATCCAGGCCGTCACCGACAGCGGCATCGATTTCTCCAGGACCGATCCCACCCGCGCCGGCGCCGTGTGCGGCTCGGGCATTGGCGGACTGTGGACGATCGAGGAAGATTTCGACGCCTACCTGGAGGCGATGAACCCACGCAAGATCTCGCCATTCTTCGTCCCGGC
>DATMPW010000026.1:0-16598 GCA_035566915.1 Steroidobacteraceae bacterium
AGCGTTTCTCGGTGGGCGCCTTCTCGGAGCCGTATCTACGGCAGTTTCCGCTTGCGCTGGTACGCTGTGGCGGCACGCCGGCGGCGTTTGCCAACCTCTGGACCACCGCGACCCGCGCGGAGCTCTCGGTCGATCTCATGCGCTTCGATCCGAACGCGCCGCGCAGCGCCATGGATTACCTTTTCATCGAGCTGATGCTGTGGGGCAGACTCGCGGGCTACCGCTGGTTCAACCTCGGTATGGCGCCGCTCGCCGGGCTCGAAGCGCACCCGCTCGCGCCCGCCTGGCACCGGGTCGGCAATTTCATCTTTCGCCACGGCGAGCATTTCTATAATTTCGAGGGACTGCGCCGCTACAAGGCGAAATTCGACCCGGCCTGGGAGCCGCGCTACCTCGTGGCGCGCGGCGGGATAGCGCTGCCACGCGTGCTCATCGACATATCGGTGCTGATCGCAGGCGGAATGAAGGAACTCGTCGCACGATGAGCTGGCCGATCTCCACCGCACGGTCCGCGGTGCTCGGGATCGCCATGGCGCTCGTTGCAGCGGCCGCGCCACGCTCCTTGGCAGCGACGCGGGCTGCCTCCGCTCCCGGGGAGACGGCGTCGGCCGCGACGCGCCCCGCGCCCGCAACCGCCGGGCACGATGCGCGCGAGCTGCACGCGGGAAGTTTCGGGACCGTTCACGTCTATGTCCCGAGCGGTACCCCGCAGAGCGCCGCGATCTTCGTCTCCGGGGATGGAAGCTGGGAGCTCGGCGTGATCAACATGGCGCGCGCGCTGCGCGACATGGGCGCCGTGGTGATCGGTGTCGACGTCCGCCAATATTTCGCGAGCCTGCGCCGCACCGCGCGGGGCGCCGATGCGCATTGTCAGTCGATCGCGGCCGACTTCGAGTCGCTCAGCCACCAGGTGCAGAAGCAGATCGGCATGAGCGAGTACCAGGTGCCGGTGCTCGTCGGCTACTCCTCCGGCGCCACGGTCGTGTATGCAGCGCTGGTGCAGTCACCCCCAGGCACGTTTGCCGGCGCGCTGAGTCTCGGATTTTGCGCGGATCAGGGCTTCGCCGGCGCGACGCTCTGCCCCGGCAACGGCCTGCACTACACGCAGAACGCGCACCACGAGCTCGTATTCGAGCCGGCGAAGCGTCTGCGCGAGCCCTGGGTCGCGCTCCAGGGGCAGCAAGACCAGGTGTGCGATCCGCACGCACTGGATGAGTTCGCCGCAGAGGTCGACGGCGGGGCGGTTGTGAAGCTGCCGCTCGTGGGGCACGGCTTCTCGGTGGAGCGCAACTGGATGCCGCAGTTTCGCGCCGCGTATGCGCGCCTCGCGGCGCGGCCTTCGGCCCGAGCCGCTGCGGCACCCGAGATCGGCGATCTGCCGCTGCAGGAGGTGCACGCCGCGCGTGCGGCGGGCGAGTTCGCGTTGCTGCTCACCGGCGATGGCGGCTGGGCCGGGCTCGATCAGGAGCTCGCCGCGCAGCTTGCCAGCAACGGCGTGCCGACCGTGGCACTGAACTCGCTCAAGTATTTCTGGACCGAGCGCACTCCGGAGCAGACCGCGCGTGATGTGGCGCGCGTGCTGCGTCACTACCTCGCCGCGTGGCACGCGCAGCGCGTGCTGCTGATCGGTTACTCCTTCGGCGCCGATGTACTGCCGTTCGTGGTCAATCGCCTGCCGCCCGATCTGCGCGCGAAGGTAGCGAGCGTGAGCCTGCTCGGAATCGATGCCCGCGCCTCCTTCGAGGTGCACGTCGCCGAATGGGTGGGCGGCGATGACGGCGGATCCCCCACCCGCCCCGAGCTCGCCGCGATCAAGGAGCTGCCGGTGCTTTGTATCTATGGCGAGGGGGAGTCGGACTCGATCTGCCCGGAACTCCCTGCGGGCAGCGTGACGCGCGAGCTGATCGGCAAGGGGCACCACTTCAGTGGCGAATATTCGCTGCTTGCCGACCGCATCCTCAGCTTCACTCGCAGCGCCCGCCCTGTGACATAACGTGGCCGGCCGGCCGCCGGCGCGCTTGAGTAGCGTCAGCCGCCACGCGCTGAGTTAACATGTCTCCGGCGGCAGACAACACAACATGAGCCGCTGACGTGTCATGCCGATGTACATCGATTCGAGCAGCCGCCTGCATCACGACCTGGAGAAGAACCTGGTCGTGACCTGCCCACATTGCCAGGCCGTCGCGCACATCACCCCGAGTGCGGTGCCGCGCTTCGAGGATCTGCAGCTCTACCGGCCGAAGCAGGTGGGACTCGTGTACCTGTGCGACGCCTGCCACATGCCGATCTTTCTGCGCTTCACCGTGCGCATGTACGGAGCAGCGCGCATCGAGCTGTCGCCGCAGTTCACCGAGGTGGAACGGGCGCGTGAGAAGTTCAGCTTCGCCTACATCCCCGAGGGCGTCGAGCTTCTGTTCCGCGAAGCACTCGCCTGCTTCTCGCAGGGAGCTTTCAACGCCTTCGCCTCCATGTGCCGCCGTACCGCGCAGGCGATATTCGCCGACCTCGGCGAGGCGGGAAAGCTGCGGCTGTTCGACGAGCTCAACGCGGTGCGCGACCTGGCGGACATCGCCCCGGAGATCTTCACCAAGATGAGGAACGTGCTGTTCGGCGCGGAACTCGACGTGCGCACACCGCTGCCGCTGCTCGATGGTTACGAGGCCGGCATCATGCTCGAAGTCGTCAAGGACCTGCTGTACGAAGCCTACGTCCGCAAGGGCAAGCTGCAGCAGGCGATGATGGTGCGGCGCTTCTTCCTCGAGGAGACCGGCAGCCTCGTCGCGCCGATCAAATCAGCGAGCTGATCGCGGAGTGCTGAAGCAGGCTAGCCGACGAACCGCCGCGCGTTGCGGAACAGGCGCATCCACCCGCTGTACTCGCCGGCGTTCGCCGGGCGCCAGGAGTTCTGCAGGTAGCGGAACGAGCGCTCGGGATGGGGCATGATGACGGTGATACGTCCATCGAGGTTCGCGAGGGCGGCGATGCCGAAAGGCGTGCCGCTCGGATTTGCCGGGTAGGTGGTGGCGGCCCCACCGGCTGCATCGATGTAACGCACTCCCACGAGCCCGCTCGCTGCGCATGCGCGCGCAGCCGCATCGCTCGCAAATTCGGCGCGTCCCTCACCGTGCGCCACCGCGACCGGCAGCACCGAGCCCGCCATGCCCGCGAGCAGTACCGAAGGCGAAGGCAGCACCTCCACGAGCGAGAAGCGCGCCTCGTACTGCTCACTGCGGTTCCTGACGAAGCGCGGCCAGTGCGCCGTGCCGGGAATGATGCTCTTGAGTGCAGCGAACATCTGGCAGCCGTTGCAGATGCCGAGTGCGAAGGTGTCGGCACGTGCGAAGAATCGCTGGAACTGCTCGCGTACCGCCTCGTGGAACAGGATCGACTTGGCCCAGCCCTCCCCGGCACCGAGCACGTCTCCGTAGGAGAAGCCGCCGCAGGCCGCGAGACCCTGGAATTCTCCCAGCTCGCGCCGCCCGCTCAGCAGGTCCGTCATGTGCACATCGTGCGGCGCGAAACCGCAGGCATCGAACACCGCGGCGGTCTCGACCTGGCTGTTGACGCCCTGTTCGCGCAGAATCGCGACCGCGGGGCGCACCCCACGCGAGAGGTAGGGCGCGGTGATGTCCTCCTCGGGGTCGAAGCTGAGGGCGACCGTGAGGGGCGGCTGTGCGGCGGATGTCTGTGCCGCGAACTCCTCATCCGCACACTGCGGATCATCGCGCAGCCGCCGCATGCGCCACGAGGTTTCCGACCACGCGCGGTGCAGCTCCTCCCAGCTCTCATCGAGCAGGGTGTCGCCGACGCGGATCTGCGCACGCGGCTCGCTCACGGGAGCCCCGAGATAGAGCGCGGCCTCACCCAGTCCGTGGCGCGCGAGGATCGCGAGGAATGCCGGCTCATCGCCCGCGAGGATCTGCACCACGACACCCGGCTCCTCGGCAAACAGCTGCGCGAGCGCCGGGCCGCGCGCTGCGGACAGAGCGATGTCGAGCCCGCAATGCCCGGCGAAGGCCATCTCCACGAGTGTGACGAACAGCCCGCCATCGGAACGATCGTGATAGGCGCGCAGGAGTCGGTGCGTGCGCAGCTCCGCCAGCGCCGCAGCGAGCTGCGTGAGGCGTTGCGGCTCATCGAGATCTGCCGGCTCATCGCCGAGCTCACCGTACACCTGCGCAAGCGCCGAGCCACCCAGGCGGTTGTGGCCACCGGCGAGATCGATGAGCCACAGCGAGGTGGGCCGCTCATCAAGCTGTAGCGCGGGTGTGAGCGTCGCACGCGCATCGCGCACGGGTGCGAACGCCGAGACGATGAGTGACACCGGTGCGATCACGCTCTTCTGCACCCCCGCCTCGTTCCAGGTGGTACGCATCGACAGCGAGTCCTTGCCGACCGGGATGGCGATCCCGAGCTCGGGGCACAGCTCCTTCGCCACCGCGTGCACCGTGGCGTAGAGCGCTGCGTCCTCGCCCGGCTCGCCGGCCGCGGCCATCCAGTTGGCCGACAGGCGGATTTGCGACAGCGTGCCGACGTCGGCGGCGAGTATGTTGGTGATCGCCTCGCTCACTGCGAGCCGTCCGGAAGCGGGTGCATCGAGAACCGCCACCGGCGTGCGCTCTCCCATCGCCATGGCCTCGCCCGCCGCGCCACGGTAGTCGGCGAGCGTCACCGCGCAATCGCTCACCGGCACCTGCCAGGGGCCGACCAGCTGATCGCGGCTGATGAGCCCACCGACGCTGCGATCGCCGATGGTGATGAGGAAGGTCTTGTCGGCTACCGCCGGCAAGCGCAGCACACGGTAGACCGCCTCACGCAGCTCGATGCGGCTGGTGTCGAGACGGCACCGCTGCGCCGGCAAGGCGCGCACATTGCGCGTGAGGCGCGGCGGCTTGCCGAGCAGCACGTCGATCGGCATGTCCACGGGCCGATCCCCGAACAACGCATCAAGAACCGCGAGCTCACCGCTCGCGTCGATCTCGCCGATCACGGCGAACGGGCAGCGCTCGCGCGCGGCGATCGAGGCGAACTCAGGCAGCGCCTCTGCTGCAATGACCAGCACGTAGCGCTCCTGCGCCTCGTTGCACCACAGCTCCAACGGCGAAAGCCCACTCTCGGCGCTGGGAATGGCCCGCAGGTCGACCCTTGCGCCACGGTGGCTGTGGGCCACGGCCTCGGGCACCGCGTTCGACAGTCCGCCCGCGCCGACATCGTGGATGAGCGCGATGGGGTTGCGCTCTCCGAGCGCCCAGCAACGGTCGATGACTTCCTGTGCGCGGCGCTGCATCTCGGGGTTACCGCGCTGCACGGACGCGAAATCGAGCTCGAGGCTCGAGCTGCCGCTGCCGAGCGAGGAGGCTGCGCCGCCTCCGAGGCCGATCAGCATCGCAGGCCCGCCGAGCACGATGAGCTTCCCCCCGAGCGGCACTTCGGACTTCTCCCCGTGCGCGCGGCGCACGTTGCCGACACCGCCCGCGATCATGATCGGCTTGTGGTAGCCCAGCGCCCGCTGCGGTGGATCGCCCGCCGCCGCCTGCTCGAAGGTGCGGAAGTAGCCGCAGATCGCCGGCCGCCCGAACTCGTTGTTGAAGGATGCGGCACCGATCGGGCCCTCGATCATGATCTCGAGCGGCGAGGCGATGCGCTCAGGCGTCCCGAACTCACGCTCCCAGGGTCGCTCGTACCCCGGGATGCGCAGGTGCGACACCGAGAACCCGGTGAGGCCCGCCTTCGGTTTCGCGCCGCGGCCGGTCGCGCCTTCGTCGCGTATCTCACCGCCGGAACCCGTCGCTGCTCCCGGGAATGGCGAGATCGCCGTCGGGTGATTGTGCGTCTCGACCTTCATGAGAATGTCGATGGGCTCGGCGCGCGCACGGTAGACACCGCTCGCGGGGTCCGGGAAATAACGCTCGCCGGGATTACCCTCGATGACCGCCGCGTTGTCCCGATACGCGGAAAGCACACCCGCCGGACTCATGGCGTGTGTGTAGCGGACCATGTCGAACAGCGATTCCTCGCGCGGGCGGTCATCGATGACCCAGCGCGCGTTGAAGATCTTGTGGCGGCAATGCTCGGAGTTGATCTGGGCGAACATCATGAGCTCGACGTCACTCGGATCGCGCCGCAGCCGCGCGAAGCTCGCGAGCAGGTAGTCCATCTCCTCGGCCGTGAGCGCGAGTCCGAGCCGGCGGTCGGCCTCCTCGAGCGCCACGCGCCCGCGTCCGAGGGGCACGCGCGTCGCAGGCCGTGGCCGCGCGTGCTCGAACAGCCGCGCAGCCTGCAGCGGATCGAGCAACACCTCTTCCGTCATGCGGTCGAAAAGCACCGCTGCCACGAGCTGCAGCCGCTCGTCGCCGAGCGGTGGCGTAGCCCGCAGTCGATAGGCGATGCCGCGCTCGATGCGGCGCACGGCGGCGAGCCCGCACACCTGCGCGATGTCGGTCGCCTTGCTCGACCAGGGCGAGAAGGTGCCGGCGCGCGGCACTACGAGCAGCTGCTCGCCCTCCTCATCCGGCGCAAGCGGCAGTGTCGGTCCATAGGTGAGGAGCTGCCTCAGGATCCCCTCTTCCCGGGCGGAGAGTGGCTCCGCCAGCTCGATGAAGTGCATGAAGCGGGTGGTGATACCCGCGACGGTCGGCTCGAGCGCACGGACTCGCTCGAGGAGCTTGGCGATGCGGAATGCCGAAAGCGCGGCGGGCCCGGCCACCTGCAGCATGGGCTACCCGCGCCTCATTTCTTCTCACCCGGCGGAGTCGAGTACATCGGTATCGGGAACTGCGCGACATTGGCCGCAGCGCCGCTTTCCAACACGGTGATCTTCGCCGTGCCGTGCTTTTTCACCTCATCGATGCGCAGGATCGAGTGCATCGGCAGGAAGGTGCGCTTGACGCCGGAGAATTCGCTCTTGATGCGCTCTTCGGAGGGGTCGAGCACCACCGAGGATCGCTCGCCAAACAGCAGCTCCTCCACCTCGATGAACCCGAACAGCTCCCCGTGGCTGACCCGCCGGGCGTAGACCTCGTAAATCTTGCCCTGATTCACGAACACGATGCGGAAAATGTGACTGGTTGCCATGGCTCACGTGGGGGTCGCTGCTAGTTTTGACGCTGGCATTATATGTCCGGGTGACACTGCCCGGGACGTTGCTGCGCCTCGAGGAAACGCATTATCGGCCGTCACACGAGGGATCGCTCATTTGAGTCGGGGAACCATGCTCAGGCTGCGGGTCGTCAGCGAACAGCGCCGTGCGCTCGCTGAGCGCAACAGCGCGACCTTCTCGGTGGAGGGCGGGACGATCGGCCGCTCGACCGACAACGACTGGGTGCTGCCCGATCCGCAGCGCTACGTGTCCGCGCACCACGCGCGTGTGCAATTCCGCGAGGGTCATTTCTACCTGCAGGACGTGAGCACCAACGGGGTGTACGTCAACGATGACACGGAGCCGCTCGCCAAGCGCGGCTCGGCCGGTTACCGGCTCGCGAACGGCGATGTCCTGCGCATGGGCGATTACCACATCCTCGCGGCGCTCGAGGCGCACAGCGAGCCGGCGCATCCGGCGGCGGCCGCGGTGCCGACCAGCATCCATGCACTGCGTACGCTCGGGCGGACGGTCGACCGCGACATCGGCGCGAAGCTCAACGTCGAGGAGCTGCTGGTGCCGGTCATCGACATGGACCCGGTGCTGCCGGTCGGCGCGTACGGTCAGGCGGTCGACTCGGGCAGAGTGCAGGTGCTCGCGCGGTCGCAGCGCGCAGTCGCAGCGGCTGCACCGGCCACCGATGGGGTCCTGTCGGCCGACGCCGCGGAGGCGCCGCTCGGCGCATCGCTGGCGCGTCTTGCCGAAGCGGTGAGCCGCGAGCCCAAGGGAAGCGGCGGCTTCATGGCGCTCGATGACGTGCACAGCGGGCTGGATGCGTTCTGCCGCGGCGCAGGGATCGACCCCGAACGGCTGCCGGCGGCAGCTCAGGGCCGGCTGCTGCACCTTGCTGGACGGCTCTTTCGCGAGGCGTTGGTGGGATTCAAGGAGCTCGAGCGCACGCGCGCCGAGACGCGCAACCGCTACCGCATCGAGTCAGCGCCCGTGGAACAGGACGATCCGCGCCCCTCGCTCGCTGACTCCATGGTGGAGGATCTGGCGGTGGAGCTGTTCCTGCGCCACGAGGGACGCCGCCTCGACTCGGTGCAATGGCTGCGCGACACGGTCGCCGCGGCCAGGCTCCACGAGAGCGCCATGGCGCAGGCGTTGCGCGCGGCGTTCGTCGAGTTCCTCGACCGGCTCGACCCCGCCGAGCTCGAAGCGCGCTTCGAGCGCGCCGCGCGGCGCGGCAAGGCGCGCTCCGCCGACAAGGCGCAGTACTGGGAGCTGTTCACCACTTTTTACCGCAATCTCATCGAGATGCCCGCGGACCATCTGCCGCACACCTTCGTGGAAGCGTTGGCCACGGCTTACCGCGAGGCGCTGAAAAAGCAATCCTCCGAGACGACGTAACGGAAACTGTCGAGGACGCCGCGCGGTGGCATGTCGACGTTTTGCGTCAGACGACAAACGCAGGCTGTAGCGGTAGCCTCGGTGTAATGGATTACGGACAGGAGCTCAGTCCCGAATGGCGGAGAGGGTGGGATTCGAACCCACGTGCCGGTTTTACCCGACCATCCGATTTCGAGTCGGCGCCGTTATGACCGCTTCGGTACCTCTCCGGCGGTCCCGCGGGGATCAAGGGGCGGGTATTCTAGCGGAAAGCCCGTGCGGCGCGGGGAGGTTCCTGCGCGCAGTCACCCTCGTTGCGCTGCTCACTGTGGTGTTTTGCATCGCGGGCTGCGGCGAGCGCGCGCCTCCCGCGTTGGATGTGATCCGCGCACGCGGCGAGCTGCGCGTCGCAACGCTGAACCTGCCGACCTGCTACTACCTCGGGGCCCAGCGCACGGAAGGGCTGGAATACGAGCTCGCCAGCGCCTATGCGGCGCGGCTCGGGGTAAGACTCACCATTTACCCGCTCGCGAACGAGCGCGCGCTGCAGGCGGAGCTCGCCGCGGGCCGCGCCGACATCGCCGCCGCCTCGCTCACCAGCACCCCCGAGTGGAATCGCGTCGCCGACGCCGCGCAGGTCTATGCGCGCGTACCGCAGCTCGTCGTGTACCAGCGCAACGGCGTACGGCCCCGGGAAACGCTGCAGCTCGAGTCCGCGAGGCTGGCGGTACGCGCCGGGAGCACGCAGGAGCACATCCTGCAACGCCTGCGCAGCACTGTAGCGCCGGGGCTCAAATGGGAGGAGACCGCACCGAGTGCCGCCGATCCGGTCGAGGACGTCGATGGCGGCGTGGCGCAGTACGCCATCGTCGATGCGCGCGAGTTTTCCTTCGCGCGCCACCTCTATCCAAACGTGCAGGTGGGGTTCGCATTGCCCGAGGAGCGCCCGGTGCAGTGGCTGGTGCGCCGGAACGCGCCCGGCCTGCTCGCGAGCGTCAATGCGTTCTTCCGCGACCAGCAGTCCTCGGGCCGGCTCGCGCAGCTGCTGCAGCAGAGCTCGGGTGACACCCGCGCGTTCGCATACGAGGAATCGCGCGAATTCCAGGAACACGTCGCCGAGCGCCTGCCGCGGTATCGTGCGTGGTTCGAGAAGGCCGCGACGGAAACGGGCCTCGACTGGCGGCTGCTTGCGGCGATCGGCTACCAGGAATCGAAATGGGATCCGCGCGCGCAGTCGGACGAGGGTGCACGCGGTGTCATGATGCTCACCGCCGATACCGCGCAGTCGTTGGGACTCAAGGATCGCAGCGATCCCGAGCAGAGCATCTATGCCGGCGCGCGCTATCTCGCGCAGGTGCGCGAGAAGATCCCGGAGCGCATTCCCGAGCCCGACCGCACCTGGCTCACCATCGCCGCTTACAACGTCGGCTTCGGCCACCTCGAGGATGCCCGCATCATCACGCAGGCGCTCGGCAAGGATCCCGACTCCTGGGCAGAAGTGCGGCTGCGCCTGCCGCTGCTGGCGCAGGAGCGCTGGTATGCGCAGGCGCGCCGCGGTTACGCGCGTGGCTGGGAGCCGGTGCAGTTCGTCGACCGTATCCAACGTTACTTGCGGCTACTCGAATGGCAGCCCGGAGAGAGTGCACCCGCTGCGCCTGCCGCAGCGAGCGCTGCAGCGCGGGCAGCCGCACCGGCGGCCGTGCCGCCTGCTCCGGCGCCAGGCAGCTGACAACCACCCGCGGCTTGACACCACGCCAAACTCGCCGGGTATCAGCCACGGCGTTGAGCGAAGAACTCCAGCAGCAGCGCGGCGCACTCATCGATCAGCACGCCGCCGAACACGTCCACGCGGTGATTGAGGCCTGGTAACGCGAAGACGTTGATGATGCTGCCGGCGCCGCCCGCGCGCGGATCCCAGGCGCCAAAGACGAGCCGGCGCACACGCGCGTGCACCATGGCCGAGGCGCACATCACGCAAGGCTCGAGCGTGACGTACAGTGTGGTGTCGCTCAGCCGATAGCTGCCGAGCGCTCGTCCCCCGGCACGCAGCGCCTCGATCTCCGCGTGCGCCGTGGGATCATGGCTCGAGATGGGCGTGTTGTGCCCGGCAGCGATGATCCTCTCACCGTGCACCAGCACCGCGCCGACCGGCACCTCCCCCTCCGCCGCCGCGGCGCGCGCCCGCTCGAGCGCCGCGCGCATGAATGTGGCATCTGCTCCGGACTCAGCCCGCTCCGTCATGCGGCTCCTCCGCCGCTTCCGCAGGCGGTGGCAGGAACAACGCAGGATCGACGAACGTCGCATTCAGCGCTACGCCGAAATGCAGGTGCGGTCCGGTGACGCGTCCGGTCGCGCCCACCTTGCCGATCTCTGCTCCCGCCTGCACCCGCTGACCCCGTTTCACCTCGATGGCGCTCAGGTGACAGTACATGGTGATGAGACCGTTGCCGTGATCGAGGATCACGGTGTTGCCGTTGAAGAAGAAGTTGCCGGCATCGACCACTTGCCCGCTCGCAGCGGCGCGTATCGGCGTCCCGGGAGCGGCCGCGATATCCATGCCGCTGTGCGGATTGCGCGACTCGTTGTTGAAGATCCGTCGCATGCCGTAAGAGCTCGAGCGAATGCCGGGAACCGGCTGCAGCAGCCGCAGCGTCGCCGGAGCGTGCTGGGAAAAGGCTCCGTAGTCCTGGTGCAGGCGTGGCAGCTCGTGGTTGACGCGCGCGAGGTCGGCCGCCGACAGGTCTACCTGGCGCGGGGGAACGGTCAGGCGCTGCACGCTGTACTGCTTGTCGGTGACCTCGAAGCCGATCGTCTTCCCCTGCAGCGTGCCATCCTCGACGCGTACTGCCGCGTGACCTGGCGCCTGCGCGAGCGGTATGCCGACCACCGCCACCCAGCGATCGTCGACCCGCACGACCAGCACGCGTCGGCCGTCGAAGGTGACGCGCGGAGCACTTTCCGCAGGGGCCTCGACAGCGATCAGCGCCACACCACCCGGGACGCGCCCCTCCTCAGGCAGGAACGCAGACGGAAGCTGCGCCTGGGAGGCGGCCGCCAGCGGCGGGTGCGCGATGATCGCCCATGTCAGTGCGCGGAGCCGCCTCATTTCCTTCCGGTCACGCGAGCCGTCAAGGTTCCGCGCGCAAGGCTCGCCTCGATCTCCTCGCCGATCGCCACGGCTCTCGCGTCCGTGAGCACGGTGCCATCGGCGCGCTTTACGATCGCGAAGCCGCGCCCCACGGTCGCCAGCGGGCTCACCGCATCGAGCGCCCGCTGCGCTAGCGCCAGGCGCTGCGCCGCGCGCGCGAGACGCTCGCGGGCGGCCCGCTCGAGACGCCCATGCAACTGCCCGGTGCGGGCTTCGGCGCGTGCGTTGTAGTCACCTGCCGCGCGAGCAAGCCGCAGCTGCAGGGACTGGTTGCGCGCACTCCACTCCCCGAGCGCATGCCGCGGGGAGTGCTGCTGCAGCCGCGCGCGCAGCTCGGCCAGGCGCTGACCCTCGCGGTGCACGACGCCGCGTGTGTTGCCGGCCAGACGCTGCGAGAGGTCATCGAGTCGCTGCATCTGCTGCTGCAGGCGCACGCCGGGATGCGCCAGGCTCAGGCGGCGGCCAACCGCCTCAAGCCGCGCCCGGCCGACGCGCAGCTCACGGCGCATCCCCGCCTGCATGCGCTGCGCCGTGCGCGCGAGCGCCTCGAGCCACGCGTGGCGGTCGGGCACCACCATCTCGGCGGCGGCGGAGGGTGTCGGAGCGCGTGCATCCGCGACGAAATCGGCGATGGTGAAATCGATCTCGTGGCCCACTCCGCAGACCACCGGCAGCGCGCACGCGTGGATGGCGCGCGCCACGCGCTCATCGTTGAATGCCCACAGGTCCTCCAGCGAGCCGCCACCGCGGGCGAGGATCAGCACTTCGCATTCGGCGCGCGCCGAGGCGGCGCCCAGTGCCGCGACGAGGGTCGGGACCGCCGCCGCGCCCTGCACGGCCGTCGGGTATACGAGCACCGCGGCGGGCGGATAGCGGCGCGCGAGGATCTTGAGGATGTCGTGTAGCGCCGCGCCCGAGGGCGAGGTGATGACTCCGATGCGCCGCGGAAAGCGCGGCAGGGCACGTTTGCGCTCCTGCGCAAAGAGCCCCTCCGCGGCGAGGCGGGTCTTCAGCCGCTCGAACTCGCGCCGCAGCACGCCGACGCCCGCCTCCTCCAGGTGCTCGATGATCAGCTGGAACTCCCCGCGCGGCTCATACAGGCTGATGCGGCCACGCACCAGCAGCTGCATTCCCGCGCGCGGGGTAAACCCCACCAGCGAGTTCTTCACGCGGTACATGGCACAGCGCAACTGCGCGTCGCGGTCTTTCAGCGAGAAATACCAGTGGCCGGAAGGCGGCTGGGAGAAGTTCGACAGCTCCCCCTCGACCCAGAGGACACCGAGGCCACGCTCGAGCAGTACCCGCACCTCGCGATTGAGCCGGGAGACGCTGTACACGTCCCGCGAAGCAGTGGGCAATGCACCGATCTCGTAGCCAGCGGACATGAGAACACCTTAGCACGAGGTTTACCGAGGTGAGGTGAGCGCTTACAATTGCGCATGCGCATCCTCGAAGAAGCTCTCACCTTCGACGACGTCCTGCTGGTTCCGGCCTATTCGGAAATCCTTCCCCGCGAGGTCGATCTCTCCACCCAGGTCACCCGCCGTATCCGGCTGAACGTGCCGATACTGTCGGCCGCCATGGACACGGTGACCGAAGCGCGCCTCGCCATCACCATCGCCCAGGAAGGCGGCATCGGCATCGTTCACAAGAGCATGACCATCGAGGCGCAGGCGCGCGAGGTCGGCCGGGTGAAGAAGTTCGAGAGCGGCGTGATCCGCGACCCGATCACCGTATCGCCCAACATGAGCATCCGTGAGGTGCTCGACCTGACGCGCTCGCGCGGCATCTCCGGGGTGCCCGTGGTGGTCGGCCTTAAGGCGGTCGGCATCGTGACGCACCGCGACCTGCGCTTCGAGGACAAGCTCGACGCCCCCGTCTCCTCGGTGATGACGCCGCAGGAGCGACTGATTACGGTGCGCGAAGATGCCCCCAAGGAGCAGGTGCTGGCACTGCTGCACAAGCACCGCATCGAGAAGCTGCTGGTGGTCAATGGCTCGCACGAGCTGGTCGGCATGATCACCGTGAAGGATTTCCAGAAGGCCAACGAGTTCCCGCGCGCCTGCAAGGATGAGGGCGGGCGGTTGCGCGTCGGTGCCGCAGTCGGCACGACCCCCGACACCATCGAGCGCGTCGCGGCGCTGCGCGAGGCAGGCGTTGATCTCGTGGTAGTGGATACCGCGCACGGTCACTCCCGTGGCGTCATCGAGACCGTGAAGCGCATCAAGTCGAAATGGGCGGACAGCCAGGTGATCGCCGGCAACATCGCCACGCCCGAGGCGGCGCGTGCACTGGTCGAGGCAGGCGCGGATGCGGTGAAGGTCGGTATCGGTCCGGGCTCCATCTGCACGACTCGCGTGGTGGCGGGCGTCGGGGTACCGCAGATCTCGGCGGTGGCCAATGTCGCCGCGGCACTCAAGGACGAGGATGTACCGGTCATCTCCGATGGCGGCATCCGCTTCTCGGGCGATATCGCCAAAGCAATCGCCGCTGGCGCGCACGCGGTGATGATCGGAGGCCTCTTCGCCGGCACCGAGGAGTCACCGGGCGAAGTCGAGCTCTACCAGGGCGCCTCCTACAAGTCCTATCGCGGCATGGGATCGCTCGGGGCCATGGCGGAGCGGCACGGCTCCGCGGACCGGTACTTCCAGGACGCCGCCACCGAGCTCGAGAAGCTTGTCCCCGAGGGGGTCGAGGGGCGCGTGCCCTACAAGGGGAGCGTGGTGACCATCCTGCACCAGCTCTCCGGAGGGCTGCGCGCCGCGATGGGCTACACGGGCAGCCGCAGCATCGCCGACATGCGCACCCGCCCGGTGTTCGTGCGCATCACGAGCGCCGGTGTGCGCGAGAGCCACGTGCACGATGTGAGCATCACCAAGGAGGCACCCAACTACCGGGTGTCCTGAAGCAGTCCATGGCGAGTGTTCCCCGACCTGCAGCCGACCCACCTGCCGCCGCCGCTGCGCACCCCGACATCCACGCGCACCGCATCCTCATTCTGGATTTCGGCGCGCAGTACACGCAGCTCATCGCCCGGCGAGTGCGCGAGCTCGGCGTCTACTGCGAGATCCATCCCTGGGACACGACGGATGCGCAGGTGCGTGACTTCCGTCCGCGGGGTGTGATTCTCTCGGGCGGGCCCGAGTCGGCGACTACGGCCGATGCGCCGCGGGCCTGCGCTGCCGTGTTCGAGCTCGGCGTGCCGGTGCTCGGCATCTGCTACGGCATGCAGACCATGGCGCAGCAGCTCGGCGGCCGCGTCACCGCTTCCAGTGAGCGCGAATTCGGCTACGCGGAGGTCACGGTCACGCGCAGCTCGCGCCTGCTCGATCACCTCGAGGACCGCCGCAACGCCGCCGGACGCTGCGTGCTCGATGTGTGGATGAGTCACGGCGACCGGGTCGATGCGCTGCCACCGGGATTCGAAGCTACCGCCAGCACGGGCAGCATTCCGTTCGCCGCCATGAGCGATGAGCGGCGGCGTTTCTATGGCGTGCAGTTCCATCCGGAAGTCACCCACACCACGCAGGGCGCACGCCTGCTCGAGCGTTTTGTGCGTGAGATCTCCGGGGCGGATGCACTCTGGAGCACCGGTAACATCCTCGCCGATGCCATCGAGCGGGTGCGCGCGCAGGTGGGCAGCGGCAAGGTCCTGCTCGGGCTCTCCGGCGGAGTCGACTCCTCGGTGGTCGCCGCGCTCCTGCATCGCGCCATCGGCGATCAGCTCACGTGCGTGTTCGTCGATCACGGGCTGCTGCGGCTCGGGGAAGCCGAGCAGGTGATGAGCACCTTTGCGCAGCATCTCGGCGTGCACGTGATCCGCGTCGACGCCGAGGCACGCTTCCTCGCGGCGCTCGCTGGGGTGACCGACCCCGAAGCCAAGCGCAAGATCATCGGCCGCACCTTCATCGATGTGTTCGACGCAGAGGCTCAGCGCCTGCGCGGCGTGCGCTTCCTCGCGCAAGGCACCATCTACCCGGACGTGATCGAATCCGCCGGCGCACGCACCGGCAAGGCGCACGTCATCAAATCGCATCACAACGTCGGGGGACTCCCCGAGCGCATGCAACTCACGCTCATCGAGCCGCTGCGCGAGCTGTTCAAGGACGAGGTGCGGCGCCTCGGGGTCGAGCTCGGCTTGCCGCGCGAGATGGTCTACCGTCACCCATTCCCAGGTCCCGGGCTCGGCGTCCGCATCCTCGGCGAGGTGCGCAAGGAGTATGCCGACCTGCTGCGGCGAGCGGATGCGATTTTCATCGAGGAGCTGCGCTGTCACGATCTGTACGACCGCACGAGCCAGGCGTTTGCCGTCTTCCTGCCCGTGCGCTCGGTGGGCGTGATGGGCGATGGACGCCGGTACGACTACGTGATTGCACTGCGCGCGGTTGAGACGGTGGATTTCATGACCGCGCACTGGGCGCGCCTGCCCTACGAGTTCCTCGATCACGTCTCGCGGCGAATCGTCAACGAGGTTGCCGGCATCTCACGCGTCGTCTACGACATCTCCGGCAAGCCACCGGCGACGATCGAGTGGGAGTGAGGGTGCCGAGTCAGCGGTTGACCGCACTGCGCCGCCTGCTCGATCGATTTGCCCGTGTTGCGCAACTGAGCATCAGGACCCCGTTGCTAGTGAGTGATTCGGGGCGAAGCATATATCGGCTGCCCTGCGTCACCGAGCCGGAGCGTCCCGCTGCGCGTTATAAGCCGCCCACGCGCGATCGATGACGTAGGCGTGAATGTCGTCCGCCTCGGCCTGGGTCATCGCCGGTGTGGGCGGAATCGTCCTTGCCGATGCGAACGACAACATTCCCTGGTTGCTGTGCGAGCCGCCTAGGACGATCGCGTACCAGTCTCGGTGTGCCTCAGCGGGCATATAGCGCAGATCAGGAACGCCGCCATCGACGACCCAGCGGCCGCTGCCGTCGAGGCGGGGCGAGTGGCAACCCGTGCAGCCAAACTCGCCGGCCAGAAGCTCACCGCGCT
>DATMPW010000027.1:0-8832 GCA_035566915.1 Steroidobacteraceae bacterium
CCCACGGCGAGGCCTTCGGGAGCGACCGCCGCGGCAAGCCAGCCGAGTGTCTCGCCCGTGCCGCACCCGGCGTCCAAGACGTGCATTCCGCGG
Source organism: Steroidobacteraceae bacterium (assembly GCA_035566915.1). Taxonomy (GTDB): domain Bacteria; phylum Pseudomonadota; class Gammaproteobacteria; order Steroidobacterales; family Steroidobacteraceae; genus 13-2-20CM-66-19. The sequence goes on from DATMPW010000027.1 coordinate 94, forward strand.
CAGAGACGCAAACTAGCGATCGCTGTGCGCAGCTCCGGCTCAGCCAGCGCGTTAAACAGCCGGAGCTTCCGGGAATAATCGCGCTGTGGCGTGTCGCCGAGGCGCCCAATCGGGCCAGGTGCTGTGTTCATCTGCTGGCGGATCGCGTGTCCCCGGGGACGCTCAGCGCGGCTCGGCAAGCGCGGCGCGCACGTTGTACGGGGGCCACGGTCGTGGGGTGCGTGCCCTGAGGGCGCGCAGGATTCTGCGGGTCTGTGAAAGGCCACCCCAGTCCCCATGTGCCAGTGCGGGATCAGTCGTCTGTGCAAACGTCCGGTCCGCCCGCACTTCCGCACTCGGAACCAGCCGACGTGCAATGAACGTGGCCGCTTCACCGACCGAGCGCGCCCATTCGATGCCGGGAAGCATCTCGAACCACAGGTGTGACATGGAGACGTCCGTGAGACATTGCCGCGCACAGGTGCGACGCAGGAGCGGTGGACATAAGGCGCGGGCCGCTGCCGAGACCGATTGCGGCCCGGCTGCACCGTAGTACCTCTCGACGAGCGCCAGCGGCGGCCAGGCCCACCACGGACGCCAGTCGAGGAACTGCTGCCAATCAAGCGGAGTCAGGTGGCGTGCCAGGAGCGCGATGTCGTGCAGCTGGACAAGACGCAGGGTTCGATAGGCCATGCCGCCAGCGGCGTGCAGCAGCAGATGTGCCATCAGCGCGGCGCGCGACGGGTAAGGGTTGAGTCCGGGGCGAGCCTGCCGTGGCGACACCAGGTGCGAGATGTCGGTGATGCGATATGGCAGCCGCTCGCAGATCCTTTCATGAAGCTCCACTTTGATGCCGTTGTCAGCGTGCTCGCCGAGGCTTCGCGGCTCAGGCGTGCCGCGCGCCTCGAAGACGCGTTCCTTCAGGCTGCGGTGCGACTCATGCAACCCGAAACTCTCGAGGATCTCCACGGCGTACGCAGCTTGTTGCGGCGAGGTGAGCAGATCCAGATCAGCCATCGGCCGCTCCCGAGACTGGAAACGCTCGCCGATCGCGGCGAGCAGCGTCTGGATGCGCAGCTGCCGGTCTGCGGTGTGCTCGCGCTGCTCACTCAGGAACTGCGTCCACCCATTCGGGCCGCGCCAGCGAAGCTCCCTGGCAAGCAGGCCAGAAATTCCGTGCATGGCGGCTACCGCACGCGCGGTGCGCCATTCGAACTCCGACCAGTCGGGAGCCGCGGCTCGTGGATTGGCGAGCTCTCCAGCGAGGTGCTCGGTGGTGATCCGAAGCGCGCTGGCCACCGTGGCCATCGGCGGCAGTTGCGGTGTACCTCGTGCACTACTCGTACCCGTCACGGAGCGCCTTCAGACGGTGTCTGCAACCACGGTGGTGGGTGCCGAGCGTAGTGTGCCCGGTTCACAGCCGGGCCGCGGCACCGGCGACCACCGCCGGGCGAGGTTTGTTCTTAAGTCAATGATTCTCAAGATCTTTACCAGTTCTCTGTCGCTACATTCGGCTGACGCTCGGACTGCGCGCGCTAATCGTGCCCGCGGCATGGAAGCCCAAGCCATCAGCTATAATAAAATCCATCCCGACGCACGGCCGGTAAGGGCGGTTCCGGTTCGTCCGGTGCGCACGGCACGGGCGAAAGTGGCGGAACTGGTAGACGCGCTGGACTTAGAATCCAGTGGGGAAACCCGTGAGAGTTCGAGTCTCTCCTTTCGCACCAGTTCTTAGTGCGCATCTCCGACAAAGGACGTGGGCTACGGGGCTCGATGCTTCGAGCTGAGGAATATTGATGGAAGTCTCTGTGTCTGAAACGGGCGGGCTGTCACGGCGCCTCGAAGTCGCCGTCCCCGCCACCGAGGTCGCCAAGGAGGTGCAGCAGCGCCTCAAGCGGCTCTCGCGCACGGCGCGCCTCAAGGGCTTTCGCCCGGGAAAGGCGCCGCTCGCGGTAATCACCAAGCAGTTCGGCGAGCAGGTGCGGGCCGAGGTGTTGAGCGATCTCATGCGCCGTTCCTTCGCCGAGGCGGTGAGCCAGGAGAAGCTGCGTCCTGCGGGTGGGCCGCGCATCGAGCCGATCGCGCTCGGTCCCGAGAGCGATCTCAAGTACGCAGCCCATTTCGAGGTGCTGCCCGAGATCAGCATCAATCCGCCGGAATCGCTCGCACTGGAGCGCCCGAGCGCGGAGGTGACCGAAACGGATGTCGACGCGATGGTCGAGAATATGCGCCGGCAGCGCCCGGTGTTCACCGCTGTCGAGCGCCCCGCGCGCGACGCCGACAGGATCAGGCTCGATTACCAGGCGCGCATCGGCGGCAAGCCGATCGACGGGGGCGACCTCAGCGACGTGCACGTGGTGATCGGCAGCCGCCAGGCGATGCCCGAGCTCGAGGAGGGCCTCAAGGGAGCCCGCGCGGGCGAGCAGCGCACGCTCAACGTGGTGTTCCCGGCAGCGCACCCGAACAAGAAGCTCGCCGGCCAGTCCGCGGAGCTCCATCTGTCCATTAAGACAGTCGAGGAACAGTCTCTTCCGGCAGTCGACGAGGAATTCTTCCGCACGTACGGTGTCGAACAGGGCGGCCTTGCGGAGATGCGCGCCGAGGTCCGCAAGAGCATGGAACAGGAGCTGGCGGAGGTAATCCGCGGCCGCATGCGCGTGCAGGCGCTCGATGCGCTCTACCGCAACAATCCGATCGAGGTCCCGCAGGCGCTCATCGAGGAGCAGGTGCAGCAGCTACAGATCGAGACCGCACGACGGCTGGGGATTCGCGATGCAAGCCAGCTGCCGCGGCCCGAGGCGTTCCTCGAGCCGGCCCGGCGCCGCGTGGCGCTCGGGCTGCTGGTGACACACATCGTGCAGAGCCAGGGTATGAAGGTGGATCGCGAGCGCGTGCTGACGAGACTTAATGCGCTCGTGGAGGCCTACCCGAACCCCGATGAGGCGCGACGCGCCTATCTGCAGAACCCCGAGGCGATGCGCCAGATCGAATCCGCCGCGCTCGAGGACCAGGTGGTCGACTTCCTGCTCGAGCGCGCGCGCGTCACCGAGCGCCCGATGAGCTTCTCCGAGCTCACGGGCTTCGGCAGGTCTGCGACAGGGCATGAGTACGACCACAGCCACGACCACCCGCACGCGCCCGGCGAGGGCGATGAGCAGCAAGAGGCAGGCACTACATGAACGAACGAGGCTTGAACCTGGTCCCCATCGTCGTCGAGCAGACCGCGCGCGGCGAGCGGGCGTACGACATCTATTCGCGTCTCCTCAAGGAGCGCGTGATCTTCATCGTCGGCCCGGTCGATGACTACATGGCGAACATCGTGGTCGCGCAGATGCTGTTCCTCGAATCTGATAACCCCGAGAAGGACATCGCGCTCTACATCAATTCTCCGGGCGGAGTGGTGAGCTCGGGCCTCGCCATCTACGACACCATGCAGTTCGTCAAGCCGGACGTGAGCACCATCTGCATCGGCCAGGCCGCGAGCATGGGCGCGGTGCTGCTCGCAGGAGGCACGCGCGGCAAGCGCTACTGCCTGCCGCACGCACGCGTCATGATCCACCAGCCGCTCGGGGGCTTTCAGGGCCAGGCGGCAGACATGGAAATCCACGCGAAGGAGATGCTCGAGACGCGCGACCGTCTCAACAAGATCCTCGCCAAGCACACCGGACAGAGCGTGGATCGCATCAAGCAGGATACCGACCGCGACCGCTTCATGGACTGGAGCGAGGCGGTGAAATACGGGCTCATCGACAAGGTGCTCGAGAAGCGCGGTGAGCTCCCCGCCGCCCCGTCGAAGCCGGCCTGATCGGCACTCCGTGGCAGAGACTCGCGCCGGGGCAGGCGGAAACGCCTCACCGTTAAATGCAAATGTAAAAGTGGTGAACCACGTCATACAACTTCCGTGCCCACAAGGACTTAGCCGTGCATAGCGCTTTGCTTCACGCCCGGAGGGCGTGCTATAAGAAAGTCGCGTCCGCGGCGATTGCCTGGTTTCGCACGCGGGCGCGCAGTTCTATGAGGGACAGCGATGAGTGAGGACTCCCGCGGCCGCCACGACGACGGCAAGCTGCTCTATTGCTCGTTCTGCGGGAAGAGCCAACACGAGGTCCGCAAGCTGATCGCCGGTCCCTCGGTGTTCGTCTGCGACGAATGCGTCGAGCTGTGCAACGACATCATCCGTGAGGAGCTCGAGGACCGCGCCGAGCGTGCCCGCGACAAGCTCCCCAAGCCCCACGAGATCAAGAAGGTCCTGGACGAGTACGTGATCGGCCAGGAGCGCGCCAAGAAGGTGCTCTCGGTCGCGGTCTACAACCACTACAAGCGGCTGCAGACGCGCAGCGGCGGGGGCGGCCGCGCCAAGGAAGAGGTTGAGATCGCCAAGAGCAACATCCTGCTCATCGGGCCGACCGGTTGCGGCAAGACGCTGTTAGCGGAGACGCTGGCGCGCCTACTCAACGTACCCTTCACCATCGCCGATGCGACCACGCTCACCGAAGCGGGTTACGTTGGCGAGGACGTGGAGAACATCATCCAGAAGCTGCTGCAGAAGTGCGACTACGACGTCGAGAAAGCCCAGACGGGCATCGTCTACATCGACGAGATCGACAAGATCTCGCGTAAGTCCGACAACCCCTCCATCACACGCGATGTGTCGGGTGAGGGCGTGCAGCAGGCGCTGTTGAAGCTCATCGAGGGAACCATCGCCTCGGTGCCACCTCAGGGCGGCCGCAAGCACCCGCAGCAGGAGTTCCTGCAGGTCGACACCGGCAACATCCTCTTTGTCTGCGGTGGGGCGTTCGCGGGTCTCGAGAAGATCATCCTCAACCGCACGCAGAGGAGCGGCATTGGCTTTACCTCCGAGGTGCGCGGCATCAATGCGCGCCCGCACGGGAGCGATCTGTTCCACGACGTCGAGCCCGAGGATCTCATCAAGTACGGGCTGATCCCGGAGTTCGTCGGCCGTTTGCCGGTGGTCGCGACGCTCGATGAGCTCGATGAGGGAGCGCTGATCTCGATCCTCACCGAGCCGAAGAACGCACTGACCAAGCAGTACCGGCGACTGTTCGAGATGGAAGGGGCGGAGCTCGAGTTCCGCGACGAGGCACTGCGGGCGGTGGCACATCGCGCCATGCAGCGCAAGACCGGCGCCCGCGGGCTGCGCACGATCCTCGAGACGGTGCTGCTCGATACCATGTACGAGCTGCCCTCCATGCGGAACGTGGCGAAGATCGTCATCGACGAGACGGTCATCGAAGGGCAGACCAAGCCGTACGTGGTCTACGGCTCGGAGGACAGCCGGCTCGCGAGCGTCGATGAGCCGCGCCGCGCCTCAGGTTCGAACCATCACTGAGCAGGCGGGCTAGTGACGGCGGCTCGCAGCCGCTGCCCGCGCGCTTTTCCCGCAGTGCCGCGAAACGCGAGGCTCGTGAGCTGCGTCACTCTTGAAACGCGCGGCTCGGGCCTCAAATCCCTTACACTATTCCCATTAACGCCGCGAGCCGCGGCCTGACAGACGCCGCGGCTCGATCCCATACGCTGTCGAGGGCTTGAGCGTGTCAGAACCCACTACTCCTCCGACCACTCCTCCCGGTGCACTGCAGAACGTGCCGGTTCTGCCGTTGCGGGACGTCGTGGTCTATCCGCACATGGTGATACCGCTCTTCGTCGGGCGGGAGAAATCCATCCAGGCGCTCGATGTCGCCATGCGCACCGACAAGCGCATCATGCTCGTCGCGCAGAAGCAGGCCGACGTCGATGACCCGAAGGCGGACGACCTGTACCGCATCGCCACCGTCGCCACGATCCTGCAGCTACTGAAGCTTCCGGACGGAACCGTGAAGGTGCTGGTCGAGGGCGTCGATCGGGCGCGCATCGAGAAGCTGCACGCCGGGGAGTACTACTCCTCGGACGCGACGCTGCTGCCCGACGCCGAGACCTACGACGAGAAGGAAATGGACGTGCTCGCGCGCTCGGTGATCAGCCAGTTCGAGCAGTACGTCAAACTGAACAAGAAGGTACCGCCCGAGGTGCTCACCGCGCTCGCCGGGATCGAGCAGGCAGGGCGACTCGCCGACACCGTCGCGGCGCACATGTCGCTCAAGCTCGCCGAGAAGCAGAAGGTGCTGGAGATCCTGGACGTCAAGAAGCGCCTCGAGCACATCCTGGTCGCAATCGAGAGCGAGATGGACGTGCTGCAGATCGAGAAGCGCATCCGTGGCCGCGTCAAGGCTCAAATGGAGAAGAGCCAGCGCGAGTACTACCTGAATGAGCAGATGAAGGCCATTCAGAAAGAGCTCGGCGAGATGGACGAGGGCGGCAACGAGATCAGTGAGCTCGAGCAGAAGATCGCCAAGGCCGGCATGCCGAAAGAGGCACGCGACAAGGCCTCCGCCGAGCTCAACAAACTCAAGATGATGTCGCCGATGTCTGCCGAGGCGACCGTCGTGCGCAACTACATCGACTGGCTGGTCAAGGTGCCGTGGAAGAAGCGCACCAAGATCATCAAGGACATCGCCCGTGCCGAGAAGATCCTGGATGAGGACCACTACGGGCTGGAGAAGGTCAAGGAGCGCATCGTCGAGTACCTCGCCGTGCAGCAGCGGGTCGACAAGCTCAAGGGCCCGATCCTGTGCCTCGTGGGCCCGCCGGGTGTGGGCAAGACCTCACTCGGTCAGAGCATTGCCCGCACCACCAACCGCAAGTTCGTGCGCATGTCCCTCGGCGGCGTGCGCGACGAGGCCGAGATCCGCGGCCACCGGCGTACCTACATCGGCTCGATGCCGGGCAAGATCGTGCAGAACATGGCCAAGGCGGGTGTGCACAACCCGCTGTTCCTGCTCGATGAAGTCGACAAGATGTCGATGGACTTCCGCGGCGATCCGTCCTCGGCGCTGCTCGAGGTGCTCGATCCGGAGCAGAACTCGACCTTCAACGATCACTACCTCGAGGTCGATCTCGACCTCTCCGAGGTGATGTTCGTGTGCACGGCGAACAGCCTCAACATTCCGCCCCCGCTCCTCGATCGCATGGAAGTCATCCGTCTTCCGGGCTACACCGAAGACGAGAAGATGAACATCGGGCGGCGGTATCTCGTACCGAAGCAAATGAAGAGCAACGGCCTGAAGCCCGATGAGCTGAAGGTGTCGGATTCCGCGCTGCTCGACATCGTGCGCTACTACACGCGCGAGGCGGGCGTGCGCAATCTCGAGCGCGAGATCGCCAAGATCGGACGCAAGGCCGTGAAGCAGATGCTGCTGCACAAGAAGAACCAGAAGTCGGTCTCGGTCACCCCGCGCAACCTCGACAAGTTCCTCGGCGTGCGCCGCTTCCGCTACGGCAAGGCGGAGGACATGAATCGCATCGGGCAGGTCACGGGACTTGCCTGGACGGAGGTGGGGGGTGAGCTGCTCACCATCGAGGCGGCGGTCGTCCCCGGCAAGGGCAAACTGCAGCACACGGGCCAGCTCGGCGAAGTGATGCAGGAGTCGATCCAGGCGGCGATGACCGTGGTGCGCAGCCGCGCGCAGGTGCTCGGGCTCGAGCCTGAGTTCTACCAGAAGCACGATGTGCACCTGCATATTCCCGAAGGCGCGACGCCCAAGGACGGCCCGAGCGCCGGCATCGGCATGTGCACGGCGCTCGTCTCGGCGCTCACCAAGATCCCGGTGCGCTCGGATGTGGCCATGACCGGCGAGATCACCCTCCGCGGTGAAGTGCTGCCGATCGGCGGCCTGAAGGAGAAGCTCCTGGCGGCGCATCGCGGCGGCATCAAGACCGTGCTCATTCCCGATGAGAACGAGAAGGACCTGGTGGAGATCCCGGACAACATCAAGGGCAACCTCGATATCCGGCCGGTGAAGTGGATCGACGAGGTGCTCGGCCTCGCCCTGACGCAGCAGCCCGTGCCGGGACAGCAGGCGGAAGCGGGCACGAGCCCGCCCCCGGTGGCGGGGGAGGTGCCCGAGGACAAGCGCGGGCGCCGCAACGGCAGGCGAGTAAAGCAGGTCCCGCCGCCGGCTCACTGAGCGGCGGCCGCGGTGTCGCGGCCGGCGGGCGGACATCGCAGGCACTTTTCGGGGAGGGTGCTTAGCTCAGCTGGTAGAGCGTCGCCCTTACAAGGCGAATGTCGGCGGTTCGAGTCCGTCAGCACCCACCAATTAAATCAGTCACTTAAACGCGTTAGACCTCATCCGGTCAGGCGCAAAACGGTCATTGCGGGATTCTTGCGGGACTTTTTCAGGCGGTTGGTAACCGTCTGGTCACGGCCGCATAGCTGCCGGCATACGTGGTGTCGATGATGGTCTAAGTGGGCAGGTAGGTACGTGTCCACGTAGGATCTAAGTGGACACCTCCGCCGAACAGAGTACCTCGACCGACTCGCTGGGCCGCCGCACTGGACCGCGCCGACAGCACACGATCGAGGAGAAGCTGCGGATTGTGAGGGAGACGCACGTCAAGGGCGCCTCCGTCGCAACGGTCGCCCGCCGCCATGATGTGAACCCCAACCAGGTGTTCGCCTGGCGGCAGATGTATCGACAGGGGTTGCTGGATCCCAAAGCGCCACCGACGAACCCGCCGATGCTGCCGGTGAAGGTGAGTACGCCGACGGTGCTGCCGACGGAGCGCGCAGTCGTCAGCCATCATCCGGATGCGCCTCACTCAGAGCACGTGAAATCCCGCTTCCCGGAAATGCTCGTCCGTCGTCAGCACATCCGAAATCTTGAGTTCCCGCATGATTACAAAACTCGTGCAATCAGTGAA
>DATMPW010000028.1:0-28421 GCA_035566915.1 Steroidobacteraceae bacterium
GCAGCGCGGGCCAGCGGGCCGCGGAGACTCAACCGTGCGGCGGATGCAGCGCCGGAGCCTCGATGTAGGAGATCGGTGCGTCGGTGTAGCGCTCGAACACGACCTCTTCCCAGGTCGAGGTGTCGGCCAGCAGCGTGCGCAGCAGCCGATTGTTCAGCGCGTGGCCGGACTTGTGACCTGAGAACTCGCCGATGAGGCTGTGTCCGAGGAGATAGAGATCGCCGATCGCATCGAGGATCTTGTGTTTGACGAACTCGTCCTCGTAGCGCAGCCCGTCTTCGTTCAGCACGCGGAACTCATCGAGCACGATCGCGTTGTCGAGACTGCCGCCGAGGGCGAGATTGCGCGCGCGCAGTGTCTCGAGGTCACGCATGAAGCCGAAGGTGCGCGCGCGGCTGACTTCCTTGAGAAAGGACGTGGTGGAGAAGTCCATCGAGGCGCGCTGCGAGCGGCGTTTGAAAATCGGGTGATTGAACTCGATCTCGAAGTTCACCTTGAAGCCATCGAAGGGGTCGAACCGCGCCCACTTGTCGCCGTCCTCCACGTGCACGCGTTTCTTGACGCGGATGAAGCGCTTCGGCCGCCGCTGTTCCTCGATGCCCGCGGACTGCAGCAGGAACACGAAGGGCCCGGCGCTGCCGTCCATGATCGGCACCTCGGGTGCCGAGAGCTCCACGATCGCGTTGTCGATTCCAAGTCCGGCGAACGCCGACAGCAGGTGCTCCACGGTGGAGACGCGCGACTCGCCACGGCCGAGCGTGGTGCCGAGAGTCGTGTCGCCGACATTGTCCGCCGAGGCGCGGATGTCCACGGGGCGGGCGAGGTCGGTGCGCCGGAACACAATGCCGCTGTCGGGGTCGGCCGGCTTGAGCGTCATCAGCACCTTCTTGCCGGTGTGGAGACCTACGCCGGTGGCGCGGATCGAGTTCTTCAGGGTGCGTTGTCCGACCATGCCTGCTCTTTCACTAACGACCGCACCGCCTTGCGGATGACAGACGCACTCTGTGCGCCCTTCTCACGAGGGGGCCCCGCGACCCGGAGGCCCCTCCGCGGGCGCTTAACGTTAAGCCGCATTACCGTATCACATCAATCAGCCTGCCGCCGCAGGAACGCCGGAATGTCCAGCAGCTCCTCCGGGTCCGCTTCGCTGCGCAGCCCGTCCCCGACCGCCCGCTGACGCTGCACGGTGGGTTTGTCGAGCGCCGCATAGTCACTGCTCGAGAGCGGAGTGCGCCGCACCACGCGCATGCCGAGGTCCGCGCGTGGCTCGCGCTCGCGCATGTTGACCGCCTCGCGCTCGCGCGGCGTCGTGAGGGGTGAACGGGCAGACGCCGCTCTGCCGAGGCCCGTGGCGACGACGGTGACACGCACCTGGTTGGACAGCTCCGGGTCGATCACGGTCCCCACGACGACCGTGGCGTCATCGGAGGCAAACTGCTTGACGATCTGCCCCACCTCCTGGAACTCGCCGATGGAGAGGTCCATGCCGGCGGTCACATTCACCAGGATTCCGTGCGCCCCGGCGAGATTGATGTCTTCCAACAGCGGAGAGGACACCGCGGCCTCGGCTGCGGCGCGTGCGCGGCCTTCGCCGCTCGCCGCTCCCGAGCCCATCATTGCCATGCCAGTCTCCGCCATCACGGTGCGCACGTCCGCGAAGTCAACATTGATCAGACCCGGCCGGGTGATGAGCTCCGCGATGCCCTGTACCGCACCCTGCAACACCTGGTTGGCGGCCCTGAAGGCATCGAGGAGCGTCGTCTGCGGACCCAACACCGTCAACAGCTTCTGGTTAGGAATTGTAATGAGCGAGTCGCAGTACTTGCCGAGCTCCGCGATCCCCTGGTCGGCGACACAGGCGCGTTTATTGCCCTCCATCTCGAACGGCTTGGTCACGACCGCGACGGTAAGGATGCCCAGCTCGCGCGCGACCTGTGCCACGACCGGAGCCGCGCCGGTACCGGTGCCACCGCCCATGCCCGCGGTGATGAACAGCATGTCGCAGCCCTCGACCAGCTCGACGACGCGGTCACGGTCCTCCATCGCCGCCTGGCGTCCGACCTCGGGGTCTGCGCCCGCGCCGAGCCCCTTGGTGATGTTGCAGCCGATCTGCAGCGCCGTCTTGACCTTGGCGCTCTTCAGTGCCTGGCTGTCGGTGTTGATGCACATGAACTCAACGCCGTCGATGCCTGCGGTGACCATGTGCGCCACCGCGTTGCCGCCCCCGCCCCCCACGCCGATCACCTTGATGATCGCGCTCTGGCTGTATGCATCCATCAGTTCAAACATGTTGTCGCTCCTCTACACGAATACAGGTGGTTGGTTGATTCGTCGTCGTCAGCTCTGTCAGCTTCAAAAATTCCCCTGGAACCAGGAGCGCATGCGCTCCAGCACCGTCTTGGCGTTCCCCAGGGATCCCCCGCGACGCGCCGGCAGCGCGTTGTCGCGTGCGTAGAGCAGCAGCCCCACGCCGGTGGAAAAGATCGGATTGCGCACCACGTCGGAAAGGCCCTGCACGCTCTGGGGTATCCCGAGGCGCACCGGTACGTGGAACACTTCTTCCGCGAGCTCGATGGCGCCTTCCATCTTGGCGCTGCCGCCGGTCAGCACGATGCCGGCGGCGATCACTTCCTCGAAGCCGCTGCGCCGCAACTCCTCGCGCACCAGACCGAAGAGCTCCTCGTAGCGCGGCTCGACGATCTCGGCGAGCGTCTGCCGCGCGAGGCGCCGCGCCGGCCGCTCCCCGACCGAGGGCACCTCGATGCTCTCGTCGGGATTGGCGAGCTGCGAGAGCGCACAGGCGTAACGGATCTTGATGTCCTCGGCGTACTGGGTCGGGGTGCGCATCGACACCGCGATGTCGTTGGTCACCTGGTCGCCGGCGATCGGGATCACCGCGGTGTGACGGATGGCGCCGTAGGCGAACACCGCGAGATCCGTGGTGCCGCCACCGATGTCGACGAGACACACGCCGAGCTCCTTCTCGTCCTCGGTGAGCACCGCGAAGCTGGAGGCGAGCTGCTCGAGCACCACGTCATCGACGGCGAGTCCGCAGCGCTGAATGCACTTCTCGATGTTCTGCGCCGCCGAGTCGGCGCCGGTGACGATGTGCACCTTGGCCTCGAGGCGCACTCCCGACATGCCGATCGGGTCGCGGATGCCTTCCTGGCCGTCGACGATGAACTCCTGCGGCAGCACGTGCAGGATCTTCTGGTCCGCGGGAATCGCCACCGCCTTGGCGGCATCGATCACGTGCTCGACATCCCCGTGACTCACCTCCTTGTCACGCACGCCGACGACGCCATGGGAGTTGAGGCTCCGTACGTGACTGCCGGCAATGCCGGCGAACACCGAGTGGATCTCACAGCCGGCCATGAGCTCGGCTTCCTCCACCGCGCGCTGGATCGACTGCACGGTGGATTCGATGTTGACCACCACTCCCTTCTTGAGGCCGCGCGAGGGCTGGGAGCCAAGTCCCAGCAGCTCGATCGAGCCATCGAGCCCCACCTCCCCCACGAGCGCCACCACCTTGGAGGTGCCGATGTCGAGCCCGACGATCAGGTTGCGTTCTGCGCGCTTAAGCATCGTGACCGCCATCCTTCCCCGCACCGCGGGCGGCGTTGCCGCGCCAGCCGATGGCGAAACCGTTCGTGTACCGCATATCCACGTAGGCAATGTCCTCGCCGCGCTGCGTGACCAGCTTCAGCGCGGTGTTCATGAATTTCTCGAAGCGCTCATCGACCTGCCGCCGGCCTAAGCGCACGGTGACTCCGTTGGCGAGATCGATCTCCCAGGCACCGCGCGCATCGAGGCGCATCGCGGTGAGGCGCAGGCCCGCCTGCAGCAGACGTCCTTCGGCAGCGAGGTAGCGCTGCGCGACCAGCGACTCCTTGCCCGGGGGGCCTTCGAGCTGCGCGAGCTCCGGCGGCACGTGCCGCTCATCGGAGTCGAACAGCTCGCCGCGGGTGTTGAGAAGGCCGCGCTCGCCCCAGCGCGCCGCGGCGGTCTGCTCGATGACGAGCACATCGAGTCCGCGCGGCCAGGCGCGCTGCACGCTCACCGCGTCCACCCAGGCGAGCGTGTGGATGGCGCGGCGCACCGCGGCGAGATCCACCGAGAGGAACCCGGCACCGTGCACCTGCGCCTTGACCACGCGCTCGACGTCCACCGGCGCGACGCGCTGGAAGCGGCCCGCGACCGAGACGGTCTCGATCGGCTGGTCCAGTACCCAGGCGACCGCGAGCGCCCCTGCGGCGATGACTGCCGGCGCACCGATGAGGACTGCGAGCGCGCGCCAGTTGATCGTGGGCAGCCGCCAGCGGGCGTCCTTCGGCTTCCTGCGGTTTTTCGGTCGGCCCAGCATTGGTTCGCTACGCCTCACTCATGGCCGCGCCGGCGCGTGCTGCGCGGGCACCCGTGTGAAACTCGTTTCGAGCACGCGCCAGGCGAGCTCGGCAAAATCGATTCCGACGGCACGCGCGGCCATCGGCACGAGGCTGTGGCTCGTCATTCCAGGGATGGTGTTGATCTCGAGCAGCAACGGGCGCCCGGCGGCGTCCATCATGAAATCCACGCGTCCCCAGCCGGAGGCGCCGGCGGCCTCGAACGCCGCGAGCGCGAGACTCTTCAGGTGCGCCTCGACACTTGCGGCAAGCCCCGAGGGACAGAAGTAGCGCGTGTCGTCGCGGAAGTACTTGGCCTCGTAGTCGTAGAAGGTCTTGGGCGTTTCGATGCGGATCGCGGGCAGCGCCTGCTCCTGGAGGATCGCCACCGTGTACTCCTTGCCCGGAATCCACGGCTCTGCGAACACCAGCGACTCGAGCGCACATGCGGCAGCGAACGCAGTGGCGAGGTCCGCGGAGCGCTCGACCTTGGTCATGCCGACACTCGAGCCCTGGGTCGCCGGCTTCACGATGAGCGGCAGCTTCAGGCGCTCGAGCGCGAGCTCGAAATCCTGTGGCCCGCTCAACACCACGAAATCCGCAGTCGGCACGCCGCTTGCTCCCGCGAGGCGCTTGGTGCGCAGCTTGTCCATGCCGATGGCCGAGCCCATCACCCCACTCCCGGTATACGGGACCGCGAGGTACTCGAGCGCTCCCTGGAGCGTGCCGTCCTCGCCCCCGGGACCGTGCAGCGCGATCCACACGCGCTCGAAGCGCGCGGCGATGAGGTCCGAGAGCGGTAGCTCGCGTGGATCGAAAGCATGGGCATCGACCCCGCGCGACCTGAGCGCTTCCAGCACGGCGTTGCCGGAGAGGAGCGAGATCTCGCGCTCGCTGGAATCGCCCCCGAAGAGCACCGCCACACGCCCGAAGGCTCGTGGATCGCTGGTGCGCCTGAGAAGCTCGGGTCGGTAGGCGAGGCGCATCTTCAGGGCACTCCCACGATGCGCACCTCAGGATGCAGCGCTATGCCGTGGACCCGTGCGACGGTGTCGCGCACGTGCCCGATGAGCCGCTCGAGGTCCTCGGCGCGCGCCTGGCCGTGATTGATGATGAAGTTCGCGTGCTTCTGCGACACCGATGCATCGCCGATGCGAAATCCCTTGAGGCCCGCGGCCTCGATCAGGCGTGCGGCGTGATCCCCGGGCGGGTTGGTGAACACCGAGCCGCAGCTCCACTCACCGATCGGCTGCGAGGCCTTGCGGTGCTCGAGCAGCTTCTGCACCTCGCCGGCGTGTGCGCCGGGACGGCGCTCGAAGGCGAGCTCCGCGGCGAGGAACCACTCATCCGCCGCCGGTGCGATCACCTCGCGGTAGCTGACGCGATACTCGGAGGGTTCCCGCCGGCACGTGCGCCCGCGGCGGTCCATGGTCTCGACCGCGCGCACGTGCGTCCAGGTCTCACCACCAAAAGCCCCCGCGTTCATCGCCAGAGCGCCCCCGAGCGTGCCCGGAATGCCCGCAAAGAATTCCGCAGGGCCTAAGCCCCACTTGATGCACTGTCGCGCGATGCGCGCGCAGGCGACCCCCGCTTCACCTCGCACGGTGGTCTCGGAGAGCCGCGCGAGCGCATCGAGCGTGCCGTGGGTGCTGATGACGATGCCGCGGATGCCGCCGTCGCGCACCAGCAGATTGCTGCCGAGGCCGATCCAGTGGATCGGCACATCAGGCGGCGCAGCGCGCAGGAACGCGGCGAGGTCCTCGCGATCGCGCGGATTGAAGAACACCTCCGCCGGCCCTCCCACGTGCCAGGAGGTGTGGCGGCTCAACGGCTCATCGCGCCGCACCCGAGTCGCAAACTGGGGAGCGAGAGCGACGCTCATGCCTTCGGCCCCAGGGGCGCCCGCGCCGCGAGCGTGGCGGGCAGCGTGTGCGCCACGGTGCTGATGTTGCCTGCGCCCATGGCGACGATCACGTCGCCATCCCGGATCAGGTCTTCGAGGACGGTGGGGAGCTCCTCGACGCGCTCGATGAACAGAGGCTCGAGCTCACCGAGGCTGCGCACGGCACGGCAGATCGCCCGGCCGTCGGCGGCGGCGATCGGAGTCTCACCGGCCGCGTACACCTCGGTGACGCACAGCACGTCCGCCGCCGAGAGCGCCTTGCCAAAGTCATCGATCAGCGCCAGCGTGCGCGTGTAGCGGTGCGGCTGGAATGCAAGCAGGACACGCCGCCCCGGGTAGCCCTGGCGCACCGCTTCCAGCGTGGCGCTGATCTCGGTCGGATGATGACCGTAGTCATCGATGATGCTCACGCGGCCGGCCGCAGTGTCCACATCCGCGATGTGCTGCATCCGGCGCTCCACGCCCTCGAAACCCTCGAGTGCCCGCAGAATCGCCCGATCCTCGATGTCGAGCTCGGTCGCCACCGCGATCGCGGCGAGCGAGTTGCGCACGTTGTGCAGACCCGGGAGGTTGAGCGTTACGGCAAGCGGCGCTGCCCCGCTGCGCGTCACCTCGAAGCGCGTCTGCAGGCCCTGCTGGCGGATACGGGTCGCGCGGATGTCGGCGCCGGCGGCAAGGCCGTACGAAAGAGTGGGCCGGGCGACCTCCTGCACGATGCTGCGCACGTGCTCGTCGTCGGCGCACAGCACCGCGAGCCCGTAGAACGGCAGGTTGTGCAGGAAGTCGAGGAAGCTCTGCTTGAGAAGCCCGAAGTCCCCGCCGTGGGTGGCGAGGTGATCGTTGTCGATGTTGGTGACGATCGCGATGAGCGGCTGCAGGTGCGTGAAGGAGGCATCGCTCTCGTCGGCTTCCGCCACCAGATAGCGTCCGGCGCCGAGCCGCGCGTTGCTCGCCGCGCTCTTCAGCCGCCCGCCGATAACGTAGGTCGGATCCTCCCCGCCCTCCGACAGAACGCTGGCGAGCAGACTCGTCGTCGTGGTCTTGCCATGCGTGCCGGCGACCGCGATCGAGTAACGGAAGCGCATCAGCTCAGCCAGCATCTCCGCGCGGGCGACCACCGGGATGCGGTGTGCCAGCGCCGCGGCGACTTCCGCGTTCTCGCGCGGCACGGCGCCCGAAACCACGACCACGTCGGCCCCGAGGATGTTGGCCGCGGCGTGGCCGATGGTGATGCGCGCGCCGAGGCTCGCCAGCCACTCGGTGACCGCGCTCTCGCGCGCATCCGACCCCTGCACGCGGTAGCCGAGGTTGAGCAGCACGGCGGCGATCCCGCTCATCCCGCTGCCGCCGATGCCGACGAAGTGGATGGTATTGATGCGGCGCATCCGGTCGCGCCGCTCGGGCACGACGCGCCGCTCCTTGGGGGGCCGCTGCGGGAGGCTGCGCCGCTCGGCACTCATGCGGCGCTCCGCGCGAGCGCGAGACAGGAGGCGGCCAGCTCATCGGCGGCACGGGGCTTGGCGAGCAGGCGCGCCCGCTCGGCCATCGCGAGCAGCTTCCCGCGCCCGACGCACAGGCGCTGCAGCTCGCTCGCCAGGCGCTCGGGGGTGAGCTCGCGGTCCGGGATCAGCACCGCCGCGGTCTCGCGTACCAGGTACTGCGCGTTGCTCGTCTGGTGGTCATCGACCGCATGCGGAAAGGGAACGAGGATCGCAGCGACGCCCGCGACCGCGAGCTCCGACACGGTGAGGGCGCCGGCGCGGCAGATCACCAGATCCGCCCAGCCGTAGGCCTCGCTCATGTCCTCGATGAACGGGCGCACGTCCGCGCGCACTCCCGCCTCGGCATAGCTCGCGCGACCAGCCTCGAGCCAGCGCTCACCCGCCTGGTGGCGCACATCGAAGGCCAGCACGCCCGCGAGGCGCTTGAGCGCAAAGGGCACCACCGCATTCAGCCGTGCGGCGCCCTGGCTGCCGCCGATCACCAGCAACCGCACGGGTCCCGAGCGGCCGGCGAAGCGCGCGGCGGGCGGTGGCAAGGCGCTGATGTCGGCGCGCACGGGATTGCCGATGACACGCGCATGCACGGTGCGCCCGAAGCTGCCGGGAAACGCCTCGAGCACCTGACGCGCGAGGGGCGCGAGCATACGGTTGGTGAGGCCCGCGACCGCGTTCTGCTCGTGGATGAGGAGCGGCCGGCGCGCGAGCCAGGCCGCGACACCGCCGGGTCCGGTGACAAATCCGCCGAGACCGACCACCACGACGGGGCGGTAGCGCCGCATGATGGCAAGCGCCTGCCAGAGTGCGCGCGCGAGGCGGAAAGGCGCCGCGAGCCAGCTGAGCGCACCCTTGCCCCGCAGCCCCGTCACCGACAGGTGCTCGATGGGAATACCTTCGGCGGGGATGACGCGCGACTCGAGACCCCGCTCGGTTCCGAGCCAGACGACCTCGAGCGACTGTGCGCGCAAGAGGCGCGCGAGCGCCAATGCCGGGAATACGTGACCGCCGGTACCGCCCGCCATGATGAGCACCGGGCGGCTCATGGCGCACTCCGCACCGTGGCGGAGCCACGCTGCTTGGCGCTCGCCTCGTGATAAACGCGCAGCAGCAGGCCGGTCCACGCGAGTGCCACGATCAGGCTCGAGCGTCCGTAGCTCATCAGCGGGAGCGTCAGTCCCTTCGTCGGGAGCACCCCCATGTTGACGCCGATGTTGATGAACGTCTGGATGCCGATCCAGAGGCCAAAGCCCGCGGCGATGTAGGCGGGGAATTTCAGCCCGGCATCCGCGGCGAGGCGCGCGATGTGGAAGCTGCGCCAGACGAGCGCCAGGAACAGCGCGAGGGTGAGCACCACGCCCAGGAGCCCCAGCTCCTCCGCCAGCACCGCGAACAGGAAATCCGTGTGCGCCTCGGGAAGGTAGAACAGCTTCTGCACCGAGTCCCCGAGTCCGACTCCGAACCACTGGCCGCGACCGATGGCGATGAGCGACTGGGTGAGCTGGAAGCCGCTGTTGAAGGGATCCGCCCAGGGGTTGAGGAATGCGGTCAACCGTCGCACGCGGTAGCTCGAGCTGACGGCGACCACGGCAAACCCGCTTGTTGCGATCGCAGTCATCGCCATGACGTAACGCAGCCGCGCGCCCGCGAGGAACAGCAGCCCAAAGCCCGTCGCGAACAGCACCGTCGCCGCACCGAAGTCGGGCTCGGCGAGCAGCAGCGCACTCACGCAGCACAGCAGTGCGAGCGGCTTCGCGAGCCCCGCGAGCGATTCGCGCAGCTGCGTCTCGCGGCGCACCGCGTAGCTCGCCAGGTAGATGAGCACCAGGACCCGCGCGAGCTCGGACACCTGGAAGTTGGCCCCTGAAAGTCGCAGCCAGCGGCGGCTGCCGTTGACCGCATGCCCGAGCCCCGGCACGAGCACGAGTATGAGGAGCACGATCGCAATCGCGAGCAGCGGCACTGCCGCTCTCTCCAGCAGCGCGCTCGGGAGGGCGAACAGCAGCGCGGCACAGGCGAGTCCGGTGAGCGTCAGCAGCAGTTGCCGCTCGAGGTAGTAGAACGGTTGTCCGGAGTCCTGGCTGGCGATCGACACGGAGGCGGAGGTCACCATGACGAGCCCGAGCAGCACGATCGCGGCGATGAGCGCGAGTGTCACCGGATCGAGGTGCACGGAGCTGCCGCGCGCGCCGCTGCGGTCTAATCCGATGAGCGCTGCGCTGCTCACGCCGCCAGCTCCTGTACCGCCTCGGCAAAGACGGCACCACGGTGTGCGTAGTCCCTGAACATGTCGAAACTCGCACATGCGGGCGAGAGCAGCACCGTGTCGCCGGGCCGCGCCGCGCGTGCGGCGGCGCGCACCGCCTGCGGGAGCGTCGCGCAGCGCTCGAGCGGGCACACCCCATCGAGGGCGCGGGCGATGAGCGCAGCATCGCGCCCGATGAGGACGGCGTGCCGCACCTTGCCGCGGAAGCCGGCGGCGAGCGCGCTGAAATCCTGATTCTTCCCGTCACCGCCGGCGATCAGCACTACCGGACCCGGCATGCCGGCCACCGCCGCGAGCGTTGCACCGACGTTCGTGCCCTTGGAGTCATCGATGTAGGCGACGCCCTGTACATCGGCGACCCACTGCGAGCGGTGCGGGAGTCCGGCGAAGTTGCGCAGCTCGTCCAGCATCGCGGGCAGAGGCAGGGCCAGCGCTTCCCCGAGCGCGAGCGCGGCGAGCGCATTGGCGGCGTTGTGCGCCCCGCGGATCCTCAGCTCGGTGGTTCGCAGTAGCGGTGCTCCGGCGCGCGTCAGCCACCCTTCACCCTCATGCAGTGCCAGCGCGTAGGTCGCGCCGACGCTGGCGCGCAGCGAGAACGACAGCGTGCTCGAGGCTGCATGCGGCATCGCGACCACCAGCGGATCGTCGAGATTGATGATCGCGCTGTCGCAACGGGCAAAGATGCGCGCCTTGGCGGCGGCGTAGCTCGCGAGCGAGGGATAGCGGTCGAGATGATCGGCGCTCACATTGAGGACAGTCGCCGCACGGCAGCGGAGCGAGCTCGTGGTCTCGAGCTGGTAGCTCGAGAGCTCGAGCACGTACAGTTCGGTGCCATCCGCGAGCAGCTCGAGCGCCGGCGGTCCCAGGTTTCCGCCGGCGCGCACCCTGAGGCCCGCACGCCGCGCCATGCCGGCAACGAGCGTGGTGACCGTGCTTTTGCCGTTCGTGCCGGTGACCCCCACCACGGGTGCGGCGGCAGCGCGGGCGAACAGCTCGATGTCGCCGACGATGGCAAGTCCACGGCGCTGCGCCTCATCGAAGAAGGGGCCGTGCAGCGGCAGCCCGGGTGAGGCCACCACGAACACCGCCCCCTCGAGCAGAGCGGGGTCGAGTTGGCCGAGACGTACCGCTATGCGCGCATCGAGTGCCCCGAGCGCCGCGAGCTCAGGTGGCGCCGGGCGGGTGTCGGTCACCGCAATGCGCCAGCCGGTGGCGTGCAGATACCGCGCGCAGGAGAGCCCGGTGGCTCCAAGCCCCGCGATCACGGCGTAAGGCGCCTTGTCGGTGAGGCTGCTCATCGCAGTTTCAGGGTCGCGAGCCCCGCGAGCACGAGCAGCAGCGAGATGATCCAGAAGCGCACGATCACCTTCGGCTCGGCCCAACCCTTGAGCTCGAAGTGATGATGGATCGGGGCCATCTTGAAGACGCGCCGTCCGGTGAGCTTGAAAGAGGCGACCTGCAGGATGACCGAGGCGGTCTCCAGCACGAACACCCCGCCCATCACCAGCGCCACCAGCTCCTGGCGCACGATCACCGCCAGCACGCCGATCGCGGCGCCGATGGCGAGCGCACCGACATCTCCCATGAACACCTGCGCGGGGTAGGAGTTGAACCACAGGAATCCGAGGCCTGCGCCGGCGAGCGAGGCGCAGAAGATGAGCAACTCTCCTGCGCCGCGAATATCCGGGATCTGCAGGTAATGCGCGTACACCGCGTTGCCGCTGGCGTACGCGAAGATGCCGAGGGCGGACGCCACGAGCGCAGCCGGCATGATCGCGAGTCCATCGAGCCCGTCGGTGAGATTCACCGCGTTGCTCATGCCGACGATCATGAGATAGGCGATGGCGATGAAGGCGGCGGCGGTGAGCGGCTGCTGGAAGCCCTTGACGAAGGGCAGGAACAGCGTCGTCTGCGCCTGATCGGTGGCGGTGTAGTAAAGGGTGGCCGCGGTGGCCAGTCCCGCGAGCGACTGCCACAGGTACTTCCAACGTGGCCGCAGCCCCTGCGGATTGCGGACCACGAGCTTCAGGTAATCGTCATAGAAGCCGATGAAGCCGAAGGCGAAGGTGACTCCGAGCACCGTCCAGACCAGGCGGTTGGTGAGGTCCGCCCACAGGAGCGTGCTCACGAGGGTGGTGACCAGGATCAGCGCGCCGCCCATGGTGGGGGTGCCGGCCTTCGGCAGGTGAGTGATGGGACCGTCGTCACGCACCACCTGGCCGATCTGGTAGCGCGAGAGGCGCGCAATCATCGAGGGGCCGACGATCAGCGAGAGGCCGAGCGCGGAGGCGGTCGCGAGGATCGCGCGGAACGTCAGGTAGGAGAACACGTGCAGGCCGCTGATGCGGCCGGCGAATTGTTGTGTGAGCCAGTACAGCACTCAGTGTCCGCCCAACGTTGTGCCGGGGACGCCGGTCAGCGCATCCACCAGGCGTTCGAGACGATTGAAGCGTGAGCCCTTGATGAGCAGCCGCACCTCGGGTCCCGCACTCGTGAGCGCCCGGGTAAGCGCATGCGTCAGCACGCTCGCGTCCGCGAACCACTGCGCTCCGGCCCCGAAACTGTCCACCGCGCGGTGCATGAGCTCGCCCGTCGCGTACAGACGCTCGATCCCGGCGGCGCGCGCAAACTCCCCGATCTCCGCGTGCGCCGTGGGCGCGTACTGGCCGAGCTCGGCCATGTCGCCGAGCGCGAGCCAGCGGCGGCCCTCGAGCGATGCCAGCACCTCGATCGCGGCGCGCATCGAGCTCGGATTCGCGTTGTAGGAGTCATCGATCAGCCATGCGCCGCTCTTCGACCGCTTGAACTGCAGGCGGCCCGGTACCGCGCGCATCGCGGAAAGACCCGCGGCGATGTGCGTGAGCGTCGCGCCGGCACTGGCCGCCGCCGCGGCTGCGGCCAGTGCATTGGCGATGTTGTGTGCACCCGCGAGCGCGAGCTCGATGGCGGTGCCTCCCGCGGGGGAGTGCAGACGGAACCGGGTGCGCAAGCCCGTGGCTGCGAGCTCGGTGCGCACCTCGCTCGCGCGGAAGTCAGCCCGCTCGCGCACGCCGAAGGTGACGACCTGCGCTCGCGTCAGGCCACGCCACAGCGCAGCGAACTCATCGTCCGCGTTGATGATGGCGGTGCCCGTCGGTGGGAGTCCGGCGACCATCTCGCCCTCGGCGCGTGCCACTCCCTCGAGACTTCCGAACCCCTCGAGATGCTCGGCGCCCGCGTTGGTGATCAGCCCGATGGAGGGCCGCGCCACCTCTGCCAGTGCCGCCACCTCGCCCGGATGGTTCGCACCCATCTCGATGACCGCGAAGCGGTGCTCGTTCGTCAACCGCAGCAGCGTGAGCGGCACGCCGATGTGATTGTTGAGGTTCCCACGCGTCGCGAGGCAGGCGCCAGCCGCGGCCAGGATCGCAGCGGTCATTTCCTTCGCAGTCGTCTTGCCGTTGCTGCCGGCGACGCCGATGAGCGGCCCGTGGAAGTTCGCGCGCCAGCGGCCTGCCGCGCGCGTGAGCGCCGTCTGCGTGTCAGCGACCACGATCTGCGGCAGCGTGAGTGGTTGCGCCTGGTCGACCACTGCCCCGGCGGCACCCGCAGTGAGCGCTGCCGCGAGGAAGTCGCGGCCGTTGAAGTTCGGCCCCTTGAGCGCGACGAACAGCTGCCCCGATTGCAGCGTGCGCGAATCGCTTACCACCTCCGTGTACGGCCCATCGCCTCCGGTCAGGCGTCCGCCACAGGCCTGGGCAAACGCGCCGAGTGTGCGGGTGAGACTCATGCGGGCAGCCTCGCGAGCTCATCCGCGACCACGGACTGGTCACGGAACGCGCGCCGTTCGTGACCGATGATCTGGTAGTCCTCGTGGCCCTTGCCGGCGATGAGCACCACGTCGTCGGGCGCCGAGCGCTGCAGCGCCACGCGTATGGCAAGCGCACGATCGTGCTCGATGGTGAGCGGTGCGCCGGCGGCGATGCCCGATACGATGTCGGCGATGATGCGTTGCGGGTCTTCGCTCCGGGGATTGTCGTCGGTCAGCACGAGGTCGTCGGCGAGCTCGGCTGCGATGCGGCCCATGAGCGGGCGCTTGCCGGCGTCGCGGTCGCCACCGCAGCCGAACACCAGGCGCAGCTCACCAACGCAGTGCAGACGCGCGGCGCGCAGCGCGTTCGCCAGCGCATCGGGTGTGTGCGCGTAGTCGACGATGGCGAGGGGGCCGCGTCCGCGGCCGCCGAACATCTCCATGCGGCCGCGGGCTGCGCGCACGTGGCTGAGCGCCCGCGCCGCATCGCGCAGCGGAATGTCCCAGGCGAGCAGCACGGCGAGCACCGTGAGCGCGTTCTCCACGTTGAATTCGCCCATGAGGCGAACGCCGAGCTCCACCGCCCCCCAGCTTGACTCCACCTCGATGGTGAGTCCGGTGGGCTCGGCCTGAACATGCATCGCCCGCACGAACTCCGCTCCCGCCGGGAGCGCCGCAGCACCGCCCGCGGCGCGCGTCGTCAGAATGAGACGCGCGGACGACGGTGCCCGGGCGAGCGCTGCGCCGAAGGGGTCGTCGAAGTTGATGACGCGACTCTCGAGGCCCGGCCAGGCAAAGAGGCGCGCCTTGGCTGCGCCGTAGTGCTCCATGGTGCCGTGGTAGTCGAGGTGGTCGCGGGTGAGATTGGTGAAGGCGGCAGTGTGGAAGCGCACGCCGTTCACCCGCGCCTGATCGAGGGCGTGCGAGGAGACTTCCATGCTCACGCACTCCGCCCCCGCCGCGGCGAGCGCTGCCAGCTGGCGATGCACCGTGATCGCATCGGGTGTCGTGTGCGGCATCGCACTCACCTGCGGGGGCATGCCGGCGCCGAGCGTGCCCATGTAGCCGCACGGACGCCGGCAGCGCTGCAGCGCCTGTGCGAGCAGCCATGCACAGGTCGTCTTGCCGTTGGTGCCGGTGATACCGGCGACGGTGATGCGCTGTGAGGGCGCATCGAAGAAACGGTCGGCGATCAGTCCTGCCCTTGAGGCGAGCTCGGCCACGGGAGCGATGAACACCTCCGGTGGAAGCGGCGGCGCGGATGCGGCGTCATCGGGCTCGTACAGAACCGCGCGCGCACCGCGCCTTACGGCCTCCGGCGCGAAGGCAAGTCCATGATGGGTGCGGCCGCGGGAGGCGAGAAAGAGCGCCCCCGGGATTGCGGCCCGACTGTCGAGCGTGAGATCGCTCACCATGAGCCCCGGAGGCACGGCGGCCCATCCCGCCACGAGCTCGCTCAGCGGCCGGGGTGCCGCGCGATAGGTGTTTGGATTCTGTGTCATCGCAGCGCTGCGGTACGCACGTTGCCGAGCGCAGCTCCCGCCGGCAGCTGTTCGGGTGCGTTCACCGGCTGGTCTGGGGCCACCGCGAGGAGGCGCAGCGCCCCGCCCACGACCCTTGAGAACACGGGAGCCGCGACCTGCCCGCCCATGTGCTGCCCGCCTCCCGGCTCATCGATCACCACTACCGCGGCGAGCCTTGGTGCGGTCGCGGGCGCGACGCCGCCAAACACGGCCATGTAGCGATCGGTCGAGTAGCCGCCAGAGGTCGCCTTGAAGGCGGTGCCGGTCTTACCGGAAACGCGGTAGCCGGGGATGGCGGCGAGCTTGCCCGTGCCCTCGGCCGTGACCACGGACTCCAGCATTCCGAGCAGCTCGTGGCAGACCGGCTCGCCGACCGCGCGCTCGCCGAGCGGCGGTCCCTGCACCCGGAGGAACGATACCGGGCGCACCACACCGTAGGCACCGATGGTCGCGTACGCGTGTGCGAGCTGCAGCGGTGTCACCGACAGGCCGTAGCCGTGCGACATCGTGACGATACCGATGGGCCGCCACTGCGCGTAAGCGGGCAGGAGTCCCGCCGATTCGCCCGGGTAGCCGCTGGTCGTCACCTGGCCGAAGCCGAGGTGGTTGAGGGTCGTCCAGACCTGCTGCGGCGGGAGCGAAAGCGCAATGTGCGCCATCCCCACGTTCGAGCTCTTGGCGAGCACGGTTGCGATATCGATCGGTCCGAGGTTGTGCTCGTCTTCGAATATCTTCACGCCGACTTTGAAGTAGCCGGGGGAGGTGTCGATGATGCTGCGGTGGTCGTACTTGCCCGAGGCGAGTCCGGCCGCTACGAAGAAAGGCTTGATGGAGGAGCCGGGCTCGAAGATATCGGTGGCGGCCCGGTTGCGGTAGGTCGCAGGCTCGATCTGGTCGCGGTCGTTCGGGTTGTAGGCGGGCTGGTTCACCATGGCGAGTACCTCGCCGCTGGCGATGTCGAGCACCACGATCGAGCCGGCGCGCGCCCGCTGATCGCGTATCGCCGCCTTCAGCTCCCGATAGGCGAGGTACTGGATGCGCAGGTCGATCGACACCACCAGGTCCCGTCCCTCCCGCGCCGGCCGGATGCTCTCGACGTTCTGCACGATGCGCCCGTACCGATCCTGGATGACGCGCTTCGCGCCGTTCTCGCCCGCGAGCCAGTGATCAAAAGCGAGCTCCAGCCCCTCCTGCCCTGCGTCGTCGACATTGGTGAAGCCGAGAAGATGGCCCGTGACCTCGCCTGCCGGGTAGTAGCGGCGGTATTCGCGCGAGGTGTAGACGCCCGGAATCCCGAGGGCCTTGATCTGCTCGGCCTCCGCTGGCTGACGGTGGCGCGCGACGTAGAGGAATTCGCGATCGAGATTGCTGGTGACGCGGCGCGCGAGCTCGAGGCGGTCGACCTTCAGTGCCGCGGCGAGACGGGGAATCTGCTCGGTCGCGAGCGCGAGCTCCCCGGGGTTCACCCAGATCGAGTCCACCGGTGTGCTGACGGCGAGCGGCTCGCCGTAGCGGTCCGCGATCGTGCCGCGGTGGGCGGCGATCTCGAGCACCCGCGAGAAACGGGCGTCCCCCTGGCGGGCGAGAAAGCCGTGATCGACCAGCTGCAGGTTGATGGCGCGCCACAGTAGCCCGAGGGCGCAGGCCGCCAGCATTCCCATCAGAAGAGACGCACGCCAGCGAAAGGACACCGGCGCGCCATCGTGTGCATTGCGCGCCTTCATGGCGAGATGATCTCGATTTCCTTTGGTGGTGGCATCGCCATGTGGAGCCTGGTGTTCGCGACGCGCTCGACGAAGGCATGCGTGGACCAGGCACTCTGCTCGAGCTGCAGCTGTCCCCACTCGATCTCGAGATTGTCGCGGCGGGCGTTCAGCGTCTCGAGCTGCACGAACAGCTGCCGGGACCGATGCTTGCACCAGATCGCACCGGCGGCCGAGCCGAGCGTTGCCGCCCAAAGGAGCGGCACGGCGATGGCCAGTACACGCCGACTCATGGCAGGCGCTCCGCCACGCGCAGGAGCGCACTGCGCGCGCGTGGGTTGCGTGCGAGCTCCGCGGCCGATGTGCGCGCCTTGCGGCCGATGAGCTTCAGGCGGGGGCGCGCCTCGGCCGGGATCATCGGCAGCTTGCCGAGCGCCGGATTGACCTGCGACTCGCGCTGCATGAAGCGCTTCACCACCCGATCCTCCAATGAGTGGAAGCTGATCACCGCCAATCGCCCACCGGGTGCGAGCACTTCGGCTGCCGCAAGGAGGCCGCGCTCGAGCTGCCCGAGCTCGTCATTGATGAACATGCGCAGCGCCTGGAACGTGCGCGTCGCCGGGTGCTTGCCGGGCTCGCGCGTGCGCACTGCGCCTGCAACCAGCGAGGCGAGCTCGGCGGTGCTCTCGAGCGGACCTTTGCTCCGGCGCGCGACGATCGCCTGTGCCACGCGCCGTGCGAAGCGCTCCTCTCCGAAGGTCGCGATCACCTGGCGTATCTCGTCGATGCCCGCCCGCGCGAGCCAGGCCGATACGGGCTCCCCGCGCGTCGGGTCCATGCGCATATCGAGTGGCCCGTCGGCGCGGAAACTGAAGCCGCGCCGCGGATCCTCGAGCTGCGGCGATGAAACACCAAGGTCGAAGAGCACGCCACGGCAAGGATGCTGGTGCGCGTGCGCCGGCACGAGCGCGGCGAGATCGGCAAACGACGCATGGGCGAGCGTAAGCCGCACTTCGTGGGCAAAGTGGCGCTGGCCGGCCGCGACGGCTTGCGGATCCCGGTCGAGCGCAAGCACGCGCCCTTCGGGGCCCAGTGCCTCGAGAATGAGTGCCGTGTGGCCGCCGCGCCCGAATGTCGCATCGACATAGTAACCGCCCGCTTCCAGGGCGAGCCCCGCGAGCGCCTCAACGGCGAGCACCGGAATGTGCTCAACCACTTGTGAAGCGGCGCGCCCCCGCCTCCTTGAGTGCTCTTGCCACGGGCCTCGGCCCAACTGCCCTTTTGTTTAAGACCTCTACAGCGACAGCGACTCGAGCTCGGAGGGCAGATCGGTCGGGGTTTCGGCGCTGGCAAGCCACGCGTCGCGGCGCTCGTTCCAGCGCGCCTCGTCCCACAGCTCGAAGCGATTCCCCTGTCCGATGAGCATTCCGTGCCGCCCAAGCTTGGCGAACTCCCGCAGTTCTGCCGGGAGCAGCACCCTGCCGTGCCCGTCGAGGGGGAGATCGGTCGCATGGCCGACCATGAGCCGCTGCAGCCGGCGCGCGGTTGCATTCAGGCTCGGCAGGCCCATCAGCTTGCGTTCGATCTGCTCCCACTCGGGCAGGGGATAAATGAGAAGGCACTGGTCCCGGTCGACGGTGACGACCAATTTCCCCTGGGCGAGTTCGCTGATCTGCTCCCGATAGCGGGTGGGCATGACCATCCGGCCCTTGTCGTCCAGAGTAATTTTTGTTGCACCGCGAAACATGACCGGCGGGGCGGCATTACGCCCATTTCCCCCCACTTTCTCCCACTGGCCGCCACTATAGGAATCGCGGGCGAACTATGTCAATTGAAATAGTGAGAAATTCGTCGCAATCACAACGACTTATGTGGAAATGAACAGTGGGGGGAGCTGAGCGGGGCGATTCCAGTTGAGCAATCAGCGGGTTGCCCGGAGAAGCTTATACAGTGCCTCAGTAGCGCCCGCCCTGGGTGCCCGGCGAAAGGGGCCCGGGTAGGGCCTATCGGCCGTCCTGGGACGGCCCAGGCGGTTGAGCTGGAATCCGGCCGCGCCGGTGCCCGTGCATCAACCCGTTCCCCGATAGTTAGGTAAACGCCTAACTATCGGCCCAGACACCCTCCAATCCCGGCCCCGCACGTGCGCAACGCAGCGTGTCGAGTGTCAGCACGCCTCGAATGCATGCTGTATCCACTCGATGGCGGGGGATGGTCCGTACGGATCGTTCACCACGAGAACATCGAAGCGCACCGGTAGCTGCGCCAGGTCGCTGCGCTGCTGCAGCAGCTGACTCGCCGCGCGCGTGATGCGTCGCTGCTTGCGGCGATCGATGCTCGCGGCGGCGCCGCCGTAGACGTTGCTCGTGCGCGTGCGCACCTCGGCAACGACCAACACCTCGTTCGCCCGCGCCACGATGTCGAGCTCGCCGAGCCGGCGGGCGTAGTTGCACTGCAGGATCTCGCAGCCCGCCGCACGCAGAAATTCCGCCGCCAGCTCCTCGGCTCGTTTACCGCGTTGCTGGCGAACGGTGAGCATGCAGCGTCAGAAGTTATAAGTTATAAGTTAGAAGTCAGTGGCAGCAGCCGCAGCTCGCCATCGTGCAGCTGCGCCCAGCCGAGCTCACGGCGCACGTGCCGCTGCGCATCGAGGCTGAGCCGCCCGGTGAGGCCCGGGACGCTGATGGTGCCGCTCACGCCCGAGTGGCGCAGTGCCTGCGCCAGCCGAAAGGCATCGAAGCCGAAGGCAAACAGCCGCCCGCGGTGCGGACCGCCGGCGGGCCATGCCTCGCGCGTGGCTGCGCGCACGGCGTCGGCGAGATCGCCGCCGAGCATCCACGGCATGTCAGGAAACATCAGCCCTTCGAGGTCCTCGTTGGCACGTAGGTCGGGCTCGAACGCGTCGGAGGTCGCGTAGGTGGGTATGTCGCCGGCAAAGTGAAAGCGCAGCTGCGGCCGCAGCAGGCGCTCGAGATTGGCCGGTGCCGGCGCGAAGATGAACTCGATATCGTTGCGGCGTCGCGGCTCGAACTGCAGCTTGGTGCCGAGGATCGACTCCAGGCGATGGAAGCGCGCAGTGCTGTCGCTGATGCGCAGCACCTCGGTGATGGCCGCCGAGTAATCGGTGCGCGCGCTGTCGATCTGTCCCGTGCCGATGAGATCACCGCCGCCAGCCTGGAGCTCCTGGCGGAAAGCCGCCAGCACCCGCGTGCCCCAGTCGCCTGCGGGCACGAGCGCGACTCCGCGGCGGTGGTGATCCTCGAGCACGCGCCGAGCGACCAGGCGCGCCTCATCCTCCGGTGACAGCGCGTACTGATAAAACTGGGACGGCGGCGCCCGCTCGGGGGGCAGAAAATTCAAAGCCAGCAGCGGCGTGCGCAGCCCCGGAAAGTCAGCCGCCGCGGTGACCTCCTCGCGCGTCAGCGGTCCGACGATGAAGTCCGCGCCGGCACCAGTTGCCTGCGTGAGCGCATCCGCAACGCTCTGGGAGCCGCTGTCGTAGATCTGCACCCGTGGGCGCTCGTTCGCAGGCAGCTGGTAGTAGGCGGTCATAAAGCCATCGCGCACGCTGATGGCGGCGGACGCGGCGCGACCGGTGATGGGCAACAGCAACGCGATGTGGGGTCCCACGGCGGCCCCGGGCCGCGTCGCGCCCGGGTGTCCGGCAGCCAGTGCGGTGGCGTTTGCGTGCAGCTCCCGGTAGCGTGCCGCCTGCTCGCCGGCGGCGGGCGCTGCTATGGCATTCAGCAGTCGCAGCGCCTCCTGCGGCTGCCCGCGGGCGAGTGCCAGCTGCGCATTGAGCAGCACCTGTTCCGTGACCTGCTCGGGGGAGAAGGGTCCCTGCGCCTGACCGAGGACGCGCGCTGCCTCGTCGGCGCGCTGCGCCGCGAGATAGTCGCGTGCAGCATGCAGCAGGAGCCCCGTGCGATCGGTGCCGCTGTTCTGTGTGGCCAACTCTTCATACACCCGCGCGGCGCCCGCTGGATCGCCCGACCGCTCGAGCTCCTGTGCGCGATCGATCGAGGGCGGGAGCCCGGTCCGCTGGCTGAGGCTCGGACAGCCGCTGACGGCCATGGCGGTGAGCACAACGAGCGCGAGACGAATGAGGGAGCGGACGTACATCGGTTGAAGAGCCTCTCGCTGGCGGGCAGGATGCCTGATGGCCGCGATCCCAAGCGGCGTGAGGCGCGATTATAGTGGCCAGGGTCACAGGGCGGCTGCAGGTCGTCGCCACGCCAATCGGCAACCTCGCCGACCTGAGCGAGCGGGCGCGTGAGGCGCTGGCCGGCGCCGATGTCATCGCCGCGGAGGACACGCGGCACACCGCGGCGCTGCTGAAGGCGAGCGGCATCAGAAAGCCGATGCTATCGCTGCACGAGCACAACGAGTTGCGCCGTGTCCCTGCACTGCTCGCGAGACTCGCTGCCGGAGAGCGGGTGGTGCTGGTGAGCGATGCGGGCACACCGTTGCTGTCCGATCCGGGATACGAGCTGGTGCGGCGCGCAGCGGCGGCGGGCTTCGAGGTAAGCACTGTCCCCGGTCCCTCGGCGATCACTGCAGCGCTCGCCGTCGCAGGGCTTCCGACCGATCGCTTCTGCTTCGAGGGCTTTCTGCCCGCGCGCGAGCGCGAACGCCGCGCGGCGCTGGGCGCGCTCGCCCAGGAGCCGCGCACGCTGGTGTTCTTCGAAGCACCGCACCGCATCGCCGCGACGCTCGCCGACATGGCCGCGGTACTCGGGCCCGATCGTGAAGCGGTGGTCGCCCGCGAGCTCACCAAGGTGCACGAGACCGTTTACCGCGGCGCGCTGCGCGAGCTGGCGTCGCGCGCAGCCACGGAAGCGAACTTCGCACGCGGCGAGATCACGCTCGTCCTCCGCGGCGCGGCAGCTGCCGCCCACGGGGTGGACGAGCAGTTACTGCGCCGGGCGATCGGGCTGCTGTCGAAGGAATTACCGCCGGCGCGTGCAGCCGCCATCGCGGCGCAGCTGACGGGCGCGACCCGGGCGGCGGCCTATGCGCTCGCGACGCGCAGTGCCGCCGGCAGCGCTGGCGGCCCGGCTGACATTTGACTTCCATGGCTGCCGCCTTATCGTGGCACTCGAGAGTCGGCCGGGCAGTCGCTGCTGAAGCTTCGCTTCGGTGGAGGAAAGTCCGGGCTCCGGCGGATCGGGTGCCAGGTAACACCTGGGGGGCGCGAGCCCACGGAAAGTGCAACAGAGAGCAGACCGCCCAAGTCCCTGACGGGACCGGCAAGGGTGAAACGGTGCGGTAAGAGCGCACCGCGTCGGTGGCAACACTCGACGGCACGGCAAACCCCACCTGGAGCAAGGCCAAATAGGGAAGCCGCACCGGCCGCAAGGCGCGTGCAGCGCGGATCCGCGCGCGCTTCCGGGTAGGCCGCTAGAGGTCCACGGCGACGGGGATCCCAGAGGAATGATTGCCCTCGACAGAACCCGGCTTACAGGCCGACTCTCTCTATGCGCTGCGCGCAGGAAGAAGTTACTTGACGACCTTGAGCTGCGGGCGCCGCGCGCCGCCCTCTTCGGTCTGCGGCGGCTTCGTCGGGGGCTCCGGCCCCAGATCCTGCTCCGAGAACACCATGCCCTCGCCCGTCTCGCGCGCATAGATGCCGAGCACTGCGCTCACGGGAAAGCGCACGTGGTGGATCACGCCGGCGAAGCGGGCGTCGAACTTGACTTCATCGTTCCCCAGGCGCAGGTGCTGCGTCGCGCCCTCGCTGAGGTTGAGGACGATCTTGCCTTCCTTCACATAGGCCCGCGGTACCTCGGCGCCCTCGCGCCCGGCATCCACGATGACATGCGGAGTGTGGCCGCATTCGGCGATCCACTGATGCATGGCTCGCAGCAGGTACGGACGCTTGGGTAATGCCTTGGCCATGATTACAGCAGGCGCATCTCCTGCTCGCGCTCGGAGAGAGCTTCGCGAAATGCAGGGCGGGCGAACACCAGTTGCGCGTACCTCTCGATCGGTTGCGCCTGTGGAGGCACCTCGATCTCATAATACGGCAGCCGCCACAGGATCGGCGCTATGGTGGCATCGACCAGCGAGAACTCGTCCGAGAGGAAGAACGGCTTCACCTTGAAGAGATCCGTGCTCTGCAGGATGGTGTCGCGCAGGATCTTCTTGAGCTTCACCGTCTGCTTCTTGTCGGGCTCGGAATCGATCTGCCGCGCGAGGCTGTACCAGTCGCGCTCGATCCGGTAGAGCGCCAGGCGGAACTGTGCGCGCGTCACCGGGTCGACCGGCATCAGCGGCGGGTGGGGGAAGCGCTCATCGAGATACTCGATGATGACGCGCGAGTCATAGAGCACCAGATCGCGGTCGACCAGGGTGGGGACGCTGTGATACGGATTCAGGTCGAGCAGGTCCTCGGGAAAGCGCCCGGCCTCGACGCTCACGATGTCGATGCTGATGCCCTTCTCCGCCAGCACGATGCGCGTGCGATGACTCCACGGGTCGGCGGGCGCGGAGAACAGGGTCATGATGGATCGTCTGCTCGACAACTTTGCGCTCCTGCGGACCTGTGCCAGCGACTGCGGGCGCGCGCTGCGCGCTCAGCAAGCACCGGTCAGTGCACGTCCTTCCAGTATTCGCGCTTCACGAGCCATGCAAGCCAGGTGAACACCAGCAGGAACAGCACCACCCATACCCCCAGCGCACGGCGCGCGGCCTGCGTCGGCTCGCTGACGTAGTCGAGGAAGTTGACCGTATCGCGCACGAACCCATCGTACTCGCTCTCACTCAGCCTGCCGGGCGCGATGATCTCGAAATGGTCGAATAC
Organism: Steroidobacteraceae bacterium; assembly: GCA_035566915.1. GTDB lineage: Bacteria > Pseudomonadota > Gammaproteobacteria > Steroidobacterales > Steroidobacteraceae > 13-2-20CM-66-19. The sequence goes on from DATMPW010000028.1 coordinate 23,863, forward strand.
CTGCTCGTGGGTGGGCTGGCCGCCTTCGCCCTGACTCGGGACGTCACGGAACACCGCGCGTTTCAGACCCTCGAGCTCCGACAGGACGTACGGCATGGCGGTGGACGGCAGCCGCAGATTGTTGGCGCCGGTCTGGCGGCTCGGATCCAGATAGAAGGTCTTCAGGAACTGGTACAGGTAGTTGCGGCCGCGGGCACGCGCCATGAGAGTGAGGTCGGGCGGGGTCTTGCCGAACCAGGTCTCGGCATCCTTCGGCGGTATGGCCGTGAGGATGTAGTCGGTCGTCTTGTCGCCGGGCGGCAGCAGATCCTTCTGCAGAAGGTCCGGAGGGATCGAAAGATCCTCGGCGAGCCGTGACCAGCGCTCGTACTTGAGCCCGTGACAGCCGAGGCAGTAACTCACGAAATTACGTGCCCCGCGCTGCACCGAGGGCATGTCCGTCACGTCGGTGTTGGCATGCCAGCTGCGCCAGTCGGCGCCGAATCTGGCCGCTTTTTCCCCATCGGCCGCCTCCTCTGCCGCACGGGCGGTCTGGTGAGCGAGCACCATCGCGAGGAGTGCGGCGAGGAGCGAGCAGGCGAGGCGCGCCGCTGCGTCACTGCCGCGGCCGCGTGCGCCGCGGCCCGGGTCAGTGCGCATGGTAGGTCACCCTCTCCGGCACGGGTTTCACCGGCTCGAGCCAGGTATAAAACGGCATGAGGATGAAGAAGAGGAAATAGATGATCGTGAAGATGCGCGCCAGCAAGACGTACAGGCCCTCGGCCGGCTGCAGGCCGAGGTAGCCGAGCGCGATGAACGACACGGTGAACAGCGTCAGCGCCGCGCGCGACATCCAGCCCTTGTAACGGATGGACTTCACCCGTGAGCGGTCGAGCCACGGCAGGAAGAGGAACGCGGACACCGCGAGCAGCATGAGGAGCGCCCCCATGCGCTGGTCGGGTACCGCGCGCAGGATGGCGTAGTAGGGCGTGAAGTACCACACCGGCGCGATGTGCTCGGGCGTCGACAGCGGATTCGCGGGCTCGAAGTTCGGCGATTCGAGGAACAGCCCGCCGAGGGTCGGCACGAAGAACACGACGATGGCGAACAGCACGCCAAACACCCCGATCCCGAAGAGATCCTTCACGGTGTAGTAGGGATGGAACGGAATGCCATCGAGGGGCTTGCCGTCGGGCCCGATTTTCTCCTTGATCTCGATACCATCCGGATTGTTCGAGCCGACCTGGTGCAGAGCCGTCAGGTGCAGCACGACGAGCAGCAGCAGCGCGAGCGGTATCAGTGCAACGTGCAGCGCGAAGAAGCGGTCGAGCGTCGCGTCCGCAATGCCGTAGTCGCCGCGGATCCACTCGACCAGCCCCGGGCCGATACCGGGAATGGTGCCGAACAGGTTGACGATCACCTGCGCGCCCCAGAACGACATGTTGCCCCAGGGCAGCACGTACCCCATGAACGCTTCCGCCATGAGCGCCAGGTACGTGAGCATGCCAATCAGCCACAGCAGCTCCCGCGGCGCGCGGTACGACCCATAGAGCAGCGCGCGGTACATGTGCAGGTATACGACGATGAAGAAGGCGGAGGCGCCGGTAGAGTGCAGGTAGCGGATCAGCCAGCCGTAGTCCACCTCGCGCATGATGTACTCGACCGAGTCGAACGAGGTTCCCTCGCCGACCTTGTAGAACATGGTGAGGTAGATGCCGGAGAGCAGCTGCAGCACCAGCACCGCGAGCGCGAGCGAACCGAAAAAGTACCAGATGTTGAAGTTCTTCGGCGCCAGGTAGCCCGTCATCTGGGTGGTGATGAACTCATCGACCGGCAGCCGCCGGTTGAGCCACGCCCAGAAACCCTTCTTCGCCGGCTGCCCTGTGCCGCCGGCGGGCAGTGGGGCGGGGGCCCCGGTGGCAGTCTTCACGGCCATCAGGCGGATCCCTTCTCATCGACCCCGACCAGCAGGGTGCGCGGGTCCGGGTAGGAATAGGGCGGTACGCGCAGGTTCACCGAGGCCGGTGAGCCGTTGAATACGCGGCCGGCCAGATCAAAGCGCGAGCCGTGGCACGGGCAGAAAAAGCCGCCCGGCCAGCTCGGATACAGCTCGCCCTGCGCAAAGCGCTGCTTGGGGAGGCAGCCGAGGTGCGTGCAGGTGCCGACCAGCACCAGGAATTCCTCCGTGCGCGAGCGCACGGTGTTTTGTGCGTACGGCGGCTGGTCGGAATACTTCGAAGCGGGGTCTTTGAGCTCCGCGTCGTGCCCGGGGATGCGGGCCACCATGTCGGGGGTACGCCGCACCACGTAGATAGGCGAGCGCCGCCACACGACCACGGTCATCTGCCCGACGTCGATCTTGGTCAGATCGAGCTTGACCGGCACGCCCTCCGCGCGGGCGCGCTCCGATGGGTTCCAGGACTCGATGAAGGGCACTGCGGCAAATGCCGCGCCGACCGCGCCGGTCGCTATCGTGGCACTGGTGAGGAACTTGCGCCGGCTCAGGTCGACTTCGTCGTCAGCCACGACTGCGTGATCCGCCATCCAACCGTCTCCACTTTCGTTCGGTTATCAAGCACCGCGCGGACGGGCGTCAGCACACGCGATTTCGTACCCTGCGGGGAGCGGCGCATTATACACAATCGAACACCCCGTTCCGCCGCGCCCCACGCAGGCATTCGGGGTTGCTCATGGAGTGCAGCAATGCTCGGGCGCCTGGGGAGCGCATTGATCTTCGTTGCCGGATCGGTCGTTGGCGGGCTGGCGCTCGCCTTCCTGATCGTGGCGCTGCGGCCGGGGTTGATCCGCAACGGTGCACACACCGCGCCGGCAGCGCTCCCCGTCGTGTCGCAAGCGCCGGCGCCGGCGCCGGCGCACGTCACCTACGCGGACGCAGTGCAGCGCGCCGCTCCGGCGGTCGTCAACATCTACACGGCGCGACTGGTGACCGAGCGGCTTGCGCCCTCGCTCGGGGAGCTGTTCGGCGAGTACATGCCGCGCTATCGCCAGCGCATCGAGCGCAGTCTCGGCTCCGGTGTCATCGTCGACACGGAAGGCCACATCGTCACCAACCACCACGTCATCGCCAACGCCGACTCGATCCGCGTACAGCTCGCGGACGGACGTGTGGCGGATGCGCGCATCGTGGGTCGCGATCCGGACACCGATCTCGCGGTGCTCAAGATCGACCTCGCACCGCTCCCCGTAGCCACGTTCGGGCGCTCCGACCGCCTGAAGGTCGGCGACGTGGTGCTCGCCATCGGCAACCCGATCGGCCTCTCGCATACCGTGACTCACGGCATCGTGAGCGCGGTGAGCCGCCAGCAACTCGGCATCGCACCGCTCGAGGATTTCATCCAGACCGACGCGCCCATCAATTTCGGCAACTCGGGCGGCGCGCTGATCGACTCGAGCGGTGCGCTGGTCGGGATCAACACCGCCATCGTTGCGAAGAATATCGGGGTCGAGGGCATCGGTTTCGCCATCCCGGTGAACATGGTGCGCGGCGTGCTGAGTGACATCATCGCCCACGGGCGGGTGATCCGCGGCTGGATCGGCATCGTGCCCGAGGACGTACCCGAGGATCAGGCGCAGCAGCTCGGGCTCGGGCAGCCGGCCGTGCTGATCGGCAATCTCTACGTGGGGAGCCCCGCGCAGCACGCCGGGCTTCAGCCGGGGGATCTGCTGCTCGGCATCGATGGCACCGCGCCGCACAGCGCGCAGGATGCCCTCGGGCGCATCGCCAGCCGCCAGCCAGGGACCAGCGTGGTGCTGCGGGGCATGCGCGGCGGGCGCGTGTTCGAGGTGCGGGCGCAGGTGGGTGAGCGCCCCCGCAGCGGCTGACGCGCAGGACCTGGAGGCATCGTCATGACCACACTCACCACCCGGCGCTTCAGCTCGCGCGCCGCCCTCGATGCCGCGCTCGAGGAGCGCCTCGGCGGCGCGATCGCCGCTTCAGGACCGAGCGCCATCATGCTCTCGGGCGGAACGACACCGCTCCCCGCCTATCGCGCGCTCGGCTCACGGTCGCTGCCGCACGATGAGCGGCTGCACGTACTCTTCTCCGACGAGCGCTATGTGCCCTCCGACTCGCAGGCGAGCAACTACCACCAGGCGCGGCCGCTGCTCGATGCGCTCGCGCTGCGGCCGGAGAAGCTCCTGCGCGTGCGCACCGAGCTGCCGCTCGAGCAGGCGGCGGAAGACTACGAGCGAGCGCTCGGCGCCATGCTGAGATCCGGCGCGGGCATCCGCCTCGGCCTCCTCGGGCTCGGTGCCGACGGGCACACCGCTTCCCTGTTCTCCGCTGACGACCTCTCGCGTGCGAGCGGACATCTCGCGATCCCGGTCAAGCGTCCCGATGGGATGTCCGCCGTGAGCGTCACACCAGAGCTGCTGGCGCAGGTGAGTGCGCTGCTGTTCGTGGTCGCAGGCGCAGACAAACAAGGCGCCGTGCAAGCGCTGCAGGCGCGCGACGCACATCTCACCGCCTGGCTCGCGGTGCAGGAGTGCTCCGCTGTGGAATTGTGGCTCGGCTTAGACTGAATCTTGAGCCGGGTACACTGTTGCGATCGAGCAACACC
>DATMPW010000029.1:0-55279 GCA_035566915.1 Steroidobacteraceae bacterium
CAAGCGGTACTACATCCCGCACGACAGCCCCTGGCCGATCCGCGGCTCGGTCGCGTTGTTCGCGATCATGCTCGGGGCGATCGCCTATCTGAACGACTGGGCGGGCGGCTGGGTCTTCCTGCCGGGCGCGGTGCTGCTCGCCTACATGTTCTTCGGCTGGTTCTCGACCGTCATCGGCGAGAACCAGGTCGGCCTCTTCAACCTGCAGGTCGACCGCAGTTTCCGCATGGGGATGATGTGGTTCATCTTCTCCGAGGTGATGTTCTTCGCGGCGTTCTTCGGCGCGCTGTTCTACGCGCGCATCCTCGCGGTACCGTGGCTCGGCGGCGAGGGCGTGAAGGTGTTCACCAACTTCGTCCTCTGGCCGCACTTCGAGGCGGTATGGCCGACCAACGGGCCCGCCCACGTCGGCGGCCACGCCGACGGCACGTTCACTCCGATGGCGCCGATCCCGATCCCCGCGATCAACACCGCGATCCTGCTCAGCAGCGGCCTTACCGTGACGCTGGCGCATCACGCCATGCGCGCCGGCCAGCGCGGCAGGCTCGCTTTCTTCCTGGCGCTGACGTTCCTGCTGGGGTTCACCTTTGTCGGCCTTCAGTTCCGCGAGTACGGCGAGGCCTATCGCGAGCTCGGCCTGCGACTCTCCACCGGCATCTACGGCTCGACCTTCTTCATGCTCACCGGCTTCCACGGCCTGCACGTCACGATCGGCGCGATCATGCTGACGGTGATCTGGCTGCGCGTGCTGCGCGGCCATTTCACTCCCGACCGCCATTTCGCCTTCGAGGCGGTCGCCTGGTACTGGCACTTCGTCGACGTGGTGTGGCTGGGGCTGTTCATCTTCGTCTACTGGGTGTAGCCGGAGCGCCCCCGGCGAGCGGCGCACGCCGCAAGCGGTGCCTCGCGCGAAGCGGCCTACGGCGGCGCGCCGGCGCCCTGCAGCGGATGAGGCGAGATGAGACCGAAGTGCCAGGCGATCATCAGCAGCGCAAACAGCAGCAGCGACACCGCGATGCGCACGGTGAGCGCGCGCGCGAGTTTCGCGGAATGCTCCGGCGTGCCGCGCGAGAGGTGGTACAGGCCAAGCCCGAGGCTGACGAGGATGCCCAGCAGACACGCCAGCACCAGGAGCCATACGAGACGGTTCATGTATGTAGGTGAGTGTAGCGTGCGCGCGCCGTGGAGCAATCTGGAATGGCGGCGCCGGTGAGTGCCGGCAAGCGTGTGTTCGCGCCCACGCTGCGCTTCACGCTGCCCGCCCTGCTGCTCGCCGCGCTCTTCGTGCGCTTAGGGTATTGGCAATGGCAGCGCGGCGAGCAGCGGCAAGCGGACGCGGCGCGCTTCGCCCGCGGCGCTGATCAGGTGCTCGAGCTCCGCACCGTGGACGCGGCCGGAGTGCCGCTCTACCAGCGGGCGAGCGTCGAGGGCGAGCTCGATGGAGCGCACCAGTTCCTGCTCGACAACCGCACCTTCGAGAGCCACGCCGGCTATGAGGTGCTGACCCCGCTCACACGCGCGCGCGCACCGGCGCTGCTCATCGACCGCGGGTGGGTTCCTTTCCTGGGCAGCCGTGCGCGGCTGCCCGACGTAACCCTCACGGTGAGCGGGCCGGTGCGACTCACGGGCCGCATCGCGCTGCTCCCGAGTCCGGGACTCTCGGCCGGACGCGCCGCGCCCTCGCCTGAGGGGCGGTGGCCTAAGGTCACGAGCTACCCCGACATGGCGCAGCTCGCCGCAGCGCTCGGTGTGCCACTCAGCCCACGCATTCTGCTGCTCGACCCCACGAGCCCCTTCGGTTATGCGCGCGCGTGGCAGGCCCCCGGGCTTCCGCCGCTGCGGCATTTTGCCTACGCCGTCCAGTGGTGGAGCTTCGCTCTCCTGACACTGATCCTGTGGGTGGTCTCGAGCCGTCGCCCGCCGCCGGTGGCAGCCTCATGAGTGCCACGACGCCCGGTGAGCTGCGCGCACGGAACCTGCGAACACTGGCAGTGCTCGCGGTGCTCTTCCTTCTGCCCCTCGCGATTGCCTTCGCCACCTACTACGGCACCGGGTGGCGGCCGAGTACGCGCGTGAACCACGGACAACTCTTCACTCCCCCACGGCCGTTGCCCGCGGTGGCGCTGTCCAGCGTCGGCGGCAACGGTATAGCGCCTGACCGGACGCCCGGCCCTGCGGCGCGTGGTTTCCGCAAACGTTGGTCGCTCGTGTATGTCGGCACCGGCAACTGCGATGCCGACTGCCGCGAGGCGCTCTACGTGATGCGCCAGACGCGCCTCGCGCTCAACAACGACATGGCCCGCGTCGTGCGGGTGTTTCTCGTGAGCGCTGCCTGCTGCGACCGGGCGTTTCTCGCCCGCGAGCACGCCGGACTTGAGGTCCTCGATGCCAGTGTGCCGGAGGCGAAGCCGCTCCTAGCACAGTTTTCCGCCGCAGGCCGCGAGCACACGCTGTTCATCGTCGACCCGCTCGGCAATCTCATGATGAGCTACGATGCACGCACAAGTCCGCGCGGGCTGCTCGAGGACCTGAACAAGCTCCTCGCCCTCTCGCACATCGGCTGACGCTCATGAGAGTCGCACGCTGGATCCGCGGCCTGTGCATCCTCGGTGTGTTGTTGTGTTTCGCGGTGGTGGTGCTGGGCGCGTACGTGCGGCTGACGGCCGCGGGCCTTGGTTGCCCGGACTGGCCGGGCTGCTACGGTCATCTGACACCTTCCGGCGCGCAGGCCGCCGACACCGCCGCTGCCTTCCCCGGCCGGCCGCTCGAGCCCGGCAAGGCGTGGCGCGAGATGATCCATCGCTACGCCGCGACGACTCTCGGGCTGCTGATCATCATCCTCACCGCGCTCGCGATCGCCGCGCGCCGCGAGCGCATCGTCGGTATGCCCTACGCGTTGCTGCTCTTTGCGACCGTGGTGGTGCAGGGGCTGCTCGGGATGCTCACCGTCACCTGGCAGCTGAAGCCCCTCATCGTGACGCTGCACCTGCTGTTCGGCATGACGACGCTGGGGCTGCTCTGGTGGCTGCTGCTCTCGCTCCCGCGAGGCTCCTGGGGCGTCAGCTCACTCGGCACTGCGGCACACGCGCTGGGGGGCGGAGCCGCCTCGACGCTCTCGCTCGCGCGCGGGCTCGCGCTGCTCGGCCTCATCGTGCTGATAGTGCAGATCGCACTCGGCGGCTGGACGAGCAGCAACTACGCCGCGGTCGCCTGTCCCGACTTTCCCACCTGCCAGAATGCCTGGTGGCCACACACCGACTACCGGAATGCCTTCGTGCTGTGGCGCGGTCTCAACATCAACTACGAAGGCGGCGTTCTCGACAACCCGGCGCGCATCGCCATCCACCTGACACACCGCATCGGCGCGCTGCTGACCACCGCCGCGCTTGCGCTGGCCGCGCTCCTGGTGCTGGGCAGGCGCGGGCTGACCTTCGCGCACGCGCCGGCCATTGCCGTGCTTGCCGCGCTTGCTCTGCAGCTCGCAATCGGCGTCACGATGGTGCTGAAGACCTTTCCGCTGGGGCTCGCGACCGCACACACCGCGGGGGCGGCGCTGCTGCTGCTGGCGACGCTCGCGCTGCTGCGTACGCTCAGCTCGCGCAGCTAGCTCACGCAGCTAACGCCCCGGTTTCGACGCCGCCTTGCGCAGCAGCGCGAGCGGGTTGGACGTCGGCTCGGCGACCTTGCGCAGGGTGTTGCGGTCCCGGTGCAGGAAAGGCTCAGGGCGCCCGTGCACGAAGAGCATGGTGTCGAGCACGTAGCTCCAGCTGCCATCCGGATTGAAGACGACCTCGATGCGGTAAGACTCGGTGCGGAAAGCGTATTCGAGGAAGGCGGTGGAACAGATGCCGTAGCCGGTGTCGCCGCGCCTGGCCGTGAGAACGAGCTCCGTCGCATCGTGCGTCGCGTGGCCCGCCGCGATGGCCACCTGGCCGCGCGGGATGGAGAGGGTCTGCAGGACGAGCCCGGTGGCCGGCTCCCATAGCCAGTAGCCGGTCTGGTCGTGAAAGGTCGCCGCCTCGTCACTCGCGAGGATGTGCGTGTGGTAGCGCAACCCGTAAAAAAGCTGCGGCCCGTTGGCCTGCGCGTCGATCGGCTGCAGCTCCATCCTCTCGCTGAAGTCGCGCCGCTCTGGTCCTGCGGCCTTGGGATTGATGTCGACCCCGGCGTGGCTCTCCCAGATGCCGGCAAGGCGCCTCAAGGGGCCGAGGTTAGCCAGGGTGTCGGGATCGGCGTCCTGCTCGGTGAAGACGTCTTCGGGAAAGGTCATGCTCGCGCTCCGCGGCCAGTCTCAACTGATAAGTCCCCAGCCCAGCCACTGCGATCTGTTAGGCTGCTCATCCCCCATCCGACCGCTGTTGCGTCTTCTCGCCGTGGCGACAACCTCGCATTATGCACCGGCTGCGCCAGCGGTCTGGCGCCGCTACCTGCAGCTCACCAAGCCCAAGGTCGTCGCGCTCATCACCTTCACTGCCATCGTCGGCACACTGCTCGCGAGCCCGGGCCTGCCGCCGGCCGGCGCGCTGCTATGGGGCAATCTCGGCATAGCCCTCGCCGCGGCGTGCGCTGCCACGCTCAACCACGTGCTCGATCGCCGCCTCGATGAGCAGATGACGCGCACTCGCGGCCGGCCGTTGCCCACCGGGCAGCTCACGGAGCGCAATGCGCTGCTGTTTGCGGCGCTCCTCGGCGTGAGCGCCATGGCGATACTCGCTTTCCTGGTGAATCTCCTCACCGCGGCGCTCACATTTCTCTCGCTCATCGGCTACGCGGTCATCTACACCGTGTGGCTGAAGCGTGCGACCTCGCAGAACATCGTCATCGGCGGGGCGGCCGGGGCCGCGCCGCCAGTGCTCGGCTGGACCGCGGTGACCGACAGCATCGACCCCAACGCGCTGCTGCTCTTCCTCATCATCTTCGTGTGGACGCCGCCGCACTTCTGGGCGCTCGCCATCGCACGCCGCGACGAATACGCGCGCGCCGGCATTCCGATGCTGCCAGTGACTCACGGGGTGGCCTACACCGGGCTGCAGGTGCTGCTGTACACCGTGCTGCTCACAGTGGTCACGCTGATGCCTTACCTCACCCGCATGAGCGGCCTCCTGTATCTCGCCGCCGCACTGGTGCTGAACGCCCGCTTCCTCTACTACGCCCTGGCGCTGAAGATCACGGCACGCGCGGAGCTGCCGATGCGCGTGTTCCGCTTCTCGGTGGACTACCTCATGTGGCTGTTCGCGGCGCTGCTCATCGATCACTACCTGCCGGCGCTCCGCGGCGCCGCGAGTCCCTAGGCGAGCGCGACTCCCAAAGCCGCGCCATGGCTCGCGGTTGCGGTCTGCTCGAGCCCGGTCGCAAGATCGCGCGGTCCGGCAAGCTCAGAACCCGCAGAGAGACGGGTCGCCCAAACACACCCGCAGGCAGGCACTCATGAACGTGAGCAAGTCCGCCGTGCTCACGGCGGTAAACACCAGGAATCGCAGACACTGACGGAGTGCTCTAAGGCAGGTCGAACAGCAGCACCTCGGCGTCGGCGCCATCGTGCAGGGTGAGCTGCGCGGGCCCCGCGGTGCGCGCGCCATCCCCGGCGGAGAGCCGCACGTCATCCGCCGATAGAGTGCCGCGCGCCAGCTGCAGCCACGCGCGCCTCCCTGCCGGCACCTGAAATTGCGCCCGCTCCGCGCCATCGAAAAGTCCGGCGTACACCCGCGCGTCCTGGTGGATGAGCACCGCGCCGTCCTCACCGCCATGGGCGGCGATCAGCCGCAGCCGGCCGCGCTTGTCGGCGGCGCCGAAATGCTTCTGCTCATACCCGGGTGCCAGGCGCTGCGCCTCAGGAAGGATCCAGATCTGCAGCAGGTGCACTTCCTCGGTGGCAGAGGGGTTGAACTCGCTGTGCGTGACACCGGTGCCAGCGCTCATGCGCTGCACGTCCCCGACACGAATCACCGAGCCATTGCCCATGGAATCCCGGTGCTCGAGCTGACCGGCGAGGATGTAAGTGAGGATCTCCATGTCGCGATGACCGTGCTTGCCGAAGCCCTGCCCCGGCGCGACGCAATCGTCGTTGATGACACGCAGCGGGCCGTAGCCGACCCAGTTCGGATCGTAGTAGTCGGCAAAGGCGAAGGTATGAAAGGTCTTCAGCCAGCCGTGATCGAAATAACCGCGCTCTGAACTGCGGCGGATTTCCAGCATCTCAGACGCTCCGGCTCAGCCGCCGCGTTTCAGCATCATCTGCCATGAGTACATGATCCGATCCTTCAGCAACAACATCCCGGTCGAGCGGTAATTGTCGGCATCGAGCTGTGCCAGGTGCTCGGCGCCGTGGTAGCCGGACTCCTCGCAGCCGTAGACCGACAGGATCGAGGGACCGATGACCGCATAACGTCCATGGAGCTTCCCGAACATGGCGTTCTCGAATGTCCAGCGCACGCTTCCGCCCAGCGGGCCGGGCGGCTCGATCCAGTAGGCGTGCACGAACTCCACCGGAGGGGAGCTCAGCACCTTGAGCGTCCCCGACAGCAGCCAGCATTCCGGGCGATGCGCGATCTGCGTGCGGCCCACCGCCTCGAGCGCTTCTCCGTCGGCACGCCAGAATGTCCCGGCCACGCCCCACACCGCCGGCTCAAACAGATACGTGTGCTTCACCTGACCATTATGGCGCGCGTTGGCATTTGGGGGTACGTTGCGGGGGCATCGACGTCGGGAGGCGGATCCTATGCTGGTGGAGCGCATCTGGTCAGGGAATTCCCTGCGCAACTTTCACTATCTCATCGCCTGCCCGCAGACGGGTGAGGCGCTCGCAGTCGACCCGCTGGAGTGGCGCATGTGCCTCGCTGCGGCAGTGCGGCAAGGCTGGGAGATCACCCAGATACTCAACACCCACGAGCACAGCGACCATACCGGCGGCAATGCGGGGCTAAAAGGCGTCACCCACGCGCAGGTCCTGGCGCACGCGGGTGCGGCGGCGCGCATCGGCGGCGTGGACCGTGGGCTCTCGAAAGGCGATGTGATCAAGGTCGGCCGCACGGTCGAGCTCGAATGCCTCGACACGCCCGGGCACACCATGACCCACATCTGCCTCCTCGCGCACACCGAGGAGCCGGCGCTCTTCTGCGGCGACACGTTATTCAACGCCGGCGCCGGCAACTGCTTCAACGGCGGCCAGCCCGAAGCGCTCTACGACACCTTCGTCAGCCAGCTGGCACGGCTCCCCGACAGTACGCGCGTGTATCCCGGGCACGAGTACCTGGCGCGCAATCTCGAGTTCACCCTCGATCGCGAGCCGGGCAACGAGGATGCCAGGGCGCTGCTCGGCGAGGCCCGTCATCACGATCCGGCTGCGGCGGTGGTGACGACCCTCGGACGCGAGAAGCGCATCAACACCTTCTTCCGGCTGCAGAACCCGGCGGTCATCGCACGGCTGCGCGAGGTATTTCCCGACATCGGCGAGAACCCCGATGGGCGCACGGTGTTCGTGAAGCTGCGCGAGCTCCGCAACCGCTGGTGAGTCGCGCCGCAGTGGCCGCCGGTTTCCCCGGCTCCTGCGGGAACGACGCCGACGCGCCTGCCGCGTGCCGCGCTGTTGCCGCTTGCAACCTTGCGGTAGCAGCATACGCACTACGCCGCGGGAGATTCTCATGCGCCTCGCCATCGCCTTCTGCTCAGCCTGCCTGCTCGCCGCTCTGAGCCTCAGCGCCTCGGCAAACGGCGGGGGTGGCATGTCCATGCCTTCGATGCCCACGCCATCTCATCAGGCTACTCCGCAGGAGAAGGCCCGCGACGCCTACAACGATGGCGTGCGCTACGTGAAGAAGGCGGACAAGGCACAGCAGACGGCGAACGAAGCCACCGACTCCGGCAAGAAGGACAAAGCTGCGAAGGAAGCGCACGACGCCTATGCCTCGGCGCTCGCCAGGTTCAAGGACTCCGCAGGCCTCGACCCCTCGCTGCACGAGGCGTGGAACTACGTCGGCTACACCAGCCGCAAACTCGGCGACTACGACGATGCGCTCGCCGCGTACGACAAGGCGCTCTCGCTCAAACCCGGCTACCCCGATGCGCTCGAGTACCGCGGCGAGGCGTACCTGGCGGTGGGACGCATTCCCGACGCGCAGCAGGCGTACCTCGACCTGTATGCCGGCAACCGCGCGCTCGCCGGCAAGCTCCTCACCGCCATGAAGAGCTGGGCCGCGGCGCAGCGCGCGAGCACCTCGGGCAGCGGTGCGGCCAACCTGGACGAGCTCGACAAGTGGATCCAGGAGCGCGCGCAGATCGCGGGTCAAACCGCAGCACTGACACGCGAGGGCACGGCCGCCAGCTGGCGCTGAGAGCTCAGCACGCGCCGTGCGAGCTCCGGCCGCAGCTGCGCTCGCAGCCTCAGGGCTTCTCGCGGCACTGCCGCTCGAGGCCGCAGACTCCTACGCGTGGCAGCTTCCGCCCGGATTTCCGCAGCCGGCGGTGCCGGCCGACAATCCCATGTCGGACGCCAAGGTGGCACTTGGCCGGCGCCTGTTCTTCGATCCGCTTCTCTCGGTGAATGGGCGCTACAGCTGTGCGAGCTGTCATGACCCGCAGCGCTCGTTCTCCGATGGTCGTGTCGTAGCGGTGGGGGCAACCGGTGAGCAGCTCCCGCACAACGCGCTCGCACTCGTCAACGTCGCCTACAACGTGAGCTTTGGTTGGAGCCGGCCTCAGGTGAGATCACTGGAATCTCAGATGCTCGAGCCGATGCTCAACCGGCATCCACTCGAGCTGGGGCTCGCCGGCCGCGAAGCGAGCGTCTGCGCGGCTCTTGCCGCCGAGCGGGAGTACGCCGCGGCATTTGCCGCCGCGTTTCCGCCGCAGAGCGCAGCGCGGCAGCGCGCAGCGGGCGCAGTAACTTTCGACCACGTGGTCAAGGCCATCGCGGCCTTCGAGCGGACGCTGATCTCGGGCCGCTCCGCTTTCGATCGTTACGTCTTCAGCGGCGAGCACGCGGCGCTCGGGGAGCCAGCCAAGCGCGGCATGGCGCTGTTCTTCTCGCGCACGATCGGTTGCGCAGGATGCCATGCGGGATTCAACTTCGCCGGCAACTGGCGCGACGCGGAGGGTGAGACCGGACGGGCGAGCTTTGCCACCAACGGCACGAGCGCGACACCGATGCGCGTGCCGACGCTGCGCAACATCGCGCTCACCGCACCCTACATGCACGACGGGCGCTTCGGCACGCTGGAGGAAGTGATCGGACACTACTCGAGGCTCGGCGGAGAGGCGCAGGCGCATCATCGGCGGCAGGACCCGCGGCTGCCGCGGCGGCCGCTCAGCACCAGCGAGCGCGCCGAGCTCATCGCATTTCTCACGAGCCTCACCGACGAGTCGTTCGTGCAGCGCTTCGCCGCGCGCAGCAGCGGGCGCGCGGTCACGGAGCGATCGGCAGCGACTCAGCCAGAAGCGGCGACAGAAAAATAACAGGAAATCGCGTCGCGCCGTGGTTCCCGCTACGCTTGGCCCTCATGCATTCCACCTTCTACCGCCGCTGCTTTCAGATCGTCACGGCGGCGCTGCTGGGCTACGGGCTCTACAAGCTTCTCAGCCCGCTGTTCGGCATGATCGGCTGGGCGGTGGTGCTCGCCTTCGTCCTGTACCCGCTGCAGGTGCAGTTGACCGGGCGGCTCAAGGGAAGACGCTCGCTGTCCGCAGGCATCCTCACCGTGCTCACTCCCTTTCTCGTGCTGGTGCCGATTTCGGTGCTGGGCGTGGTGTTCGCCGGGCAGGCCGCGCGACTGCTGCAGTACCTGCACGACCACAGCTTTCTTTTCTCCTACGCCGAGATACTCGACCGCATCTCGCAGGTTCCCTTGATCGGGCGCGCGGTCGAGTGGGCGCGCGAGGACGCTTCGGTGAGCGCGGCGCAGGTGCAGGGTTGGATCACCGAAAGCGTACAGACCGCTCTGAAGACCGCCGCGACCATGGGCGGCGACGTCGCGCTCGGGGTGTTCGGCACGCTGATCGGCTTTTTCATGATGCTGTTCATGCTGTTCTTCTTCCTGCGCGACGGCGGCAGCATCATCACGGGCCTGACGCGCCTCATCCCGGTCGAGCCCGCGCGCCGCGACCGGCTGCTCAAGTACCTCGGCGAGGTCACGCGCGCCGTGGTGTTCGGCTCGGTGGCGACGGCACTCATCCAGGGCGTCATCGTCGGCATCGGTTTTGCGCTCGTGGGCCTGCCCTCGGCGGTGGTCTGGGGCGTGCTCGCGACACTCGCCGCCTTTCTGCCGGCCGGATCGGCCATCGTGCTGATCCCCGCCGTGCTGTACCTGGCCTTTCAAGGACGCTGGGGCGCCACCATATTCCTCGCCTGCTGGATCGCCGTGCTGTGGATCGCCGAGAATCTCCTGCGCCCGATCCTGACCGCGCATCACGCCGAGGTTTCCACGCTCGCGCTCTTCATTGGTGCGATCGGTGGTGCGGCCGCCTGGGGGATCCTCGGGCTCTTCATCGGGCCCGTGCTGCTCAGCTTCGTCATCTCGCTGGTGCGCTTTGCGCAGGAGAGCGTGCCGGCATCGGTTTGAGATCACCGGGCGGCCGCTGAAGTCCCTCGCTTCCAGGCGGCAGGCTGCCCCCGACCTTTGCCGTAGGCGCGGGCCTTTCCCGTATAGAATTCGCCCGCCATGGATTTGTCGCCCATTCTCAATCCCCTGAACGACGCGCAGCGCGCTGCCGTCACGGCCCCGCTCGGGCCGGTGCTGGTACTCGCGGGTGCCGGCAGCGGCAAGACGCGCGTGCTGACTCACCGCATCGCCTGGCTCACCCAGGCGGAAGGTGCCTCGCCACACGGGATCCTCGCGGTGACCTTCACCAACAAGGCGGCAGGGGAGATGCGGGGTCGCGTGGAGCGGCTGCTCGGCGTCCCCGGGGGAGCGCTGTGGATCGGCACCTTCCACGGCATCGCTCATCGCCTGCTGCGGATCCACTGGCGCGAGGCGAACCTCACCCAGGGCTTCCAGATCCTCGATTCCGAAGACCAGCAGCGTCTCATCAAGAAGGTCCTCAAGGCCGCCGAGCTCGATGAGAGCCGCTGGGTGCCGCGCGAGGTGCAGTGGTTCATCAACCACAACAAGGACGAGGGGCGACGGCCACAGCACCTCAAGGAAGGCAACGATCCGAGCCGGGCGCAGCTCATCAAGCTCTACACGGCGTACCAGGAGGGCTGCACACGCAACGGCGTCGTCGACTTCGCGGAGCTGCTGCTGCGGGCATTCGAGCTGTGGCGCGACAACCCGCAGCTGCTCGATCACTACCGCGGGCGCTTCAGGCACGTGCTGGTCGATGAATTCCAGGACACCAACGCCATTCAGTACGCGTGGATGCGGCTGCTCGCGCCACCGGCGCCCGCCGCGAACGGTGCGGATCGCGCGCGCATGAGTCATCCGTTCGTGGTGGGAGATGACGACCAGTCCATCTACCGCTTCCGCGGCGCGCAGGCCGAGAACCTCCAGCAGTTCCGCCGCGACTACGGCCAGGCACAGCTCTTCCGCCTCGAGCAGAACTACCGCTCTACCTCCAACATCCTCGAGGCCGCGAACGGCCTCATCGCCCACAACGCCACCCGGCTCGGCAAGAACCTGTGGACGAGCGGCGCACGCGGTGAGCCGATCCGCCTCTACACCGCCTTCAACGAGCGCGATGAGGCGGAGTTCGTGACGCACCGCATCCGCGAGTGCGTCGCTCAGGGGGGCTTGCGACGCGAGATCGCCATTCTGTACCGTTCCAACGCGCAGTCGCGCGTCTTCGAGGAGGCGTTCCTCTCCGCGCGCGTGCCGTACCGCGTCTACGGCGGCCTGCGCTTCTTCGAGCGCGCCGAGATCAAGGACGCGCTCGCCTACCTGCGCCTCATCGCCAACCGCCGCGACGACGCCTCCTTCGAGCGCGTGGTGAACCTCCCGACCCGCGGCATCGGGGCGAAGAGCCTGGATGTGCTGCGCGAGGCGGCGCGCGGCGCCGGGAGCTCGCTGTGGGAAGCCGCCTCGGTGAGCATCGGCAGCGGCGCGCTCGGGACGAAGGCGGCGACGGCGGTCCACGGCTTCATGGCGCTCATCGAGCGTCTCGCCGGCGAGACGGCGACCCTCGTCCTGTACGAGCAGGTCGACCAGGTGCTGAAGGCGAGCGGCCTCATCGAGCACTATCGGCGCGAGAAGGCCGACCGCGGCGAGGCGCGGGTCGAGAACCTCGAGGAGCTGGTGAGCGCGGCGCGCGGCTTCACGCCCGAGGGCACCGAGCTGCCGCCGCTCGAGGCTTTCCTGGCGCACGCGGCGCTCGAGGCCGGCGAGGGGCAGGCGGATGCGTGGGAGGACTGCGTGCAGATGATGACGCTGCACAATGCCAAGGGCCTCGAGTTCCCGGTGGTGTTCCTCACGGGCCTCGAAGAGGGGCTGTTTCCGCACCAGCGCTCGCTCGCCGATCTCGAGGGTCTCGAAGAGGAGCGGCGCCTGTGTTATGTCGGCATGACGCGCGCCATGCGGGCGCTGTACCTGAGCTACGCCGAGCAGCGCCGCCTGCACGGCGTCGATAGCTTCGGCCAGGTGTCGCGATTCGTGCGCGAGATTCCGGAAGGCCTGCTCGAGGAGGTGCGCCCGCGCGTGCAGGTGTCACGGCCGATCGCGGTCGGCCGCTTCCGTCCGGAGGAGCCGGAGGTGGGCGGCGTGCGCCTCGGCGCGCGCGTGCGTCACGGCAAATTCGGCGATGGCGTGATCCTCAACGTGGAGGGCTCGGGCGCGCACGCACGCGTGCAGGTGAATTTCGAGCGTCAGGGCACCAAGTGGCTGATGGTGCAGTATGCCAACCTGCAACCGCTGTAGAGCATGAAAATCCTCATACTCGGCGCCGGCCAGGTCGGACGCACCGCTGCAGATCACCTCTCGCGCGAAGAGGCGAACGAGGTGACCGTGGTGGACATCAACGAGGACACGCTGCGCGACGTGCAGGACCGCTTCGATGTGCGCACCGTGGCCGGAAACGCCGCCCACCCGAACGTGCTCGAGGCCGCGGGCGCGGCCGAGGCGGAGATCATCGTCGCGCTCACTTCGAGCGATGAGGCGAACCTGGTGGCCTGCGAGGTGGCCTTCACCCTCTTCCGCACGCCCACCAAGATCGCGCGCATCCGCGCCACCGAGTACACGAGCCGCGCGGGCCTCTTTGGCGTCGACGGCCTGTCGGTGGACGTGTTCATCAGCCCGGAGCAGCTGGTCACCGAATACGTCGAGCGCCTCATCCATCACCCGGGCACGCTGCAGGTGCTCGACTTCGCCGACGGGCGCGTGCGCCTGGTCGGGGTGCGCATACGCAACGGCGGGCTGCTGGCGGGCCGCAGTCTCCGCGAGCTTCCCGAGCACCTGCCGAAGACCGAAGTGCGCGTGGTGGCCATCTACCGCGACGGCCGCAGTGTGCCGGCGCAGGGCGATACGGTGCTGGCCGACGGCGATGAGGTGTTCTTCCTCGCGGCGCGCGATGACATCCGCCGCATCATGAGCCAGCTGCGGATCGACGACAGCGCCGCGCGGCGCATCGTGATCGCCGGCGGCGGCAACATCGGCTTTCACCTCGCGCGCATGCTCGAGAAGCACAACCAGGTGAAGGTGATCGAGCGCGACGCGGGGCGGGCGCGCAAGATCTCGGAGTTGCTCGAGAGCGCCATCGTGCTGCACGGCGATGCGGCTGACGAGGAGCTGCTGATCGAGGAAAACATCGACAGCGCGGACGTGTTCGCCGCCATGACCAACGCCGAGGAGGCCAACATACTCTCGGCCATGCTCGCCAAGCGCCTCGGCGCCCACAAGGTCATGGCGCTCATCAACAAGCCCTCCTATGCCGAGCTGATGGAGTCCCATCCCGCCATCGACATCGCCATCTCGCCGCAGACCATCACCATCGGCTCGCTGCTCGCGCACGTGCGCCGCGGCGATGTGGTGCGTGTACACGCGCTCAAGACCGGGGCCGCCGAGGCTCTCGAGGCGGTGGCCCGCGGCGATGAGCGCACCTCACGCGTCGTCGGACGCACGGTGGCGCAGATCCCGCTGCCCGAGGGCGCCTCCATCGGCGCGCTGGTGCGCGGTGACCAGGTGATCATGGCGCATCACGACACCCTCGTGCTCGCCGACGATCACGTCATCCTCTTCCTCGCCGATCGCCGCCACCTGGAGGCGGTCGAGCGACTCTTCGTGCGCTCGCCGCGCTAGAAACACCCGCAAAATTTCGCTTGCCCTGCTTTATGAGCACCTACCGAACAGCAAGATGCGAAATGGCGCGGGGGCCGCGCTAGCGGGAACGCGCCAGCGGTGCTCGCGGTCGCGCACGTCCTCGGGTTGCTGCTCGCCAGCTTCGCGCTGACCTACGCGCTGCCAATCGGCTGCGCGCTGCTGTTGGGCGATGGCCTGTGGACGCGCTTCCTGCTGGCCGCTGCCATCACGACGGCGGTGGGCCTCGTGCTCGCGACGGCGACTGCGCACGCGCGGCGCGAGCTCAAGCCGCGCGATGGGTTCCTGCTCGTCACCCTCGGCTGGCTGCTGCTCTCCTGCTCGGCGGCACTGCCGCTGCTCCTCGCGGTACCGGGACTCGACTTCAACGGCGCATTCTTCGAGGCGATGTCGGGGCTGACGACCACCGGCTCCACCGTTCTCACTGGCCTCGACCAGCTGCCACCGTCACTCAATCTCTGGCGCCACACGCTGCACTGGATCGGCGGCCTCGGCATCATCGTCATGGCGCTCGCGGTGCTGCCGCTGCTCGGCGTGGGCGGCATGCAGCTCTACAAGGGCCAGGCGCCCGGTGCGGTGAAGGACGAGCGGCTCGCGCCGCGCATCACCGAGACCGCAAAGCAGCTGTGGGTCGTGTACACGCTCATCACCGCGGCGGGCATCCTGGCACTGCGGATCTGCCACATGACCTGGTTCGACGCCATCTGCCATGCCTTCTCCGCGGTGGGGCTCGGCGGGTTCTCGACCCACGACCGCAGCATCGCGTACTTCAACTCCCCCGCCATCGAGCTCGTGCTGATGGCGTTGATGGTGATCGCCGCGCTCAACTTCGGCCGTCACATCATCGCGCTGCGACGGCTGTCGCTCGCGACCTACCGTCAGGATCCCGAGGCGAAGGCCATCTTCGCTATCCTCGCTGCGAGCGTCATCGGCATAGCCTCGCTCCTCACCGCGCACGGGGTCTATGCGGATTTCCTGCCGGCGCTGCGGTACGCGGCCTTCAACGTCATCTCACAGGCCACGACCAGCGGCCTCACTAGCGAGGATTATCAGCGGTGGCCGGTATTCGCGCCCTGGTGGATGCTGTTCCTCACCTGCATCGTGTGCAGCACCGGCTCCACCGGCGGGGGTATCAAGATGTTCCGCACCCTGCTGCTCGCACGCCAGGCGGGGCGCGAGATGCAGCTGCTCATCCACCCGGCCGCGGTGGCGCCGTTGCGCATCGGCGGGCGGCCGATCCCCGATAGTGTCGGCTCCTCGGTGCTCGCATTCATCTTCGTGTACTTCATGACCGTGGCGCTGCTCACCTTCGCGATGCTCCTCACCGGCATGAGTTTCGCCGATGCCGCGAGTGCGGTGGTCGCCTCCATCAACAACACCGCGCACGGCTTCGGCGCCCCGGGGGCAGTCCACAACTTCCACTCCCTCAGCACCGTGCAGATCTGGATCTGCACCGCCGCGATGCTTCTCGGCCGCCTCGAGGTCTTCAGCGTGATCGTACTGTTCCGCCCGGCGTACTGGCGCAGGTAGCGCGAGCGGTGCGCCGGATCGTGGCGAAGCGCGCCCGCGTGCCGATCGGCTCTGTCATGCTGTGCAGCGCCCTGGTGCTCGCGGGCTGCGCGCAGGCGGAGCGGGACACCGCCGCACGCATCGATGCGCTCATGCGCCCTTACGCCGGAGCTATCCAACAGCATGAAGCCGCCGGGAGATACCTCCCGGCGGCGGTCCTCATACGCGAAGCACGCCTGATCAGTCGTCGGCCTTGACGACGATCCCGTTGTGCACGCCCCTCACACCGTCGGTGTTGCGGGCGATCTCCACGGCGCGGCTCACCTCATCCCTCGAGTGCGCGGTGCCGCTCAGGTACACCACGCCGTTTGCGTCCGTATCGACCCGGATCTTCGCGAGGCTGGAGGCGTGATCTGCAGCCAGCTTCGATTTGACCTTCGTGGTGATGACCGAGTCCTTCACGAACGCCTTCGGCTGCGAACGGTCCGCGTCGACGTCCTGCGCGTACGCCGCCGTCCCGGCGAGCATGCACGCTGCCGCGAGTGCCGCGGTTGCCATTGTCAGTTTCATCATCGGCTCCTCCATGGCGCCAATTCCCGGTGAGCACTACACCACGTGCGACCGCCGTGCGGTGTAGGCCGGGGCCGTCACATGAGGTGGGGGTACGCCTAAGCATGCGCCCCAGGCGGGCGCGGGCGTCATTCGTTCAGTTTGTTTTCAGCTTGTCAGAGCTCGCTGTCGAGGGGAAAGAGCTCGAGGAAAAGCACTTCGAACTTCTGCCACGCGCTGCGCGAGCGTTCATGATGCAGGGTCACCGGCTGGCCCCCTTCGACCGCGTACCAGGTGAGCTCGGGCGCATCGCCCGCCACTTTCTCCTCGAACCTGACGGCGTAGGCATTCTGCGGCTGGGTCATGAGATCGAAGCGGTGCGCGGCCTCACCGGCGAGCTCGCCGCTGTGAATGATGATGCCGTTCTCGGTGTTGAGACGGCGCGAGCGCTGGTCGTAGTTCATCGAGCCGACATACAGGCCACTGCGATCGAACACCAGCAGCTTCGCATGCAGGCTGTAGTGCCCGTAACGCGAGAGCTTGTCCGACTGCCCGGTGCCGCGGCGATTCTCCGGACGCGCGCGGATCTCGTACAGCTGCACGCCGGATTTGAGCAGCGGTACGCGGTACCTCATGTACCCGGCCTGAGCCGCGTGGCTGCTCTCGGCCTCGAGCGAGCTGGTGAGGATGCGTACCGTGCGGTCCTTGGCGCGCAGGTCCTCGATCAGCTTCAGCTCATCCGGCGATGGCACCAGATAAGGCGATACCATCGAGAGCTCCGTGCGGGTGGCGCGGATGGCATCGGCCACCGGTGCAAACAACAGGCCGCTGACGCCGGCGCCCTCGGCGAGCCGCTTCCCCTTGTAGGGGCTGTCCGCCGTGACCTCGGCCTGCGCCCAGTCGAGTGGCGTGCGGCCGGCGAGCACGCTCGCGAGCGGCTCGTTGGCGGAGAGCTTCTCCTGGTAGTTCACGCCGGCACTCTGCGCCTTCTTCGGCACCGTCACGCGTTGCGCGAGTGCCTGCGCTGCCGCGGCGTCCGTGTCCTTCGCCGGCAGCAGTGCCTGCACCGGAATCGCCAGCTCGCTCTGCCAGTACTGCTCGAAGGTCGTGGCGAGTTCCTGCACCGCGGGGCCTGCGGTGAGCACATCGTCGTCGGCGAACTGCCACCCCGGGTCGACCTGGAAGTACTCATCGCCGATGTTGCGGCCACCGACGAGCGCAACGGCGCGGTCGGCGATGAACAGCTTGTTGTGCATGCGGAAGTCGAGCCGGCGGTGACTGAAGAGATACTCGATATCGCGCATGAAGGCGTTGTGCCCGCGATAGCGCCAGGGGTTGAAGACGCGCACCTCCACGTTCTGCGCTGCGGCGAGGGGATAAAGCTGCTCATCCCCCCGGATCGTCTCGCCGTCATCGACCAGGATGCGCACGCGCACCCCGCGCGCGGCGGCGCGCGCGAGCGCCTCGGTGATCAGCTTCCCGGACTCATCGCCGTGGAAGACGTAGTACTGCAGATCGAGCGAGCCGTGTGCGGCCTCGATGAGCTCGAGCCGCAGCAGCAGTCCATCGACGCCGAGCGAATACAACCTGAATCCCGAGATGGCACCGCGTGCGTGCTCCGCGGCGGCGGTTTGTAGCAGCGCCGGATTCGGCGGCGCGACCGCCACCGAGGATGGTGGCCGCGGATAGTCGCGGCCGGGCAGTGTCGTGCACCCACACAGCAGGAGGGCGCACCAGAGGGCGATGAGTCGTGGCATCCGTGCCGGTGTCGACTGTTGAGTGAGCTGCGACTGTAGCTCTCCTCCTATGAATCAGCTATGAATATAACTCTCAAGCTGCTCTATCTGCTGTTGCTGCTCAGCTATGACCGCCTTCACCAGGTCACCGATCGACACCATGCCGACGACCCGACCGCCCTCCGCCACGGGCAGATGCCGCACGCGGCGCTCGGTCATGACCTGCATGCACTTCTCAACCGTCGTCTCGGGCTGCACGGTGAGCACCGGCGCGCTCATGATGTCGCGCACCGGCGTGTCGGCGGAGGAGCGGCCCATCAGGATGACTTTGCGCGCATAGTCGCGCTCGGAAACGATGCCGCTCAGGGTGTCGCCCTGCATCACGAGCAGCGCGCCGACGTGACGGTCCGCCATCATGCGAATCGCCTCGAGCACCGCCACACCGGGTGCGATGGAGAACACCTCCCGCCCCTTGCGGTCGAGCAACTGGCGTACGCTCATCATCACTCACGCCCTCGCACGCGCTTGGCGCTTAGCTTAGCGCGCTGCGGGCCCTACTTCCACGCTGAGCGTGACGTCGGCAGTAATGTCGAGGGTCCCGGCTTCCACCGGTGTCGGGGCGGCGGCGTCTGCGGCCATGCCGCGCTGGGCGGCGCCGTTGTAGACGCGCACCGGCATGACCCGTGGACTGCTCTCCTCGACGCTGAGGATGCGCAGCACCTTGACGCCCAGCGCCGCGGCGAGCACGTCGACCTCGGCTCGCGCCCGGGTGGCGGCCTCGCGCAGCGCCTGGGCACGCAGGGCGTCCTGGTCGCGCAGAGTGAACTGGATTCCCTGGATACGATTGGCTCCGGCCTGGGTCGCAGCATCGATGACGGCGCCGATCTTCGTGAGGTCATCGAGCGTCACCTGGACCACATTCAGCGCCGTGTAGCCCTCGATCGTCGGCTCGCCTTCCTTCGGGTGATAGCGGTAGTTGGGAGTGAGCGCGTAGCTGATGGTCCTGAGGGCCGCCGTGGGCCCACCGACCTTGCGCACGGCCGCAAGCACCGCGTCCACTTCGTGCGCATTCTGCGACGCCGCATCCTGGGAGAGCGCGGCACGTGTCGTGACGCCGATGTCGATCTGCACCCGATCGGGTTTGGCCGTCACGCGGGCATCGCCAGTGACGCGAATCGACGACACCGGCGGCTGTTGGGCCATCGCCGGCGCGAGCGCGCCGCAGGCGAGCGCCGTCAGCAACAAGTGGCGCATGTGTAACATCCGCCGGAACGCATTCGCATATTCTACGCACGCGACGTGCGGCAGTTCATAGTTTGGCCAGCGGGCCGCGCAGATGGCGGCGGCGGGCAGGTATACAGTTGTGCATGGAGAGTCGGGAAATTCACGTCGCGCCCGATCGCTTCGAGGTCTCTTCCGGCGAGGCGCTGCTCGTCACCGAAGTGTCCTCGGCCATCGCCGTGTGCCTGTACGATGCCGCGGAGGAAGCGGGTGCACTGCTGCACCTGCGCTGCATCGTGAAGAGCTCCAAGCCCGCCGACGTGACCGACACGACGCTCGCCACCGAGCTGCTGCTGCTCGATCGCTGCCTGCAGTCGCTGCGCGAGGCGGCTCCGGCCGCGCGCGATCTGCAGGCGCGCATCGTGGTGCATCTGGCGGACACCCCGCAGGCACAGGCGGCGTATGACTCGGTGATCAAGCTGGTGAGGCACTATCTCGTGGACGCGAAAGTCACGCTCCTGCCGGAAGACGTCGCCACCGGGCGACCACGCCGGCTGCGCTTCCGCCCGAGCATGGGGTGGGTGCACACGCACGCCTGAGCTAAACGTGCGCGCCGGACGCGAAGCCGCGGTCCCGGACGCCCTCAGTGGCGCCCTCGAGCAGCTGCTCGGGGAGCGGATCGGGCATGTGAAGGTGATCGAGCACTCCTGGTTCGCGCGGCTGCACGGGGCGCTCGCGACCACCCGCCTGCAGCGCATCTACCTGAGCGGCAGCGCCGACGATTTCTTCAGCAACCCCTGGCTCATGCTGCACGAGTACTGCCACGTGCTGCGGCAGTGGCAGACCGGGTCCCTCACCGTGCCGCGTTACCTGCTCGAGTGCCTCAGGCGCGGCTACTGGAACAACCACTTCGAGGTCGAGGCGCGCGAGTTCGCGGACCAGAATGCACCGCAGCTGCATTCGTTGCTGGCGACGCTCAGCCGAGCAGTGCCTCGCGCCGGTAGAGGCCCCCCGCCGCCGCGATGAGCAGCGCCGCGACCGCGAGCGTCACCCCCACCGAAAGCGCGACCCAGCTCGCGGGCAACGCTTCGGCGCGCAGCAGACTCGTGATGAGGAAATGCTGGCTGAGGGAGGGCACTGCCATGAGCGCGAGGTGCGGCCGCAGGCCCAGGAGTCCAGCGAAGGCGAGCGGCAGGGTCGGCACGAGCAGCAGCAGCGCGAGATAAGTCTGCGCCTCGCGGTAGCTGCGGGTGTAGGCGGCGACGAGCGTCATGAGGGCCGCACCGAGCGGCGCGAGCGGCAGGGTGAGCAGGATCACCTCGAGTGCCACGCTCGGCGCGAAGTTGACACTCATGCCGAAGCGCTCGAGTCCGGTAAAGCGCAGCACGATTGCGAAGGCGGTCACGGTGAGGGTGAGCGACAGCGCCATGTAGGCGCAGGTCGCGAGGATCTTGCCGTAGATCAGCTGCTCGCGCGGCACGGGCACCGTGAGCAGCGGCTCGAGGGAGCCGCGCTCGCGCTCGCCGGCGGTCGCGTCGATGGCGAGGTACATCCCGCCCATCAGCATGCTGAGCAGCACCAGGTAGCTGAGCGTGCCGAGTATCAGCACCGAGCGGGTCGCGGGAGTCGAGACGTCGATGTCCTGCACCGCGACCGGCGCGTCGATGAGCGGATCGATGCCGCGCGCAGCGAGGCGCAGTCTTCCGAGGAGCGCCGAGTACTGGCCGATCAGCCCGCGAACACGCGCACTGTCGCCCGAGCCTGTCAGGTCCGAGGCGTCGGCGTAGAGCTCGAGTGAGGCGGGCGCTCCGGCCGCAAGGCGGCCGGCAAAGTCCGCATCCACCGCGAGCACCTGCTGCTCGCGGCCGCTGCGCACGGCAGCGCGCGCGGCGAGCTCGTCGTAGTCGACCGGGATCACGGTCACGCCGTGCTCGCGCAGGAAGGTAAGCAGGTTCGGGGCGCGCTCGCCATGCGCCACGGCGAGCTGAAGCGGGCGGTCGCTCTCACCCACGCCGCGCTCGAGGCGCAGCGTGAGCCCGCCGGCGAGCAGCAGCGGACCGAGAAGCGGACCCAGGATCAGCGCCGACAGCAGCGTGCGGCGCTCGCGCAGGTTCTCGCGAAACTCCTTGACGAAGACCGTGAGGACGGCACGCACGGTGGCTAGCGATCCGCCCCGCCGATGAGCCGCACGAAGGCCTCCTCGAGGCTGCCCGCCCCGGTGCGCGCGCGGATCTCCTCGGGCGTGCCCTGCTCGAGCACCACGCCGTGGGCGATCACCACCACCTCATCGCAGAGCGCGCTCACTTCCTGCATCACGTGGCTTGAGAAGAGCACGCAGTGCCCTTCGTTGCGCAGCTGCAGCAGCAGTCGGCGCAGCGCGCGCACGGCCATGACATCGAGGCCGTTGGTCGGCTCATCGAGCAGGAGGTTGCGCGGCCGGTGCACGAGCGCACGTGCGAGCGCGGTGCGCAGCCGCTCGCCCTGGGACAAGCCGCGTGCGGGGCGGTCGGCGAATTCCTCCATCTCGAGGAGCTTCACGAGCTCCGCCGTGCGTGCCCGGCGCGCGGCGCTCCCGAGGCCCTGCAGCGCACCGAAGTAGAGGATGTTCTCGCGAGCCGTGAGGTTCGGATAGATGCCCGCGCCATGCGGCAGGACGCCGAGACGCGCGCGGGCGGCGAGTGGCTCCCGCACCGCGCTGTTGCCGTCGATGAGCGCATCGCCACGGTCGGGCACCAGCACCGTGTAGAGCATGCGCAGAGTGGTCGACTTTCCGGCGCCGTTCGGACCCAGGAGTCCCGTGATGCGCCCGTCGGCCGCCCGCAGGCTCACCTCGCGCACCGCGGTCACCGGTCCGAAATGCTTCTCGAGACGCTGCGCCTCGATCACGGCGGAGGGCCATTCAACGAGGTGAAGAACGGGAGCGGCCGGGCCTCGCGCACGCAGCTCACATCGAGCGCCTCCGCTGAGGCGCGCGCCACGAACTGCGCCATGATCCGATCCACGCAAGGGGCGGTGAGCTGGCCGTGACCGAAACCTTCGAGCACCACATCGAGGTGATGCGTGAACGCGCGCGCCGCCTGGTTAGCGTAGGCGGGCGGCGTCGCCGGGTCGTCACTCCCCGAGAGGAGGAGCGCGGGCACCTCGCTCCGCAGTGGTGCGCGCAGGTCCTCATCCACCTTCCCCCGCGGCCACACGCGGCACACCGCCTCGAGCCCATCGAGCTGACGGGTGCCCAGATAGGTCGCCGCAAGGCGGGTACGGTCGATGGGGTACTGGGCGAAAAGCGGCACGTCCTCGGCACACACCACGCTGTTGTGCATGCCGCTGGCAATCGTCTGCGCATAGGAGCGCTCGACCATCAGGTATTGCGAGGCGAGCGGCGCGTAGTCCCCCCGGGCGCCGGCATGCAGCAGCAGCGGCAGGAGCGCCGCGTACTCCGGGACATAGCTCAGGAGCCGCAGGACGCTCGCCAGGGTTTCCGCCGTGAACGATACGCGCCGCGGCTCCCCGCTCGCCGGGTCCGCAACGCTCACCGCGACGGCGCGCCCGCCGGCGAGCTCGGCACGCACGGCGCGGTAGTCGGCCACCGGATCGCCGAAACGGCCCCGGCAGGCGGCCTCCCGCGCGCAGCGCCGCAGGATCCCCTCGAGTGCGGCCTCCGCATCGATGCCAGCGGAGGGGCCCATCGGCTCTGCGATGGGCACCACCCCGTCGAGGATCACGGTGCGGGTGCGACCCGGGAAGCGGCGCAGGTAGTGCTGCGCCACGCGCGTCCCGTAAGAGGACGCGTAGAGATTGATGCGCTCGAGTCCGAGCGCCGCGCGCACGCGCTCGAGGTCCTGCACGGCGAGGCTCGTGGTGTAGTAAGCCACATCGGCGCGCTGGGAGAGCGTTTCGAGGCAGGCCCGTGTCGCCGCGACGATCTCTGCCTCGCTCGCATGTCCGAGCAGGTCCTCGGGTTCGGCGCACTCGAGGGGGTTGGAGCCCCCGGTCCCGCGCTGATCGACGAGCACGATGTCGCGATCGCGCTGGATGCGGGCGAAAGCGGGCGCCACCGAGGCAAAGAAGGCGCCCGCCGCGGCGCCGGGGCCGCCTGCCAGCACGAAAAGCGGGTCCGGCTGCTTGCGGCGGCTGATCGCGCCGACGCGGACGATGTGAAGTCCGACCTGCCGGCCGCGGGGCTCGTCCGGATTCTCGGGCACGTTGAGCACGCCGCATTCTGCCGCGAGGACCGTGAGGCGCAGCGGGTGCTCGAGCTTGCAGGGCGCGAGCGTCAGAGCGGCTGCCGCCAGCGCCGTTCGTGCGGTGCCGACCGCAAGAACGATGCCGAGCGCGACAGCCCTACGCGCGGACAACATGCACGGTACGTGATCCAGGGACGACGGCCATCGGCGGGCAAGGATAAGGCAAAATATGCCTCCCCCGGGCCACCACCCGTCATTCGCCCCACATCGATGAAGCATCCGAAGCCCAGCGCCACCTGCGATGTCATCGTGATCGGCGGCGGTCACGCCGGCACTGAGGCCGCACTCGCGGCCGCGCGCATGGGTGCGCGCACGCTGCTCCTCACCCAGAGCATCGAGACGCTCGGGCAAATGAGCTGCAATCCGGCCATCGGTGGCATCGGCAAGGGTCACCTGGTGCGCGAGATCGATGCGCTCGGGGGCGCCATGGCCCGGGCAGCCGATGAGGCCGGGATCCAGTTCCGTACGCTCAATGCGAGCAAGGGCCCGGCAGTCCGCGCCACGCGCGCGCAGGCGGACCGGCAGCTTTACCGGCAGGCCATCCGCCGACGACTCGAGAACCAGCCGAACCTGAAGCTCTTTCAGCAGGAGGTTGGCGACCTCATCGTGGCGGGGGGCCGTGTGTGCGGTGTGGTCACGGTCACCGGCATCGCCTTCGAGGCACCCGCGGTCGTCCTGACGGTGGGCACCTTCCTCGGCGGCCGCATTCACGTCGGGCTCGATAACTATGCGGGCGGGCGTGCCGGGGACGCCGCCTCCAACCACCTCGCCGCACGGCTGCGTGAGCTGCCACTGCGCGTGGCGCGCCTGAAGACCGGCACGCCACCCCGGATCGATGGGCGCACGGTCGACTGGTCACGGCTCACCCCACAGCCGGGTGACCGCCCGACCCCGGTTTTTTCGTTTCTGGGGCGGTCCAGCGACCACCCTATGCAGGTGAATTGTTTCATAACAAGCACAAACGACCGCACCCACGACATCATCCGGGCCGCTACCGACCGCTCGCCGATGTTCACCGGTGCGATCGAGGGTATCGGTCCACGCTACTGCCCCTCGGTCGAGGACAAGGTCGTACGGTTCGCCGACAAGGCTTCGCACCAGATTTTCGTCGAGCCCGAAGGCCTCACGACCCACGAGATCTACCCGAACGGCATTTCGACGAGTCTCCCCTTCGATGTTCAGTGCGAGTTCGTGCACACCATCCGTGGCTTCGAGACGGCGCATCTCACCCGTCCGGGTTACGCCATCGAGTATGACTTCTTCGACCCCCGGGACCTGAAGGACTCGCTCGAGACGCGCGTCATCGAGGGTCTGTACTTTGCCGGGCAGATCAACGGCACAACCGGCTACGAGGAGGCCGCAGCCCAGGGTCTCATCGCGGGCATCAATGCGGCGCTGCGGCTGCGGGGGCGCGGTCCCTGGACTCCAAAGCGCAGCGAGGCCTATCTCGGCGTGCTGATCGACGACCTCGTGACGCGGGGAACACCTGAGCCCTACCGCATGTTCACGAGCCGCGCCGAGCACCGCCTGCTGCTGCGCGAGGACAATGCGGACGTGCGCCTGACCCCTGTCGGCCGCGAACTCGGGCTGGTGGAGGATGAGCGCTGGGAGCTCCTCCTCGCCAAGCAACGCCTGTGCAGCGAGGAGATGGCTCGCCTTGAGGCGCTGCGGCTCCATCCTGCGGACGTGCCCGCTGCGTGGGCCGAGCGCGTGCTGCGCGGACCGCTGATGCGCGAGTCGACCGCGATCGAGCTGCTGCGTCGGCCGGAGGTCACGTACGAGGCGCTGCTCGAGCTGGCAGGCCCGCCCCCGTGGCTCGCGGAAGGCGAGGCCGATGACCGCCTGCCCGCGCAGGTGCGCACGCACATCGAGGTGCGCGCGCGCTACGACGGCTACATCGAGCGGGCGCGCGAAGAGATCGAGCGTGCCCGACGCAACGAGGAGACCGCCCTCCCGCCGGACCTCGATTACGGCCGCCTGGCGGGCCTCTCGCACGAGGTCCGTCAGAGGCTGACCGAAGTGCGGCCTGCGACGCTCGGGCAGGCCGCGCGCATTCCCGGTGTCACCCCTGCGGCAATCTCGATCCTGCTCGTGCACCTGAAGAAGCGCTCGCTTGCGGCACCACCGAAGGTCGCATGAGCCCCTTCACGCAGCAGCTCGCGCGCGCCTGGGAAAGGAACGATTCGCTGGTGTGTGTCGGGCTCGATCCTGAGATCGAGCGATTCCCGACCCATATCCGTGAAGGGCGTTCGCCGATTTTCCAGTTCAACCGCAGCATCATCGACGCGACGGCCGATCTGGTGTGCGCCTATAAGCCGCAGTTCGCGCACTACGCGGCATACGAGGCGGAAGATCAGCTAGAGCGCACCATCGAGTACATCCACCGGGTGCACCCGGGCATCCCGGTCATTCTCGATGCCAAGCGGGGTGACATCGGCAACACCGCCGAGCGCTATGCCATCGAGGCGTTCGAGCGCTACGGCGCGGATGCGGTCACCGTGAATCCCTACCTGGGGGGCGATTCGCTCGAGCCGTTCCTGCGGCACGCGGAGCGCGGCGTCATCATTCTCTGCCGCACCTCCAACCCCGGTGCAATCGACCTGCAGGACCTGAAGGTGGCAGGCCGTCCGCTCTACCAGGTCGTCGCCGAGCTCGCGGCACGGCGTTGGAACTCGCGCGGCAACTGCCTGCTCGTCGTCGGTGCCACCTACCCGCGCGAGCTCGCCGAGGTACGGGCGCTGGTCGGCGACATGCCGCTTCTCGTGCCGGGCGTCGGCGCACAAGGGGGCGATGTGGAACAGGTGGTCGGAAACGGCCGCACGCACTCGGGCACCGGCCTCCTCATCAGTTCCTCGCGCGCCATCCTGTACGCCTCCGCGGGTGAGGATTTCGCGCAAGCCGCACGCGCTGCCACGGCGAGCCTCCGCGAGAAGATCAACGCGAGCCGCGGCCGCTCCTCATGAGGGGCGCTCTCGCCGCCCCCGGCATGGCGGCGCTGCTTCTGCCAGCGCTGCTTCTCGCAGGCTGCTCACGCGCACCGCAGGGGGAGACGACCGGCGCCAACGCCATCCTGGTGCGCGGCGGCGGCCCCGAGCCAGATTCGCTCGATCCCCAGAAGGCGCGTGGCTTCGAGGCGCAGAGCATCCTGCGGGACCTGTGCGAGGGGCTCACGACGCTCGATAAGGACGGCCATGTCGCACTGGGGGTCGCCCGCCGCTGGAGCGTGAGTCTCGATGGCCTCACCTACACCTTCGACCTGCGGCGCGAGGCGCGCTGGTCAAACGGCGACCGGGTGGTTGCCGCCGACTTCGTTGCAGCCCTGCGGCGCCTGGTCGATCCCGCGACGGGCTCCGCCTACGCGCAGTACATCGACGTGATCGCCAACGCGAGCGACATCGTTTCCGGAACGAAGAGTGCCGACGCCCTCGGTGTGGCCGCACCGGATGAGGCGACGGTGGTCGTGACGCTGGCCTCTTCCGCCCCCTATTTCCCGACGCTGCTGTCGCACCCCGCCACCTGCCCGGTACACCGGCCGACGCTGCAGCAGCACCCGGAAGCCATCGCCCGGCCCGGCACGATGATTGGAGATGGCGCCTTCGTGCTCAAGGAATGGGTGCCGGGGGCCTACATCCTCGCCCTGCGCAACCACCACTACTGGAACGACGAGGCGACGAGGCTCGAAGGAGTGCGCTACCTGCTGATCTCGGACGAGAACGCCGAGCTCGCACGCTACCGGGGCGGGGAGCTGCAGGTAACCTTCGTGGTCCCGCGCGGCCAGTTCGACTGGATCCGCACGCATCTCGCCGATCAGCTGCACGTCTCGCCGCAGCTCAGCACCTACTACTACGGCTTCAATCTCCGCCGCGCCCCTTTCAAGGACCAGCCGAAGTTGCGCCGTGCGCTGTCGCTCGTGATCGACCGCGAGAAGCTCACGCGGCTCGTGCTGCGAGTCGGCGAGCTGCCCGCCTATGGCTGGGTACCGCCGGGAGTCGACAACTACACCTCGCAGTCCTTCGACTACCGCGAGCTGCCCATGGACGCGCGCGTCGCGGAGGCACAGCGCCTTTACCGCGAGTCCGGCTACTCGCGCGAGAATCCGCTCCGATTCGAGCTGCGCTACAACTCCGCCGAGGTGCACACGAAGCTCGCGCTCGCGATCGCCTCGATGTGGAAGGAGGCGCTCGGGGCCGAGGTGCGCCTCACGCAAGTGGAGTTCAAGTCGCTGCTGCAGGACATCGATCGCGGCGATGTGGAGATGTTCCGCTCGAGCTGGGTGGGCGACTACAACGATGCATACACCTTTGCGCAGGTCCTGAAGAGCGATTTCGGCGTGAATCTCGTGCACTACAGCAGCCCGCGCTACGACGCGCTGCTGCGCAGTGCAGCGCGGCAGCAGGCTCCGCTGCCGCGCAGTGCGCTGCTGGAAGAGGCCGAGCGGGTGATGCTGGGCGATCATCCGCTGCTGCCCCTGTACTTCTACGTCAACAAGCACCTGGTGAAGCCGGAGGTCCTCGGCTGGTACGACAACGTGATGAACGTCGTGTACAGCCGCGATCTGGCGCTCGCGCCGAGGCGTTGAGTGTGGTGCGCCGCGGATCAGCGCCTCGCGCTCACCGCAAGGCCCCGTTCGACCGCCCGCGCGAAGCGCTCGATGATCTCCTCGAGCTCGGCGTCGGTCGCAATGAAAGGCGGCGCGAGCAGCACGATGTCGCCCTCGATGCCATCCACGTTGCCGCCCGAGGCGTAGCAGATGAGTCCGTCCTCGAACGCGCACTGACCAATGGTCTCCGCGAGTGCCCGCTCGGCAGGAAAAGGGGCGCGTGTCGCGCGGTCGGCGACGAACTCGACGCCGATGAGGAAGCCGCGGCCGCGCACATCCCCGACCGCCTCGTAGCGGGCCAGCGCCGCGCGCAACGCCGGCTGGAATCGCGCTCCCGCGCTGCGCACCCGCTCGAGGAGGGCATCGCGTTCGATGATGGTCTGCACCGCGACGCCCGCTGCGCACGCCGCCGTGTGGCCGCTGAAGGTGTGCCCGGTGAGCGGCCCGCCGTCGGCCGCCTCGAGCACTCCTGCGATCGCGTGCGAGAAGATGGTCGCGCCGAGCGGCTGGTAGCCGCCGGCGAGGCCCTTCGCGACCGCCATGATGTCAGGCACCACCCCATCCTGCTCGAGTGTGCGCCAGCTGCCCGTGCGGCCCGCGCCGCACATCACCTCATCGGCGATGAGCAGCACGCCATGGCGGCTGCAGATCTCGCGCACCCGCTGTGCATAGCCCGGCGGCGGCGACAGTGCGCCACCTGCCGCGCCCACCACTGGCTCGAAGATGAAGCCCGCCACGTGCTCGGGTCCCACGCGCAGCATCTCCGCTTCGAGCTCCGCGGCTGCATGTGCGCCGAGCGCTTCGGGCGCAACACCCGCCGGTGGCCGATACAGCGACACCTGCGGTACGAACGAGGCCTCGACCAGCGCGCCCTCGAAAGGCGCGCGCCGGTCCAGGAAGTCGGAGACGCCGAGCGCGCCGAGAGTGTTGCCATGCCAGGAGCGGCGGCGCGCGATGAAGCGCCGTCGGGTCATCTCGCCGCGCGCACTGTGGTACTGCAGTGCCACCTTGAGCGCCGATTCGACCGCTTCCGAGCCGCCCGAGACGAACACCATGGAGTCGAGTTGGTTCGCGGGATCGAGTGCGTTGCGGGCGCCGCAGACGCGAGTGAGCAGCTCGCGCAGCTCCTCGAGCGGATCGCTGGTGAAGGTGTAGCGGTAGCCGTGCGCAATGCGCTCGAGCTGACGCACGATCGCCGCCGTGACCTCGGGATGCCCGTGGCCGAGGCAATAGAGGGCGGGCCCACCGGAGGCATCGAGGTAGCGCTTGCCGGTGGTGTCATAGACATAGATCCCGGAGCCGTGCGAGACCTTGGGAAGACCGCGGCTGCCGGTCCAGCTTCTCGCCCTCGATCCGCCACGTCGCGTCTGCGTCATATCGTCCGAACCTGACTGTCGCCGCCGCTATAGTAGAGGCCAGAAGCTCACGGAGTGACGGAAGATGAGCACCGAGGTCATCGTCACATGCGCCGTCACGGGCGCCGGCGACACGGTGGCGCGCAGCGACCGTGTGCCGGTGACGCCAGCGGCCATCGCCGCGGCGTGCATCGAGGCCGCGCGCGAGGGAGCGGCGATCGCGCACGTCCATGTGCGCGACCCACGTACCGGACAGGGCTCGCGCGAGGTCGCGCTCTACCGCGAGGTGGTGGAGCGCGTGCGTGACTCGGGGACCGACGTCATCCTCAACCTCACCACCGGCATGGGCGGAGACTACGTGCCCGATGAGGCGGATCCGGCACGTGCGGGTGTGGGCAGCGATCTCGTGCCACCACTCGTGCGCCTCGCGCACATCGAGGCGCTGCGGCCGGCTCTCTGCAGCCTCGACTGCGGCACCATGAATTTCGGCGCGAGCGTCTTCATGAATACGCCGGCGCACCTCGAGCAGATGGCGGCACGCATCCGCGAGCTGCGCGTGAAACCAGAGCTCGAAGTCTTCGAGCTCGGCCACATCCGCTTTGCGAAGGAGCTGATCACCCGCGGACTCATCGAGCCGCCGCCGCTTTTTCAGCTCTGTCTCGGTATCCCCTGGGGCGCACCGGCCGATCTGCGCACATTGATGGCGATGCGCGATGCGCTGCCGCAGGATGCGCCGTGGAGCGCTTTCGGAATCGGTCGCGAGCAGTTCCCCATGGTGGCGCAGTCGGTCCTGCTCGGCGGCAACGTGCGCGTCGGTCTCGAGGACAACCTCTATCTCGCGCGCGGGCAGCTCGCCACCAATCGCGAGCTCGTGGCCCGCGCCGTCGAGCTCATCGGCCGGCTCGGCCGCGGCGTCGCGAACCCGGCCACGGCGCGGCGGATGCTGCAACTGCACTAACGGATCGCGTGCGACACCTCGCATGAGCTCGTGTCGTTCGACCAGAGGCTCTGCAGCGCAAACGTGCCGGTGGTGAGCTTCACATTCCTCGCGTGCCCGGGACCTGAGCTGATCCAGGCGCATGCATCCGCGACCTCCTCGCCCGAGACCGGGTTGGTCCAGCCTCCGGGCGGGAACTGATCGGTCAGCGTCTCGGCATATTCGTGGGCGGCGACCAGGGAGAACGCATCGAGCACACCCTGCTCGCCGGAGTTGAGGAACTTCACCCCGCAGCTGCGGCCCGCGTCGCTCACGTACGGCAGGTTCGAGTACGCGATATCGCCGAGGGGGGAACGGACGTAGTAATGCCAGCCGCAGAAGTTCTGGCCGCTGAGCCCGAACCCATCGGGATGAGTGCCGGTCGGGGAGATGATGAAATACTGCGCGTAGCGGTTGGCCCCGGGGGTCGTGTTGCCGAAGTGGGCCGCGGCGTTGACCGCTTCCTGCGAGAGGTCGGCGGGCGTGGCGTTAGCCGGCGATGGGGCTGCGGTGTCGAACCACACTCCGGCGAGTGCGCCCTGCTTGGGGTAGCCGACGTGAGGCGTCGAAGCGGGATCGCACCGGGTCGCGCCCTTCGGCACGGTCGGCCCATCGCAGTACTGCGTCACGGTGCCGGACCAGCGTTCCTCCCCCGTGCCGATCCCGGTGAAGAGAGCCTGCAGCAACGTCGACACCCCACTGGGATCCCCGTTGCCGCCCTGGGCCCACTGGCTGCCGTAGAACACGAGATACACCCGCGGCACACCGCTCGTGACGCCGACGCCGTCGACGCCGCCGCCATAAGCGACGGTATCGCTCATCGGCGCGCCGTAAGGGTGTGCGCTCTCCCACTGACTCATCTGGTCCGCGCATTCGCGCGTCGGCACTACGCCGAAGCGGTACTGGTGCCCGGTCTGGGGCGAATATGGATTCTCGTAACGCGTCGGCTCGCTACTGCAGGCCGCCAAGGCGCAGGCGAGAAGCAAAGCCGTGTTGCGCACCGATTTCCCTGAGATGGACATGGCGTTCTCCTTGCTGTGTCGGGTCATGGAGGCGTGTTGTGCGTGTAACGTCGAACCTCACTTTCCGATGCAGAAACTCGCGAAGATCCGCCCGAGCAGGTCCTCGCTGGTGAACTCCCCGGTGATTTCGTTCAGAGCCTGCTGGGCCATGCGCAGTTCCTCGGCGACGAGCTCGCCGGCACGCCGCTCGGTCAGGAGCCGCTCGCCTTCCTCGGTGTGGGTGCGCGCGCGGTAGAGCGACTCGAGGTGACGACGCCGGGCGCTGATCGCTCCGCCATCGACGGTCTCATAGCCCATGCAGCTCTTGAGGTGCGCCCGCAGGTGCGGCAGGCCCGCGCCGGTGAGCGCCGAGATCATGAAGCGTGGCGGTCCGCCGACCTCATCGGTGACCGGGAGCCCGCTCGCGAGATCGCACTTGTTGAAGACGAGCGTGACGGGGACCTCTGCGGGTAAGCGTTCCCGCTCCTCGCGCA
The DNA here is from genome assembly GCA_035566915.1 of Steroidobacteraceae bacterium. Classification (GTDB taxonomy): domain Bacteria; phylum Pseudomonadota; class Gammaproteobacteria; order Steroidobacterales; family Steroidobacteraceae; genus 13-2-20CM-66-19. Next base: position 31,920 of record DATMPW010000029.1, read on the forward strand.
CGGCAGTGCCGAGGGGATCATCCACTGCGTCGATGACGAAGAGCACCCGGTCGGCGCGCTGCATCGCGGCCTGCGCGCGCCGGATGCCCTCCTCCTCGACGATGTCGCCGGCCTCCCGCAGACCTGCGGTGTCGAGCACGTGCAGCGGCATGCCATCGAGGTGGATACGCTCGCGCAGCACATCGCGCGTCGTTCCCGGGATGGGTGTGACGATCGCGGCGTCATAACCCGCGAGGCGGTTCAAGAGACTCGACTTGCCGGCATTCGGGCGCCCCGCGATCACCACCGTCATCCCCTCGTGCAGCAGCCGGCCCTGGCGCGCGCTCTCCAGCACGCCCTCGAAATGGGCCCGCACCGCCCGGAAGCGCTCGCCAAGCTCACGGTCGGCGAGAAAGTCGATCTCCTCCTCGGGGAAGTCGATGGCCGCCTCGACGTAGGTACGCAGCTCGATCACCGCCTCGGTGAGGCCGCGCACCATCGCGGAGAATTCGCCCTGCAGCGAGCGCATGGCGGCGCGGGCGGCTTCGCGCGACCCTGCATCGATGAGGTCGGCGATGGCCTCGGCCTGCGCCAGATCGAGCTTCTCGTTGAGGAAGGCGCGCTGCGTGAACTCTCCCGGCTGCGCGCGGCGCGCGCCGAGCTCGAGCGCCCGTCCCACCAGTGCCTCCATCACCAGCGGTCCCCCGTGACCGTGCAGCTCGAGCACGTGCTCGCCCGTGTACGAGTGCGGCGCGGGGAAAAAGAGCGCGAGCCCCGCATCGATCGGCTGCTGCTGCGCATCGAGGAAGCGCGCGAAGGTGGCGTGGCGCGGTGCGGGGAGCTCCCCCAGCAGGACGGCGGCGAGCTCAGGGGCCTTGGGGCCCGAGACACGTACGATGCCGACGCCCCCTCGTCCCGGTGGCGTTGCCGCGGCCACGATGGTGTCGGTGCGCGTCATCTGGGCCGTGCGCCTTTACCTCCGCCCGGCCGCAAGGCTACCGCTCTGGGGCGGTGCAAACCAAGTGCTCAGTTCTTCTTTGCGGGCTGTGCGCCGATGCGGCGGTTGATGTTCCACTGCTGCGCGATCGAGAGGATCGTGTTGGTCACCCAGTAGAGCACGAGCCCGGCGGGGAAGAACGCGAAGGTGGCCGACATCACCAGCGGCATGATCATGAACACCCGCGCCTGCACGGGGTCGGGTGGCGCGGGATTGAGCTTGTACTGCACGAACATCGCGCCCGCCATGATGAGCGGCAGGATGAAGTACGGATCGCGCGAGGACAGATCCTGGATCCAGAACGCGAACGGCGCCTGGCGCATCTCCACGCTCTCGAGCAGCACCCAGTAGAAGGCGAGAAACACCGGGATCTGGATGATGATGGGCAAGCAGCCTGCGACCGGGTTGATCTTCTCGCGCTTGTAGAGCTCCATCATCGCGCGGCCGAGCTTCTCGCGGTCGTCCGCGTAGGTCTCCTGCAGGTTTTTGATGCGTGGCTGCAGGGTTTTCATTTTCCCCATCGAGCGGCCGCTCGCTTCCGAGAGCGGATAGAACAAGAGCTTCAGCAGGAAAGTCACCGCGATGATCGCAACGCCCCAGTTGCCGCTGAGCTTGTGCACCCAGCTGAGCGCCACGAACAGCGGCCGCGCCAGGATCCACAGCCGCCCGTAGTCCGCGACGTGCCCGAGCTCGGGCGATGTGGCCTCGAGCTGCCCCTGCAGCTTAGGCCCCGCGAACAGCGCGACATCGAACTCACCGGTGGCGCCAGGCGCGATCGTCTGCTCGGGACCCGTGGTCGAGAGCAGGTACTCCGGACCCTGCACGCGGAGCCCGAAGTGCCACGGCGCACCGCGCGGGGGCACGATGGCGCTCACGAAGTGGTGCTGGAGCGCCGCCACCCAGCCATCATGCACATCGAGCGAGAGGTGACTGTCCTGTGCGTCGGTGGTGTCGAGGCGGCGGAACTTGTTGCCATCCCAGAGCGCCGGCCCGTGAAAGGCGTAGCTCTCGACGTTGAACATCGAGCGCTTGGTCGGCGGATCGTTGCGCAGGACCTGCGCGTATTCGCGCGCCGCCCACGGCGCGCTGCCGCCGTTCTGCACGATGTAGTCGAGATCGATGCGGTACTGCCCGCGGCGGAACACGAAGGTCTTGGTGACCTTGACACCGCCCTCGCTCCAGCTGAGCGGTACGCGCAGCTCGTTCCCGCCATCGAGCGTATAGCTCGACTGCGGGCTGCTGTAGGTGGCGAGATGCGTGGGATATGCGGCGCCCTCGGGTCCTGTCAGGCCCGACTGCAGCTCATACAGCGTCTGCGGATCGTCATGATTCTCGAGGCGCACCGGGGTCGCCTCGCCCTTCACTCTCGGATAGGCGAGCAGATCGACGCGCTCGAGTGTGCCGCCACGCGTGCCGATGTCGACATCGAGAATATCGGTGCGCACATGCACCACAGGGGTCGCCGCCGACGTTTCCGGGGAGCCGCCAGATCCGGCGGCGGTGCCCGTCGCCGACGCCTTGCCCTCCGTCGCGGCCGCGGCACTCGTGCTGCCCGGGGGCGCGCCCTCGGGCACGCGGTTGCCAAGATCACTGCTTGGCGCGCCCGCGGGCGCAGAAGGCGACTGGACGGCCGCGGGCGCAGGCGATGGTGCGTAGTCGCGCACCCATGTCTGGTAGTCGTAGAAGAGCAGCATGGCGAGCGCCGCCCACAGATAAAGCCGTAGGTTTCCTAGACGGTTACTGTTCATTTGAGTGGGTGCGACCGCCTGCCGCCGGCACGGGATCGAAGCCACCGGGGTGCCACGGATGGCAGCGGGCGAGCCGCGCGAGAGCGAGCCCGCTGCCGCGGAGCACACCAAAGCGCAGCAGCGCCTCGAGTGCGTACTGCGAGCAGCTCGGGTGGAAGCGGCACGTGGGCCCGAGCAGCGGGCTCACGGTCCACTGATAAAGACGGATCAGGAAAGCGACGAAGTGGCGCACTGCTCGCTCACCTTCTTCCACAGCGCCGCGAGGCTCGCGCGCAGCGCGGGAGCCGTGGCGGCCTTCGAGGCCGGCCGTGCGCTCACTACGAGGTCCACGGCAGGAAGCTCGCGCTGGTGCAGGCGGAAGGACTCACGGACGATGCGCCGCAGGCGATTGCGCGCGACCGCACCGCCCGCGACCTTCACGGCCACGGCCAGTCCTAAGCGCGGCGCGCCGGCATTGTTCGCTCTCGCGGTCACTGAAAAGAATCCATCGCTCATGCGCCGGCCGCGCGCGTAGACGGCATCGAAATCACCCTTGCGCCGCAGGCGAAGACGCGCCGGCAGAGTCAACCGCCCGGACATCGTGCTTGCGATCAAGATCGGAAGGAGGGGCAGCGATGCCGCTGCTGCAGCGCGCGCCACCCGAACCGCTTCAGGGTATCAGCTTGCGCCGTCCCTTGGCGCGACGCCGCGCGAGCACCTTGCGGCCGTTCTTGGTCGCCATGCGCGCACGGAACCCATGGGTGCGCTTGCGGCGCACTTTGCTCGGCTGATAGGTCCGCTTCATGGCGTCGGCTCCGTGGAAGGATCGCGGCTGTCAAAAAAAGGGCGGCAAGGCTAAGCCGTTGAGCGCCAAGGTGTCAATACGGGCCGCTGTGGATAATTCTTCAGCGCGGTCCGCGATCGGTATAGACTTCGCGACCTTTTCCTCAACGTTCACTAGAAAGAATCGCGGAGGCCACACGCGGTGGAAGCGTCGCTTTGGACCCGCTGCATGGGCGCGTTGGAAGCGGAGCTTCCGCAGCAGCAATTCAATACTTGGGTGCGGCCGTTGCAGGCCATGGAGGGCAACGGGGCGCTGAAGCTTCTCGCGCCGAACCGCTTCGTGGTGGATTGGGTCAACGCCAATCTGCTGCCGCGCATCGGCGAACTGCTGCGCGATGAGAGCACCGGGGACGCCCCCATCGTGACCGTGGAAGTCGGGTCGCGCAGCGTTCCGCTGCGCGGTGTGCCCTTGAGCATCACCGCCGCCCCGCGGCGCGCGGAGGGGCTCGTCGTCGGCGCGCGGCTGAATCCCGAATTCACCTTCACGAGTTTCGTCGAGGGCAAGAGCAACCAGCTCGCGAAGGCTGCCGCTCTCCAGGTGGCCGAGAATCCCGGGCGCGCCTACAACCCGCTCTTTCTCTACGGCGGCGTCGGCCTCGGCAAAACGCACCTCATGCACTCGATCGCGCACCTGATCAAGGCCAACGATGCGGAGTCCCGCATCGCCTATGTGCACTCCGAGCGCTTCGTCGGTGACATGGTGCGCGCGCTCCAGCACAACTCGATGAACGAGTTCAAGACCGCCTACCGCTCACTCGATGCGCTGCTGATCGATGACATCCAGTTCTTCGCTGGCAAGGAACGCTCGCAGGAAGAGTTCTTCCACACCTTCAACGAGCTGCTGGAAGGTCAGCACCAGGTGATCCTGAGCTGCGACCGCTACCCGAAGGAGGTCGAGGGCCTCGAGGAGCGTTTGAAGTCGCGCTTCGGCTGGGGGCTGACGGTTGCGATCGAGCCGCCGGAGCTCGAAACCTGTGTCGCGATCCTCATGACCAAGGCACATGGAGCCGGTGTCACGCTGCCGGAGGAAGTCGCGTTCTTCATCGGCAAGCGCATTCGCTCGAACGTGCGCGAGCTCGAGGGGGCGTTGCGCCGTGTGATCGCCAACTCGCGCTTCACCGGCCGCGCCATCACGCTGGAATTCACCAAGGAAGCGCTGAAGGATCTCCTTTCTCTGCAGGCGAAGCTGGTCACCATTGAGAACATCCAGAAGACCGTCGCCGACTACTACAAAGTGCGCATGGCGGATCTGCTGTCCAAGCGGCGCAGTCGCTCGGTTGCGCGGCCGCGGCAGGTCGCGATGGCGCTCGCCAAAGAGCTCACGAGTCACAGCCTCCCTGAGATCGGCGATGCGTTCGGCGGACGCGACCACACCACGGTGCTGCACGCCTGCAAACGCATCAAGGATCTGCGCGACACCGAGCAGCGCATCAAAGAGGACTACTCGAACCTGTTGAGAACTCTGGCGGGTTAATGTGTGTAGGGCTGTGAATTTGCTGTGGGCGCAGCTCTGGATAAGGTTACGCACAGGCCACACACAGCACTTGTTCAGCTCATGCGTGAGCTTGTCCTGTGGATAAACTCACGCAGTGATCTGATCGGGCAGGGAAAGTTTTCTTATGCCCGTTATGAGCAGTCTCTATAGTCTTAATAACAATCTCATTGGCCAACAAAGATTCTTGAAGAGAGATAAATCCCCATGAAGCTGACCGCTACGCGCGAGGACTTTCTCACCCCTCTGCAAAGTGTCATCGGTGTGGTGGAGCGACGGCAGACCATGCCCGTGCTCGCTAACGTGCTGCTCGCGGCACGCGATGGCAGGCTCTACATCACCGGGACGGACCTCGAAGTGGAGCTCGTGGCAGCAAGTGCGGTGAGCGTCCAACAGCCGGGGGACATCACGGTGCCGGGGCGCAAGCTCCTCGACATCTTCCGCGCCTTGCCGGAAAAGACGTCGGTCACCTTGAGCACGGAGGGCGAGCGGGTCTCGGTGCGTGGCGGCCGCAGCCGCTTCACACTCTCGAGTCTTCCCGCAGCGGAATTCCCCCTCGTGGAGGAAATCAATGCTCAACAAACGTTGAGTGTTGCCCAGGGCGAGTTCCGTCGACTCATCGACAAGACGCATTTCTCGATGGCTCAGCAGGACGTGCGCTACTACCTCAATGGCCTGCTGCTCGAGACCGATGGCAAGGCACTACGGGCGGTGGCGACGGATGGGCACCGTCTCGCGCTTTGCGAGATGGAGCTCGCCGGCAAAGCGAAAACGACTCACCAGGTGATCGTGCCGAGGAAGGGTGTGCTCGAGCTCCAGCGCATCCTGGGGACCGACGGGAACATCGAGCTGGCGGTCGGCACAAATCACGTTCGCGCCCAGATCGGCGACATTCGCTTCACTTCGAAGCTTATCGATGGTCGTTTCCCGGAGTACACGAGAGTTATCCCTGCTAATCCACCGCGCCCGCTCGAGGCGGACCGGGAGACCCTTAGACAGTCGTTGCAGCGCACGGCCATTCTTTCGAACGAGAAGTACCGCGGAATCCGGCTGACGGTGCGATCCGATCTCCTCACGCTCCAGGCCCATAACCCTGAACAGGAGGAGGCAGAGGACCAGGTGGAGGTCTCCTACAAAGGTGAGGAAGTCGAGATCGGCTTCAACGTCAACTACCTTCTCGACGCGCTCAGCGCCATCGAAAGCGATCGTGTCCAGATCGGGCTCACCGACTCGAACAGCAGCTGCCTCATCCATGCCCCCGGGGTTCTGCACACGCGCTACGTCGTGATGCCGATGCGACTGTAGAACGCCGGTTCGACGACGGTACGGCGACGCGAAACTCATTCCCGTCGCGGCGACGTCAGACGGGCCAGCGAACACCGAACGGCAGCCCGAGCGAGAGCTCGCCGCGCGGTCGTCCAGCGTTCGGGGCCGCTCAAGGATCAGGTTGTTCCAAGTTCTTCTCCGACGCGCCCGCGTCAGCCCAGGGACTTAGCAGAAGACGCGGCCACGGTTGCACGCTTCGCCGTGGAGTTCGCGTAGCGGGTGGCCTTCGTATGAATGAGAGGCGCGGGCAGGGAGCAGGATCAGGAGGTCCGGTCTCGGGTCATGCGCACAGGTTATGCGCATGGGGTGTGCGCATGGGGTGTGCGCATGGGGTGTGCGCATGGGGTGGGTCTGCCTTCCTACGAGCCTGACCCGGACGTTCCACGTGGAACATCCCGTCTGTGAATCTGCGCTCTGGAGGAAGCCTCGCGCGCTGATTCTCGGGTGAGAGTGAGCATCCGGTATCCATCAAAGGCTCCAAAAGGCCAACCACGCAGCGCGCGCATGGTGTGCGCATGAGGTGTGCGCATGAGGTGTGGCAAGAGGTGTGCGCATGAGGTGTGGCAAGAGGTGTGCGCAAGAGGTGTGCGCAAGAGGTCTGCGCAAGAGGTCTGCGCATGGGGCTGGTCTGCCTTCCTACGAGCCTGACCCGGACGTTCCACGTGGAACACCCGTCTGTGGCATTTGCACTCGGGATGAACCCTCCGACGCTCACTCGGGCGAGAGTGAGCATCCGGTGTTCATCAAAGGCCGCTGACAGAGATCCCAAAAGGCCAAGCACGAAGCTCGATACTGGCGACCTGCCGGCGGGCCGCCCGCATGACGTTGCTCGCTACGAGGATCGCTGCCCATCGATTGGGCGAGCCTCGTCCCAGTCCTGGCGAAAGGCGCGCCAAGTGCCGATGGCCCTGGGGTGGCGCACAGCCCCGGCTCCTTTCACTGGCCTTGCCTCAAGCCAGACGTTAGATCCCCCTCTCGCGTCGCCCGCCCGACAAAGGGCTCAGCTGTGGCGTCACTGGATTGTCGGGACTGAAGACTCCGTGCGAACAATGCGAACCAAAAGTCCAGAACACCCGGGTGGCTTACGAACGCACGACCTTCCGATGGTGGAGCGGCCCCGGACGTTCCACGTGGAACAATGGCTCTTACCTTCATCTCGACGGGCCAGTCTGACTGCCTCCTGTCGCGGCCACGCCGACGCAGAGACCAACTGGCAAATCGACAGAAAGGACGGTCAGCGGCGCCGGCGCGGACGCCGGTGAGGGCGAGTCTTCCCGACGCACGCAGCTCGGGTTGACCTATGTCATCCTTTGCCACCAGGAACGTCCGCATCACCGGTCACCGAAATCCCTGATGAGTCTTTCCGAGATTGCTGTCAGCAACCTGCGGTGCATCGAGCACGCCGAGCTTCGGCTACCGTCAGGCCTGACCCTGGTCCATGGTGGCAACGGCTCTGGAAAGACTTCCTTGCTCGAGGGCATATTCATCTTGGGACGCGGCCGATCGTTCCGCACACGCAACAGTGAACGCCTCATAAGGCGCGGACAGGCTCATATGCGAGTCACTGGGCAGATTCAGCGCTCGGAATCCGACGCGGTGCGGCTGGGGTTTGAGGTGAGCCGTTCGGGGACGACGGCCCGGGTGGCAGGTCAGGCCGTGGAGACACTGGCGGAGCTCTCGCAGGTCTTCGGCGTACAGGTGATCGAGCCCGGCATCCATCGCCTGGTCGAAGAAGGTGGGTACCGCAGGCGGCGCTGGCTCGATTGGGCGGTGTTCCACGTGGAACCTCGGTTCGTGGACTTGTGGCTGCGCTACACCCGTGTGCTCAAACAGCGTAACGCCGCGCTCAAGACCCAGGCTGCTACGGTCGGCGTCTGGGATGCTGATCTGGCACGGTTAGGCGAGGCCATCACCGAGGCGCGGCAGCGACTCGTGGAGCGCCTCCAGCCGTACTGGCATGCCGCTGTGATGGCGCTCAGCGGACTCGAGGTGGAACTCCATTACCTGCGTGGGTGGAGCCAGGAGTACACGCTGGCTGAATCGCTCGCACTGTCACGGGCGACCGATGAGCTCCGCCGGCAAACGCATGCCGGTCCCCACCGTGCCGACATCACCCTGCGCCTTCACGGCCGGGCCGCGCGAGACGTGCTTTCACGCGGGCAGCAAAAGCTCGTCGCGGTGGCGATGGCAGTGGCCCAGTTGCGGCTGCTTCAGGACGTGACGCAGATGACTCCAACATTGCTGCTCGATGACCCGGCAGCAGAACTCGATGGCCAGAGATTGCAGCGTTTTATCGACGAGGTGGCGAGTTTGCGATGTCAGCTCGTTGTCACATCGTTGCACTCAGAATCCAGACTTTTCGGTACACCAGAACGCACGTTCCACATGGATGCGGGGAGGGTCCAACCGATATAATGCGATGTCGCAAAACCGAGCTTGTTCATGGCCACTGACGACGTCTACGATTCAAGTAAAATCAAAGTCTTAAGGGGTCTTGATGCGGTGCGAAAACGCCCCGGGATGTACATCGGCGACACCGATGACGGGACGGGACTCCACCACATGGTTTTCGAGGTCGTCGACAACTCCATCGACGAGTCTCTCGCCGGCCATTGCGACCGCATCGTGGTCACCATCCATGCCGATGAGTCGGTGACCGTTTCCGATAACGGCCGTGGAATTCCTGTGGATATCCACACGGAGGAAGGCCGGTCGGCAGCGGAAGTCATCATGACCGTGCTGCACTCGGGCGGGAAGTTCGACGACAGCTCCTACAAGGTCTCGGGAGGACTCCACGGGGTCGGAGTCTCGGTGGTGAACGCGCTCTCGGACTACCTGCAGCTCACGATCGCGCGCGACGGCAAGCTTAACCGTCAGGAGTATCACCTCGGTGAGCCCGTGGCCCCGCTCGCGGTGATCGGCGAGACGCACGACCGCGGTACCACCATCCGCTTCAGGCCGAGCGCGCAGATCTTCACCAACATCAGCTTCAACTACGACATTCTCGCCAAGCGACTGCGCGAGCTGTCGTTCCTGAACTCGGGCGTCCGGATCGAGCTCATCGATGAGCGCGAGAACAAGCACGATGTGTTCGCGCACGCCGGTGGGCTGCAGGCGTTCGTGAAGTACCTCAATCGCACGCGCACGCCGATCCACGACTCGGTGTTCCACTTCCGCAGCCATGACGGCTCGGCCACGGTCGAGGTGGCGATGCAGTGGAACGACTCCTACCAGGAGAGCATGTTCTGCTACACGAACAACATTCCGCAGAAGGACGGCGGCACGCACCTCGCCGGCTTCCGCAGCGCGCTCACGCGCACGCTGAACGATTACATCGAGAAGGAGCTCCCGAACAAGGACCGGATCCCCATGACCGGGGACGATGCGCGCGAGGGACTGACTGCCATCCTCTCGGTGAAGCTCCCGGACCCGAAGTTCTCCTCCCAGACCAAGGACAAACTCGTGTCCTCCGAGGTCAAGGGCATCGTCGAGAACGCGGTCGGCACGAAGCTCCAGGAATTCCTGCTCGAGCACCCGCAGGAGGCGCGCCTCATCGTCGCCAAGATGGTCGAGGCCGCGCGAGCACGTGAGGCGGCGCGCAAGGCGCGCGAGATGACGCGCCGCAAGGGCGCGCTCGATATAGCTGGGCTTCCTGGCAAGCTCGCCGACTGTCAGGAGAAAGACCCGACGCTGTCGGAGATCTTCATCGTCGAGGGCGACTCCGCCGGGGGCTCGGCAAAGCAGGGGCGCGACCGGCGCACGCAGGCGATCCTGCCGCTCAAGGGCAAGATCCTCAACGTCGAGAAAGCACGCTTCGACAAGATGCTGTCATCGGCAGAGGTCGGCACGCTCATCACCGCGCTCGGCACCGGGATCGGCAAGGAAGAGTTCGACATCAACAAGCTGCGCTACCACCGCGTCATCATCATGTGCGATGCAGACGTGGACGGCAGCCATATCCGCACGCTGCTGCTCACCTTCTTCTACCGGCAGATCCCCGAGCTCATCGAGCGCGGCCACATCTACATCGCACAGCCGCCCCTCTATAAGATCAAGCGCGGCAAGCAGGAGAGCTACGTCAAGGACGACAACGAGCTCAATCAGCTGCTGCTCAACGCGGCACTCGAAGAGGCACAGCTGCACGTGAATGCGGGCGCGCCGGCACTCTCGGGCTCGGCACTCGAGGCGCTCGCGCGCAAGTACATGGAGGTGCAGGCGATCATCCGGCGCTGGTCACGCCGCTATGACGACCGCCTGCTCGAGCAGCTCGTCTACATGCCTGAGGTCACCCCCGCGGACTTCGATCGATCGGATTGGCTGCGCGGCTGGGCGCACGATCTGAATGAGCGGCTGAACGCGCTCGCCGACGGCACGCGCACGTATCGCGTCGAACTGCGCACGGCGAGCGAGAGCCAAGCGGCGCGCATCATCATTCACAAGACCGAGCACGGCACGCCGAGCCACAAGTACCTGCCGCGGGAGTTCTTCGAATCGGCCGAGTACCAGCGGATCGCGGACCTTGCGCGCACACTCGCCGGGCTCATCGGGGAGGGTGCGTACGTCACCCGCGGCAGCGAGCGCCAGGAGATCGGCTCCTTCAAGGAAGCGATGAAGTGGCTGCTCGACCAGGCGAAGAAAGGCCAGACGATCCAGCGCTACAAGGGACTCGGAGAGATGAATCCCGAGCAGCTCTGGGAGACCACCATCAACCCGGAGACCCGCCGGCTGCTGCAGGTGAAGATCGAAGACGCGGTGGCGGCGGATGACATCTTCACGACGCTCATGGGCGACCAGGTCGAGCCGCGGCGCGAGTTCATCGAGAAGAACGCACTCTCGGTGACCAACCTCGACATCTGACCGATTGGATCAATACTGCGTCAGTCACAACTGCGGGGCAGCAGATTGATCCAGATCGATGGTCCTAGGCGACGTCCGGCGCCGGCGCGAGGCGCTTCACGGTCGCTTCCACCCACGCCTGTATCTCTTCGTTGAGCTCGCGCACCTCCCGTCCCGTAGCGGCGAAGGGTGGACCGATGACGACGCGTACCACACCGGGCTTCTTCAGGAGTCCCCGCCGCGGCCAGTAGTAGCCGGCGTTGTGCGCGACCGGCACGATAAGCCGTCCGCTCTCGATGGCGAGCAGGGTGCCGCTTACCCCGTAGCGGCGCGTCTCACCGGGCGGCATGCGCGTGCCCTCCGGGTAGATCATCACCCAGGAGCCTTCCGCGAGACGCGCCTTGCCCTGCTCGATGACCTGCGCCACGGCAGAGTGCCCGGCGCTGCGATCGATCGCGATCGCGTGCATCTGCCGCACCGCGAGCCCCACTGCCGGAATCCACAGCAGCTCACGCTTCAGCACCCAGACCTGGCGCGGGCAGACCACCATCATCGCCATCGTTTCCCAGGACGAGGAGTGCTTCCACAGCGCGACATGGGAGCCATCTGGGAGCGCCGCGCCTTCGATGCGGTAGGTGAGCCCGCAGCTCCACTTCAGCACCCACAGCGCCACCACGGCGTACGCGCGCGCTAGCGGGAAACGTCGCCGAAAGGGCAGGAGGGCGCACACGATCACGAAGGGGATCGCGTAGAGGAATGTCCACGCGAGCCAGAAACCGGTGAAGAAGAGCGAGCCGATCAGCTGCACCGCCGGGCCGCGCCAGCGCGCGGCGCCGGCGTTAGTTTCGCTCGCGGTGCTCAACCCGGCAATCGCGACAGGTCCGCGATTCCCCCGAAAAGTCCCTGCAGCTGCGTGAGGAGGCTCAGACGATTGGCGCGCAGCTGGGGGTTCTCGTCCATCACCAGTACCTTGTCGAAGAAGGTGTCCACCGCCGGTCGCAGCAGCGCGAGCCTTCCGAGCGCATCGGTGTAGAGACGTTGCCCGGTGTCGGTCGACACCGCATCGCGCAGCCCACGCATGGCGTCATACAGCCGCATCTCGGCCTCTTCGCGCAGCTGCATCACGTCAACCTCCGGCGGTGGTGTCGTGTTCGCCCTGCGCAGGATGTTGCTGATGCGCTTGTTGGCGGCCGTGAGGCTCGCGGCCTCCGGCAGATCGAGGAAGGTGCTCAGGGCCTTGAGCCGCGCATCGAAATCCACGCTCGAGGCGGGGCGTGTGGCGAGCACCGCATCGAACATCTCGGTGGTCACCGCGGCGCGTCCCGGCACCGGCGCCGCGCCCGCACCCTCGAGGTAATAGGCCCGCAGACGCTCCATGAGGAAATCGTAGATCTCGCTCACCAGCGCCTCCGCGGTCGGCGCTGTGGCCGTGCCCGCCCCGCCCGCCTTCGATGACGGCGACGCTGCCGCCGCTACCGCAGCGCCCGGCCCCGCGGTCCGCAGCCGCGCGATGTCGGTACGCACGCCCTCCACGGCCCGCCCGATGCAGGCACGCAGATCGAGATCGAGTCCCTTCTCGATCAGGATTCGCTGCACGCCGAGCGCTGCGCGGCGGAGCGCAAAGGGATCCTTGGTGCCGGAAGGCTTCTCGCCGATCGCAAAGATGCCGGCGATGGTGTCGAGCTTGTCCGCGATCGCGAGTGCGAGCCCGGTGCCACTCGCAGGCAGTGCATCCCCGGCCGAGCGGGGGAGGTACTGCTCGCGCAGGCTCAGCGCCACCTCCTCCGGCTCGCCGTCTGCCTGTGCGTAATAGGCGCCCATGATGCCCTGCAGCTCCGGAAACTCCCCCACCATCGCGGTGAGCAGGTCGCATTTGGCGAGATCTGCGGCACGCAGCGCCGCCTCGAGCGAGGCGCCCGCCGCGGCGACGGTGTCCCCGATGAGCGCACGCACCCGCCGGGTCTTGTCGCCGAGTGAGCCGAGCTTTCCCTGGAAGGTCACGGTCTCGAGCGCGCCCCGTCGCGCGGCAAGCGGCTCGCGGCGATCCTGCTCCCAGAAGAACGCTGCATCAGACAAGCGCGCGCGCACCACGCGCTCGTTGCCCTCTCTCACCTTCAGCGGGTCGCGGCTTGCGATGTTGCTCACGGTGATGAAAGCGGGCAGCAGCTGCCCGTGCGCGTCCTCGACGGGGAAGTAGCGCTGGTGCTCCTCGAGCGTGCAGATCAGCACCTCGCGCGGCAGCGCGAGAAAGCGCTCCTCGAACCGCCCTGCGAGCGCCACCGGCCATTCGGTGAGTGCGGTCACTTCATCGAGCAGTGCTTCGCTCACGAGCGCGCGGCCCTCGACCGCGCTCGCGACTGTGGCGACCTCGGTGCGGATGCGGGCGCGACGTGCGGCGAAATCTGCGAGCACGTGGCCCTTCTCGAGCAGGGTGCGCTCGTACGCCGCCGGGCTCGCGAGCGAGAGCGGCCGCGGCGCGTGAAAGCGGTGGCCGTGAGTGCGGCGGCCGGTTTCGGTCTCGAGGAGCGTCGCCGGCACGACGTCGCGCCCGAAGAGCATCACGATCCAGTGCACCGGCCGCACGAACATCGCCTCGCCCTCGCCCCAGTGCATGCGGCGCGGAATCGGCAGCTGATCGAGCGCCGCCTGCACGAGCGCCGGCAGCAGCTGCACGGTGCGCTCGCCAGCGCGCGTGCCGGCGAAGTAAAGGAACGTACCCTTGCCTTCCTCGATGCGCTCGAGCGCCTCGACCGTCGTGCCGCAGCTCGCGGCGAAGGCGAGCGCCGCGCGCGTCGGGGCGCCCGCACCATCGAACGCGGCCGAGACCGGCGGGCCGCGGCGGCGTACGTGTTGCTCGGGCTGCTGTGCAGCGAGGCGCAACACCCTCACCGCGAGCCTTCTCGGGGTGGCGAATCCCGCGACCTGCCCGTGGGCGAGCCGTGCCTTCTCGAGCCCGGCAGCGATTCCGGCGACGAACGCCTCCGAGAGCGTCGAGAGTGCCTTGGGGGGCAGCTCCTCGGTGCCGATCTCGATGAGGAAATCGCGCGCGTCGCTCATGCGCGCGCCCGCCCGCCCGATGCGTCCTCGGCGGCGGTCGCGGCCGCGTGAGTCGATGGCGCGTCGCGCGCCGCGTGCGCCTCATGAGCCTTGAGCAGCGGAAAGCCGAGCGCTTCGCGACTCGCGAGGTAGGCGCGCGCCACGGCGCTCGCGAGCGCGCGGACTCTGAGGATGTAGCGCTGCCGTTCGGTGACCGAGATCGCGCGCCGTGCATCGAGCAGGTTGAAAGTATGCGAGGCCTTCAACACCTGCTCATACGCCGGTAGGGCGAGCTTCGCCGCCAGCAGGCTCTGACAGGCGCGCTCGTGATCCTCGAAGTGCCTGAGGAGCGTCGCCACATCCGCCTGCTCGAAGTTATAGGCCGACTGCTCCACCTCGTTCTGGCGGAACACATCGCCATAGGTGATGGGACCGTCGCTGCCTTCGCTCCAAAGGATGTCGTAGATGCTCTCGACACCCTGCAGGTACATCGCGACCCGCTCGAGGCCGTAGGTGATCTCGCCGGTCACCGGGCGGCAGTCGAGGCCGCCCACCTGCTGGAAGTAGGTGAACTGCGTGACCTCCATGCCATTCAGCCACACCTCCCAGCCGAGTCCCCAGGCGCCGAGGGTGGGCGATTCCCAGTTGTCCTCGACGAACCGCACGTCGTGCACGAGCGGGTCGAGGCCGAGCGCCGCGAGGCTTCCGAGGTAGAGATCGAGGATCGGCAGTGGCGAGGGCTTGATCACCACCTGGTACTGATAGTAGTGCTGCAGCCGGAAGGGGTTCTCCCCGTAGCGCCCGTCAGTCGGGCGGCGCGAGGGCTGCACGTACGCTGCGCGCCAGGGCTCGGGACCGACTGCGCGCAGGAAGGTCGCCGTGTGAAAGGTGCCCGCGCCGACTTCCATGTCATAGGGCTCGAGTACCACGCATCCCTGCTGCGACCAGTAGTGCTGCAGGGCAAAAATGAGCTCCTGGAAGGTGCGCGGCGCGCGGCCGATTTTCATGCGGTGGATTTCAGGCACGAAAGAGCGCGCGAGTATACGGCGCTCGCGCCGGCCACGGTGCCGGCGCACCAGAAGCGCGCACCTGCACTGGCATGGGCCCTGAGGGCCTCGCTCCCACGAGCGGCTTCGTTCGATTGCTGACTCACGCACCGCTCTGGTGCAATAATAGGCCTAACGTGCACCAACATGGTGCAGTTGTTCGATCGGATAAGTCACTAACTGCTTGATTTTACGGGCAACTGACCCTGGCACAGCCCCTGCAATGCCTGACGCACTTCCCGCAAGGCCGCACGACCACCGCCTGATGAAGGCTGCGGACTGAAGCGCGGCGGGACGCACCCCTTTCCCGGAGGCGATATGACACCGAGTGACGTTCTGAAGCTCATAAAAGAAAAACAGGTGAAGTTCGCGGACCTGCGCTTCACCGACACGCGTGGCAAGGAGCAGCACGTGACGATTCCTGCGCGGCTGGTCGATGAGGACCTGTTCCGTGACGGCAAGATGTTCGATGGCTCATCGATTGCCGGATGGAAGGGCATCAACGAGTCGGACATGATCCTGATGCCCGATGCCGCGACCGCGGTCATCGATCCATTCTTCGAAGAGTCGACCGTCGACATCCGCTGCGATGTGATCGAGCCCGCCACCATGCAGGGCTACGAGCGCGATCCGCGCTCGCTCGCCAAGCGCGCCGAAGCGTATCTCAAGTCGACCGGCATTGCGGACGGTGCGCTCTTTGGGCCGGAGAACGAGTTCTTCATTTTCGACAGCGTGCGCTTCAGCAGCGAGATCAACGGCGCCTTCTATCGCATCGACTCGGTGCAGGGCGCCTGGAATTCCGAGAAGGATTACGACGAGGGCAACAAGGGCCACCGCCCCGCCGTCAAGGGCGGCTACTTCCCGGTCCCGCCCGTGGATGCCTTCCAGGACATCCGCTCGGCGATGTGCCTCGCGTGCGAGGAGATGGGACTCAAAGTCGAAGTGCACCACCACGAGGTCGCGACCGCGGGCCAGGCGGAGATCGGCATCGGCGCCGGCACCCTGGTGCAGAAGGCCGACCAGGTGCAGATCCTGAAATACGCCGTGCACAACGTCGCGCACGGCTACGGCAAGACCGCCACCTTCATGCCGAAGCCGCTCGTGGGAGATAACGGCAACGGCATGCACGTGCACCAGTCGCTGCAGAAGGAAGGCCGGGCGCTCTTCGCCGGCGACAAGTACGGCGGACTCTCGGATCTCGCGCTCTATTACATCGGCGGCATCATCAAGCACGCCAAGGCGCTGAACGCCATCACCAACCCGGGCACCAACAGTTACAAGCGCCTCGTGCCCGGGTTCGAGGCACCGACGCTGCTCGCCTACTCCGCTCGCAACCGCTCGGCCTCGATCCGCATCCCGTGGGTGTCGAGCCCGAAGGCACGGCGCATCGAGGTGCGCTTCCCGGACTCCCTCGCCAATCCCTACTTCGCCTTCGCGGCGATGATGCTCGCGGGCCTCGACGGCATCCAGAACAAGATCCATCCCGGGGATCCGGCCGACAAGGATCTCTACGATCTCGAGCCCGAGGAAGCCAAGCACATCCCCACCGTGTGCCACTCGCTCGACATGGCGCTCGAGCACCTCGACAAGGACCGCGAGTTCCTCACCCGCGGCGGGGTGTTCACCAACGATGTCATCGATGCCTACATGGCACTGAAGCTGCAGGAGATCACGAGATTCCGCATGGCGACCCACCCGGTGGAGCTGGAGCTGTATTACAGCGCCTGAGGATGGGGCGAGTGAGTTCCCTGCGGGCACGCGTCACATACGGCAGCCGCCGTGGACGGTGTGCGGAGCCTCGAGGGGAAGGGGTGCGGGTGGCGGCGTTCACAGAATGCCGTCACTCGCTTTTGTGGCGCGACGCGCGCAGCGCTATGCTCAATGCAGATGCGCACCCTTGTATTTACCTTAATGTCTATCGTGTGCTCGCTCGCGTTGGCGGGCGCGACCGTGTACCGCTGGGTCGACGAGCAGGGCATCGTGCACTACTCGGATCAGCCGCACGCGAATGCCGAAAAGGTGCACGTGAACGCCGCGCAGACGTACAAGCCTGCCGTGCCCGACACTACACCTGCGGGCGGCGGCGGACAGTCCTCCGGTGCGGCTCCTGCACCTTACCGCGGCTGTGCGATCGTGCAGCCACAGGACGATCAGGCCTTCGCCAACATCGACTCCCTCAGCGTGGTGGTGCAGACCGATCCGCCGCTGCACAGCGGCGACAAGGTGTACGTGACGGTCGACGGCCAGGCAGTGAATGGCGGTGCGCCGACGGGATCGCAGTTCGTGCTTTCGCCGGTCGATCGTGGCACGCATACCGCGCAGGCGCAGGTAAAGGACGCCGGCGGCGGCGTGCAGTGCCAGACACCGCCCGTCACCTTCCACGTGCAGCAGAACTCGATCCTCAATCCCAACAACGTGAGGGTCACGCCACACTGACCGGGGCCGCTCGCGCCGCGGCCCTTTACACAGTGCCATGTCGTGCAGCGCGCCCATGCGCTGCGTCCGACCGCGGCGGCCGGGTCGGCCTCACGCCGGGGAGCGGCCGTGGCGGCTGAGTACGCGATCCCCTCCGCGCTCGCTCATTTCGATCCCGCGGACCTGCTCGATGCGCTCGCGACCGGCATCGTCATGCTGGATGCACAGCTCTGCCCGGTGTATGCGAACGTCGCCGCACAGGACCTGCTCGCATTCAGCCTGAAGATGGCGCGCGGCCGGCCGTTCACGGAGCTGCTGCACGAGCCGGAGGGCTTGGGCGCCATCCTGCGCCGCTCGCTCGCGTCAGGTGAGACGATCGCGGACCGTGAGCTCGCGGTGCGCCCCGCCGGTTCCCCGCGCGAGGCGCGCACGCTCGATGTGACGCTCACGCCGCTCGATGGCGTTACCGGGCGGCACCTGCTGCTCGAGCTGGCCGACACCACGCAGCGCCAGCGCATCTCGCGCGAGAACGACCTGCTGGCGCGGCTGGACAGCAGCCGCCTCATGGTCCGGCAGCTCGCGCACGAGATCAAAAATCCGCTCGGCGGGTTGCGCGGCGCGGCGCAGCTGCTCGAACGGGAGCTTCCCGCCGCAGCGCTCAAGGAGTACACACGCGTCATCATCGGCGAGGCCGACCGGCTGACCGCGCTCGTCGACTCCATGGCGCGGCCGAGCCAGATGCCGAGCAAGGTGTCGGTCAACGTGCACGAGATCTGCGAGCACGTCTATCACCTGCTGCGCGCGGAGGCCCCGCCCACGCTCGCCATCGAGCGCGACTACGACCCGAGCCTCCCGAACGCGTACCTCGACCGCCACCAGATGATCCAGGCACTGCTCAACGTCGCGCGCAACGCCCTCCAGGCGCAGGGCAACAAAGGACGCATCGTGCTGCGCACGCGCGCGCGCTCGAACGTCAGCATCGGCTCCGCCGCGCATCGCCTGGCGGCGAGCGTGCAGGTCGAGGACTCAGGTCCCGGGGTGCCCGAGCACCTGCGCACTTCGATCTTCTATCCGCTCGTCACCGGGCGCGCCAACGGCACGGGCCTCGGGCTCGCCGTGGCGCAGGAGCTCGCGACGCGCAACGGCGGGATCATCGAATTCGAAAGTGAGTTTGGGCGCACGGTGTTCACGCTGCTGCTGCCCCTCGGAGATGACACATGAATGCGCTGCGGGTATGGCTCGTCGACGACGATGCCTCGATCAGGTGGGTGCTCGAGCGGGCACTGCGCAACGATGGCATGGCCCCAAGGGCGTTCGAGGCCGCCGAAGGTGCGCTCGATGCGCTGCGCCGCGATACACCGGATGTCCTGATCACCGACATCCGCATGCCGGGGGCCTCGGGGCTCGAGCTCCTGCGGCGCATCCGCGACGCGCGCCCGGCGCTCCCTGTCATCGTGATGACCGCCCATTCGGACTTGGGCAGCGCGGTCTCCGCCTACGAGGGCGGTGCCTTCGAGTACCTGCCGAAGCCCTTCGACATCGATGAGGCGGTGGCGCTCGTGCGGCGTGCCGCGAGCGGCGTGCTCGGCGGCGGCAGTGATGCCGGCGCCGCGCCACGCATGCCCGAGCTCCTCGGCAAGGCGCCGGCGATGCAGCAGGTGTTTCGTGCCATCGGGCGGCTGTCACGGTCCTCGGTCACGGTGCTCATCACCGGCGAATCCGGCACCGGCAAGGAGCTCGTCGCCCGCGCCCTGCACGAGCACAGCCCGCGCACCGGCCGCCCGTTCATCGCCCTCAACACCGCCGCCATTCCGGCCGACCTTCTCGAGTCCGAGCTTTTCGGACACGAGCGCGGCGCCTTCACTGGAGCGGATGCGCAGCGGCGCGGACGCTTCGAGCAGGCGGATGGCGGCACGCTCTTCCTCGATGAGATCGGCGACATGTCGCTGCCGCTGCAGACGCGCCTCCTGCGCGTGCTCGCCGAAGGCGAGTTCTACCGCGTCGGCGGCCAGACCCCGATCCACGTCGACGTGCGCGTCATCGCGGCGAGCAACCAGAACCTGCAGCAGCGGGTCAGCGGCGGGCTGTTCCGCGAGGACCTCTATCATCGGCTCAATGTGATCCGCATCGAGCTGCCGCCGCTTTCCGCGCGCGCCGAGGACATCCCTGCGCTCCTCACGCACTACATGCTGGTGGCAGCGCACGAGCTCGGCGTCGAGCCCAAGGTGCTCGCCCCCGATGCGCTCGCACGGCTCACGGCGTACGAATGGCGCGGCAACGTGCGCGAGCTCGTGAACCTCTGCCGCAGGCTGTCGGTGCTCGCGCCGGGGAGCGAGGTGCACCTCGCCGATCTCCCGCCCGAGATCACCGGCACCGCTGCTGCCGCACCGAAGGAGACCGACTGGGCGGTCGCGCTCGCCGACTGGGCCGAGCGGCACGCGCTCAAGGGCGCCCCGCCGCTGCTCGATGCCGCGCAGCCGCAATTCGAGCGCGTGCTGATCCGCGCGGCGCTGCGCCGCACCCAGGGACACCGCCAGGAGGCGGCGAAGCTCCTCGGCTGGGGACGCAATACCCTGACGCGCAAGCTGCGCGAGCTCGGCATGAACGGCGCCCCAGACGCCGGGGAATAGTCGCGGCGCTTCCAACCCGGTAAGGTTTTCGTCCGAAGGGAGGGCCGATGTCGGGCTGGCGCGCGCTGTGGCATCTCGAGTTCCTGGGCAATGAGCTCGGGGAGTGGGCGGTCGCGCTCGCGATCTTCCTCGTCACCTTCACCGTGCTGCCGCTGGTCAAGCGCGTCATCAGCCGGAAGCGTCGCCGCGAATATCCGACGAGCCAGGCCTACTACGCGCTCGATAACCTGGCCGCACTCGTCGAACACACCACCCGGCTGTTCCTGTGGGGCGTGGCGGTCTGGCTGGCCGCGCGCGACCTGACCTTCCCCGACAAGATCGACCGCACGCTCAACTTCGTGCTGGTGCTGCTGCTCTGGATGCAGGTCGCGGTCTGGGTGATGACCGCCATCCGCCACGCCATGGGCCTGGGCCGGCAGCGCGCGCCCGGACAGGAGAGAGTCCGCGGCGGCTCCATGGAGGTCGTGCTGGTCGCGATCGGCATCCTCGTCTGGAGCCTCGCGGCGCTGCTCGCGCTCGAGAATCTCGGCATCCATGTCGGGCCACTGCTCGCGGGCTTGGGGATTGGCGGCATCGCGCTGGCACTCGCGGTGCAGACAGTGCTCTCGGACTTGCTGGCGTCACTCTCGATCGCGCTCGATAAGCCCTTCGGCGTCGGCGATTTCCTTACCATCGATGACTGCCAGGGGAGTGTCGAGCACATCGGCGTGAAGAGCACGCGCCTGCGCAGCATCACCGGCGAGCAGCTCATTCTCGGCAACAGCGACCTGCTCAAGGCGCGGGTGCGCAACTTCGGCCGCATGGTGGAGCGGCGCTCGCTGTTCCAGCTCGATGTGCACTACGACACGCCGGTGGCGGCGCTCGCGGCAGTGCCCGGCGCCGTGCGAGAGATCGTCGAGGCGACCCCGGATGTGCGCTTCGACCGCTGCCACCTCCTGCGCTGTGCGCCGACGACGCTGCAGTTCGAGGTGGTTTTCTTCGTCAACACGCCCGACTTCAAGGCGTACGCCAACGCGCAGCAGAGCATCAACCTGCGCATCCTCGAGCGCTTCCGCGCACTCGGTGTCATCTTCGCCGCGGTCGCGCCGACGCCGGTACGCGTGCATACGGTGCCTAGTACTGACCTCCCCGGGGACAGCCCCCAGCAGCGGCTGCTCTAAGCGAGTCAGCCCGAGAGGGCGCAGTCGGCGAGGTCTTTCGTCGTGCCCAGCGTGCCGATGAGCTCGGTGACGCTCTTCATGTCGTGCGCGGCGAGATAGGCTGTAATCCCCTCGTTGATGCGCCGGCACACGAGCGGATCGTAGAAAAGCGCCGTGCCGACGCCCACCGCAGTCGCGCCGGCGATGACGAACTCGAGCGCATCGTGCGCCGTGGTGATGCCGCCTTGGCCGATGATCGGGATGCGATGGGGACCTGCGACCTCGTAGACCTGGTGGACCTTCAGCAGCGCAATCGGCTTGATGGCCGGCCCGGAAAGTCCGCCCTGCACGTTGCCGATGACCGGGCGGCGCGTCTCGACGTCGATCGCCATCCCCATGATCGTGTTGATGACCGCCAGCGCATCGGTGCCCGCCTCGATGCAGCGGCGCGCGTTCTCGCGGATGTCGGTCTGGTTCGGTGAGAGCTTGGTGATGAGCGGCTTTTTCGTCACGCGGCGGCAGGCGGCCACGACCTGCGCCGACATATCCGGATAGTTGCCGAAGGCCACCCCGCCTTCCTTTACGTTCGGGCAGGAGATGTTGATCTCGATGGCATCGATCGGGGACGCATCGAAGCGCCGCGTGACCTCGACGTACTCCTCGATGGTCGAGCCCGAGACGTTCGCGATGAAGCGCGTCTCGGTGAAATCGAGCTGCGGCAGGATGACGCGCACCACCTGATCGACGCCGGGGTTCTGCAGACCTATCGCGTTCAGCATTCCCGCTGGCGTCTCGTACACCCGGTGCGGCGGGTTGCCGAGACGCGGCGCGCCGGTCGTGCCCTTCAGCACCACGGCGCCCGCATCGCGGTTGGAGAAGCCCTCGATGCGAGTGTACTCCTCGCCGAAGCCTACGCAGCCCGAGAGGAGCACGATAGGGGATGCAAACTCGAGGCCGCAGAAATTCAGCGCCAGCGGTGTGGCGGGCGCCGCTGCAGCGCGCTGCACCGATGCGTCTGGTTCCCGGCTCGCCATGCGGAGCATTATCGCACAGGCGTCAATGCCGTCCGGGTGAGGCCATGTTTCACATCGTGCTGAACCAGCCCGAGATTCCGCCCAACACGGGCAATATCATCCGCCTCGCCGCCAACACCGGTGCAACGCTTCATCTCGTGAAGCCGCTCGGCTTCGAGCTCACCGCCCGCGCCGTGCGTCGTGCGGGCCTCGACTACGAGGAGCTCGCGCCGGTGCGGGTGCACGCGAGCATCGCTGCCTGCCTCGAGGCGCTAGCGGGCGCCCGGCTCTTCAGCATCGAGACGGGCGGCGAGACCCCTTACAGCGCGGCGCGCTTTCAACGCGGCGATGCCCTGCTCTTCGGAGCCGAGACCTGCGGCCTCCCCGCCGCCGCGCTCGCCCTGGTGCCAGCCGAGAGGCAGCTCATGATCCCGATGCGGCCAGGCAATCGCAGTCTCAATCTCTCCAATGCCGTGGCACTCGTCATCTACGAGGCGTGGCGGCAGAACGGTTTCATCGGTGGAGAGCCGACCTCGCGCACCGAGCTGCCATGACCAGCGGCGCAGTCACCGCGGGGTAGTGCCGGAGGCCGCCTGCCGGTCGAGCGGGCTGCGCACGCCGCGGGCGCCCTTCGCCATGACGTGCGTGTAGATCATGGTGGTCTTGAGGTCGGAGTGCCCGAGCAGCTCCTGCACGGTGCGGATGTCGTAGCCGTCTTCCAGCAGATGCGTGGCAAAACAATGCCGCAGCGTGTGGCAGCTCGCGGGCTGGGTGAGCTCCGCCTCGCGCACCGCTCCCTGTACGGCACGCTGAATGATCTTCTCGTTCAAATGGTGCCGTATGGGAAGCCCGCTGTAGGGATCGCGGCAGAGACCCGAGGC
>DATMPW010000030.1:0-108086 GCA_035566915.1 Steroidobacteraceae bacterium
CCCCTCAACTTCACCGTTAGAAGTCGCTATGGAACAGTCCGGCTCCTTACGCCGCGTGCGGCGTCTGCGCAGTTACCGGCTGCTCGCTAACTCGTTCGCGCCGTTACTTGCAGTCGCTTTGGCAGTGATCGTACTTCGGTGGATGTTTCCGTGGCTATTCTCAGTTCTGGTTTTTGTGTGGACCGCAGACGCTTTCTTGCTGGTTGTACTTGCTGTCCCCTGGCTCCTGGTGTCCTGGGCCTTTGCATTAGGCAACATCAAATGTCCATCGTGCGATGCTCCGTTTGCATCCAAATTCCATCTGTGGGTCCCGAAGGCCTGCCCCGATGCAGGGTGAGATCGGATTGCTGCTCGAGGGACTTCACCGGAACGAACCGCATGTTCGGGCGCGCGACCGCTTCACAGATCGCTTCCGCATCGTTGCCATCGTTCTTGCCGTTCTTGCGATACGGCGTCACAAACGTCGCTGCCATCAGTTTCACCGTGTGCCCGGATGCTGCGAATCGCCGAGCCCACTCGTGGGCTCCGGAGCAGGCTTCCATGCCGATCAGGCACGGCGGCAGCTGCGCCACGAGCTCACTGAGCTTCGCCCGAGACAGCGTCCGTCGCAGCACCACCTCACCGTTCGAACTAACGCCGTGCAGCGAAAAGGTGCTCTTTGCCAAGTCGCTTCCAAGCGTAGAAACTAGGTTCATGGGACTCCCCCTTTCTGAAGGATCGATTTCGCAACTCAATCCTGACACCTCGGTGTCGTTTCGGGACGGGGAAGTCCCTTACATTCGTTAGACGTCACCAGTGACGCAGTGCCAAGAAGGAGGGCAACGTGATTTCGAGGCAGTGGCGCGGTTTGGCTCATCCGAATCGGGCGCAGGAGTACATCAAGCACCTCCGCACTGAGACTTTTCCGGCGCTGCGGAAGATCCCCGGCTTCGTTGACGCCTCAATCCTTTCTCGCCCCTTTGGCGCCGGAATTGAATTCCTCATCGTCACGAGGTGGGACTCGATGGATGCTATCGCCAAGTTTACCGGCTCGGATCCACAAGCGGCGGTAGTGCCTGCCAAAGCTGCAGACATGATGATCGAATACGATCGGCGGGCTAGGCACTTCGAGGTCGTCGAGTGACGGTGGCGTCTAACAATCGTTGGAGGGGACCGTGAACGGCCGGTGGTTTCGCGCCGCGGGCGCTGGAAGACAGTATGCGCCCGCGGCGCTTGGTGGGCGCTTCTGGGCGGCCCCTCAACTTCACCGTTAGGCGCTTTGCGACCCCAATGGACACGTCATCTCTTCTTTGGGGGTTGCTGTTCGGCTCAATTGGGCTTGGCTTTTTCGTGTACGGCAGACGGCAGAGGACGATCGTACCACTGGCCTGCGGCGTCGCCCTAATGATCTTCCCGTATTTTGTTTCGAACACTATGCTGCTCGTCATAGTGGGAGTGACGCTTATTGCTATTCCATACTTTGTCAGAATGTGACAGCGCGCCCAACGATCGTTGGAGCGGGCCGCGCCGCGTGGGTGGTTCCACACCACGGGCGCGGAGAGACAGTGTTCGCCCGCGGCGCTTGGCAGGCGCTTCTGGGCGGCCGCGCAACTACCGCGTCAGGTGGTAGCGTGGAGGCAGTCGTACATTTCACCTTCGGTACCCATGTCCCGGCGGGCACGGTCGCGAGCTGGCTTACCACGATTGGAGCCTGTGGAATCGTACGCGCCGTCGAAGGCTCCGAGAGACGCTACGTGGTAAGGGTGCGTCGCGCTGGGGCAATGGACTACTTGGAGACACTACTTAATGAGGGGGAAAGGCGTGAGATTCTTGCAAGGCAGTACACTGCCCCCTAACAACTCGTTGGAGGGGACCGTGAGCGGTTTGTGGATGCGCGCCGCGGCGCTGCGAGACAGTGTGCGCCCGTGGCGCTTGATCGGCGCTCCTGGGCGGACCCAACTTCACCGTTAGACCGCAGCGAAGCGTCTGCAAACTGATCAGCTGCGCAGTCAGATGCAACTCATCCGCTTCGGTAGACGTGATGCCAAGATAATTCGTGAATTTCGATCACGGGGTGCCGCGAGCGTTACGCTCGGCAGCGGCTCTGGTGATACGCACACCTACCGTGTGTACGTCAATCCTGGTGGAATTATTGGGCGCACGTAGCGGGATTGGATCAGCTTTTTCTCGTGGTGTCCGGTCGAGGCTGGGTTGCGGCCGGAGACGGGAGACGAATTGCCGTGCGCGCCGGTCAGGGTGCACTCTTTCGCCGTGGTGAGCTTCACTCCAAGGGTAGTCGCACGGGCATGGTGGCGTTGATGTACCAGGTCGCAAAACTGCGTCGCCGAGCCACTGTCGTTAAGTGACTTGCTCTACAA
This sequence comes from Steroidobacteraceae bacterium, assembly GCA_035566915.1. Lineage (GTDB taxonomy): Bacteria > Pseudomonadota > Gammaproteobacteria > Steroidobacterales > Steroidobacteraceae > 13-2-20CM-66-19. Next base: position 2,358 of record DATMPW010000030.1, read on the forward strand.
AACGCTGGGCGGTCTCATTGTGTGACGCAAAGGGCAATAGATGAGGCCGCCGTCCAACAATCGTTGGAGCGGGCCATGACGCGTGGGGCGTTCTGCGCCGCGGGCGCGTAGAGACAGTGTGCTCCCGCGGCGCTTGGCAGGCGCTTCTGGGCGGCCGCTCAACTACAGCGTTAGCCCCAATGCGGTGGCTTCGGCGTATTTCACGGAGTCGTGAGATTTACTTTCACGAGGACGACTATTGCCAGCAGGAGCTCTTGCCGACTGAAGGTGTGCACTGGGGTGCGCAGCTCCGTACACTGAGGATTACTAGAGAGCTGCAGATTCCACCGCATGCCGGGCCAGGATTCCACGTGATGTCGGGGTGATTGTTGAAACGGCGGGATGACTGTGATGGCCGTTGAGTGAGCTAACAATCGTTGGAGGGAACCGTGAACGGGTGGTGGTTACCTGCCGCGGCGCGGGAAGACAGTGCGCGCCCGCGACGCTGAGGCACCGTTAGGCGGACTATGTTTCGGAACCCTTTCTGCTGCGCCCTGCTAACATCACGTGCCTGAGTGTCACTACGCGGCTGTTGCTCTCGTCGCTGGCTGCACCATGGGATGGGTTCGGCCGAACGCGACCGAGGAGCAGACCCGGAACGACTACGCCGAGTGCCAAATTTCGGCGGCCGGCGAGTATCCGCCGAACATCAGTAAGGCTGGAAGCCTCAGGCCCGGAGAACCATCAATCGACACGGATGCCAACTAACTCTTGCGGGACGAAGAGGCGAAGTATTGTATGCGCCGGAGGGTTAGACGTACGCGCGAGTTCGTTTATGGATAGTCGGCCCAACAATCGGTGGCGCGGTCCGTGAGCGGTTGGTGGGGGGCGCTTGATGCGTCTTGAGAGCGAAATCCGAATCGAGCGCCCGCGAGGCTTTTGGGCGGCCGCTCAACTTCACCGTTAGGAGGCAGCCGTGCAGCCCCGATGGTTAGCTGACGCGCTGAGTGGCAAGGTCTCACTGTCGCGCGCCTTCTGGGTCTACGGCCTGGGCATATCCGTGGTGTACACCCTCATCGGGTTGCTCATCGACATACAAAGCACGCTTGGCGTCACCATTTACCTGCTCGTAGGTGCTGTTCTCGGAGTCTTGCAGACCTTTATTCTGTGGCGATGTGCTTATAACTCTCGATCCAGATTTCTGGGTAGGCTTGTTCGCACAGCGCTGCTTTTCGGCTTGATCATGGTGGCGATCATGCTTTATGTATTGCTCACCAATTCGGACTTGCTGCTGCCTCCTAACAGTCGTCGGAGCGGTCCGTGAAGCGCGGGTGGTGAAGGGCCGCAGGCGCTGGACGACAGTGTGCCCCCGCGGCGTTTATCGGACACTTCCGGGCGACCGCTCAACTTCACCGTTAGAGCGCCACGCCAAGCGCATTGCCGTACTTACGTGCCGTAGCTACAATATACCATGTTCAAGCGTCGCGCTGATCCGCGCAAGCGCGGTATCGACTTGGCGGATGCGGAGCGCATCTCCCGCGGTTCTACTCTGACCGCCGAGGATAGGCGCGAAGCGTACGGAGAGCGGCGCTTCCTCACCCTCGGGCCCATTAGAAGATCAGGTCGGCTCGGCCGCACACACCGAGTGCGGTGCGCTCATTCGCATTATTTCAATTCGCCAGGCCACGAAACATGAAGCGCACCTCTACTTCTCGCAAATCGTTGACTAAGCTCTCGAAGGTTCGCAAAACCATCGACGCCGATATCCTTCGCGACGCGGATGCTCCTCCTTGGACGCCAGAGATGTTTGCGCGCGCGGTTGCGCGTAAGGGCTTAAAACCAGTTCCGAAGAAGGCGCTACTGTCCCTTCGCATCGACTCCGACGTTATCGAGTGGTTCCGGAAACAGGGTGCTGGGTATCAATCCCGGATGAACGCACTGCTGCGGGCGTACATGGAAGCGCACAAGTGAGCCGCGCTCCGACAATCGTCGGAAGGGTCCGTGCCACGCTTGTGGTTACGCCCCGCGGGCGCGGGCAGACAGGGTGCACCCGCAGCGTCCATTGGGCGCTTCTGGGCGGCCCCTCAACTTCATCGTTAGACCGCGGCGGTGGTCGCGGCACATACTCTGCAACGCCTCAGGGTTCCACGGGACGCGCTGGCGCATGATCACAGCCGAGAAACTCGCGATCTACCGTAGCTACGGCGGCAACGTGGACCTGTGGCAGCACGCCGGTAGCCCGAAGAGCGACGTCATATCTGGCGAGGACTGGGCCGCCATTGGCGCCTTACTCCAGGAACTCGCTTTCTATAAGGGTGCTCTTGCGAGCGACCGTTATCGCGAGCACATTCGCCGCAGATTGGCGCAAGTGGCAGCTGATCAGGAAACCGAGCGGCAGCTTTTGAAGATGGCGTGACGCTGCGGTCCAACAATCGTTGGAGGGGACGCGAACAGCTCCTGGTTGCGCGCCGCGGTCGCGGGAAGAGAGCGTGCACCCGCGGCGCTTGATCGGCGCTCCTGGGCGGCCCCTCAGCTTCACCGTTAGGCGGCAGTCGACATGACCGCCGCACCTGTCCCACGACGCGCAGCGCAGATCATGCCGTGGCTGCTGGTCTCGTACGCTGCGGCAAGCTTGTTGCACTTCGCACATAACGCCGAGCATCTGCTTCAATATCCAAACCTGCCGGCTTCGTGGTCCCGCGCCGACATCTGCTTGGCTTGGTGCTGTGTCACGGCGGTCGGTCTTTTGGGCTATGTTCTTTACCGCGCCGGCTTTCTTCGCACCGGCTTGACCGCCCTGGGCATTTACGGCGCTCTCGGCTTTGGTGGTCTTCTTCACTACACTCGGGCACCCATCTCTCACCACTCTGCGATCATGAATTTCACGATCTGGACTGAGGTCGCTTGCGCCGCGGCATTCTTGATTAGCGTCGCGAGCATTGCGGTACGCCAAGTTGGGCCCAATGCCACGACTGCCGCTTAACAATCGTTGGAGGGTTCCGTGAACGGTCGGTGGTTACGCGCCATGGGCGCGGTGAGACAACAAGCGTCCTCAGCGCTCACCGTGCGCTTCTGGGCGGCCCGTCACCTTTACGGTTAGGCAGCGACACAGATGAACGCGCAACCACCGATCTCCTCTGCGGATACGGTGCCGACCCCCTCGAATCCACACGTATTGTGGCGACAGGTCCTCGGGTTTGTTCTTTGGGTAGGCGTCTTGTCGCTTCTCGCCGGCGGCCCGGTCGCTGCGGTCTTATGCCTCACCCTCGGTGGCGCGGCGTTCGTGGACGCGTGGAAGTCGGGCATCTACAAACGTGCTGGAGAGAAGGGCTTTCTGAATATTTCCCCCATGGCGTGGGGCATTGCCATGGCTTTGCTCTTTGTTGCCGCCTACCCCGCGTATCTATTAAATCGCGCGAAGCTTCGCACAACCAAGGGTACCAACGTCTTTTATTGGATAACCGTTGCGTTCGGAGCGATCGTGATTTGCTCACTCGTGGTTAGCATCGTCGGACGTCTCAACGCACGGTGAAACCGTGTCGCTGCCTAACAATCGTTGGAGGAAACTGTGAACGGTTGGTGGTTACGCACCGCGGGCGCCGGGAGACAGTGTGCGCCCGCGGCGCTTGATCCGTGCTTCTGGGCGTCCCCTCAACTTCACTGCTAGACGACCGTCACCACTCGTATGACTTCCGTCCCTCGCGACTTCACCGGGAGCTGTCACTGCGCGGCACTTGGCTTTTCTTTCCACACAGCAGTTCCGGTGGAGCAGTGGAGTGTTCGCGCCTGCCAGTGTCGATTTTGTCGTGCTCACGGCGCACTTACGACATCCGATCCGGGTGGCCGGCTAAGGTTTCACGTAAACAACTCCGACTCACTTCGGCGCTATCGCTTCGGTCTGAAGATCGCAGACTTTCTCTTGTGCAGCCATTGCGGGGTCTACGTGGGTGCCCAGATTGAGACCACTCGCGGCGCATTTGGCATCATTAACGCCTTAAGCATAATGCCACCTCCAAAGCAGCTGCCTGCTGGAGCGCCGGCCGACTACGGTTCAGAAAGCTTGAGCGACCGCGTCCTGAGACGTGAGCAACGGTGGACACCTCTTGAATGGATCGTCTAGCAATCGTTGACCTCAACACCACCGTTAGCTGCCATGGCATTCGGCGGGGTCAAGCGCTTCAGTATATTCGGTGCCGCTGGCGTGTCGGTGGTGGTCGCCGCGTACTGCGGCGTATTACTTGATTTCTGCCCGACGCCGCCGCGGCCTTTTGATGCCGTGCGGCTTGGGTCTTCTCTTTATGCCGCCCCAACCTGCTGAGTTCGGGTGCTAACTCGGCGCTTGTGGGCCGCCCCTCGACTTCACCCTTTTAGGCCTCGGCAGAACCCACGAGTTGTCCGACGTCGTCGCGTAAAAAGGAGCGCTCATGTCTCGGCAAATTATCTTCACACCCAACGCTGCTAAATCACCCGCCACCTATAGCCAGGCAGTCAGGGCGGCCGGACTGATCTTTGTGTCGGGCACGGCTCCCCACGATCCGCAGAGCGGAGCGTTGGTGGGGGCGACGATTCAGGAACAGACGCGCCAATGCCTGAAAAATATCGCGGCTATTCTGGAGGCCGCGGGCAGCTCGCTCGATAAGATTGCAAGCGCCACGGTCGTGTTAGCGGACGAGCAGGATTTTCAGGGCATGAATGAGGAGTGGCTGAAATGGTTTCCTTCCAATCCGCCGGCGCGGCAGGGGGCCAAGTTGCCGGTAAAGATACCTGGCCTGAAGGTGTCGATTGCCGCGATCGCTGAGGCCTGACAGGCGTCGGAAGGGGATCCCTGAACGGTCGGTGGTTTCCGCACACTGGCGCTGAGAGACGGTGTGTGCCCACGCCGCAGATCAACACCACTAGCGGATAAGGCGATGCGTATCGCGAGCGTTGGTCATGCAGTCTTGGCGGCGACCATGATGGCCCTCGGAATCCTCGGCCTGGTTAGAGGCGATTTCGTCGGGATATGGCAGCCGGTACCCAAAGGCGTGCCCGCGCGCGAAGCACTGGCCTACTTCTGCGCCTTTATATCCGTGGCTTGTGGCGTAGGCCTGCTCTGGCAGCGCGCTGCCGCCTTCGCTGCCCGCTTGCTGCTGGCTTATCTCTTGCTGTGGTTGCTGCTGTTCAGAGTACCCCTGATCTTCCCCGCGCCGACTGTGGCAGCTTCCGATGAAGCCTGCGGAGAGACCGTGGTGATCGTGGCGGGTGCCTGGGTACTGTATGCCTGGTTCGCCGCTGACTGGGACAGGTTGCACCTCGGTTTCGCCACCGGCAAACCGGGTGTGCGCATCGCGAGGGTGCTGTACGGCCTGGCCTTGATTCCCCTCGGACTGGCCGATTTCGCCTATGTCAAAGAGACCGCCGCCCTTGTGCCGGGCTGGCTGCCATCGCACGCGGGCTGGGCGTACTTCACCGGCTTTGCCTACCTCGCCTCAGGCGTGGCGGTGCTCTTCGGTGTGTATGCACGGCTGGCAGCCGGCCTCTCGGCGTTGCAGATGGACATGTTCACGCTGCTGGTGTGGGTACCCATCGTGGCGGCGGGTCCCAAGGACACCTTCCAACTGAGCGAGACCGTCATCTCTTGGGCGTTGACGGCCGCGGCATGGGTGGTGGCGGATTCCTACGCAGGTATGCCCTGCAGCCGCCCTTCATCGCCTTCTGACCCTCGCTCGAGGGGTGCGTGAACGGTCTGCGGCTTCACCACGCGGGCGCCGGACCACATCGTGCGCCCGCAGCGCTCAAGCGGCGTTTCTGGACCGCTCCTCAACTTCATCACTGAGACCCCCGTGGATGCGCTGCTTGCAACGCTCTGGCTGCTTCTCGGCTTCATTGCTGGGACGTTTTTCGGTTATTGCCGTGGGCATTTCCGTTCGTCTTCCTGCTACATGGAGCCGCTTATCTCCTCGCCCTTGTTATTGTCCTCACGGTAGGGGCACTGCCGTCACCGGCCTGAAAATGTTGCAGCTCTATGGCTTCACCGGCGACGACGAGCACGCGCAGGTCCGATTGCCACTGAACCAAGATCTGACGATAGAGCCTGAATGTGCCTAGATATGAGGTAACCGTTCAAGGTCGAGGCATCGTGGTGCCGATGGACGCCTCTCTTGCAGTGGGCTTCCTTCGGCTGGTGCAGGTCCGGGCCGTTGGTCCTGTTGAAGCCGAGGAGCGCGCCGTGGAGCTGGTCAGGTCCGACTGGTCTGCGAGCGCCTATGCGTTGCAGAACCGTGGCGGTGCGCCTTACCTCACCATTATCCGGATCGGCATACTGTCCTGGTGGCACAGGCTCCTCGGCTCTCCGAGCGGTTACATTTTTTTCGCAGAAGACGGCGTTCTAATGCCGTCCGGTGCTCGTCCGAGACGGCCGTAGGGCTATCTTTACCGTTGAAGCTCGTGCTCTCGGTCAGGCAGCAGGGCGGTGATCTGATGCCCGACCGCCGCTCGAACCGCATTCATGCTTCGCGTCGGTCTCATATCTGACACTCATGGCCTCCTCCGGCCGGAGGCGAGTGCGTTCTTGCGGGGCTGCGACCACATCGTCCACGGCGGTGATATCGGCGATCGAAAGCTACTGCAGGAGCTGGCGGGAATTGCGCCAACGACGGCGGTCAGGGGTAACAACGACAAGGGTGCGTGGGCTGAGGCTTTGTCCGAGACAAAGTTGGTCCAGTTGGGGGAGGTATTGGTATACGTGATACACGACCTCGCTCAGCTGGACATCGAGCCACAGGCCGCGGGGGTCAGCGTCGTCGTGTCTGGCCACTCACATGAGCCAGTCATGCAGGAGCGCAACGGTGTTCTCTATATCAATCCAGGCAGTGCCGGCCCGCGGCGTTTCAAGTTACCCATAGCGATCGGCGAGATCAGTATCGCGGGGAAGTCGGTCACACCGCGCATCGTCGAGCTCGGCGGCAAGCGGGCGCCTGACAACGGGCGGATAGGCCGATGAACCTGCGCTCGTTGCGCGCCGTGAGCGCATACTCACCCTCCGCCCGGTAATCTGGGCCCCGCAACTTCGGTTTGGTTTGCGCGGTGGCTTACCGGTGCGGACGGCTTCCGAGTCACGCCTGATCCGCGCTCCTCGCGACGCGTCCAGACTTTGCGGCATATCGTCCTGTGGCCACACGAGCAACTCACCGTGCGAGGCTTCCGATGTGTCGCTCATTGCCGTCGCGCATCGTGCCGGGGCTCTGAAAGACAGCGCCCGCCTGCGGCGCTAATCTAGTCCCCCCCTCCATGGACACGCGCGAGGAACTATGGCCAAGGCATATTGGATTGCCGCATACCGTTCGGTCCGCAACCCGGAGGCTTTAGCGGCGTATGCGAAGCTCGCCGGACCCGCACTCGAAGCGGCCGGCGCGCGCCTGCTGGCACGTGGGCTGCCGGCGAAGGTCTACGAAAGTGGACTCGAGCAGCGCGTCGTCATCCTCGAATTTGCCAGCTCGGCGCAAGCCATCGCCGCGCATGACAGTGCCGCGTATCAGCAGGCGCTCCGCGCGCTGGGAGACGGCGTCGATCGGGATTTGCGCATCGTCGAGGGCGTCGAGTGAGCGCTGGCGTCCGCTCACTCCGGCTCGAAGGGCATCCCCTGGTCCGGCCCGTGGTTCCTCGGGAGCAACTTGTCTCGGTTCAAGGTCGGTGGTGGAATTACGCTTTGGGCGGCGCGACTCCTGGCGAGGCTTGCAGCAGCCCGCTGAGGGGCCTCTCGATCCGCTACTGACGGTTCCGCGACATTGCCGCTAGAGGTCGACTACCGTTGACGCTCACCGAGCTCGAGACCGCGCGAGTACGCAAGAAGGTAGGTGCCTTCATCGAGGGTCGCCGCCCGCCGCGCCATCTGCGACAGAAGGTCGACCTTTCGTTCCGGGTCTCCGGTCAGAGCGTGGAGATATTCGAAGTGCGGCAGGCATTCGGTGGCGCGCCCGGCGAGCACGTCGAGATTCCGGTTGCCAAAGCCACCTACGTACGCACCGTGCGTCGCTGGCGCGTCTTCTGGCTGCGGCACGACATGAAGTGGCACAGCTACCAGCCCACGCCAGACGTTGCCACCATCGATGAGTTCGTCGCCCTTGTGAGCGAGGACAGGAATTCCTGCTTCTTTGGATGAGTCGACTGCCAAGAATGCTTCGTGAGGGACCGTGACTCGTTCAACCGCCGGCGCTCCTTCGCTGATGCTGCCTGGCGAGCTTGCGCAGTACGTCCACGAGCACATTCCACTCACCAGGGCAATGGGGGTCTCCGTGGTGTCGGTCGAGGAGAATGCGGTCATTCTCCAGGCACCGCTCGCGCCCAACATCAATCACCGCCATACCGTCTTCGGTGGCAGCGCATCCGCGCTGGCGATCCTCGCCGGCTGGGCGCTGCTGCATGTGCGGCTTCGCGTCGAGGGCATCGCGGATCGCCTGGTGATTCAGCGCAACACCATGGAGTACGAGCATCCAATCGGCGGGCAATTCACTGCGCACGCGACCCTCGAGCATCCCGATCGCTGGCAGTCGTTCACGGCGATGCTCGCGCGCAAAGGCAAGGCGCGAATCACGGTGTTGGCGGTGCTGGAGCAGATGGAGCGGGTGGCAGGCAGGTTCAGCGGCCAGTTCGTCGCCCTTGGCGCAGGAGCCGGGGCCCGTGACGAGGACGGCGCCTGAACCTATGTTGCAAGCGACCTGGGTGGCAGCGTCGTGACAGCGGGATACACGTATCTGTGGGAGTTCAGGGTCAAGCCGGACCAGCGCGAAGAATTTCAGCGGCTATATGGGCCGCACGGGCCCTGGATCGCTCTCTTCCGCCAGGCGCCCGGATACATCGAGACGCTCTTGCTGCGCGATCGGGCCGATCCCGATCGATTCATCACCATCGATCGCTGGAAGAGTGCGGACGCTCATCGCTCGTTCCGCCCCGCATTCTCGCGCGAGTACGCTGAGCTCGATGCGCGCTGCGAGCACCTCACGATGCGGGAGACCTCGCTCGGGGAATTCGAGTGAATCACCGCAATGAGCCAGCACCGCTCCCGGTACGAAAGGAGGTCGTCAACACCATGCGCTACACGGGGAGTTGCCTCTGCGGAGGAGTTCAGTACGTGCTCGGCGCCGAGTTGGGCGCGATCGAAGTCTGCTACTGCCAAATGTGCCGCAAGGCTTCAGGTGGCCCGCTCGCCACCAACGCCCCTATCGCTGCGGCAGCGTTTCATCTCACCGCCGGTCGCGAGCTTCTCGCCGAATATGAATCATCCTCGGGCGAGAGCAGAGTTTTCTGCGCGAAATGCGGCTCACCGATATACAGTCGGCAGCTCGCCAAACCCGAGTTGGTCCGGATACGCGTGGGCACGATCAGCGAGCCCCTGAACGTCCGCCCGGCGGCGAACTACTACGTCGGATCCAAATGCAACTGGTGGGACATTCACGATGCGCTCCCGAGTTTCGACACCGAGTAGACCGCAATGAATAGCCGAATGGCATCCTGCAGCTGCGGGCAACTGCGCGTTCAGGTCCGGGGCGAACCCAGAGTCGGACCGAATATGTTCGTGTTGGCGCTCAGGGAGCGAGGTTCATTTTCCGGTTCTGTCCCATCTGCGGGACGACCGTATTTCACACCGAGGAGGGCGTCGGCGAGTCGGTCAGCGTCGCGGTGGGTGCTTTCGCGGACCCGCACTTTCCTGCACCACGAGCGTCGGTGTACGACAGCCGCAGGCATCCCTGGGTTCATCTGCCCGCAGGCACAGTGACATTCGAAAGAGATCCAATCTGAGCGCGGCGGCTGTCCGCACCTTCAGGTGCGGCCAAGCGCTCAGCGCAGTGGCGGTCGCCGGTGCGCCGTCGATCTGAGAGCCACGGCGCTGAGCGCCGCTTCAATCGCGCCGCGATTGCGCTGAGCGCCTTCATCGCCGGCGCGGCCGCCGTGCTGCTCGCGCTGTACCTCATGGTGCGTGCGGCACCCGGCGTGATCATGGCGGATGACATGGTCGATGCCTTGGTGATCGCCGCCGACCGGCCGCTGTCCCGGTTTCCGCGCGGCTCGGTCGTCTACGTGAAGAGCTCAGTCGGCCCGATGCTCCTCGAAGCACTGCGGCACAAACATCCCGCCCTCACACTGCGGCCTTACTCCGAGCGAGCTGAAAACCGTTGCCATGACGGCGATCCTCCGGGTTCCTCTTGCGAGCGCGACGACTACCTCAAGCTCGAAGTCCTGTCCGCTCCCACACGCGGTACGCTGCTCATCGCCATCGGCACTTCGAACACCTTCGGTCAGATGCTCCTCATCGACCTCCTCGGCCACTGGCACGTGCTGATCGAGCGCTCGTACGCCGTCTGATGGCGAGTGGGCTATCCTTGAGTGGCGCGACCCGGGCGGAGGATTGACCATGCGCAAGCTCGTCTCGAGCGGCAGTCCCTATGAACAGCGAGTGGGTTTCTCGCGCGCGGTGCGCGTGGGCGCCGTGGTGAGCATCGCCGGCACTGCGCCGCTCGGAGCCGATGGACGCACCGTGGGGCGGGGCGATGCGGCAGCGCAGGCGCGGCGCTGCCTCGAGATCATCACGGAGGCCCTGGCGGGCAGTGGCGCCGCGCTGCAGCACGTCGTGCGCACACGAATCCTGCTGACCCGGATCGAGGACTGGCCGGCGGTGGCCGAAGTCCACGGGGAGTACTTCGCGCAGATTCGCCCGGCCTGCACGGTGGTGCAGGTGCTGGGTTTGATCGACCCCGACTGGCTGGTGGAGATCGAGGCCGACGCCGTGCTCGAAGAGCAGGTGGCGGAGTCTGTCGCTCGAGGCGATGCGAGGTGACCGTATGATGCTGATCCCGCTCAATGATGCTTCGCGGCGCCCGACCCGCTTTCCCCTCGTCACCGCGCTCATCGTTGCACTCAATGCGCTCGTGTTCGTGCTCGAGCTCATGGGTGGCGAAGCCTTCGTGATGCGCTGGTCCGTGATCCCCGCCAACATCGTCGCCGGCCACGACTGGATCACGATCCTCACGGCCATGTTCATGCACGGTAGCTGGTCGCACATCATTGGCAACATGGTGTTCCTGTGGGCGTTCGGGCCCGAAGTCGAGGACAGCATGGGCCCGCGGCGCTATGCGGCTTTCTACCTCCTCGGCGGGTTGGCTGCGGCCGTGGCGCAGGTTGCGGCTGCGCCCGCTTCCACCGTCCCGAACCTCGGCGCGAGCGGCGCGATTGCCGCCGTCATGGGAGCATTCCTGGTCACCTATCCCCTCGACCGCATTCGCTCGCTGCTCTTCATCTTTCTCTTCGTGCGCGTCACGTACATCCCTGCGGCGCTCCTCATCGGGGTGTGGGTTCTCACGCAGTTCGTGAATCTCGGGGCTGTCGCGCAGCAGCCGGGCGGCGGCGGTGTGGCCTACGCGGCGCATGTGGGTGGCTTCATCTTCGGAGCCGTGACAGCGCGCCTGTTCGAGCCACAGTACTGGCTCACCCGGCGAGGAGCGGGTGTGCCCGCCGGAGGTGATCGGCTCGAATGAGGGCGCTTGCAATGGGCATGCGTCGCATCGGTATCGCCGTCGTGCTTCTCCTCGTTGCCAGTGCCGCCTCCTACCTCTGGCTGCTGACCTCCACTGCGGCTCCATCGTGGCTCCGAAACCCGATCGCGGGCTTCGTGGAGCCCGGTACGACCTTGTGGTGGTTCACCGCCGGGGCCCCGTTTCAGACCGGTCCCCGCTCGCCGGCAGGTATTGCCTTGGCATCGGCCGCCAACGCGGCCTTCTGGGTCGCCGTGGTCGCGCTCGCGCAGCTCATGGTGAGAGTGACTGGCCGACGGACAGGTCGCCGGTGATCCGACTGACGCTCCTCGCGCTCCTCTTCGCGACGGAGCCTGTGCGATCGGGAATTTCCGCGCCCTGGGCACCGAACGACATCAGCGTGTCGCAGTCGGTACCCGGCCAGCCGGGAACTGCCAGCATCCATTTCGAGGTCGCCACCAATGGCGATGCGCGCATCCAGACCGACCGGCGCGACGCGGGCACGCGCACCACGGGCACCATTGTGCTGATCGCCGGACGCTGGATGCTCACGCAGGGATTCACCGCCGCGGCGGGACAGGAGATCGCGTCACTCGATCTGGCAGCTTTGAGCTCCCAACTCGTGATCCTGCTGCTCACCGCGGCGCTGCCCAATGGCCCGCCCGCTCCGGGGCCGCCACAGCACGTGCGTTTCGCAGAAAGGACCAACCCGATACACATCGCCACCGCGAGCGCATCGGCCGAGTACGGCGCGCCGTGGACGGTGGTGGGAACGGCGACGGTGCCGGGTGCGGATATGCCGGCGAGCTATCAGCTCTCCTTCACCTATTCCGACCAGGGACTTTCCCGGACGATGGACCTTGCCGGAAGTGTCGGCAACGCCAAGTCGCCGGTTGACTTCCCCGACTCGATGAAGCTCGCCGGCTGGAAGATCCGCAGGCTCCCTCAGTCGCCCGACTCGTCGGTAAGTGCCAGTCCTGACTCTGCGATGCACGAACCATCGCCCCGGGCCGCGACGCTGGGCGAGCTGCGCCAGCTCAGGTGACACGAGCCCAGGCACTCGCACTCCTTGCCCGCTCCGGGGGCGGGGAGTAGCTTGAAGTCGCAGTGCCTGCCCTTCACCCTTCAAGGAGGCGAAGTGTCCAAACTCTGCGTCAGAAGCTTCGCCATTTCGATCGATGGCTTCGGAGCGGGTCCCGGGCAGGATCTGCAGAATCCGCTCGGCGTGCGTGGCACCGAGCTCATGGAGTGGTTCTTCAACACGCGCGCATGGCGCAAGACGCACGGTGAGCAGGGCGGTGAGACCGGCGTCGACAACTCCGTGGCCGAGCAGGGTTTCGAAGGCATCGGTGCCTGGATCCTCGGTCGCAACATGTTTGGTCCCGTACGCGGTCCGTGGCCGGACGAGAGCTGGAAGGGCTGGTGGGGTGCTGAGCCGCCCTACCACACTCCGGTGTTCGTGCTGACTCATTACCCGCGGGCGACGCTCAGGATGGCGGGCGGGACTGAGTTTCGCTTCGTCACCACGGGTATCCACGACGCGCTCGAGCAGGCCCGTCTAGCGGCGGGCGGCCGCGACGTCAGGCTCGGCGGAGGCGTGTCAACGATCCGTCAGTATCTCGAGCCGGGTCTCATCGATGAGCTGCATCTGGTGATGCAGCCGGTGCTGCTGGGAAGCGGAGAGCACCTCCTCCATGACATCGATCTGCGCTCGCTCGGCTATCAGTGCACGAAGACCGTGGCCGGCGAGCGCGCCACGCATGTCTTTCTGCGCCGCGGCGCCTGATCGCCCGGGTCGTGGTTTTGTCGGCGGGTGTTTGCCGCTATGCTGGCATGAGGCGCAGCACGCGTCGGAAATCGGCCGGGCCGCTGGCCTTGAGCATGAGCGTGAGGGCTCGCAACCTCTGCGCGGCGGTGCACACGTGGCAAGGGAGGCGCTTCGTGAGCTACGAACTGACCATCCAAACAAAGCCCGGCTACCTACACATCGTCGTGACCGGTGCCAACACACGCGAGAACGTGACCGCTTACATGGAAGCGGTGGTGCGCGAGTGCACGCTGCGGCGGTGTTTTCGTGTGCTGATCGAGGAGCGGCTCGAAGGTGCGCGCCTCGGGACTCTCGATGTGTTCGACATGGTGTCGACGGGGAGCACGCGTTTCCTGCGAACGCTGAAGGCGATGGCCTACGTCGATGTCAACGCCCGCAGCCAGGAGATGATGCAGTTCGCGGAGAACGTCGCGGTGAATCGCGCGTTTCCGGTGAGGGTTTTTCCGACGGTCGTCGCGGCAGAGCGCTGGCTGCAGGCGCAGCAGCAGCAGAGCATCTCACCGGCCGCCGCGGCAGCCACTGCGCCGGACGGGGCCATCGAGGCAAACAAACCCCGCCGTTGAGTCAGAATTCTCGCGCGAGCCGTGGGCTACTCGGCCTCGGCCTTGATCGGGCGGCTCATGAGGGCCCGTACCGCATCTTTCGCGGGCAGCTTCTCGTACAGCACCCGATACACCGTGGCGCACAGCGGCATTTCCACCGAGGCGCGCGCGGCTACCGCTTCGATCGCTCGCGCCGCGGCGTAACCTTCCACCGCCTGGCCGATCTCAGCGAGCGCGTCCTCGGGTGCGCGGCCCGCCGCGAGCAGCAGCCCGAAGCGACGGTTGCGCGACTGATCGTCGGTGCAGGTGAGCACCAGGTCCCCGAGCCCCGCGAGCCCCATGAAGGTCTCGGCACGCGCGCCGAGCGCGACACCGAGGCGCGTCATCTCCTTGAGCCCGCGGGTGATGAGAGCCACCCGCGTGTTGGCGCCGAAACCGAGCCCGTCCGAGAGGCCGGCACCGACGGCCAGCACGTTTTTCACCGCGCCACCGATCTCGACGCCGATAATGTCGGTGGAGGTGTAGGCACGGAAATTCTCCGATGACAGCTCGCGCGCGAGCGTCTGCGCGTAGGCGCCGTCGGGCGATGCGATGGTCATGGCGGTCGGCAGCCCCGCACCGACCTCGCGCGCAAAGGTGGGTCCCGAGAGCACCGCGATGCGCCGCTCGGCGCCGAGCACCTCGCGTGCGACCTGATGAGGCAGTTTTCCGCTTCCCTGCTCGAAACCCTTGGTCGCCCAGGCGACATGCATCGGCGGGGCGAGGAGCGGGTGAAGCTGCGTGAGAAGCTCGCGCAGCGCAGTGCTCGGTACGACCACCAGCACGTCACGGGTGCGCTCGAGCGCCGCGGCGAGATCGGGCTCGACCCCGAGCGATGGGGGAAACGGGGCACTCGGCAGATAACGCTGGTTGCGGCCGCTCGCGGACATCGCCGCCAGCCGCTCGGGGTCACGCCCCCAGAGCCGCACCGTGCGGCCGCTGCGCGCGAACTGGATGGCGAGCGCCGTGCCCCAGGAACCCGCGCCGAGCACGGCGACCGGGGCGCCCGCGGACCGTGCGCTCATCGGCGCTTCACCGGCGACTGCCCGCGCTGCTTTCGCCCGCGTGTCAGTTGGTGACCGCGGGCTGCGCCTGGTTGGCGGCGTACAGCGCGTCGAAATTGACTGGCGGCAGCAGGAATTGCGGGAAGCCACCCTGGCTCACGAGCTGCGAGACCGCCGCGCGCGCGTACGGGAAGAGCACCCCGGGACAGATGGTGCTGATGGCGCGCTTGAGATCGGGCTCGGCGAGATTGCGGATGATGAAAAGACCCGCCTGCTTCACCTCGACGAGGAAGATGGTCGCTTCGCCGTGCTTGGCCGAGACGGTAACGGTCAGCACCACCTCGCGCACCTCGGGGCCGAGCGAGGTGGAGCTGGTCTGCAGGTCGAGGTTGATCTGCGGGTTCCAGTTGCCCTCGATGCGCGGCCCGTTCGGCGACTCGTACGAGCAGTCCTTCAGGTAGACGTTCTGCAGTGCGAGCACCACGCCGGGATCGGCGGGGTTGGAAAGCGGCATGTCGCCGGCGATCTCATTCATGGTCTTTCGGGCTCCGGTTGCTTCAACATTGCATCCAGGCTTCCGGCCGTATCGAGCGCCTGCAGCTCATCGGATCCGCCGACGTGGCTCTCGCCGATGAAGATCTGCGGTACGGTATCGCGGCCGCTGCGTGCCCGCATCTCCTCCCGTGCACCTGGCACCGCGTCGACATCGATCTCCTCAGCGACGACCCCTTTGGCTGCCAGCAGGTTGCGCGCCCGCATGCAGTAGGGGCACCAGTCCGCGACATACATGACGACCTTTGGCGCACTCATCGGTCTCGACGGGCACCCTCAGGTACGCGACAGCGGCAGATTATCCGCGCGCCAGCCGGCGAGGCCACCGCGCAGCGAAAACACCCGCGTGAAGCCCTGGGCGGTGAGCTGGCGCACGGCCGCGCCACCCAGCGAGCCGCTGTCATCGTACACGACGACCGTCTTTTCCTTATGCTTCTTCAGCGTGTCACCCGCGCTCAGGATCTGCTCACTACTCATCTGCCGGGCGCCGTTCAGGTGACCGCCGTCATACTGCTCGGCGGGACGCAGATCGAGCACGAGCGCCCCCTGGTTCATCAGCCGGATCAGCTCCTGGGGCGACACCGAGCGCAGGCTTTCCGTGCGCATGCGCATTTCGTATACAACGACCAGGGCCACCAGCACGGCGGTTGCGGTGGCGAGCCACGGGTGATGGCTGGCGAAGTCGAGGATACGGTCCATGGGTGAGGCAGGTAAGCTGCGGGCGCAAAAGGGCGCGCATTATAGCGTCCCGGTCCCCTGCAGCACGCCATCCGCCGCCTTCCGGTGGAGGACGCGGGCCTGTGCCCCGGCCGCCCTGGCAACACTGGCCCTTGCCACGTTAGTCCCCGCGCCGACGATCGCCGCACCGGCCTCCGCGGCCCGTTCCGAGAGCGATGCGCGCAAGGCGGAGGAGCAACTACAGGCGGTGAAGTCGGAGATCGAACGGGTCACGCGCGAGGTGAGCGCCGAGCAGGTCGAGCGCGACCGCCTGACCGGCGAGCTGCGGGGCGCCGAGCTCCAGGTGGCGCGCGCCCGCGATGCGCTGGCGGACGTGCGCCATCGGCGTGCCGAGGATGCCGCACGGCGCGCGGCCCTCGCCGCCGAGAAACGCACCCGTGAGGCAGAGCTCGAACAGAACCGCACCACACTCGCCGGACAGATGCGCGCCGCTTACCTCATCGGGCGGCAGGAACCCTTCAAGCTCCTCCTCAACCAGAAAGATCCTGCGCTCGCCGGCCGCATGTTTGCCTATTACAGCTATTTCGGCCGTGCGCGCGCTGGCCAGATCCATCTCATCGAGGATGACATGCGGCGCCTCGCCGAGCTCGACGAGGAGCTCGAAGCCGAGGACGCGAAGCTCGCGGAGCTCGAGAAGGAGCAGCGCGCGCAGCTGAACGAGCTCGAGCAGGCCCGCACGCGGCGCAGCCACGTGCTTGTGAGCCTCGAAGCCCAGTCGCGCAGCCGCGCACAGAATCTCGAGCGCCTGCGTGCCCAGCAGTCAGGTCTCGAGAAGCTCGTGCGCGAGTTACGCGCTGCCATGGAGCGCTTCCCGGTCGAGGGGAACGATGCCTTCACCCGCCTGCGCGGCAAGCTGGCCTGGCCGGTGAGCGGGCGCGTGCTGGCGCGGTTCGGCGATGCCCGTGCCGGGGGAGTGCGCTGGGACGGGGTGCTGGTCGCCACCGAGCGCGGTGCACCCGTCAAGGCGGTGTGCCAGGGCCGGGTAATCTATGCCGACTGGCTCCCGGGTCTGGGGCTCCTCGCCATCGTGGATCACGGCGATGGCTATTTGAGCCTCTACGGGCACAACGAGCGGCTCTACAAGGCTGCCGGCGAGCAAGTGGCGGCGGGCGACACGATTGCCGCCGCAGGGGACAGCGGCGGGAGTCCCCGCCCTGAGCTCTATTTCGAAATCCGCAAGGGCGGCAAGCCCGTCGATCCGCGGCCCTGGTTCAAAGCTCCCGAGCCCTGAGGCGAGCGCCTTCCGGGCACCCTGGCCCCTTTGTGATTGGGGTCAATATTTCCATAGACCCGCCGCCGCGAGTGTGCAGATTCGCCAACTCGCGCAAGGATCGCGGGCTTGGGAAGCGCAATGGTGTTCGCTGCCATGAGTGCGCTCCCGCTTAGCGATTACGTTCCTGGACAGCCCGGTGACCGGTTCGACCCCTACGTCCGCCTGATCCGCTCGCTCCTGCCGCGGACCACCTGCGTGGCGATGTTCGGGCCTGCCGCGGAGCTCATCTGGACCACCGAGACCATGTCGGGTCCGGACCTGATGAACATCATGGACGATGCGCTCCTCTCGACGCGCGCCAACCCCGACAGCGCCGGCCAGATGCGGCTGCTCGATGGGAACATCCCGGTGTACCTCTGGGCGCTGCGCGATGACGAGCAGCAGCTGCTGGCGCTCCTCTCGGTCGTGAGCCGCACGAACGATGCCTTCGACAAGCGCAGTAACGATTTTTCCTTCGTCTGCCAGCTGCTCGCCCCGGCAGTCGAGTGCCTGCGGCGCGAGCTGATCGCGCACGCCGCCATCGAAGAGCTCACCCGCACCGTGGGCGGGCTCGATAAGGATTTGAACCTGCTCCTCACCCAGGACAGTGCGGGACTCCCGACCGCGGAGGCTGGCGCCGGAGACCTGCAGCAACTGCTGCAGCAGACCATCGAGCATCTGCGCGCCAGCACCGGCGCGCTGCTCGTGCCCGAGAAGAACGTGATGCTGGTGCGTTCGGCGGATGCACGGCCGCCGGACACGCAGTTCTGGATGCGCGCGCACCGCCGCCTCATGCCGCTCGCGCAGGCGCAGCGCGAGCCGCTCATTCTCAATGAGACGCATTCGATCGAGGCGCCCGAGGCGTTTCCCTTCCGGGTGCTGTGCTGCTCGCTACGCTCGCGCACCGGCCGCATCATCGGGGTGCTGGCGCTGCTGCGCGAGCCGCTCGCCGAGCCCTTCGGCGCGCGCGACGCGCACGTCGGGGAAATCCTGGCGCGCAAGGCCATCGCCGCCATCGAGAGCAACTACGACCCCTTGAGCGGGCTCTACGCCCGCCCGGCCTTCGAGCGGCGTGTGAAAGCGGTGCTCGCCGATGTAAAGACCGCTCCCTGGAGCGCGCTCTACATCGATGTCGATCAGCTGCACGCGATCAACGAGAACTCCGGCATGCACGTCGGGGATGCACTCCTCGGGCAGCTCGGTGAGCTGATTCGCCAGCGCCTGCCGCCCGGAGCGTTCGGGGCTCGAATCTCGGGTGACCGCTTTGCACTCATGCTGCCCGCCCGTGTGCAGGATGCGGAGGCTTTCGCCGAGGCGCTGCGCGAGGGCACCGAGCGGCTCGCGCTCGTGAGCGCCGAGGCACGGCTGCCGGTATCGATCAGCGCCGGAGTCGCCTCCGTCGATCCCCAGGCGCATGAGCTCGCCCAACTGCTGGCTCCCGCCGAGACCGCCTGCAAGGCGGCCAAGGACCGCGGCCGCAACCGCGTCGAGGTCTACCAGCCGAGCGATGCCAGCATCGTGCGTCGTCACGCCGACATCGGCATGGCGGGCCAGGTGCGCGATGCCATCGAGTCCGGCCGCCTGCACCTCGATGCGCAGCTGATCCTGCCCTTCGCCGCCGCGGAAAGCGCGCGTCCCCATTACGAGCTGCTGCTGCGCATGACCGACGATAGCGGCCGCACCGTGGGTCCCGACAACTTCCTTTCCGCCGCGACCCGCTACCAGCTGATGCCGCTGATCGACCGCTGGGTGATCGCTCACGTCATCGAGGCGCTCCAGCCCCGCGCCGGAATCCTCGAGGGCAAGGCGCTCGGGTTCGCGATCAACTTCTCCGGGCAGTCACTGAACGATGACTCATTCGCCGACTACCTGGTGAAGAGCATCGGCGCGAGCAGCCTCGATCCCGAGCTCTTCTGCTTCGAGCTCACGGAGAACGCCACCGTCGCGAATCTCGCGCGTACCGAGGCGCTGATGCGCCGCCTCCGGCAACTCGGCTGCGGCGTTGCGCTCGATGACTTCGGGACGGGCCTCTCCTCGCTCTCGTGCCTGCGCCAGCTGCCCGTCACCATGCTCAAGATCGACGGTAGCTTCGTGCGCGATGTGCTCAAGGATGCGCGTGCCGAATCCATGGTGCGTGCGATCGCGCAGCTCGCGCGCAGCATGTCGATCACCACGGTGGCCGAGTACATCGAGACCGAGGCGATCAGCGCACGCATTGCGGAGCTGGGCGTGGACTACGGGCAGGGCTTTGCGATCGGTAGGCCGATCCCGCTCGCGGACCTGCTCACCGAGCTCCCGCTGCCGAGTGCGCCCGGCGCCGACGCCACCGGGGAGCGGGAACAGGTCACCTGGTTCGGCGGCGCGGCGCGTTGAGGCCGCGCAGGGAACCACTGCCGACGTCGCCGATCCCAACAACCCTTCACGGTGCGAACCGAGGTCTCCGCGTCATGCCAATCCCCTCACGCACGCTCATTGCCCTGACCGCGGGGACGTTCCTCGGTTTTTGCGGGGCGCTCAGCAGCGGCGTTCTCGCCGACCGTCCGGGCGCGCTTACGCACGCAGAGCCGGCAGCGCCTCGCAGCACGCTTCCGTGGCAGGACGCGAGCCTCTTCGCCGAGGTGTACGAGCGCATCAAACGCGACTACGTGGACGAGGTCGATGACCACGCCCTGATGGAGAAGGCGATCCGCGGCATGGTGGCCGCGCTCGATCCCCACTCCGCCTACCTCGACAGCCAGGAGTTCGATGAGATCCGCCTCTCCACCATGGGCTCCTACCCGGGGGTCGGCATCGAGGTGGTGGCGAGTGATGGGGTCGTGAAGATCCTCCACCCGATCGATGGTTCCCCCGCACAGCGTGCAGGCCTGCGCACCGGAGACCAGATCGTGCGCATCGATGGCACCGATGTGGGGGCCGATCTTGCCGGTGCCATCGCCCGGATGCGCGGCAACTCGGGCAGTGTCGTCACACTCACCATCCGTCGCGAGGGGAGTGCGGAGCCCCTCGAGTTCGCACTTCGCCGCGCGCAAGTGGAGGTCCACAGCGTCCTCGAGCAGAGCCTCGAGCCGGGTTTCGGGTATCTACGCATCACGACGTTCAGTGAGACCACTTCACAGGATGTTTCGAAGGCCATTTCGCTCCTGCAACGCGACAATCCATCCGGAATCAGGGGTCTAGTGCTCGACCTACGAAACAATCCGGGCGGTGTTCTCGAGGCCGGCGTGGCCGTCGCGGACGACTTCCTGGGCTCCGGTGTGATCGTGACTGCCGACGGCCGTACCCCCGAGGCCCGCTTCCGGATGGAGGCATCGCACGGCGATTTGATCGACGGGGCACCCCTCGTGGTGCTCGTGAATGGGGGCTCGGCCTCCGCTTCGGAGATCGTCGCGGGAGCTCTCAAGGACCATGGCCGGGCACTCCTCGTCGGTCGCAAGACCTACGGCAAGGGCTCGGTGCAGACGGTGCTGCCACTCTCGCGCGGCGGAGCCGTCAAGCTCACGACCTCGCGCTACTTCACTCCCTCCGGGGCTTCGATCCACGGCAAGGGGATCGTGCCCGACATCCTCGAGGACGGTCCCGGCGATCCACCCGCCGAGCTGGGCCACGGCAAAGCCGAGGGGCCGCTCACCGAGCGGGATGCCGACGTGCGCCTCGCACTCGCCGTGCTCAAGGAAAGAGCAGACGCGCCACGCATGGTTTCGCTCGTGAGCCGCGCATTCGTGCCCTGAACCACCGCGGACCGCCGGTGAGCCAGGTCATGCCCGCTTAGCGTGGCTGCTGCCTTGCCGATATCCTCCGCGTCATGCTGGCGTGGCTCATCGATCTCGTGCTGCATCTCGATCGGCATCTCGTCGAGCTGCTCGCGCGCTACGACCTCTGGATCTACCCGATCCTCTTTGCGGTGATCTTCGCCGAGACCGGGCTCGTCGTGACCCCTTTCCTGCCCGGGGACTCGCTGCTCTTCGCAGTGGGAGCGCTCGCGGCAGTCGACACGAGCGGGACGCTGCGCGCGCCGGTGGCAAGCCTTGCGCTCGGCACCGCCGCGGTCCTCGGCAACACGGTTAACTACAGCATCGGGCGCGCCATCGGGCCGCCCGCTTTCTCGGGCCGCTACCGCTGGCTCAAGGTCGAATACCTGCGCCGCACGGAGGAGTTCTTCCGGCGCCACGGCGGCCTGGCGGTCCTCGTGTCGCGCTTCCTGCCGATCCTGCGCACCTGCGCGCCCTTCGTCGCGGGGGTTGGCCGCATGCCGTTCGCCCGCTTTTTCGCCTACAACTTCGTCGGCGGATTCGCCTGGGTGCTGCTGTTCGTATGGGGTGGCTACCTCTTTGGCAACATCCCCTTCGTCAGGCAGCACTTCGGGCTCGTGACGCTCCTCATCGTCGCGGCCTCTCTCATTCCCCTCGCCCTGACGCTGCGCGGGACGCGCGCGCCATCGAACTGACCATCGGCGGTTGCTTCAGCCCGGGCTGAGGAAAATGGAGCGGAGCACACCAATCAGCGCGCCGACGAGCAGCGTGACGTTCGGAATGGCGGAGAGCACGAAGCCGGCGTGCCGTGACTCGGGCGCCTGGGTGTAGCCGCGGAAGTACAACGCGCGTCCGATGATGAAGAGCGCACCGAGCGCCGCCGCGGCCCATGCGTTGATGTAGTGGCCGAACAGCCAGATCGAGGGCAGGAACACCACGAGCTGCTCGAGCGTGTTCATTTGCACTCGGAAGTAGCGCTCGAACACCTCGTGGCCGGCTGTGGCGGGGGCGCGCACTTGGTAGCGGGTGCGGGCGCTGCCGACCGCGAAGCCGAACAGCAGGAACTCGAGCAGCGCGAGCAGGATCATCAGCTGCACGTATGCCATGAGACCTCCGGCTTTGTGCCACCGAGGATGGCACAATGCCGACATGGGTGACAGGGAGCGGGGCTACGCGCATCGCGTCGACATTCTCGCCGACGCCAGCCAGGTGTGGCTCGCGCTCACCGACCCGACACAACTCACCCGCTGGTGCTCGCCCGCCGCGGTGATCCGCCCCTGTCAGGGAGGACTCTTCCGCGCGAGCGTCGACCGCGTCACCGAGTTCGAGGCACAGATCGATGTGTTCGAGCCGGAACGGCGATTGCGGCTGCTGTACCTGCCCTCGAGCACGCTTCCCCCAGCCGACACGGTGATGGTGGACGATTTCATTCTCGATCGCGTGCCGGGCGGCACCATCGTGCGGCTGCTCGGCTCGGGTGTCTCGGCCGCCCCGGAGTGGGATACTCAGTACTGGCGGCTGCGCACGAGCTGGCAGCAGGCCATGACTCGCCTCAAGGTTTTCGTCGAAAAACAAACTCGAACGGGAGCACCGCCATGATGGGATTTGCGCTGCGCGTCGTGATCACCGCCATCGGCTTGTGGCTTGCGACCCAGTGGGTGTCGGGTGTGCACATCGACAGTGTCGGCACACTGATTCTCGCGGGACTGCTGCTCGGGGTGGTGAACGCCATCATCCGCCCGATTGCCTTCATACTCACCCTGCCGATCACCATCCTGACACTCGGGCTGTTCCTGTTCGTGCTGAACGCGGCCATGGTGTGGCTCGTGAGTGCGATCCTGCCGGGTTTCCACGCACCCTGGTTCATGCCGGCGTTCCTCACCTCGATCATCGTGTGGCTCACCGGTTGGGTCGGCTCCTGGCTCATCGGGCAGCGCGGCTTCGAGCGCTACGCGCGGCGCTGATCCCGCGCCGCCGTACGTGGCCCCGGAGCGCCTGCAGGCGCAGGCACTCGCGCCATGAGGAACGAAGCGGCGTACGACTACATCATCGTCGGCGCCGGGTCCGCTGGCTGCGTGCTTGCGAACCGGCTCTCCGCGCGGCGCGATCTGCGGGTGCTCCTCCTCGAGGCCGGCGGCCCCGACCGCCACCCGATGATCCACATGCCGGCAGGCATCGCGCTTCTTGCCGGCAACCGCCGCATCAACTGGCGTTACCGCACGGAAAGTGAGCCGCAGCTCGCCGGCCGGCGGCTGTACTGGCCGCGCGGCAAGGTGCTCGGCGGCAGCAGCTCGATCAACGCCATGTGTTACACGCGCGGCCACCCGCGCGACTACGACGAATGGGCGGCCGTCACTCGCCCCGCGTGGGCCTATGCGAGCGTGCTGCCGTACTTCCTGCGTTCTGAGGATCACCGCGGCAGCGGCGAGCACGGCTATCACGGGCACGGCGGCCCGCTCTCGGTGGAGGATCTGAAGTTCCGCAATCCGCTCACCGCGCTGTTCGTCGACGCCGGCGCCGCGTGGGGGTTGCCGCGCAACGATGACTTCAACGGCTCACGCCAGGAAGGAGTCGGCTTCTACCAGGTCACGCAACGCAACGGCCGCCGCTGCAGCGCCGCGGCCGGCTACCTCACGCCCGTCCGGCGCCGGCACAATCTCGCGATCCGCACCGGCTGCCTCGCGATGCGCATACTCTTCTCGGGCACGACGGCGAACGGCGTGGAATTCCATCACCGGGGCGCGCTCGAGCGGGTGCAGGCGACGCGCGAGGTGATCCTCTGCGCCGGCGCGATCGGCTCACCGCAGCTGCTGCTGCTTTCGGGCGTCGGACCGACGGCGGAGCTCGAGGCGCTCGGCATTACCGTGAAAGCCGCGAGCCCGGAAGTCGGGCACAACCTCCAGGATCACCTCGACTTCTGCACGCTGAACCAGTGTCCGATCCCCATCACCTATGACTTCACGCGCGCGCAGGCCGTTGCCGTCGGTGCGCGCTACTTCCTCACCCGCTCCGGGCCCGGCGTCAGTAACGTCGCGGAGGCGGGCGCATTCGTGCGCACATCCCTCGCCCCCGATGAGCGGCCGGACGTGCAGCTGCACTTCGTGCCGGCGCAGCTCGATGAGCACGGCCGCAATCGCCTGCCGGGTCACGGCTTCACGCTCCACGCCTGTGTGCTGCGGCCCGCGAGCCGCGGCATCATCCGCTTGCGCTCGGCGCGTGCTCAGGATCCGCCGCGCATCGAGCCGCGCTACCTCAGCGAGCCGCGCGACCTCGAGGTGCTGCTCGAAGGAATCCGCATCTCGCGGGCGATCATTGCCGCCGCCCCGCTCGCGCGTTATCGCGGCCGCGAGCTCTTCCCGGGTGAGGGCCTCGAGACACGCGCCGAGCTGGAAGCGGTCGTCAGGCGCAAGGCCGAGACCATCTATCATCCCGCGGGCAGCTGCCGCATGGGAGACGATGGGAGTGCCGTGGTCGACGGCGAGCTGCGGGTGCAGGGAGTGCAGCGTCTGCGGGTCGTCGATGCGTCCATCATGCCGCGCCTCATCGGCGGCAACACCAACGCGCCGGTCATCATGATCGCCGAGAAGGCGGCGGAGATGATTCTCGGAATCGAGTGAAAGAGGGGGTGCTGGCAGCGCCGATCGGCCGGTGACGGAAAATGTCTACGTCGATGGCTAGCTCGTTGGCACACGTCGCTCCTCTGGCCGCGGCGGCTCGGTGATGAGTGCCCGGCCCGCCCAGCGGTAGAGCAGGTAGATCACTCCCGCAAAGGCGATGCCGCCGAGCCAGACGGCGCCGTTGCTGGCGAAGGAGTCCCCGACCAGCGAGAGCGGAAAGTCCTGCCCCGAGAAGGCGACGAGCGCCGCGACCAGCACCCCGATCAGCCCCTCGCCGACGATCATGCCGGAGGCGAGGAGAACCCCGAGCTGCTTGGTGGCCTCGGGGCGCGGATGCAAGTCCACCCGTCGATCGAAGATCCAGCCTGCAACGGCGCCCACCACTACCATCAGCGTGCTCTGTGTGGGCAGGTAGATCCCAAGACCGACCGCGAGCGGCGAGAGATGCGCACCGGCCGTCAGGCGCCGCAGCAGCGCATCGGCGGCGATCACCACCACACCGATCAGACCCCCGGTCTCGATCAGGCTCCAGTCGACGTTGTTCTGGATGACGCCCTGGGCTAGCGCCGAAATGAGCCCCGCCTGGGGCGCGGGCAGGGGATGCTCGTGATGTGGGCCGGGCGCGCCGGCGAAGCCGTAGGCACGGTTCAGGAGATCGAGTATCGGCGGGATGATCACCGCGCCGGCGATCACCCCGATCACGAGCGCGACCTGTTGCTTCCACGGTGTCGCGTCGACCAGTTGCCCGGTCTTCAGGTCCTGGAGGTTGTTGTTGGCGATCGCGGCCGCCGCAAACACAACCGCGGTCACGAAAAGCGCGTAGGCGACCAGCGCCTTGCCGGTGTCGGCCGCGGCGTCCACATGCAGGCCGAACACGAGTATCAGGGCGAAGCCGATGACGGCGAGGATGCCGATCCCCGAGAGCGGGCTGTTCGATGAGCCGATGAGCCCCGCCATGTAGCCGACGACGGCCGACACGAGGAAGCTCATGACCGCGACATACAGCACGCCGCTCAGCACGAGGAAAGCGAGATGGTCGCCGAGCCCGCTGCCCGCGACGAACTGCGCGAGCAGGAAGCCCACGGGCAGCACGCACAGGAGCGACGCGAGGCCCACGATGCCGATCGGAATGTCCTGCTCGGTGCGCGGGAGAACGGCCGCGTTGCCCTGCGCGCGCGTGCGCGCCGCGGCCATGGCCGAGCGCAGTCCCGCTACCACCGGCTTCACGAGCTTGGCGAGCGTCCATATGGCCGCGACTCCGATGGTGCCTGCTCCGACGAAGCGCACCTTGTGACTCCAGGTGTCGTGGGCGAGAGCATCGATAGAGGACGCCGTGAGGTTGGCAGCATCCGGTGACAGTGCCGCGAAATGCGGCACTCCCCACGCCCACGCAATCAGCGCCCCGACCCCCATCGCGACACCGACCCACAAACCGACCAGGTGCCCGATGCCGAAGAGCGCGAACGATAGGAAGAAGTCGAAGCCCGAGACACCACGCTCGCCCACGCGGAAGTTACGCGCCACATCGCTCGCGAAGATGCGCGTCGCGGTAATGAGCGCAAAGGCCCCCGAGATCACCGATCCCCACACGAGCGCGGCAAGTCCGGCGCGGCTCTCTTCGACTCCGCGGCCCAGCTCCCCGCTGCCACACCTGAGCACCTCGGCGCAGGCGACGCCCTCGGGATAGGGGAGATCCGACTGCGTGACGAGCGCTCGCCGCAACGGGATCGAATACATGACGCCGAGGATGCCGCCGAAGACGCAGATCGCGCACGAGACCCAGTACGGGAAGCCGCTCCACCAGCCGATCATGACCATGCCCGGCAGCACGAAAATGATGGAGGAAAGCGTGCCGGCGGCCGAAGCGACCGTCTGCACGATGTTGTTCTCCTGGATTGTTGCGCCGCGGACCTTGCGCAGCGCGGCCATGGAGATGACGGCCGCCGGAATGGAGGTGGCAAAGGTGAGCCCTGCCTTGAGCCCGAAATAGACATTGGCGGCGGTGAAGACGAGCGTGATCAGCACGCCCAGGATCAGGCCCCGCAGGGTCAGCTCGGCCCGCAATTCCTTCATGCGCCTCTTCCCCCGGCTTGATTGAGCGCCATGGTTACAGACCCGACCCCCGCACCGCCACTCCAAAGTGGCGCCGGCCGCCGCCCCGGCGCAGGCTGCGCACGATTCCGCATGACGCGGTGGCCCGCGGTATGCTCTCGTGCGGGAGCCGCCGTGGGGCGCAGCGAACAGGAAGAACAACCATGGGCAAGGTACTCATCGGCATCATCATCGCCATCGTGCTCGGATTCGCCGCGTTCACCTGGTTTACGCTCCACTGGTCGTACTCGGACGGCGACCGCGCGGGGTTCCTGCAGAAATTGGCTCGCAAGGGTTGGGTCTGCAAGACGTGGGAGGGCGAGATGGCCATGGTGACGCTCCCGGGAACCGTGGCCGAGAAATTCCTTTTCACGGTGCGCGAAGATGATCTCGCGAAACAGCTCAGCGCCGACATCGGCAAGCGGGTCACGCTGCATTACGAGCAGCGCAAGTGGATTCCGACTTCCTGCTTTGGCGACACGGAGTACTTCGTGACCAGCGTGCAGATGACACCGCCCGCACAACCGCTGACACAACCGTGATGCCGTCCCCTTCCGGGCGCCGTTCAAACGCTCTGCAGCTCGACGGGCTTGCCGTGCGGAGTGCGGCGGTAGGCCTCTGCCCACGCCTCCTTGCAGGCGAGCAGCTCACCGGAGTGCGAGAGACCCTTCGCCACCACCATGCGCTCGAGCGTCGCGAGCCAGCAGTGGTAGTAGTGCGAGCCATCGTCCGGCTCACCCCGAGCCGCGCTCGCCTTCAGCTCATCCCCGAGCGCCGCCGCCCATTCCTTCCACGTGAAGTGACCCTGCCGCGACAGGGAGACGGCCAGTGCGAACGCCGCGGCCTGCCAGGGCTCAGCGAACACCGGCCCTGCTTCATTGCGCGGCAGGCGCGGCAAAGCCGTGAGAGCCGGCGGCTCCAGCGCGAGGTCAGGCCGATTCAAGGTGATCGTCCCAGAGGTCGACGTAGACCGAATCGCTCACCGGCGCGTCGCTTCCCCATAGCTCCCGCGCCGCGAAGCGCACCGAGTACACGTGCTGGGGCTTTTCGCCGCGACCTTGAACCAGGCTATCGTTGAAAACGAACACGCCGTGGTCGCGCGCAATCGTGCCCTGCCTGCCGCGGGCATAGCGCGGCAAGCGCGTGTGGCCGACGGGGTTGATGTTGTGCGCGCGCACACGTTGCCCGACGTGAAACTTTGCGACGGCGGGTACGTTTCTCTTTGCTGGAAATCCGCCGGCTATCGCTGGACGCACTTCCCCGGCTCGCAGGACCTTACGACCCTTGGTGTTGCCGCCTTCCGCGATGCCGGTTTCGAGCTCGGTCCGCGTCACCATCCCGCTCTTGACCAGGAGCTCCGACAGACTCCTCAGCCAGCGCTCGTAGTAGCTCATGCGCAGGTATTCAGTCGGAGGGATGAGCTCTCTCTGGTAACGCCCCGAGCCTTCCGGCCAATCGCCGTCAACCGCCTCCACCATGGCAAAGACGCGACGTTCCCACTCGGCGTGGAACACCGGCTCGTTCTTCTCGACCCGCACCGGCCCCATGTCCTGCAGGCCACCCATGTCATGTACGCCGTTCATGCGCGCGCCTCGTGCGCCAGCGTCACACGCGAGACGCCGATCATCGCATCGCGGGTCACGAGTGCGGCGAGCTCCGCTTCGCTCAGCTTTCCGGCCCCTGCCGGGCGCTCGGGAAGCACGAGGTAGCGGACTTCAGCGGTGCTGTCCCACGCCCGCACCTCGATGTCTGCAGGAAGCTCCAGGCCGAACTCCTTGAGCACGCCTCGCGGGTCGATGACCGCCCGCGAGCGGTAGGCGGCCGACTTGTACCAGACGGGCGGCAATCCGAGCAGGGCCCAGGGATAGCACGAGCAGAGCGTGCAGACGACGAGATTGTGGACGCGATCGGTGTTCTCGACGACCACCAGGTGCTCGCTTTCCTCTCCGCCGTAGCCGAGCTCGCGGATTGCCGCGGTTCCGTCATCGAGGAGGCGGCGCCGGTAGGCATCGTCCACCCACGCATGTGCGACTACCTGGGCGCCGTTGCGCGGCCCGATCTCGTGCTCGTAGACCTCGACCAGGGTATCGAGCGCCGCGCGATCGACCAGGCCCCGCGCAACCAACACGGACTCGAGCGCCTTGGTGCGCAGAGCCGGATCTGACGGGAGCTCCTGGTGATCCCCACCCTCACCATGATTGCGCGGCTCGGCATCGCTGCGGCTCGCAGTCACGGTCGCCCCGGCGGCCGTCAGCACCGTCGCCAGCAGGTCGCGTCGCGTGGTCGTCATCGGTTCGCAGCGTACTCCCGCTAGTGCACGCCGGCCATCATGCGTTTGACGAACGGCGTGAGGAGCAGCATCACCACCCCGGCGATGAGGCCGTACCAGAAGATCCGCAGAAACAGTGCCGGGAGCGACTCGAGGTGACTGGCGTCGTACTGCCCGGTGAGCTGGCCGGCGAGGTTGCCACCGAGCGCGAGCGACAGAAACCATACACCCATCGCCTGCCCGACGAACCGTGGCGGCGCGAGCTTGCTCATGTACGACAACCCCACCGGCGAGAGGCACAGCTCCCCGCAGGTATGCAGGAAGTAAGTGCACACGAGCCAAATGGGCAGCACCAGGTGGCCGGCCAGCACGCGCTGCGCGGCGAAGTACATGACCAGGAAGCCCAGCCCAAGGAAGATGAGCGCCAGGCCGAACTTGGCCGAGGCCAGCGGATCGCGGCCGCGCTTGCCGAGCGCGATCCACAGCGTCGCAAACACGCCCGCGAGGGTGATCACGAAGAACGGATTCACCGCCTGCAGCACGCCCGCAGGCATGTCCCAGCCGAGGATGTGCCGGTCGGTGTAGCGCTCGGCGAACAGGTTGAAGGAGCCGCCCTGCTGGTAATAGCCGGCCCAGAACATCACCGAAGCGACGAACAGTGCCACCATGACGAGCGCGCGCCTGCGCTCCGCCTTGGAGAGCCCCGCGTAGAACAGCAGGTAGACGAAGTACGCGACCGCGAGAACCGCGTATCCCCAGGAGGCCGCGGTGGCGAGCGCGGAGGCGTCGAGCCTCACGGTGTGGGTAACGGCGAGCACCACGATCACTGCGACCGCCCCGAGGAATACGACGACCGGGGTCCACGAACCGCGCCGCTCGTGAGCGGGCTGCAAGCCTGCAGCGCCGAGATACGAGCGCGTCCACAGGAACTGCGCCACGCCGAGTGCCATGAAGAGCGCCGGCAGCCCGAATCCAAGGCGCCAGCCGAAGGCCGCGGCGCAGAGCGGCACGAAGAACGAGCCGAGGGCCGCGCCGATGTTGATGCCCATGTAGAAAATGGAAAAACCCGCATCGCGCCGCGCGCCACCTTCCGGATAGAGTGACGCGACGATCGCGCTGACGTTGGGCTTGAGGAGCCCAACCCCCATGGCGTTCACCAGCAGGCCAAGGAAGAAGATCGCCTCGTTGCCGATCGCAAGCAGTGCGCTGCCGGTGGCGATGAGTATCCCGCCGCTCACCACCGCGCGTTGTGCGCCGAGCAGACGGTCGGCGATCCAACCCCCCAGCAGTCCCAGCAGATACGTGCTGCCCAGGAATAAGCCGAAGATCGAGCTCGAGGTCTTGTCATCGAGCCCGAGGCCACCCTTGGGTACCGTCGCCACCATGAACAGGATGAGCACGGCCTGGATGCCGTAGTAGGTGAAGCGCTCCCACATCTCCGTGAGAAAGAGCGTCGCCAGTCCGAAGGGCTGGCCGAGGATAGTTTTGGGCGCTGTGACCGGGGCTGCGCGCGAGGGCTCGGCGAGCTCGTTCATTGTTCAACCTTCATCGGGCTTGGCCTGTGCTTCGGGGCTGTGACCGCGGGAGAGGAGGCGCGCCATGAGGATGCCGCCCTCGTACAGCAGGTACATGGGTATGGCGAGTGAGCACTGCGAGATGGCATCGGGTGGGGTGAGGAGCGCTGCGAGGATGAAGATGCCGATGAGCACGTAACCACGGTTCTTCCTGAGCTTCTCGATGCGCACGACGCCCGTCAGCACGAGCAGCACCACGGCGACCGGCACCTCGAAGGCGAGCCCGAAGCAGAAGAACATGGTGAGCACGAAATCCAGGTAGTTGTTGATGTCGGTCATCATCGAGACGCCCTTCGGCGTCGTGTGGGCGAAGAACTCGAACATCACCGGAAAGACGAAGTAGTAGGCGAAGGCGATGCCGACGTAGAACAGCAGAATCGAGGAGACGAGCAGCGGCACCGCGAAGCGCCGCTCGTGGCGGTACAAGCCCGGCGCCACGAACGACCACAGCTGGTAGATCACATAGGGCATCGCGATCATCAGCGCCGCGAAGAACGACAGCTTGAAGGGCGTGGTGAAGGGTGACATGACCCCGGTGGCGATGAGGTTGCTCCCTTGAGGGAGCTTGGCGAGCAGCGGCTGCGCGATGAAGCTGAAGAGATCGTTCGAGTAGTACACGCACGGCATGAACGCGATCCCAACCGCCACCAGCGCGCGCAGCAGCCGGTCCCGCAGCTCCAGCAGGTGCGAGATCAGCGTGCCTTCGGCGAGCTTTTCAGGTTCTTCGCTCATCGGCGCCGCCCGCCTGCGCGGGTCGGGTAGCGGCGGGATCGGCACCGGTGGCGCCATTGCCGGTGGCTGCTGCGGGAGGTGCAGCGGAAGTTGCCGGCTCGTGCGCAGAGGTGTTGGAGTCCGGCGCTGGGGCGGTTTGATTCGCCTTGCGCGCCTGCTCGAGCTGCACTTCCTCCTCGAGCTGCTCGCGGAACTGACGCGCCATGGCACGGGCCCGTCCCACCCAACGGCCCAGTTCGGACACGAGACGTGGCAGCTTCTCCGGTCCCAGCACGATCAGCGCCAGGACGAAGATGATCAGGATCTCCGAGAACCGGCCCTCGAACAGATCACGTGCTCCGTTCGGTCTTGGTGTCGCTCTTCTTCGCGACTTCCGGGAATTCCGCGTCCGCACCCTCGGCGCGGATCTGCTTCGGCGGAGTGCTCTGTTCCTCCTCGCCTTCGCTCATCGCCTTCTTGAACCCGCGTACCGCATGTCCGAGGTCCGAGCCCACGTTGCGCAGCTTCTTCGCACCAAACACGACGAGCACCACGAGCAGGATGATCACCAGCTCGCGCATTCCTAAGCCGCCCATACTTCACGCTCCACAAGCTTCCGCCTGCGTGGCGGAAAAGAACCGTAGGATAAGTCAAAGCAGTGCCCGGAGCCCCATAAGTTCGCACACCGCCGGGACGCACTTCACGCTTGCAACTCAGCGGGCCTCGAGCCAGAAGGTCACCGGCCCGTCATTGACCAGTGACACCTCCATGTGTGCACCAAATACACCTGCGGAAACAGGGGCATAGAGCCCGTGCGCGCGTTCGACCAGGCCCGTAAACAAGCGCTGCGCCTCCTCCGGCTCCGCGGCGGTGCTGAATCCCGCGCGGGTTCCCTTGTGGGTGTCGGCCGCGAGCGTGAACTGCGGCACGAGCAGTAGCCCACCGTCCACCGCGCGCAGGGACAGATTCATGCGTTCCTCGGCGTCCGGAAAAACCCGGTAGGAGAGGATGCGCTCGAGCAACCGCACGGCCGATTCTGCGGTGTCGCCGCGCTGCACGCCGATCAGCGCCAGCACGCCACGGTCGATCGCGCCGACGAGCTCACCGCCAACGCGCACCCGCGCCTCGCTCACGCGTTGGATGAGGGCAATCATGGTTCGAGCTTACACGGCGTCATCTGCATCAACATCGGGTCGAATGGCTTTTGCCGGGCAGAGTCCGTAACATTCGGGGCCGTTTTTTCAACTCGCGGAGAGCAGGATGGGGCGTTGGTGCGGCTATGCCGAGCCCGCGGTGACCATCGCGGCAGTCATGGCCTGTGCGCTCCCGGGCGTATCACGCGCGCAGACGCCTGAGCCATCCGCGGCTCCTCCCGCGGAGACGCCCGCGGCCGCCGCCGCGCCCGCGACACAGCCGGGCGATCCGCACCGCGGCAAGGAGCTTTCCTATACCTGTCTCGGCTGCCACGGGATCGACGGTTACCGCAATGCGTACCCCGACTACAGCGTGCCCAAGCTCGAGGGGCAGAGCCCCGAGTACCTGGTGGCGGCGCTGCACGGTTATCGCGATGGCGACCGCGCGCACCTGACGATGCACTCGCAGGCCTCCGAGCTCTCGGACCAGGACATCGCCGACATCGCGGTATCCTTCGCCGGCAAGCCTCTCACCTCGACCGGCAAGGCGAAAGGCGCCGTGCCCAAGGCGGCGACGCTGTGCACCTCGTGCCACGGGCAGGACGGTGTGGCCATCGCTCCGATGTACCCATCGCTCGCGGGCCAGCACCAGGATTACCTCGTGCGCGCCATCGAGGAGTACCAGCACGGCGGGCGCAAGAACCCGATCATGAAGGGCTTCGCCGCGCCTCTGAAGCCGGCAGAGATCGCCGAGATCGCGGCCTATTTCAGCGCGCTGACGCCTGCGCTGAAAACCGAGCCGCGTCCTTACACGCGCTTCTCTACGCAGTAACGCGGCTGCGGCACCGGGCGCGGCGCGGGGGCCTTGCAGCGGCCTTAAGGATCCCATAAGGCGCGCTCACTATCGTGCGCGTAATTCCCGACGGCAGGTGGAACGGACGGAGCATTCCATGAACTTTTCGAACCTCATCAGGAAACCGCTGATCGCCGCGACGCTCGGCGCCAGCCTGATCGGCGTGCCGTTGGGCACGTTCTATGTCGCCGGTGCGGCCCACGCGCTAGCCAGCCCCCCGCCTGCGGCGGTCACGGCGCAGGCGGCACCCGCGCCGTCAGCCGGCACTGCTGCGGGGGTAGTGCTGCCCGATTTCAGCAGCATGGTGCAGAAGTACGGTCCGGCGGTCGTCAACATCCAGGTGGTCACCAAGGTGGCGACGGGCCTCAACACCCCGGGCGACCAGGGTGACGATGACAACGGCGACAACGGCCAGGGCAATCCCTTCTTCGGTCCCAACAGTCCGTTTGCGCCCTTCTTCCGCGGCGCGCCGTTCCAGATGCCCGCCCCGCAGCCCCAGCGCGGTGAAGGCTCGGGCTTCATCATCCGTCCCGATGGCGTCATCATGACCAACGCGCACGTGGTGAGCGGCGCGAGCGAGGTCACCGTGCGCATGACCGACCGACGCGAGTACACCGCGAAGGTGATCGGCGTCGACACCAAGTCGGACATCGCCATCATCAAGATCAATGCCAAGGACCTGCCGACGGTGAAGGTCGGCGACTCCCGCTCGCTCAAGGTCGGTGAATGGGTATTGGCGATCGGGGCTCCATTCGGCTTCGAGAACAGCGCCACCGCGGGCATCGTCAGCGCCAAGGGCCGCACGCTCGATTCCGGGTACGTGCCCTTCATCCAGACCGACGTTCCGATCAACCCCGGTAACTCCGGTGGGCCGCTGTTCAACATGCGCGGCGAGGTCGTCGGCATCAACTCGCAGATCTACAGCCGCAGTGGCGGCTACATGGGCGTCTCTTTCTCCATCCCGATCGACGTCGCGATGCAGGTGGGTCAGCAGCTGCAGACCACCGGCCATGTCACCCGCGGCAAACTCGGCGTGGTGATCCAGAACGTCAGCCAGGGCCTTGCGGACTCTTTCGGCCTGCCGCAGCCCGAGGGCGCGCTGGTCTCGAGCGTCGAGAAGGGTGGGCCCGCCGAGCACGCCGGCGTCCAGGCCGGTGATGTGATCCTCAAGCTCAACGGCCAGGTGCTCAAGGATTCCACTGAGCTGCCGGTGCAGATCGCCGCGATCGCCCCCGGCACGAACGTGGAGCTCGAGGTGTGGCGCGATCATTCCACGCGCACGGTGACCGTGAAGCTCGGTGCGCTGGAGGATAAGCGCACCGCCGCCGCCAGCGCCGGCTCGCACAACGACGGCGGAAAGCTCGGGCTCGCGGTGCGCCCGCTCACCGAACAGGAGCAGCGCCAGAGCAACGTCAAGGGCGGGCTGGTGGTCGAGCGCTCGAGCGGACCGGCTGCCGAGGCGGGCATTCAGCCGGGGGATGTGGTGCTCGCCGCCAACGGCTCACCCATCAAGAGCGCCGAGGACCTGCGCGGCGCGGTGGACAAGTCCAAGGGGCACATCGCGCTGCTCATCCAGCGCGGTGATGCGCGGCTTTTCGTGCCGGTGCGGGTCGGCTAAACCCCCCAGGGAATCATGCTTGCCGCTATCGGCAAAGCTCTGAGCATCGAGCAGGATGCATGATTTCTTGGGGACCCCGGGTGGGGATCCTCGAGTGATAAAGGCCGGGCGGCGTTTCTCGCCGCCCGGTTTTTTTTGGGCTCAGGCGGTGACGCCGTTGGTCACGAGCGCCGCCACGAGCTCGTTCACCGGCATGGCATCGAGGGGTTTCGGCGCGGCAAACAATGCCTTGATGCGCTCGGCCTGCTTCGGGCCAAAGTGAGCGTCCACCGATGTTTCGAACTTCTTCACGAGCACCGGCATGCCTTCCGCGCGTCGCTTGCGATGGCCTATCGGGTAATCGACCTGTACGCGCGCGCTCGCGCTGCCGTCGCGGAAGAAGACCTGCACGGCGTTGCCGATATAACGCTTGTCCGGGTCGTAGTACTCGCGCGTGAAGGTCGGGTTCTCGCGCACCTGTGTCCGCGCGCGCAGCGCATCGATGCGCGGATCCCGCGCCACCGTATCCTCGTAGTCCCCGGCGGTGAGACGCCCGAAGATGAGCGGGATCGCCACCATGTACTGTATGCAGTGGTCGCGGTCGGCCGGGTTGGCGAGCGGTCCTACCTTGTCGATGATGCGGACGCCCGGCTCCTGGGTCTCGATGACGACGCGCTCGATGTCGGCGAGCCGCGCGGCCACCTGTGGATGCAGCGTCATCGCCGCCTCGACCGCGGTCTGCGCGTGGAACTCCGCGGGGTAGGAGATCTTGAACAGCACGTTCTCCATGACGTAGCTGCCGAAGGGTTGCGGCAGCGCGATCGGCTTGCCGCGGAACAGCACGTCGCTGAAGCCCCAGGTTTTCGCCGAGAGCGCCGAGGGGTAGCCCATCTCACCGGTGAGTGCGATGAGCGCGAGGCGCACGGCGCGGCTGGTGGCGTCCCCGGCAGCCCAGCTCTTGCGCGAGCCGGTGTTGGGCGCGTGCCGGTAAGTGCGCAGCGCGCCGCCGTCGATCCAGGCGTTCGATACTGCGTTCACCACCTGCTCCTCCGTGCCCCCGAGGAGGCTCGTCACCACGGCGGTCGAGGCGACGCGCACCAGCAGCACATGATCGAGGCCGACGCGGTTGAAACTGTTCTCGAGCGCCAGCACGCCCTGGATCTCGTGCGCCTTGATCATGGCGGCGAGGAGCTCGCGCACCGTGGGCGGTGCGCGGCCCGACATCACCGCCTGGCGCGCCAGATAATCGGACACCGCGAGGATGCCGCCGAGATTGTCGGAAGGGTGACCCCACTCGGCGGCGAGCCAGGTGTCGTTGAAATCGAGCCAGCGGATCATCGCGCCGATGTTGAAAGCGGCCTGCACGGGATCGAGCTCGAAGGAGGTGCCAGGCACGCGCGCTCCGCCCGGCATCACCGCTCCCGGTACGACCGCACCCAGGAGCTTGCGGCAGGCGGGATATTTCAGCGCCTGGAATCCGCAGGCGAGAGTATCCATGAGGCAATAGCGCGCCGTATCGTAGGCAGTTGCGCTCTTCACCCTGAAGTTGCGGGCGTAGTCGGCGATCGCCACCAGCGCGCCATCCGGCGGCGGACGCTCGGCGGACTTGATGTCGTGGGCTGACATGGCCGTTTTTTTCCTGACGTTACTTGCGTTGCGCGAGCGGCACGAACTTGAGGTTCTCCGGGCCCGTGTAATTCGCATGCGGACGGATGATCTTGCCGTCGATGCGCTGCTCGATGACGTGCGCAGCCCAGCCGGTGGTGCGCGCAATGACGAACAGCGGCGTGAACATTTCCGTCGGCACACCCATCATGTGGTACGACACCGCCGAGAACCAATCGAGGTTGGCGAACAGGTTCTTGGTCTCGCGCATCACCGTCTCGATGCGTGCGGCGATCTCGAACAGGCTCATGTCGCCCGCTTCCTTCGAGAGCTGGCGCGCCACTTCCTTGATCACCTCGTTCCGTGGGTCGGCGAGGGTATACACCGGGTGTCCGAAGCCGATGATGACTTCCTTGTTCGCGACGCGCGCGCGGATGTCGCTGGCCGCGGCGTCCGCCGTCTCATAGCGCTGCTGGATCTCGAACGCGGCCTCGTTGGCCCCACCGTGCTTCGGTCCGCGCAGTGCCCCGATGGCGCCCGTGATGCACGAGTACATGTCCGCGCCGGTGCCGGCGATCACGCGCGCGGCGAACGTCGAGGCGTTGAACTCGTGCTCGGCGTAGAGGATGAGCGAGGTGTGCATGGCGCGCACCCAGGATGCGGGCGGTGGCCGCTGGTGCAACAGATGCAGGAAGTGTCCGCCGATGGAATCGTCCTCGGTCTCGACCTGGATGCGCCGACCCGACTGACTGAAGTGATACCAGTAGGTGAGCATCGAGCCAAGCGAGGCGATGAGGCGATCGGCGATGTGGCGCGCACCGGCCACCTCATGGTCGTCCTTCTCCGGCAACGTGCAACCGAGTACCGAAACACCGGTGCGCAGCACATCCATTGGATGGCTCGCCGGCGGCAGCACCTCGAGCGCACCGCGCACCGTGGCCGGCAGCCCGCGCAGGGACTTGAGCCTGGACTTGTACTCGCTGAGCTCGGCGCGGTTCGGAAGCTTCTCGTGAATGAGCAGGTAGGCGATTTCCTCGAACTCGCACTCCGTGGCGATCTCGAGGATGTCGTAGCCGCGGTAGTGCAGGTCGTTGCCGGTGCGGCCCACCGTGCACAGCGCGGTGTTACCCGCCGTCACGCCCGAGAGGGCGACCGACTTCTTAGGCCCGAGGTTGTGCATCTCGTTCATGGCTGCTCTTTCCCGAAGAGCTCATCGAGCTTCTGCTCGTATTCGTGGTAGCCGAGCACGGCGTAGAGCTCGGCGCGGGTCTGCATGAGTTCGAGCACGCTCTTCTGCGTCCCCTCGGCGCGGATCGCCTCGTATACCCGCAGCTGCGCGCGCGCCGCCGCGCGGAAGGCCGACAGTGGGTACAGCACCAGGCGCACCCCCGCGGAGGCGAGCTCGGTGACGGTAAAGAGCGGCGTCTGCCCGAATTCAGTGATGTTGGCGAGCACCGGCACGCTCAGGGCGGAGCAGAACTCGCGGTATTCATCGAGCGTTCTGAGCGCCTCGGCGAAGATCATGTCGGCGCCGGCTGCAACGTACTGCGCGGCACGCTCGAGCGCCGCGGCCTGCCCTTCGACCGCGTGTGCGTCGGTACGCGCCATGACGACGAATGCCGGATCGCTGCGCGCATCGGCGGCCGCGCGGATGCGATCGACCATCTCGCCCGCGTGGACCAGCGCCTTGCCAGGACGGTGGCCGCAGCGCTTCGCGGAAACCTGGTCCTCGAGGTGCATGCCGGCCGCGCCGGCGCGGATCAACTCGCGCGTGGTGCGCGCGATGTTGAACGCGCTGCCGAAGCCGGTATCGGCATCGACCAGCAGCGGGAGCGAGCAGGCACCACTCACGCGGCGCACGTCCTCGCAGACATCGTTGAGCGAGGTGATGCCGAGGTCCGGAAATCCGAACGAGGCATTGGCGACTCCGGCGCCGGAGAGATAGATGGCTCGAAAGCCGCTGCGCTCGGCGAGCAGCGCGGCGTAGGCGTTGATCGTGCCGACCACCTGCAGCGGACGTTCGATCTCCAGGGCGGACCGCAGGCGCGCACCGGCGGTGAGTGAGGTTTCAGGCATGGTGGACCTCGAAAGCGCACGGTCATTCTATACGCGCGCCGCCGCGCGCGGCCACCGGCCCGCACCGCGCGCCGATCCTACCGGCGGGTAGGTTCTCTCAGCCGATGCGCACCACGGTGCGCCCGGTGACGCGCCCGGCGAGGTAGGCGGGAAAAGCCGCCGGCAGCTCATCGAAGGCGATGGTGCGGGTCACGATTCGATCGAGGTGCCGCGGACGCAGGTCGCTCGCGATGCGCTGCCACACCGCCAGGCGCCATTCGCGCCGCGTCGCCGAGGAGTTGATGCCGAGCAGTGACACGCCTCGCAGGATGAAAGGCATCACCGTGGTGGTGAACGAAGCGCCCGAGGCGAGGCCGATGCTGGCGATGTTGCCCCAGAAATCGACCGTGCGCGTGAGCCAGGTGAGGCTATCGCCGCCCAGATTGTCGATGGCGCCCCCGAAGCGGGCGTTCTCGAGCGGCCTCGCGCCTAAGTCGAGACGCTCGCGCAGCAGCACCTCGCTCGCCCCGAGCTCCTCGAGATAGGAAACCGCCTCCGCCTTGCCGCTCACCGCGACCACGCGATAGCCACGCGCGCTCAGCATGTCGATGGCGATGCTGCCGACGCCGCCCGAAGCACCCGTCACCGCGATCGGTCCGCCGGCGGGCTCCTGGCCATTCTGCTCCATGCGGTGGATGGCGAGCGCGGCGGTGAAGCCCGCGGTGCCGAGCGCCATGGCGGTGAAAGCATCGAGCCCGCGCGGCATCGGGATCACCCAATCGCCGGGCACGCGCGCGAACTGCGCATAGCCGCCATCGTGCGTTTCGGACAGCCCGCAGCCGGTCACCAGCACCGCCGTACCGGCCGCGAAGCGTGCATCGCTCGAGGACTCGACGATGCCCGCGAGGTCGATGCCGCCCACGAGCGGGTAGCGCCGCAGGATCTTGCCCGCGCCGGTCGCAGCGAGCGCGTCCTTGTAGTTGATGCCGGAGTGGGTGACGCGGATCACGACATCGCCGGGCGAGAGATCATCGAGGCCGATCTCTTCGAAACGCGGGCTGATCTTGCCCGCTTCCGAGTGGATGCGGAATGCCTTGAAGCGGTTCATGGCTTCACCTTTCAGCGTCGCCGAGCTCACCGATGCGCATGAGCCAGGCCATGAGGCCCTGTGTATTGAGGATCAGATCGCCTTCGAAGGCGTGCTCGAGGTCGCTGTCCGGCAGGCGGCAGCCGTGAGTCCGCGCGAGCGTGCGCCACAGCGCAAGCATATCGGCGCGGATGCCGCGCGCCGGCTCGGGGTCCGCGGCATGCGCGCGTGCGATGGCCGCCAGCTCGCGGATCTGCTCCTTGAGGGACGCTGCCAGACGCGGGATGTCGGTCACGCGGCTGAAGTGCATGAGATAAATCGACTCGGGCCTGAGCCTCAGCATGCGGTCGATGGAGGCGATGTGCTGCTGCGGGTCGAATTGCGTCGGCACGGTGGACGGAGTGATGAATGCCCCCCTTTCGGTGTCGAGGGCGCGATAGGAGATGCCGAAGGTATCACCGCTGAAGATGCTGGCGTGCGCGCTATCCACGACCACGTAGTGATGCTGCGCGTGGCCGGGCGTGTGGATGAGCTCGAGGGTGCGGCCGCCGAGCACGATGCGCTCGCCGTCGGCGACTGCGCGTACGCGCTCGGGCGCAATGGGCAGCAGCTCCCCGTACAGGCGGCGGAAGGGCTCCGCACCGTACACCGCCTGCGAGCCGGCGATGAGCTTCGCGGGATCGATCATGTGTGGCGCACCGCGCGGATGCAGCAGCGCGCGGGCATTGGGCAACTCCCGCATCAGCGTGCCCGCACCACCGGCGTGATCGAGGTGCACGTGGGTCAGCAACAGGTAATCGACCGCCGCGCGCGGGATGCCGAGCTCATCAAGCGCGGCGAGTAGGAAGGGAACGGAGGAGTTCGTTCCCACATCGACGAAGGCCGCGCGTCCGCCATCGACGATGAGGTGCGCGGCGGCGTGACCGGGGTAGAGGTACTCGGCATCCACTGCCGTGATGCCGTGCGGGTGTCGATAGAGTGTCGGCTTCACAGAAGCGCGCGGCTGCATGTACACATCGTACCCTGTAGGCTAGCTTACAGGCATGACCACCCGCGCCCGGTATTCATCGACTCGCACCGCCTTCACGGCACTCGTTCTCGCTCTGTCCGCTGGCGCGGGAATCGCCCGGCAAACCGGCTCCGTGCCGGCCCCGGAGTCCGCGGCGCCGCTCGCGCAAGCGACCGCCCCGCTCCCCCCGCAGCCTGCAGCGGCCTTCATTCCGCAGAGTCCAGTCATCCAACACCGCGAGCGCGGCAACCTCATATTCGATGGTATTCCCGCGGCCGACCCCGGCCTCGCCGCGCGCCTGGCGCGCTACCAGCAGTCGCGCGGCGCCACCTTTCTCGACTGGCTCGCCGATGGGAGCCTGATCGCCTCGACGCGCTTCGGCGACACCGAGCAGGTGCACCGTGTCAGCGCACCGCTCGGCATGCGTGAGCAGCTCACTTTCTATTCCGACCCCATCGAATGGGCGCGCGGCGCCAAGAGCGGCAAGGGATTCGTATTCCTCAAGGACCATGCGGGCGATGACAACGCGCAGGTGTACTACCACCCCGGCGTCGGCGACCCGCGGCAGCTGACGCAAGGGGCCTTCATCCACGGCAGCATCGTCTGGGCACATGACGGCAAGCGCGTGGCGTTCTACGGGAACGAGCGCGACTCCCTCAGCTACGACGTCTACGTCGCCGATGTGACGACCAGCGCGGTGCCACAGCTCGTCGTCGGCGGCCGCCAAGACACGTGGTATCCGCTCGACTGGTCGCCGGATGACTCGAAGCTGCTGGTGTGGCGGTATTTATCGGGCAGCGAGAGCTACCTGTACCTCGCGGACGTCGCGACCGGCGCGCTCACCCCGCTCGAGCAGAAGCCGGTGAAGGCCGGCATCCGCATGGCCAAGTTCGATCCCGCCGGCCGCGGGGTGTACGTGGTGACGGACGAGGACAGTGAGTTCGCGCAGCTGAAGTTGAAGAACCTCAGCACCCACGACAGCCGCCGCGTGAGCCCCGATGTCAGCTGGGACGTCGAGGATTTCGACGTGAGCGCCGACGGCCGCTACATTGCCTATGTCCTCAACGAGGACGGCCGCAGCCGTCTCGCGGTGCTCGACCGCGACAGCAAGCAGACGCTCGCGCCCGTCGGGCTCCCCGAGGGCCGCATCGGCAACCCGCGCTTCGATCGCCCCGGCCGCAGGCTCGCGATGACGGTGGACGCGCCGACCTCGCCGCGCGATGTCTGGGTGTATGAGGTCGAGAAGGACAGCGCGACCCGCTGGACGCGCAGCGAGGCGGGACCGCTCGATGTGAGCACCTTCGTCGCGCCGGAGCTCGTCCGCTATCCGACCTGGGACCGCGTCGGCGGCCATGAGCGGCGGCTCTCGGCCTACGTCTATCGGCCGGCGCAGGCGAGCGGCCCGGTGCCGGTGCTGATCGACATTCACGGTGGGCCCGAAGCGCAGTACCGCCCGGAGTGGGATCCGTTCGTGCAGTTCCTGGTGAACGAGCTCGGTTATGCCGTGGTCGCACCCAACGTGCGCGGCTCATCCGGCTACGGCAAGAGCTTCCTCACCCTCGACAACGGCGTGCTGCGCGAGGACGCGGTGCGCGACATCGGCTCGCTCCTCGTGTGGATCGGCGCGCAGTCCGGATTCGATCGCGACCACCTGGCTGTGATGGGCGGCTCCTACGGCGGGTACCTGGCGCTGGCAGCGCTCGTCACCTATGGCGACCGGCTGCGTGGCGCCATCGATCTCGCCGGTATCAGCAACTTCGTCACCTTCCTGCGCAACACCTCGGGCTACCGGCGCGACTGGCGCCGCACCGAATATGGCGATGAGCGCGACCCCAACATGCGCGTATTCCTCGAGCGCATCTCGCCCCTCACCAACGCGACGCGTATCCGCAGGCCCCTGCTCGTGGCGGCCGGCCAGAACGATCCCCGTGTCCCGATATCCGAGTCCGAGCAGCTCGTGTGGCGCGTGCGCTCGGGCGGGGGCGAGGTGTGGTACCTCGTGGCGAAGGACGAAGGGCACGGGTTCCTGAAGAAACCGAACCGTGACGAATATCTTCTGACCGCCGCGAGCTTCCTGCAGAAGCTGGCCCATTAGAGCGCCCTCGAAGTCAGGAAGCTGGCGCTTTCGCGGCCTCGGAGCCGTGGTGCGGCGCCGGCGGAGCGTGCCCGGCGGGGGAGGCCGGCGCAGCAAACGTGACGATCACGGCGAGTCCTCTCCCGGTTGGGCCAGCGGTGAGTGTCACCGTGGCGCCATGCGCATCGGCAATGGCTTTCACGATGGCAAGGCCAAGGCCGCTGCCCGTTGGGGTCGTGCCGGCGCGTCGATAGAAGCGATCGAACAGGCGCGCGCGCTCCTCGGGCGGGACGCCGGGTCCATCGTCCGTGACCGTGACGCGCGCTCCCGCCGCGGTGCTCTCGACCATCACATCGACACGCCCGCCAGCTGGCGTGTAGCGCACCGCGTTGTCCACCAGGTTGCGCAGCAGCGTTCGCAGCGCATCCGCATCGCCGGCAACGATCGCGGGCTGCGCCGCGGCGACACCCAAGTCGATGCGTCCTGCGTCCGCGAGCGGTACCAGCTCCGTCACGATCTCCCGCGCCAGCTCATCGAGGCGCACGGGCACCGGCTGGCTGTCGGCGCGGGGCTCCTGACGCGCGAGCGCCAGCATCTGCTCGATGAGGCGGATGGCGCGCTGCACACCCGCCGAGAGCGTCTCCATCGCCGCCTCTCGCTCGGCCTCGCTGCTGGCGCGCGCCAGCATGCCCATCTGCAGGTGCAGCGCCGTGAGAGGGGTGCGCAGCTCGTGCGCTGCATCCGCCATGAACGCGCGTTCGCGCTCGAGCGCCGCGCGCAGCCGGCCGAGCAGATCATTGAGGGCGAGCACCAGCGGTTGCACCTCATCGGGCAACTGCGTCGCCGGCAGAGCATCGAGCGCGTTGACGCGACGTGACTTCACCTGCGCGGTGAGCCGCCGCAACGGCTCGAGCGCATGCCCCACCGCGAACCAGATGACGAGCGCCAGCACCGGCAGCAGCAGCGCGAAGGGCTTCAGAGTCTGCAGTGCCAGCTCCGCGGCGCGCTGCTCACGCACGCTCATCGGTTGCGCCACCTGGATGACGCGCGTCACCGCCTGCACCCCGAACACGCGCCAGCGACCCTCGCGGGTCGTCACCGTGGAGAAGCCGAGCGTGGTGATGTCGGGCAGCACCGCGTGCGGGCGCGAAAGATACACACGCACGCCATCGAGCGACCACACCTGCACCACGAAGTCGTAGGCGGCATCGGTGGACGGCAGCCGCGGGGCAAGGAGGTATTCG
This sequence comes from Steroidobacteraceae bacterium, assembly GCA_035566915.1. Lineage (GTDB taxonomy): Bacteria > Pseudomonadota > Gammaproteobacteria > Steroidobacterales > Steroidobacteraceae > 13-2-20CM-66-19. The sequence goes on from DATMPW010000030.1 coordinate 46,467, forward strand.
ACCGGCTCATCGCGCAGGATGAGCGCCGTCTGGCGCAGGTGATAGTCGAAGAACGCATCCGCCTCCGCGAGCGCGTTGCGATAGACGATCCACCCGCCGGTCACGCCGACCAGCACCACACCTGCGAGCAGCGAGGCGAGCAGCCGTGCGCGCAGCGAGCTCACGCGGAGGGCCTCAGCCGGTAGCCGACACCGCGGACCGTCAGGATGAACTGCGCACCGAGCTTGCGCCGCAATCCATGAATGTGGACCTCGACTGCGTTGCTCTCGACTTCCTCGCCCCAGCCATACAGCCGCTCCTCGAGCTGTGCGCGCGAAAGGATCCTCCCGGGACGCTCCAGCAGCAGCTGCAGCAGCGTGAACTCGCGCGGTGACAGGGCCACCTCCACACCGTCCCGCGTGACGCGATGTGCCGCCGGGTCGAGCACCACGCCCTGGTGCTCGAGGAGCGGAGCGGGGCGGCCCGACTTGCGCCGCAGCAGTGCGCGGATGCGAGCGGCGAGCTCGTCCAGATCGAAGGGCTTGATGAGATAGTCGTCGGCACCGGCGTCGAGCCCCGCCACGCGGTCCGACACCGCATCGCGCGCGGTGATGATCAACACCGGCAGCGACTCGCCCCGCTCGCGCAGTGTCTTCAGCAGCTGCAGCCCATCGCTCCCCGGCAGACCGAGATCGAGCAGCAGCAGCTCGAACGGCTCGCTGCGCAGCACCTGCGCGGCGGAGGCGGCCTCATGCACCCAATCGACCGTGAAGCCCTCGCGCTTCAGCCCGGCGCGGATGGCGTCGCCGATCATCGCATCGTCCTCTACCAGCAGCAGTCTCACGGCCCGCGAAGTATGATCGGTCGCGCCCGCCCTCGCGCAAGGAGCTTGTGTTTGAGTGCCATCGAGCGCCTGGTGCAGGACGCCGCCACCCTCGGGGTCACACTGACGAGCGAGGATGCCGCCCGGCTCCTCTCGCTCACCGCAGAGCTCGCGCGCTGGAACCGCAGCTACAACCTCACGGCAATCTCCGCCCCCACCGCGATGGTGACGCATCACCTGCTCGACAGCCTCGCCGTGCATCCGGACCTCAGCGGCACGCGCATCGCCGATGTGGGTACGGGCGCCGGCTTCCCGGGCTTGCCGCTCGCCATCTGCAATCCGCAGCGTCATTTCACACTGATCGATTCCACGGCCAAGAAGGTGCGCTTCGTGGCGCACGCGGCCGGGCGGCTGACACTCACCAACGTGACGGCCGTGCATGCGCGCGTCGAGTCGATGAAGCCCGAGGAGGCGTTCGATACGGTGCTGGCGCGCGCCTTCGCGGTTATCCCCACACTCCTCGAGAAGGTGACACCGATCTGCGGTCCGGCGACGCAGGTGCTCGCCATGAAAGGCAAGTGGCCGCACGAGGAGCTCGCCGCGCTCGAATCGCCCTGGCGCGTCGTGCGCGCGCGCGAGTTGAATGTCCCGGGTCTCGAGGCTGCGCGCTGCCTCATCGTGCTCTCGCGCTCGCCTGACGCCCTCGCCGCTCCGGCCGCGGTATCATGACCCGGGTGCGTCAATAATTTTCCACCGCCGCATCCGTCGTGCCGCGTAACCCGATCCTGACCACCTGGCCGCTGCTCGCCGGCATGGGAATTCTCATGCTGGGGGCGGGACTCTTGAGCACGCTGCTCGGGCTGCGCGCGACGCTCGAGGGGTTTCCGACCCCGATCACCGGACTTGTCATGTCCGGCTACTACGTCGGTTATCTCGCCGGCACGACGCTCGCGCCGCGGCTGCTGCGGCAGGTGGGCCACGTGCGCGTGTTCGCGGCGCTGGCGGCACTCGCCTCCGTCGCGGCTCTGGCATTCGCCTCCTGGGTGCACCCGCTGCCGTGGGGGCTCATGCGGCTCACCACCGGCGTTTGTTTCGCCGGCATATACGTGGTCGCCGAGAGCTGGCTCAACCATCGCGCGACTCGCACCAATCGCGGCCGGCTGCTCGCGCTCTACATGCTGGTGCTGTACGTGGGCCTCGGCGGCGCGCAGTTCCTGCTGCTGTTATCGAATCCGCAGACCGAGGCCCCGTTCATGCTCGTGTCGGCACTGATATCGCTCGCCATGGTGCCGATCGTCGCCTCCGCGCAGCCGACACCGGAACCCGCCGCGCCCCGACACGTGCGGTTCCGGGAGCTCTACCAGCATTCACCGCTCGCCGTGGTGGCGGTAGCGGTGTCGGGAATGGTCTCCTCGATCGTCTTCTCCATGGGACCGGTGTACGCACGGCTGAGCGGCGCCGGAACGCGCGGGGTGGCGGAGTTCATGGCGGTGAGCATCCTCGCTGCGGTGCTGACGCAATACCCCGTCGGCCGACTCTCCGATCGGATGGACCGGCGCACGGTGATTGCCGGGGCCTGCGTGTTCGCGACCCTGGTCGCCCTGGGCACCGAAGTGTTAGCACCACACCCGCGGTGGCTTTTTCTGCTGCTCGCGGGACTCTTCAGCGGTTCGGCGCTCACGCTCTACTCCCTTGCCGTCTCGCATATCAACGACAAGCTCGAGCCCTCCCAGATGGTCGCCGCGAGCAGCCGGCTGCTGCTCATCAACGGCATGGCCGCGGCCACGGGGCCGACAATCGCAGGAAGTGCGCTGGCGGTCTTCGGACCGCGGGCGTACTTCGGGACGCTCGGAACCCTCACGGCAGCGCTGGCACTGTATGACCTGTGGCGCAAGGCGCGGAGCGGCCCGGTACCGAGCCAACTCAAGGGTCCCTTTGTCAACACGCAGCAGATCGTCGCCAATGCCGGTCTCGACCCGGCGCCCATGGCCGGAGTGGAGGAGCTGGAGCCTGTGCCGCAGTACGCGCTCAAGTCCGCAAAGGGAGCGCCGTCGTCTCCTTGATGACGGCGAGCGCAATGGAGGAGTTCACGGACTGCACTCCGGGAAAGCGCGAGAGGTGATCGAGAAAGAACGCTTCGTAGGCCTTGATGTCGGGGCAAACGATGCGTAACAGAAAATCCGTCTCACCCATGAGCGTGTAGCACTCGAGGATCTCGGGGTGTACGCGTACCGCCTGCTCGAAGCGCAGCAGGGCATCGCGCCCGTGACCTGCGAGCTTCACGTGCGAGAACACCATCACCGAGAGCCCGAGCTTCTCGCGGTCGAGGAGCGCGACGCGCTTGCGGATGACCTTGAGCTCCTCGAGCCGCGTCACACGCCGCCAGCAGGTCGAGGCGGTAATGCCGACGCGCTCGGCGAGCTCGGCCGCGGAGAGATTCCCGTGCTCCTGCAGCACCTCGAGGATTCGAAGGTCGGCGCGGTCGAGCTCTGGATGCTGCATGAATCATTCCACTTTAATGAGTCCTGTGCCATACATGTTTCATTAATGCAGCCGCAAAGGCAATTTTTGTGACACTCCGTCCGGGGCCAAGCGCGTAACCTTTGTGAGAGTCAGCGCCCGCGCACGCGCGCCCCGAGGTGCAAGCGATGGAAATGTTCGACATGCGGGAGTTCGATGGCCACGAGCTCGTCGTCTTCGGTCACGACGCCCCGAGCGGGTTGCGCGCCATCATCGCGATTCACTCCACCGTGCTCGGTCCCGCAGCGGGCGGCTGCCGTATGTGGCCGTACGCGACGACCTCGGAGGCGGTGGCCGATGTGCTGCGGCTCTCGCGCGGCATGAGCTACAAGAATGCGATGGCAGAGCTCCCCTTTGGCGGCGGCAAGGCGGTCATCATCGGGGACTCACGCAAGTGCAAGACGCCGGCACTTTTCGCGGCGTTCGGCCGGCTGGTCGACTCGCTCGGCGGCCGCTACATCACCGCCGAGGATGTCGGCACGACCACTGCCGACATGGCGCACGTCGCTCGCACCACGCGTCATGTGGCCGGGCTTGGGGCAGCCCCGGGCGAGGCGGGCGGGGATCCGGGTCCCAAAACGGCGCTCGGCGTCTACCTCGGCATCAAGGCCGCGGTGAAATTCCGCCTCGGACGCACCGATCTCAAAGGTGTGAGGGTCGCGATCCAGGGCCTCGGCGGGGTGGGGCACCATCTCTGTGGGCTTCTCGCGGCCGATGGCACCGAGCTTTTCGTTGCGGATGTGCAGCCAGCCGCGGTTCAGCGGGCGTGCGAGCAGTTCAACGCGCGTCCCGTGGCGGTCGATGAGGTACTGGCGCTCGATGTCGATGTGCTCTCGCCCTGTGCGCTCGGCGGCGTGCTCGATGCCCAGTCGATCCCGCGGCTGCGGGCACGCATCGTCGCGGGAGCTGCCAACAACCAGCTCGCGCAGGGCCAGGACGGCACGGCGCTGCGGGCGGCCGGCATCCTCTATGCGCCGGACTACGTCATCAACGCCGGCGGCATCATCAGCGTCTCGCGCGAGTACCACGGCGGGGCGAGCGAAGCGCAGGTGATCGCCGATATCCAGGCGATTCCCGCGCGACTCACCGAGATCTTCGAGCGCGCACGGCGCGAGAACCGCACAACCAATGCGGTCGCGGATCAGATGGCACGCGAGCGTCTGGCCAGGCGCACCCGCTCACTCGTCGCCTGAGCGAGGTCAGCGGGCCACGGACGGGGCTTGTGCCCCCGCGGCTGATCCTGCGTACGCCCGGGGAGCCCCGACGACGTCGCCCGCATGCGACTCGCGGGCGCCGAGGCGCGGGTGCAGTACACTCCGTCTCATGAAGCGCGTCATTGCCATCGCGATGCAGAAGGGCGGCGTCGGCAAGACCACCACGGCGGTCAATCTCGCGGCATCCCTCGCCGCCACCAAGCGCCGCGTGCTGCTCGTCGACATGGACCCGCAGGGCAACACCACCATGGGGAGCGGTGTCAATAAGTCGCAGCTCGAACGCAGCACGTGCGAGGTGCTGCTGGGAGAGTGTCAGCTCGCCGATGCGCTCATGCCGATCGAGCATGGTGCCGGTTTCACGCTGCTGCCGGCGAACCAGGATCTCACCGCCGCGGAGGTGCGACTGCTCACACTGCCGATAGGGCGGGAGACCAAGCTCCGCCAGGCGCTCACACCGAAACGCGACGATTTCGACGTCATCCTCATCGATTGCCCGCCGGCGCTGAACATGCTCACCGTAAATGCGCTCGTGGCCGCGGACAGCGTGCTGATCCCGATGCAGTGCGAGTATTACGCCCTCGAAGGGCTCTCGGCGCTGCTCTCGACCATCGAGCAGATCCGCGCCGCGGTGAATCCGCGGCTCTCGATCGAGGGTGTGCTACGCACCATGTTCGACCCGCGTAACAACCTCGCGAACGAGGTGAGCGCGCAGCTGATCGCGCACTTCGGCGACAAGGTGTTTCGTACCGTCATACCACGCAACATCCGCCTGGCGGAAGCGCCCTCCTTCGGCAAGCCGGCGCTCTTTCACGACAAGGAGTCCCGCGGCGCGCTGGCCTACCTGGCACTCGCCGGCGAGATGATCCGGCGCGAGGAGGAATCGAGCGGCACCGTGCGGACCGCCACCGCGATGGCGGGGGCCACCGCTGCGACAACTGCTGTGCGGGCGCCCGCGGCGGCGGCGCCCGCGACGGGATCGGGGACCCCGGCAGACAACGCAGTCACGGCACACACGCCTGTCACCCCGGCCGGAGACACGGGCACTACCGCAGTGGGAGGGAGCCCGATGGCGCCGGCGGTCACCGCGTCGCCTGCCCCACAGGCTGAGGACCGATCCCGATGATGCACCGAAAACCCTCTCTCGGCCGAGGCCTTGCGGATCTGCTCGGCTCACGTGCCGCCCCAATGGCGGCGGCTCCTGTGCCGGTGGGGGAAGAGCTCACGAGATTGCCGCTCGATCTCTTGCAGCGGGGCCGCTACCAGCCACGCATCGACATGCGGCCCGAGACACTGAGCGAGCTCGCCGACTCCATCAAGGCACAGGGCGTGGTGCAGCCGATCGTCGTGCGCCCGCTCGAGCCGCCCGGCAACGGCGAATCCCAGCGCTACGAAATCATTGCCGGGGAACGGCGCTGGCGCGCGGCGCAGATGGCTGGCCTCAGCGAGATTCCGGCTGTCATCCGCCACATCCCCGACGAAGCGGCCATCGCCGTGGCGCTCATCGAGAACATCCAGCGGGAGAACCTCAACCCGCTGGAGGAAGCCCGGGCACTCGAGCGGCTGGTGAGTGAGTTCGGCCTGACGCACCAGGAGGCCGCACAGGCCGTGGGCCGCTCCCGTGCAGGAGTCACCAACCTGTTGCGGCTGCTGGAGCTCACGGCCGAGGTGTGTGAGCTGCTCGAGAAGCGCACGCTCGAGATGGGTCACGCGAGGGCGCTCCTCGCCCTCACGGAGCGCCGGCAGCAGACCGAGGTCGCCCTGCTGGTGGCCCGCAAGGGACTGTCCGTGCGCGAGACCGAGGCCCTGGTGCGCCGACTGCAGGCTCCGCCTGGCACCGCCGCACCCGATGGCGCGGGTGACCGTGACCCGAATGTCGCGCGACTCGAGCAGGAGCTGGCAGAGAAGCTCGGGGCGCGCGTGGCGATCCAGCCTGGCAAGGGTGGTCGCGGGAAGCTCGTCGTGAGCTACAACAGCCTGGACGAGCTCGACGGGATTCTCGCGCACATCCAGTAGGCCGGTCATCCGGGCGGCTGGCTCAATCAAGCCGCGGCGGCTGGGGCTGGTACCCCTGTGGACGGGGGCGCGGGCGGTCTCTATAATCCCGCGGCTTTTTCGCCGTCGTCACGTAAGTGACTGAACGGCCGAAGTAATGTGAAGCCACTTGCGTCCGCTCAAGACGCAAGGCAAGCGGCTCTTTTGAGCCCCTCGAACGGGACTTATATAAGGTGTCGGCGATCGATCTGCCCCGTGCGCGGCGGCTGGCCTTTGGCGTCGTCGTGAGTCAGGCGGCGGTGAGTGTCGTGGCGGCATTGTGCGCGCTCGGTTTCGCGGGCCGCGTGGCAGCGGTCTCGGCGCTCGCGGGCGGTGCGATCGCCACAGCCGGCAGCCTCGTGATGGCGGGCCTTGTGTTCGGTGGCTCGGGGGGAGCGCAGCAGGCCCTGAACAGGTTCTACCTTGGTGAGGTGGTGAAGCTCGCCGTCGTGGTCGCGCTGTTCGTGGTGGTGCTGAAGGTGATGAGGGTAGCGCCGCTGGCGATGTTCGCCGGGTTCGCGGCCACCTTCCTCGTGTACTGGATCGCGCTGCTTGGCGCGCTGCCCGCCCTCAGCGGGGCACGCCGCGGCGCCTGAAGCGTGGTGGATGGATTGGCGATCATGATGTCAGCGGCGGAACAAAGCGGCGGCGCGACCGACTACATCCTCCACCACCAGACGTTCCTCTCGAACAAGTCGGCGCACGGCATCGTCGACTTCTCGGTCATCAACTACGACACCATCTTCTTCTCAGTCGCGCTCGGGCTGCTCTTCCTCGCGCTGTTCGGGCTGGTGGCGCGCCGCGCAACCGCCGGCATACCGGGTCCGGTACAGAACTTCATCGAGACGATCGTGTCCTTCGTCGACACACAGGTGCGCGACACCTTTCACGGCGCGAGCCGCCTCGTGGCGCCGCTGGCCCTCACCATCTTCTGCTGGATCTTCCTCTTCAACTTCATGGATCTCATTCCGGTCGACTTGCTGCCGCTGGTCGCTCGTGGCGCCGGGGTCGAGCACCTGAAGGTGGTGCCGAGCACCGACCTGAACGCGACGTTCGCCATGTCGCTGACGGTGTTCATACTCATCATCTTCTACAGCCTGAAGATGAAGGGTGTGCTCGGCTTCCTCGGCGAGCTCACCCTGCAACCCTTCAGAGCCAAGAACGTGTTGCTGCAGATACCGCTGTCGGTCGTCAACCTCATACTCGAGTTGGTCACGTTTCTCGCGCGCCCGATCTCGCTCTCGCTGCGTCTCTACGGCAACCTCTATGCCGGCGAGATGGTGTTCCTGCTGCTCGCGGTGCTGACGCTGCAGGGCATCAGTGCACTGTCGCACTTCAGCGGCTGGTTCTTCCTGGTCATGCAGTACCTGCTGGCGCTGGTGTGGACGCTGTTCCACCTGCTTGTGATTACGCTGCAGGCCTTCATATTCATGGTGTTGACGATCGTCTACCTGTCGATGGCGAGCGAGCACCATTGAGGGGCGGGGATCCCGCCGTTACGGGTTTCGGTCCTGACTATCGAGTTCGTTAGGAGAGTTGAATGGAAAACGTTGCACACATCCAGGCCATGACCGTGCTGGCCGTCGGCATCATCTTCGGCATGGGTGCTCTCGGCACCGCCATCGGCTTCGGCATCCTGGGCGGTCGCTTCATCGAGGGCTCGGCTCGACAGCCCGAGCTGCTGCCGGTGCTGCGCGTGCAGATGTTCCTGGTCGCGGGCCTGCTGGACGCGGTGGCGATGATCGGCATCGGCTTCGCGCTCTTCTTCACCTTCGCGAATCCGTTCCTCGGCGCGGTGCAGCACTGAGCGCGAGCGACTACGCTTCCGTCGTCGGGAGATACGCACCGTGAATATCAACCTCACGCTGCTCGTGCAGATGATCGTCTTTGCGACCCTCATCCTCATAACGATGAAGTGGATCTGGCCGCCGATCCTCAAAGCCATGGACGAGCGCCAGCGCAAGATCGCGCAGGGACTCGCGGCCGCCGAGGAAGGCGAGAAGGAGCTGTCCCAGGCGCGCGACAAGGCGGACGCCATCATCCGCGAGGCGCGCGAGCGCGCCAACCAGATCATCGACCATGCACAACACCGCGCCAGTGAGCTGATCGAGCAGGCCAAGGGCGCGGCGAGCGCCGAAGGCGCACGCATCGTAGCGGCCGCCCAGCAGCAGATCGAGCTCGACACCACACGTGCCAAGGAAAGCCTGCGCCGGGAGGTGGCGGGCATCGCCGTCGGCGCCGCCACCAAGCTCCTCGGACGCGAGATCGACGCGCGTGCGCACGCCGATCTGCTCGCGCAGCTGGCCGAGCAGATCTGAGCGCTCAAAGATGGCAGACCGCCTCACCATCGCCCGACCCTACGCACGCGCCGCCTTCGAGGAGGCGCGCAAGAACGGCGGCCTCGCGCCCTGGTCAGAGGCACTGCAGGCCGCGGCAATCGTCGTGAAGGATCCGCGTGTGGCGAGGCTGCTGGACAACCCACGGGTGACGCCGGCCGAGCTGGCGCAGCTCGTCGATGAGATCGCAGCCAGCTCACTCGGCGAGCATGGCGCGAACTTCGTGCGAACGCTGGCCGACAACCACCGGCTTGGCTACCTGCCGGAGATTGCCCAGCTCTTCGGCACGTTGAAGGACGACGCCGAGGGCGTGACCGACGTCACGGTGACCTCCGCGGCGTCACTCAATGAGACGCAGCGCGGCAGGATCGGCGCAGCACTCGAGCGGCGGCTGCGGCGCAAGGTGCGCATGCACTTTCAAATCGACCCCGAGCTCATCGGCGGTGCCGTGCTACGCGCCGGGGACCTGGTGATCGATGGCTCGCTGCGTACGCGGCTCGAGCGCATCGCTTACGAACTGACAGCCTGAGGAACCGACCACATGGCGATCAAGGCAACCGAGATCAGCGATCTCATCAAGCAGCGGATCGAGAACTTCAAGTCGGTCACCGAGGCCCGCAACATCGGCTCCATCGTCTCGGTGACCGATGGCATCACCCGCATTCACGGCCTGGCCGATGCACGCTACGGTGAGATGCTCGAATTCCCTGGCAACATCTTCGGTCTCGCGCTCAACCTCGAGCAGGACTCGGTCGGCGCGGTGGTGCTCGGCGAGTACAAGCACCTGCGGGAGGGCGATACCGTCAAGACCACGGGGCGCATCCTCGAGGTGCCGGTGGGACCGGAGTTGCTCGGGCGCGTGCTGGATGCGCTCGGCGCGCCGATCGACGGCAGGGGGCCGGTGAAAGCCGTGCGCACCGCGCCGATCGAGCGCGTCGCCCCGGGCGTGATCTACCGTCAGTCGGTGAGCCAACCTGTGCAGACCGGCTATAAGGCCATCGACTCGATGGTCCCGATCGGCCGCGGGCAGCGCGAGCTCATCATCGGCGACCGCCAGACCGGCAAGACCGCGCTCGCCGTCGACACCATCATCAACCAGAAAACCTCCGGCATTAAGTGCATCTACGTCGCCATCGGTCAGAAGCAATCGACCATCGCCAACGTGGTGCGCAAGCTCGAGGAGCACGGCGCCCTCGCGCATACCGTCATCGTCGTAGCCTCCGCCTCGACCCCGGCCGCGCTGCAGTACATCGCCGCGTACTCCGGCTGCACCATGGGCGAGTACTTCATGGACAATGGCGAGGACGCACTCATCATCTATGACGACCTCTCCAAGCAGGCGGTGGCCTACCGACAGATCTCGCTGCTGCTGCGCCGCCCGCCCGGCCGTGAGGCGTTCCCCGGAGATGTGTTCTATCTGCACTCGCGCCTGCTCGAGCGCAGCGCGCGCGTCAACGCCGAGTACGTCGAGAAGGTGAGCCAGGGCAAGGTCAAGGGCAAGACCGGCTCGCTCACGGGGCTGCCGATCATCGAAACGCAGGCCGGCGATGTGACCGCGTTCGTGCCAACCAACGTCATCTCGATTACCGACGGGCAGATCTTCCTCGAGACGGATCTGTTTAACGCCGGCATCCGCCCCGCCATGAACGCCGGCATCTCGGTGTCGCGCGTCGGCGGCGCGGCGCAGACCGACGTCATCAAGAAGCTCGGCGGCGGCATCCGCCTGGCGCTCGCGCAGTACCGCGAGCTCGCGGCGTTCTCACAGTTCGCCTCCGATCTCGATGAGGCGACCCGCAGGCAGCTCGAGCGCGGGCAGCGCGTGACCGAGGTGATGAAGCAGAAGCAGTACGCGCCGATGTCGGTGGCGGAGATGGCGCTGTCCATCTACGCCGTCAACAACGGCTACATGGACAAGGTTGACCTGAAGAAGGTCGTGGCCTTCGAGGCGGCGCTGCAGGGCTTCGCGCTGACGAACTATCGCGCGATGCTCGATGACATCAACCGCACGCCCAAGTTCTCCAAGGAGAACGAGGCGGCGCTGAAGAAATGCATCGAGGACTTCGTCTCCACGGGTACCTATTAGGCACGCCAGAGAATTGACTACATGCCCGGCACCAAGGAAATCCGCTCCAAGATCTCGAGTGTGAGGAGCACTCAGAAGATCACCAAGGCCATGCAGATGGTGGCGACCAGCAAGATGCGCCGCGCGCAGGAGCGCATGCGTCTTGCGCGCCCCTACGCGCAGAAGATGCTGAATGTCATCGGCCACCTCACCGAGGCGAACCCGGATTATCGCCACCCGTTCCTGGTCGCGCGCGAGGCGAAGGCTGTGGGCATCATCGTGGTCTCCACCGATCGGGGGCTAGCTGGAGCGCTGAATGCCAACGTGTTCAGGCAGACCTTGCACCTGATGCGCGAGTGGGAAGGGAAGGGCGCGACCGTGAGCCTGTGTCTCATCGGCACCAAGGGGCTCAATTTCTTCCGCCGGCTCGGCGCGCCGATACTCGCAAGCGTCACGGGCCTCGGCGACAAGCCGCACGTCAAGGACCTGATCGGCACCGTCAAGGTGATGCTCGATGCTTACCGCGAGCACAAGGTCGATCGGCTGTTCCTGGTGAACGCGCAGTTCGTCAACACCATGACGCAGCGGCCGGCGCTCCAGCAGCTGTTGCCGATCGAGGCGATCGACACCGAAGGGTTGCCGGAGCATTGGGACTACATCTACGAGCCCGACGCCGCTGCCATTCTCGACGGCTTGCTGATGCGCTACATCGAGTCGCAGGTCTATCGCTCGGCGGTCGAGAACGTCGCCTCCGAGATGGCAGCGCGTATGGTCGCGATGAAGGCGGCCTCCGACAATGCCGGCGAACTGATCAACGAGTTGCAACTGATCTATAACAAGGCCCGCCAGGCTGCGATCACGAAGGAGCTTTCGGAGATCGTAGGCGGTGCGGCTGCGGTTTGAGGATCCATAGACTATGAGTACGCCCGAAGGACACATCACCCAGATTATCGGCGCTGTCATCGACGTCGAGTTTCCGCGGGAGTCGATCCCGAGAGTCTACGAAGCACTGAAACTCACGGACGTAGACCTCACGCTCGAGGTGCAGCAGCAGCTCGGGGATGGGGTGGTGCGCACGATCGCCATGGGCTCTTCCGAAGGCTTGAAGCGTGGGCTCGCCGTGCAGGCGACCGGTGCGCCGATCTCGGTACCGGTCGGCGAGGGCACGCTCGGGCGTATCATGGACGTGCTGGGCCATCCGCAGGACAACCAGGGACCGGTGAAGGCCAAGGAATACCTGCCGATCCATCGCCCGCCACCGTCGTTCGAAGAGCAGGCCGGCGGACAGGATCTGCTGGTCACCGGCATCAAGGTCATCGACCTGCTGGTGCCGTTCGCCAAGGGCGGCAAGGTCGGGCTGTTCGGTGGCGCAGGTGTCGGCAAGACCGTCAACATGCTCGAGCTCATCAACAACATCGCCAAGCAGTACAGCGGACTCTCGGTGTTCGCCGGCGTCGGCGAGCGCACGCGCGAGGGCAACGACTTCTATCACGAAATGATCGAGTCGAACGTCATCGACAAGCAGAATTTATCCAACTCCAAGGTGGCGATGGTGTACGGCCAGATGAACGAGCCGCCGGGTAACCGTCTGCGCGTAGGCCTCACGGGGCTCACGATGGCGGAGTACTTTCGCGACGAGGTTCGGCCGGATTCCAACGGCAAGGGCCGCGATGTGCTGTTCTTCATCGACAACATCTACCGCTACACGCTCGCCGGCACCGAGGTGTCGGCGCTGCTCGGGCGCATGCCTTCCGCGGTGGGCTACCAGCCGACGCTCGCCGAGGAGATGGGCGTGCTGCAGGAGCGCATCACCTCCACCAAGAAGGGCTCGATCACTTCGATCCAGGCGGTGTACGTGCCAGCGGACGATCTCACCGACCCGTCTCCGGCGACCACCTTCGCGCACCTCGATGCGACCGTGGTGCTCTCGCGCCAGATCGCCTCGCTCGGCATCTATCCGGCGGTGGATCCGCTCGATTCCAGCAGCCGCCAGCTCGACCCGCTCGTCGTCGGCGAAGAGCACTACAACACCGCACGCGGCGTGCAGGCGGTGTTGCAGCGCTACAAGGAGCTGCAGGACATCATCGCGATCCTCGGCATGGACGAGTTGTCGGAGGAGGACAAGCTGACCGTGTTCCGCGCGCGCAAAGTGCAGCGTTTCCTCTCCCAGCCCTTCAACGTCGCCAAGGTGTTCACCGGCCAGGACGGCAAGATCGTGGCGCTCAAGGACACCATCCGCGGCTTCAAGGGCATCATCAGCGGCGAGTTCGATTCGCTCCCGGAACAGGCCTTCTACATGGTGGGCACGATCGAGGAAGCGGTCGAGAAGGCCAAGACTCTGCAGTAATTTACCAGCACGAATCAGATCAATGGCCGAAGCCGCCACCATCTACGTCGACATCGTAAGCGCCGAGGGCGAGCTGTTCTCCGGCGCCGCGCGCGCGGTGTTTGCGGCCGCCTCGCAGGGCGATATCGGTATCTACCCGCGGCACGCACCGCTGCTCACGCTGCTCAAGCCCGGTGAGGTCCGCGTGCAACCGCCGGACGGCGAGGAGCAGCACTTCTTCGTCGGCGGTGGAGTGCTCGAGGTACAGCCGAGCAAGGTGACGATACTCGCCGACACCGCGCTGCGCGCGAAGGATATCGACGAGGCGGCGGCGCTTGCCGCCAAACAGCGTGCGGAGGATGCGCTGCGCGACAAGGTCGGCCACATCAGCATCGCCGAAGCCCAGGCCGAGCTCGCCCGCGCCGCGGCGCAACTGAAACTCATCGAGCGGCTGCGGAAGCTCCGGGGCTAGAGCGCTGGACCCCTCGGCGGACAGCCCGGTCCCACCTGCGGCGCTCCCCTCGGCGCCGCCTGCCGGCACGCAAGCGCCGGACCCCGGACCGCCATCCGCGCGGCGCAGCTCCGTCGCAGGTCTCGGCCGCAATCTCACCGGTGGATTCGAGCTCGCGCTGCTGCGCCGGCGCTGGCCACCGCGCTTCGTCGTGAGCTTCGATCAGCTGGCGGCGCTGCTCGCGGTCAACCTCGTGGTGTGGGTGCTGCTCGATTTCCTGCACGCACCCGTGCATGCGCCGCTCGCTCTCGATGGCCTTTTCGGCTGGGCATGCTACCTGCTGCTGGGTCTTACCGCCTGCGCGCTCACCGCGCGTGCCGAGAGTCCCGCGGCCGATATCCGCGCGCTCCTCGTGCCGTTGCTCGCCGTGGCGCCTTATGTGGTGGTGATCTTCTCACTCGCCTCCGACCTGCCGTGGATCGCCCGTTTCCCCGTCATGGTCACGCTGCTTGCGCTCGCCTACCTGATTAGCCTCGTCGTGCGGGTGCTCGGGGCCGCCTATGGCCCGGTACGCTGGCGGCCCGCGCTCACCGCCATCGTGCTGGTGGTCGCCGCTCCCTCGGTGCTGGGACTCCTCGATCTCGACACGAGGCTGTGGGTGCCCGAGGAGCAGTCGCCCGGCGAGGAAGCCGACGATGCCGACCAGGCGGAGGCGCTCTTCTACGACCAGCCCTCGCGCATCGCCGCTGGGGTCGCTCGCGTCACGCCCTCGCAGCAGGGGAAGCCCGCCGTCTACTTCGTGGGGTTCGCCGGCGATGGCAGCCAGGGAGTGTTCCGGCGCGAGACCGTTTTCGCGGGTGAAGTGTTCGCGGCACGCTTCGGCTCGGTCGAGCGCTCGGTGCTGCTCATCAACGACATCGACGACCGCGACTCCTACCCGATCGCGAGCGTCTCGGGACTCGAGCAGACCCTCAAGGTGCTCGCTGCGCGCATGAACCCGGAGCAGGACGTGCTGGTACTGTTCCTGAGCTCGCACGGCTCGGAGCAAGGACTCGAGGTGGAAAATGGCACGCTGCCGCTCGCGCAGCTCGCACCCGAGGATGTGCGCGAAGCGCTCGATGCCTCCGGGATCCGCTGGCGCGTGGTGGTGGTGTCGGCGTGCCATTCGGGAGTCTTCCTCAATGCGCTGAAGAGCGACACCGCGGCCATCGTCACTGCATCGGACGCCGCGCACGAATCATTCGGATGCGAGGATGACCGCGAGCTCACCTGGTTCGGCGAGGCTTTCCTCAAGGACTCACTGCCGGTCAGCGGCTCACTCGAGGCTGCCTTCCACAAGGCCGCGGACCTGATCACGCGCCGGGAAGAGGCGGAGCACCAGGTGCACTCGAACCCGCAGCTCTACGTCGGTGAGCTCATGCAGCGCAAGCTCGCGGAGCTCCCGCCAGAGAAGCCGACTCACGACTCCCACGCCTACACCGTGCGGCGCTGAGTACAATCGTGCCGATGCGCAAGCGTGACTCACCGGCAGCTGCGCGGCGCCGCCGCGACGCAGGGCGGAGCCCCCGCCCCGCAGGCGAGCGCGTGCGCCCCGAAGCTGCGCGCGCCTCACCGCTGTCGATCGTCATACTCGCCGCCGGCGAAGGCAAGCGCATGCAGTCGGCGCTCCCCAAGGTGCTGCAGCCGCTCGCCGGCCGCCCGTTGCTGCGGCACGTGATCGACACCGCGCGCACGCTCGCCCCGAACGCCATCCACGTCGTCTATGGCCACGGCGGTGAGTGCGTGCGCTCGGCGCTCGCGGGCGCGCCGGTCAGCTGGACTCTGCAGGAGAAGCAGCTCGGCACCGGCCACGCGCTGCTGCAGGCCATGCCGCAGATTCCGCCCGAGCACCGCGTGCTGGTGCTGTACGGCGACGTGCCGCTCATCAACCGCGAGACATTGCTGCAGCTCGTAGATCTTGCCGGCAGCGATACGGTGTGCCTCCTCACCGCGCGGTTCGCGGAGCCCGAGGGCTACGGGCGCATCGTACGCAACGCGCGCGGACTCGTGCAGAAGATCGTCGAGCAGAAGGATGCGACCGCGAAGCAGCGCGCCATCCGCGAGTGCAACACCGGGGTGCTCGTGAGCCCGGCTCGGCGATTGCGCAGCTGGCTCACGCGGCTCACCAGCGCCAATTCCCAGGGTGAGTACTACCTGACCGATGTCATTGCGCTCGCAGTGAAGGAGAAGGTGCCGGTGCAAGCGCTGCTCGCGTCGCAAGCGAGCGAGGTGCTCGGCGTGAACGACAAGGCGCAGCTCGCACAGCTCGAAAGCCTCTGCCGGCTGCGCAGTGCACGCGAGCTGCTCTCCGCCGGCGTGACGCTCGCCGACCCCGCACGGGTCGATGTACGCGGCACCCTGACGCACGGGCGCGATGTCTTCATCGACGTCAACGTGATCTTCGAGGGCCGCGTCGCGCTCGGCGACCGCGTGCATATCGGCGCGGGGTGCGTGGTGCGCGACAGCGAGATCGGCGCGGACACTCACGTGCATCCGCACTGCCTGATCGAGGGCGCCGTCATCGGGCCTGCGTGTCTCATCGGTCCCTTCGCGCGGCTGCGGCCCACGGCGACGCTCGCCCCGCAAGTGCACATCGGTAACTTCGTCGAGGTGAAGAACTCGCAGCTCGGCGCGGGCTCGAAGGCGAACCATCTCGCCTACGTCGGCGATGCCGAGGTCGGCAGCCGCGTCAACATCGGCGCCGGGACCATCGTCGCGAATTACGACGGCGCCGCGAAGCACCGCACCACCATCGGCGATGACGTGCACACCGGCTCCAACAGCGTGCTCGTTGCGCCGATCATCGTGGGCGCCGGCGCCACCATCGCCGCGGGTTCCACGGTCACCCGCGAGGTGCCGCCCGGAAAGCTCACCATCGCGCGCGCGCCCCAGACGACCGTCGAAGGCTGGCGTCGGCCGACCAAACCTGCGAAGTAAAGCCGACCTGCGCCTGCAACGTGTCTGTAGCACTCACGAGCTACCGTTGGGCGTCGCTCGATCGGTACTCGCCAGGTGAGGGTCATGAGTGCGTCGGAACTTCAGCGGGCCGAATGGCTCGACGCGGGTCTTTGGGAGCGGCTCGGACGGCTCGAGAGCCGGCACCGGCGAGCGCAGTGGGAACACCGCCTTGCCCAGCGCGATCTGCAGCGACTTCCGCGAGGTGCGACCGAGGAGCTGCACCTGGCCTGGCAGCGCTACTGCGAGGTGATCGCCGAGCTCGACCGCGCGACCGCGGCAATCGAATCGCTGCGCAGGTGCGCGAGCCGAACCGGCAGCCTCGTTCCATGAGGCTCCCCTCTCGACGGGCTCTGGAAGAGCTGAGTGCACTACAGGAGAAGGTCCAGGCGCTTGGCGGTCCGCGTAGCGTGGCGTTGCGCATGGTGGCGGCCAGCCGTCGATCCACTACGCTCATTGCGCAACGCGACTTCTGGCTGGAGTTCTCCTGGCTCGACCAGGAGTATCGCGACGCTGTGCGGCGTCTCGCCCGGTTCTGCCTCGAGCACACGGATGGCTTGCAGGCAGCGGGCGAGGCGCCACAGGCGAGTCTGCGCACCGGGTAGGGTCCTTGCAACGGCCCTCTGCAGATCCAACTTACTGTTCTGTAAGGGAAATTAGTTTAATCCGTCAGTTTCGGGCAAACTTGTCGATCCAGACACCGGCACCTTGGGACGTCGGGGATCAATCGAGGACGGAACTATGTGCGGAATCGTTGGAGCAGTCGCCGAGCGTAACGTCGTCCCCATCCTCATGGAGGGACTTCGCCGCCTGGAGTATCGCGGCTACGACTCGGCTGGCATCGCGGTACTCAATGGAACGAAGCACCTCACCCGGCTGCGCACGGTCGGCAAGGTGCGCATGCTCGATGAGGCGCTCACCCAAACTCCGACGGACGGCAAGATCGGCATTGCCCACACCCGTTGGGCTACCCACGGAGTGCCGAGCGAGCGCAATGCCCATCCGCATATCTCGCGCGACGGAATCGCCATCGTGCACAACGGCATCATCGAGAATCACGAGGAGCTGCGCGCGGACCTGCTCCGCCGCGGCTATGAGTTCGTCTCCGAAACCGATACCGAGGTCATTGCGCATCGCGTGCACCTGCACCTGAAGACGCTGCACGACCTGTTCAAGGCAGTGCGTGCCACGGTGGCCGAGCTCGAGGGCGCCTATGCGCTCGTCGTGGTGAGCGAACACGACCCGGACCGGCTGATCCTCGCCCGCGAGGGATGCCCGGTAGTCATCGGCCTCGGTGTCGATGAGAACTTCGTGGCCTCCGACGTCGCCGCGCTCCTCCCAGTCACGCGGCGCTTCATCTTCCTCGAGGAAGGCGACGTCGCCGAGGTGCGCCGCGAATCGATCCGTATCATCGACCGCAACGGCACGCGGGTGGAGCGGCCGGTGCGCGAAAGCGAGCTCTCGGCAAACGCCGCCGAGCGCGGTCCCTACCAGCACTTCATGCTCAAGGAGATCCACGAGCAGCCGCGCGCCATCGCCAACACTCTGCAGGAGCGCGTCGCCAACGGACGCCTCCTCGAAGCGGCCTTCGGCCCGGCGGCCACCGAGATCCTCGCGCGCACCCAGAACGTGCACATCGTCGCCTGCGGCACGAGCTATCACGCGGCCTGTGTCGCGCGCTACTTCATCGAGCAGATCTCCAAGGTCCCGTGCGCCGTGGACATCGCGAGCGAGTATCGCTACCGCAAGCCGCTCGTGCCGCAGAACACATTGTTCGTCACCATTTCCCAGTCGGGCGAGACCGCGGACACGCTTGCGGCGCTGCGCCTCGCCCGCCAGTCGGGGTACATCTCCTCGCTCGCGATCTGCAACGTTCCCGAGAGCTCACTGGTGCGTGAATCTGAGCTCGTGATGCTGACCCGCGCCGGTCCCGAGATCGGCGTCGCGTCGACCAAGGCTTTCACCACGCAGCTCGCGGCACTCGGCATGCTGGTGGTGGCGCTCGCGCGGCACCAGGGCGCCGATGCCGAGCGCGAGCGTGCCCTCGTTGGCCGGCTCATCGAGCTGCCCGCGATGGTGGAGCGCACTCTCGAGCTCGATCCTGTCATCCACCGTCTGGCAGAGCGCTTTGCCGACAAGCGTCATGCGCTCTTCCTCGGCCGCGGCGCTCTGTACCCGATCGCACTCGAGGGCGCACTCAAGCTGAAGGAAATTTCCTACATACACGCCGAAGGCTACCCGGCAGGCGAGCTCAAGCACGGGCCGCTCGCGCTGGTCGATGCCGACATGCCGGTGGTGGCGGTCGCTCCTAACAACGACCTGCTCGAGAAGCTGAAGTCGAACCTCATGGAAGTGCGGGCGCGCGGCGGCGAGCTCTTCGTGTTTGCCGACCCCGAGTCTGGAATCTCCGGAAGCGATGGGGTCACGGTGATCGAGATGCCGCGGCAGGTGACCTACGTCCAGTCGCCGGTGGTCTACAGCATTCCGCTGCAGCTGCTCGCCTACCATGCGGCGATTCTCAAGGGCACCGACGTCGATCAGCCGCGCAATCTCGCGAAGAGTGTGACGGTCGAATAATTCGCGCCCGCACGGCGCGGCGCTGCGCCGGGCGGCGGGTTGTTTATTTACGGTAGGATGACGGTTTGACGACAAGAACGACCGTCGCCGACCTCCTCGCTGGGCTCTCGATCGCAGGTCTCCTGCTGCCGGAGGCGGTGGCTTACTCAGGTCTCGCGGGTCTGCCACCGCAGGCCGCAGTGATCGCGCTCTTCGCGGGTCTCACGTGTTACGGCCTCATCGGCCGCAGCCGCTTCGCCATCGTGAGTGCGACCTCCTCCTCCGCCGCCGTGCTCGCCTCTGCCATCACGGCACTCGGGGGCAGCACCGTCGCCGAGCGCCTAGCGATCGCCTCGATCCTGGTAGTCGGCACCGGGTTGGCATTCACGCTGTGCGCGGCATTTCGGCTCGGGGCCATGTCCAACCTGATCGCACGCCCCGTGCTGCGTGGCTACACCTTCGGACTCGCGCTGGTCATCGCCGTAAGGCAATGGCCGCACCTCGCCAACGTGCAGGCAGACAGCAGCGGCGTGTTTGCGCTCATCGTCGAGCTCGTGCGCGGGTACCGCGCGTGGCAGCTCCCGAGCCTCACGTGCGGCCTGGCGGCGCTCGCCGGACTCTTCCTGCTCGAGCGCGTGCCGCGCCTGCCCGGTGCACTCGTCGTGATCGTCGCGAGCATCCTGGCAGCGCCACTGCTCGCCGCGCACGGCGTGGTGCTCACCGGTCCCATCCACCTCACGCTCGCGCCGCCGGCCTTCACGGCTGCGCCCGGTATCCGCGCCCTGCCGATCGTCGAGTATTCCCTCGCGATCATGTTCATCCTGTACGCCGAGTCTTACGGCTCGATCCGCACGTTCGCTCTCAAGCACGACGAGACCGTGCAGCCCAACCGCGATCTCTTCGCGCTCGGAATGGCCAACATCCTGGCGGGACTCGGCCGCGGCACGCCGGTCGGTGCCGGCTACTCCGCCACTTCGGCCAACGAGGCCGCCGGCGCGCAGTCCCGCCTCGCCGGGCTCAGCGCGGCGGCGGTGGTGCTCGTGCTGCTGGTGGCGTTCCTCGGCTGGATCGAGCGCATCCCGCAGCCCGTGCTAGCGGCGATCGTCATCCACGCGGTCGGCAAGTCGTTGCGCTTCAGTATCTTCAGGCATTACTTCCAGTGGCACCGCGACCGCCTGGTGGCCGTTGCCGCGGTGTTGGCAGTGATGCTCCTCGGTGTGCTGCATGGGCTGCTGGCCGCGATTGTTCTGACGGTGGCGCTGCTGTTGCGCTCGCTGGCGCGGCCACGTCTCTCGGTGCTCGGGCGAGTCGGCACGCACGACTACCTGAACGTGGCGAGCTTTCCGGCGGCGGCTACGGTCCCGGGTATGCTGGTGCTGCGCCCCGAGGAGCCATTGTTCTTCGCCAACGCCGAACCCCTTCTCGCGCAGGTCCGCGAGCAGGTGCGCGCGGCGCCCGCGACCAAGGTCGTGGTGCTCAGCCTGGAGGAATCCCCGGACCTCGACAGCACCTCGCTCGAGGCGCTCGGGGAGCTGTGCAGTTGGCTGAGCAGACACGGCGTGGAGCTGCGCCTGGCGAGGCTCAAGGACTCGGCGCGGGAAGCCCTGGCACCCGCCAACCTAGCGCAGCTTCCGCCGAGCGCCCTGCACTACGCGAGCGTTGACGACGCGGTAGGCGGGCGACGCGTGATGCCTTGAGCCGAATCAATTACTTACGGGTTGGAAGTTACGTGTTTACTTGCAAGCGGCGATGGCGCAGCGGGTACTTCATGTTACCCTTCCAACTCATGTCAGGCAGACTCGGAGCTGGTCTGCCGCGGTTCCATGTGCCGTGTCAGCAGAACAAACACGGTGCGTGACCGCCGTGCCGCGCCGCGTAAACAGACACGGAGTACACCATGGCAGATGAGAAGAACCCGGCAGCCGACAACCCCTACACCCAGATTCACGTCGTGCAGTCCGGCGACTCGCTGTCGAAGATTGCCGAGAAGTATTACGGCGACGCCTCGCTGTACACTAAGATTTTCGAGGCGAATCGCGATGTGCTGAGCGATCCGAACAAGATCAAGCCCGGCCAGAAGCTGCGCATTCCCTGATTGTCGCAACCACATGCCAAGAGGAACTCAAAAATGAAGAAATCATCGCTTTGGGTGCTGGCCGCGCTGACGGCCGTCCTCATCGCCGGCTGCCAGAACCAGCGGGCACCGGCCGAGCAGGCGGTCGCAGCGGCGGATTCCTCACTCACCAGCACCCGTGACATGGCGATGCGCTATGCCCCGGACCAGCTGCAGGCGGTCGACACCCAGCTCAATAGCGCCAAGGACAAACTCGCCAAGGGTGATTACAAGGGTGTACTCGCCGATATCCCCGCTATCAACTCGGCGATCAACAACCTGCGCGACACCGCCACCGCCAAGCAGCAGGAGGTCCAGGCGGCGAACGACAAGGCGAAGGACGCCTGGGGGCCGATGAGCACCGACGTACCGAAGATGGTCGACGCCATACAGAGTCGCGTCGACATCCTCTCGAAGTCGCATCATCTGCCGAAGGGCGTGACCAAGGACACGCTCGCCGCCGCGAAGTCGAGTGTCGACAGCATGAAGGCCGTGTGGAACGACGCCTCCACTGCGGCCACGGCCGGCGACTACAGCACCGCCGTGAGCAAAGGTCAGACCGTCAAGGATCAGGCGTCCCAGGTGATGCATTCCCTGGGAATGACCTCGAGCTGAGCCGGGGTCCCCCACGAAATCGCGCATCTGACTTGCAGGTGCGCATCCTCCCGAGATGGCGAGGTGATTTCGTGGGGTGGTTCGTCAGCGGCTGCCGGCCGCCTCGCCTTGGCTGTCGATGAGGCGGCCGGCGAGATCGTACGCATCCGCGGATACGACCTCGACATCGGCCCACTCTCCCGCGCGTAGCGAGGCGATGCTCTGGTCCCCGGCGCGCAGCCGGCTGTTGTCGCGGGCGGCCGCGATCCGTACGACCCCATCGATCTGCGGCGCATCCCCGGCGCTGCGCGCGATCGCGACATCTCCCGATACTTCATCCACGAGCACGCGCATGTGCGTGCCGATCCGGCCGGCGAGGCGCCGTGCGCTGATGACCGCGGCACGCTCCATGAAGCGGGCGTAACGCTCCTCCTGCACCTCCGCAGGCACGTGGTCGGGCAGCGCGTTCGCAGCCGCACCCTCGACCGGGGAGTACTTGAAGCAGCCGACGCGATCGAGCTGCGCCTCATCGAGCCAGACGAGGAGCTGACGGAATTCGGCTTCGGTCTCGCCGGGAAACCCGACGATGAACGTGCTGCGCAGCGTGAGCTCCGGGCACTCGCGACGCCAGGCGCGGATGCGCCCGAGCGTATCCTCAGCGTGCGCCGGACGGCGCATGCGCTTCAATACCGCGGGGCTGCCGTGCTGGAACGGAATGTCGAGGTACGGCAGTACCCGTCGGTCGGCCATCAACGGAATCACGGCATCGACGTGCGGGTACGGATAGACATAGTGCAGGCGCACCCACACTCCGAGCTCGCCCAGACTACGGGCTAGATCGATGAAGCGGGTTTCGAGCGCTTCACCGCGCCAGCTGCGCCGCGCGTAGCGCAGGTCCGCGCCGTAGGCACTCGTGTCCTGGGAGATGACCAGCAGCTCCTTGACCCCCGCGGCGGTGAGCCGTTCGGCTTCGCGCAGCACCTCATCGATCGGGCGACTGACGAGCCGCCCGCGCATCGAAGGAATGATGCAGAAGCTGCAACGGTTGTTGCACCCTTCGGAGATTTTCAGGTACGCGTAGTGTCGCGGCGTGAGCCGCACACCCTGCGGCGGCACGAGGTCGAGAAACGGGTCGTGTCGCGGCGGCAGGTGCTCGTGCACCGCGCCCACCACCTCCTCGTAAGCGTGCGGCCCCGTCACCTTGAGTACGCGCGGGTGGCGCTCGAGAATCCGCTCCGGCCGTGCGCCGAGGCACCCGGTGACGATGACTCGCCCGTTCTCCTCGAGCGCTTCGCCGATCGTCTCGAGTGATTCATCCACCGCTGCGTCGATGAAGCCGCAGGTGTTGACGACCACGACGTCCGCCGCCTCGTAGGTCGGCGCCACCTCGTAGCCTTCCGACCGCAGTTGCGTGAGTATCCGTTCCGAGTCCACGAGTGCCTTCGGGCAACCGAGGCTCACGAACCCGACCCTCGGAGCGCGCGCCGCCGCGCGGGACCCAGCGCGAGAAGCAGGGTGGCCGCGTGGCTGCGGTCGGTTTCGGGTGGAGGCGCTGGGGCGGCCGGACATATTGAGGACCGGCCTTGCGGACCGGGCTGAAAAAGGGCGGCTATGCTAAAGCACCCCACGAAATTTCGCTAACCGCGCTCGGCAGGCGCAACCCGACGGACAAGACGCGAAATTTCGCGGGACCCTGCTAGCCGCGCGGTGGCGCTGGCGCCAGTTCTTGCGGCGATTACCGCTGCGGCGAGCTCGATGCGGGGCCTCCCGTGGCGGTCGCGGGGGCGGCCGGCGGATGTTGTACCCGGTGCAGGGCGTAGAAGACCAGCAGCACGATGAGCGGCATGACGAGCCACGGCCAGACCGCCGGCCGGCGCTCGCTAGCGGCCATACATCCCGGTGAGGTGTGCCTCACCGAGCGCCTGCGCACGCACGTTGAAGCCGATGAGCGCGGGGCTCGCGCCCTCGGGCACCTCGAGCTTCGGCACCTTGAGCGCGTACAGCGTGAAATTGTAGTGATGCGGCTTACCGGGCGGCGGACAGGGTCCGCCGTAGCCGACGCTGCCGTAGTCGGTGCGTCCCTGCACCGCGCCTTTGGGCGTGAGCCCTTTCTTCGGATCTCCGGCACCCGCCGGCAGTGAGCTGGTGCCGGCTGGGATGTTGTACACGACCCAATGCCACCAGCCGCTGCCGGTCGGCGCATCGGGATCGTGCACCAGCAATGCGAAGCTCTGGGTATCTGCCGGGGCGCCGCTCCAGGCCAAGGCTGGGGACAGGTTTCCACCCCTGCAGCCGAACTCGTTGAAGACCTGGGCGTTGGCGAGCGTGCCGCCTTCGGTAAAGTCGATGCTGGTGAGAGTGAACTTGGCCATTGTGCCGGTCTCCCTGGCGGCGGAGGCGGCCGCCGCGAGCAGTGTCGTTGCAGCGACGGCCAGTGCAGCGAGCGAGACATGTGTGCTCCACGCCAGCAGCTTCATGGCGGTCGCTCCCCGGATTCGGAGCCGGCGAAAAAGCCGGCGCGCTGCAGTGTGCAGCGCCCCGGCATGCAGTGCAAATCGCTGTGTGTTGGTTACGCTGAGGTTGGGACTGCGCTATCCGTGCACCCAGTGGCCGGGCTCCATGCGCCACCCGTGACCCACGGGATGCCAGCTGTGCGCGACCCAGCGGTAGCCGGGTCGCGGGGCCTGCCAGTAACCGGGACGCCAGGCGTAGCGGCTGCCCTCCCAGAACCATGCACCGCTCACCCACAAATATCCCGGAGCGGGTGCCACGCCCACCACTTCGAACCGCACCGGCGGCGGGGCTTCGCAGGCGATGGCGGCGTGATAGCCCGGAGCGGGTGCGACGACGCATGCAGACACGGCGATGGCGAGCAACGCGCCCGCGATCGCCACCTTCGCGGAGATGAGTTTCATCGAGCTGCCTCCTGTTGGTTCGCGCTCAGGTGCGGGAACATATGATCCAGGCAACGCGCGATCCTGCTTTGGGTATACAGAGCGAGTTCTCCCCATGAGCCGCACGACCGCAGAACTGTCAAATCAGCCCGCCGAGCTCATTGACTACAACCTGTACAGCAGCCATTCGGCGCTGGTGGATGCGCTCGCACGCGAAGGCGCAGCACCGGAGCATGGCGCACTGGTGGCGCTCGGCGCTCGACTCGGCGGCGCGAGCATGTTCACGCTCGGCGATCTGGCCAACCGCAATCCACCGGAGCTGCGCGCTTACGACCGCTTCGGTGCGCGCCTCGATACGATCGAGTTCCATCCCGCCTGGCATGACCTCATGAGGCGGCTGGTCGCGGAGGGCCTGCACACGGGTCCCTGGGCGCAACCGCGCCCCGGGGCGCACGTCGCGCGCGCTGCCGGCTACATGCTGTGGGCGGAGATCG
The DNA here is from genome assembly GCA_035566915.1 of Steroidobacteraceae bacterium. Taxonomy (GTDB): domain Bacteria; phylum Pseudomonadota; class Gammaproteobacteria; order Steroidobacterales; family Steroidobacteraceae; genus 13-2-20CM-66-19. The sequence continues at coordinate 71,854 of DATMPW010000030.1, forward strand.
AGAACGGCACGCAATGCCCCGCAACGATGAGCTACGGCGCGGTGCCCGTGCTGGCCCGCCACGGCAGCCCGTTCGAGCCCTGGCTGCGACTGCTGCTGACGCGCGAATACGATGCGAGGTTCGCGCCGGCAACCGACAAGCGCGGCGCGCTGATCGGCATGGGCATGACGGAGCGTCAGGGCGGTTCGGACGTGCGTACCAACACCACGCGGGCGCTTCCGGTAAGCGACCGCGGGCCGGGCTGCGAGTATCGGCTGAGCGGGCAGAAGTGGTTCTTCTCCGCGCCAATGTGCGATGCGTTCCTGGTACTGGCACAGGCTCCGGGAGGGCTGTCGTGCTTTCTCGTGCCGCGCTTCCGGCCGGACCGCAGTGTCAACGGCCTGCGCCTGCTGCGTTTGAAGGACAAGCTCGGCAACCGCTCCAACGCCTCCGCCGAAGTGGAGTTCGAGGAGGCGTTCGGCCTGCTGGTAGCGGAGGAGGGGCGCGGTATACCCACCATCCTCGAGATGGGCGTGTACACGCGGCTCGACAATGCCATCGGGTCAGCAGGTCTGATGCGCCAGTGCGTGGCGCAGGCCATCCATCACGCGCGCGGCCGGCGCGCCTTCGGCCGTCTGCTGAGCGAGCAGCCGCTGATGCGCAACGTACTCGCGGATCTCGCGCTCGAATGCGAGACGGCGGTGATGCTCACCATGCGTCTGGCGCGGGCCTTCGACGCGCAGCACGAGGAGGAAGCCGCGCTGCTGCGCCGCGTACTGACACCGCTGGTGAAGTACTGGGTGTGCAAGCGCGCGCCGACGGTGTGTGCCGAGGCCATGGAGGTGCTCGGCGGCAACGGCTATATCGAAGAGGGCCCGCTCGCGCGGCGTTTCCGGGAGTCGCCGCTCAACTCCATCTGGGAGGGCTCGGGCAACATCATGTGTCTCGATGTGCTGCGGGCGTTGACCCGCGAGCCGCGCACGCTGGAGGCGCTCGCGACGCTCACCGCCTGCGGTGCCGGCCGTGATGCGCGCTTCGACCGCTACCGGGCTGCGCTGCTCACGGAGCTCGGCGAGGCGGGCATTGGGGAGCTGCGCGCCCGGGACCTGACACAGCGCCTTGCGCTCGCCGCGCAGGCGGCGCTGCTGCTCGCGCATGGCCCGGCGGCCTCCTGCGAAGCCTTTCTCGCCTCGCGTCTCACCGCCGGCGCACCCGCGGCGTTCGGCACGTTGCCCCGCGGCAGCGACTGCGACGCGCTCATGGAACGCGTGCTCGAGCCATGAGTGCGGCTGTGGCGGCCAAGCGCGCGCGGTTCGACCGAGCTTATTACCAGCGCTACTACTTCGATCCGCGCACCGCGGTCGCGAATCGCAGCGAGATGCGCGCACGTGCCCGGCTCATCGCAGCGTTCGTGGCATATGCAGGGCTCCCGGTGCGCCGCATCCTCGAAGCGGGCTGCGGCACCGGCTTGCTGCGCGCCGAGCTGCTGCGGCTGCTGCCGCGCGCGCACTACGTGGCGCTCGAGAGCAGCGACTACCTCTGCCAGCGCTATGGCTGGCGCAAGGGGCGGATCGAAGAATACCGCTCACGCGCACCGTTCGATCTCGTGATCTGCTATGACGTGCTGCAGTACCTTGCGGGTGCCGCCGCGCAGCGCGCACTCGCAAACTTCGGCCCTCTGTGCCGCGGCGCGCTGTATTTCACGGCGCTCACCCGCCACGACTACGAGCACAACTGCGACCAGTCGCGCACCGATGCAGGAGTGCACCTGCGCAGTGCCGAGTGGTACCGCACGCGCCTGCGCCGGCAGTTCGGTGAGGCGGGCCTTGGATTGTGGCTGCGGCGCGGTGCGCCGCTCACGCTCTGGGAGCTGGAGTCGAAGTGACCGCAGGGGGCTGCTGCGCGCGGCGCCGGCGGAAGAGCGGATAGAGCGGGAGTCCCAGCAGGATCAACACCAGGGTGGCGATGGATTCCCGTGGCGCGCTGTGCAGAGCGCTCAGGACGATCCACACCATCACGGCAGCGAACAGCAGCGGCACCAGCGGGTAAGCGGGCACGCGGTAGGGACGCGGCTCGTGCGGCAGCTTCCGCCGCAGCACCGGCACGGCGAGCGCCACCGGGATCCAGAAGAGTGCGTACGACATCACCGCCATGTTGGTGAGCTGATCGAAGGTGCCGGAGACCGCGAGCAGTGCGCCCCAGAGCGCGAGCAGCACGAGCGAAGTGACCGGCACGCGGGTCGCGGGGCTCAGGCGCCCAAAACGCTCGAAAAACAGTCCATCGCGGGCTGCGGCATAAGGAACGCGGGCCGCACTCAGGATGACCCCGTTCATCGAGCCGATGGTCGAGACGAGGAAGATCAGTGCCGCGACCCCGGCCGCGCGGCCACCGAGAAAGGTCTGCACCGCGCGGGCGGCGACCGAGGGCGATTCGGGGTAGGCCGTGGAGTTGGCGCTCGCCACCTGCCAGAAGGGCAGCGCGTACAGGTAGGCCGTGTTGACGATGAGGTACAGCGCCAGCACGAGCACCGTCCCACCGACGATGGCGCGCGGCAGGTTGCGCTGTGGCTCGCGCACCTCGCTCGCCGCCATCGGGAGGAACTGCCAGCCGCTGTACGCCCAGAGCGCCGAGAACATGGCCGCACCGAAACCTGCGAGGCCGCCGCTGGTCTCCGCGGGTGCGGCGAGGTTGGCCGTCGTCCCCGTAGTGCTGAAGAGAAACACCCCGGCCGCAACGCCCACGATCGCCAGTACCTTGGCCGCAGTGAGCAATGCCTGTACCCGTCCGCCGAGCATGACTCCGGCGCAGTTGATCGCGGCGAACACGGCGATGACCGCGACGGCGAGCAGCTGCCGCGCGCCGAAGGTGAAACGATAGTCGGCGCCGAAGAGGTGCACGCTGCGCACCACCCAGTCCTGCCCGAGTGGGTGAATGTCGGAGACGAAGATGGCCACCGCCGCACCGTAGGCGCCCACGGCGGCGCCGCCCAGCACGAAGGCGTTGCAGGCGAACAGGAACCCGGGGATCTCCCCGTAGGCGCGGCTGAGGTAGACGTATTCTCCGCCAGCGTGCGGCAGCAGCGCGCCAAGCTCGGCAAAACACAAGGCGCCCAGCATGGCCACGAGCCCGGCGGCGACCCATGCCGCCAACACCAGTGCCGGGGTCCCGACCGCCTGGGCCATGGTGGCGGACTTGAGGAAGATTCCCGTGCCGATGATGATCCCGACCACGAGCGATGTGGCGTGGGTGAGTGTCAGGTCGCGGCGCGGCTGCAGGTCGTGGGTGCTCATGCACACTATCGTACAATCGTGCGCGGCCGCGCACGGAGGTAAAGGTCATGACCGCTCACGAGTACCGCACCCACATCCACTGGGAGCGTGGTGGCGCAGTGTTCACCGACAACCGCTACAGCCGCGGCCACTCGTGGCAGTTCGACGGCGGAGTGGTGGTGCCGGCTTCCTCCTCGCCCTACACGGTTCGCGTTCCCCTGTCGGTGGAGGCAGCAGTAGATCCCGAGGAGGCGCTGGTCGCGGCACTCGCCAGCTGCCACATGCTGTGGTTCCTGTCGCTCGCGGCCGCCGGCCGCTGGCGCGTCGATGACTACAGCGATCAGGCGGTCGGGTCGATGGGGCGCAACGCCGCCGGGAAGACCGCCATGTTGAGCGTGACGCTGCGGCCACGCGTGCGTTTCTCCGGCGAGCACGTTCCCACGCGAGCAGACATCGTGCAGCTGCACGAGCGCGCCCACGAGGAGTGCTTTATCGCCAACTCGGTGACGACGGCAGTGCACATCGAGCCCGTATTCCATGCCTGAGCGGCTCGCGACGTTCAGCGGCGAGGTGCGGTGCGAGCGGGCGCCTGCGGTCCCGGGCCTCACCCTCAGGGGAGTCAGCGCGGGCTCGCCCGCGGAACCCGTCTCGCTCGCCTTCAGTGGCTCTGCCCCTGCCGACCTTCCCGACAGGCTCGAAGACGCCGTGGTCGAGCATCTCGGCGGCGCGCAGTACCGCATCGCCGAGCGCACGCGCAGCTGGCTGATGGCTGCTTCCGCCGTGCACCTGCACCGCGAGATCGCCGCGCAGTTCTATCAGGCCATTCCGCCGCGGCCGGCACCGTGGGGCAAGCGTGTGTTGTGGCGCGCCGTGCTGGCACTCGCCGCCACCCGCCCGGGACTCGCGCTGCTCAAGGCGCTGCGGCACTGAAGTCCCTGACTATTCGCGAAGGAGGGTTTGCGGGAGAGCGCGCTTGCGCTGCGACGCGCAGTGCTACGAGCTCGGCGAGCGCAGCTCGAGGATTGGCGTATCGGCGAGCGGTGCCCGCTGCGCCCCGAGGAGCGAAGCGTAGGCCGCGAGCTGCGTGTGGAAGGCACGGCTCCAGGTGAAATGGCGCAGTACGCGGGCGCGGGCCACGGCACCGACCGCTTCGAGGTCACGTTCGTAGAGCGATGCAATGGCCTCCGCCATGCCGGCGACGCTGTGCGGCTCGGCGAGCGCGCCGACCGTATCATCGACGAATTCGGGGAAGGCGCCGGCGCGCGCCGCGATGACTGGCCGGCCGCAGGCCATCGCCTCGAGTATCACCAGGCCGAAGGTTTCCTTGGTGCCGGCGTGCACCAGCGCATCCGCCGAGGCGATCCATTGCGCGAGCTCGTGACTGTCACGCCGATACGGCAGCATGGTGATGTTGGCGGCCGGGCGCGCACGGCGCCCACCGCCGATCAGCAGCAGGTGATAAGGCGACCCGAGCCGGGCAAAAGCCTGGAACAGTATCGGCAGATTCTTCTCTTCCGCGAAGCGGCCGGCATACACCAGCACGCGGCTGTGTGCCGGAAGACCCAGGCATTCGCGCAGCGCGTCGCTGCGGCGCACCGGGTTGAACACGTCCGCATCGACGCCGAGTGGCTGGTGCACCACCTGCGTGATTCCGAGGCTCTGAAGATACCTGCACATGAGCCGGCTCGGCGCGAACACCAGGTCACAACGCTCGTACAGCAGCCGCACGTAGCGGCGCAATATGGGCTCGGTGAACCAGCCGCAGAGGCGCCGTCCGGCGAGCTGCGGCAGATTCGAGTGATAGAAGCCGGCGAGCGGAATGCCGCGGCGCTGGGCCACCAGCCAGCCGGCCCAGGCGGGGTGGAACACATCTCCCGCTTCGATGAGCGTCGGCTGCAGCGCATCGAGCAGACGCGTCCAGCGTCGCGGATTGAGCGGCAGGCGATAGTTGAACGTGCCCGGCACCGGGTAACCGGACAGCGTGCACACGCCCCCGCGCTCGAGATGCGTGTCGCGGCCTGGCACGACGATGGTGTGTTCCCAGGAGGTGTGCGCCGCGAGCCAGGCATGCTTCGCCGACAGGTAGCGTTTCACGCCGCCGCTGGTGGGAGAATAAAACAGGGTTGCGTCGACGAGATGCACGGTTCTTGTTTCGCCACACGCGCCAAAGGGTGCATTGCACCTTTTATGATAGTTGAGTGTCAAGCGTGGGCGCGGACCGCTCCGGCCATGCCGGCGTGATGTTGGGAGTGATGTAAGCGTAAGATGACTCGGGCTACGTACGGGCAAACGGCAAGGGTCTGACCAATGAGCGAGTCCGTGGCCCCCGCGCGGCGCGCGCGCGACAGCCGTCGCGCCCGCGCCCAGTCGAGGGCTGTCAAATACCCCTACATTCGCCGGCGATTGAAGCCGGTGGAGCTCCTGAGCTCCGAGGCAGTCGAGATCATCGAGGCGAATGCCGAGACGATTCTCGAGGAGGTCGGGATCGAGTTCCGGCGTGATCCGGAGTCGTTGCGCTTGTGGCGTGATGCCGGTGCGGACGTGCACGACGAGCGGGTTCACATACCACGGGGCCTGGCTCGAAAGCTGCTCGCCACCGCCCCCGAGGAATTCACGCTATTCGCGCGCAACCCCGAACGCAACGTGCGCCTCGGCGGCGACGCGACGGTCTTCTCCCCGGTCGGCGGGCCGCCGTTCGTGACGGACATCGAGCGCGGCCGGCGCTACGGCACACTCGAGGATCTGATCAACTTCATCAAACTCACCCACATGGCGCCGGCGATTCACTTCTCCGGTGGTTGCATGTGCGAGCCGATGGAAATTCCTCCGAACAAGCGCCACCTCGATATCCAGTACGCGTTCTTCCGCTACTCGGATCAGGGTTGCGAAGCCACCCCGGAAACCGGCGGGCATGCCGCGGATGCCGTCGCCCTGGCGCAGACGCTGTTCGGGGCGAGCTACCTGGAAACCCACCCGGCGGTGCTCGGCAACATCAACTCCAATTCGCCGCTGGTGTATGACGGACGGATGCTGCGAGCGCTGCGGGTGTTCGCCGGCCACAACCAGGGGACCATCGTGGTGCCCGCCGTGCTCGCGGGGGCGATGGGTCCGGTGACACCGGCGGGCTGCCTGGCGGAGATCCTCGCCGAGACGCTCGCCGGCATGGCCCTCACGCAGCTCGTGCGCCCGGGCGCTCCGGTGATCCTCGGATCATTCGTGGGCGCCATCTCGATGCGGACCGGCGCGCCGACTTTCGGCACGCCAGAGGCGACGCAGATGATCTTTGCCACCGCGCAGCTCGCGCGGCGAGTGAAGGTTCCCTGCCGCAGCGGCGGTTCGCTGTGCGCCTCGAAAGTCGCCGATGCGCAGGCCGCCTACGAGAGCGCGCACACGCTGCTGCCGACGCTGCTCGCCGGGGTGAACCTGGTGACGCACGCGGCGGGCTGGCTCGAAGGGGGACTCGTCGCGAGCTACGAGAAGTTCGTGATGGACGCAGACCAGTGCGCCATGATGCAGATGCTCGCGCAGGGAATGGATCTCAGCGAACGTGGCCAGGCGCTCGATGCGATCCGCGAGGTCGGGCCGGGAAGCCACTTCCTCGGATGCGCCCACACACTCGCGAACTTCGAGACGGCCTTCTATCAGTCGACCATCGCGGATTACTCTTCCTTCGAGCAATGGTCGCTCGAGGGCAAGCTCACCGCCGAGCAGCGCGCCAACCGTGTGTGGAAGAAGATGCTGGCGGACTACCAGGATCCCGGCATCGATGCGGCGCAGGATGAGGCGATGCTCGATTTCATTGCACGCCGCAAGGCGGTGCTCTCGGACACCATCGACGACGAATGAGACCGGTTCTTTCGCCCGGCGCCACGAGCGGACACATCAATGCCGGCAAAACCTAGCGTGAGGTCGCTCTTGCCGTGCGCAGCTGCCGCAGCAGCCCGCGGTGTAACGCCACATATCCGGGCGAGCTGACGCGTCCTTCCGCCGGCAGCAGCGCGCTGAGCCTCGCGAGCGCGTGAAAGGGCACCGAAGGGAAACTGTGGTGCTCGGCGTGATAGGGCATCCGCCAGGTCAGGAGCCGCACCGCCGCGTTGGTGTAGGTAGTGCGCGTGTTGGCGAGCATGTCGTCATCGAAGGCGCAGCCGGTGTGCTCGGCCAGGAGAAAGAGCCTGAGGAAGGGCTGACCGAGGATCGCCGGAACAACCCAGTAGATGAGCGCGGCTGCACTCTGCAGATAAACCGAAGCCGCGGCGATGCCGAGGTAGCAGCCCCAGAGAATGCGCGCCTCGAGCACGACGGACGGCGTGCCTGAAGCGGGCACGAAAATTTCGGTAACGCGGCCGGTGATTGCATGGCGCAGGGTCGTCTGCAGGCGCTCCCGCCAGTACGGCAGGCCCGACACCCGCCACCAGTACGCAGTGAGAGTTGCCGCAGCCGGCACCGCCAGCTCCGGGTCACGCGCGCGGTTCTGCGTATAGCGGTGATGGGCGAAATGGAACAGCCGGAAGTAATTCGGCGGCAGGATCAGCAGCGTGCCACACACCCCGGCCACCACATCGTTGAGCGAGCGGCTGGCAAAGGCGGTGCGGTGGATGCATTCGTGCAGAGCGCAGAACAGGAACGTGACAACGATCCCATGGAGGATGAGCGCCAGGGCGAGCCACACGTATCCGCGACTCGCCCAGACCAGGAGACCGGTCGCCGCCAGGAGACCCGCGTGCATGCCGAGTTGTAACGCGCCGCGCGCATCCGAGCGCTGCGACAGCTCTCGTATCCTCTCGCGCCCGAGGCGTGCAATCGGCAGTGTGTCGATGTCCATCGCCCGTGTCCGCCGGCCATTCTAAGCCCGCTTTGCCGGCCACCCGGAACACAAGCGGGGGGCGCCAATAAAATCAAGGAAATGCGCAGCGACCGACCGCAGCCGCCCGCGTGGTGTCACGCCGGCTTGATGTTGGCATTGAGGCGGAAGAGGTTTGCCGGATCGTAGCGTTTCTTGAGCGCGGCGAGGCGCGGGTAGTTGTCCCCATACGCGCTCTGGACGCGATGCGCGTGCACATCCTGCTGCGACTCGCCGAGATTCACGTAGTAGCCTTCGGTGAACGGCTCGAGCTTCGCCCACGCCGCCCGCGTCCACTCGGTGTTGCGCTCCGCGCCATCGCCCGGCACCTTCCAGAAGGAGCCGAGCACCATGTCGTATCGCGCGTGGCGGTTCCAGAAGGCCGTCGCCTGCGGCGCCACCCGGTTGGCCGCGCTGCCTAAGGGCTGAAAGCCGACGAACGCGAACCCGAACGGCACTGGTGCCGCCTCGAGGTAGTCAATGGCGGTGTCGATGAGGGAGGGCGTGAGCGCGCGCGTCAGGCCGCCCTTGAAATAAGCGCCGTAAGGAAAGGGTTTGACCGGATCCGCCGCGCCCTGCAGCTTGACGTAAGTGGCGGGGCCGAGCTTGTCCGAGACCGGCTTGCCGAGGTGCCGTAGGGGCGCCAGGACCCGCTCGCCGTCAGCGGGCGGTCCGCAATAACAGACATCGAAAGTAACCCGTGGCCCATCCTTCGCATCAACGTCGAATTCGGGCAGCACACACAACTCATCGGGCGCGCCTGCGATGTAGTCGAGGAAGCCGCGCATCAACTGGCGCGCATCCGCGAAGGGGAAGCTGATCTCACCGCCGTAGAGCATCGGCCCGACCGCGTGCAGCCGATACTCGAAGGAGGTGACGACCCCGAAATTCCCGCCGCCACCGCGCAGGCCCCAGAACAGGTCCGGGTTTTCCCCGGCATTGGTGCGCAGCAGCCGACCGTCGGCGGTGACCACTTCCGCACCGGTGAGGTTGTCGATCGTCAGTGCGAACTTCGGACCGATGCGGCCGAAGCCGCCGCCGAGGGTGAGTCCGGCGAGGCCCGTGTCGGAGGCCGTCCCGGCGGTCGTGGCGAGACCGAAGGCCTGCGCCTCGCGATCGAACTGTCCGATGAGCGTGCCGGGCTCGACGCGCGCCGCCTTCGCGGCCGGGTCGATGTGCACGCTGCGCATGGGCGAGAGGTCGATTTCCAGCCCGCCATCGCACACCGACTGCCCCGAAAGACTGTGGCCACCGCCGCGTACGGAGGTGAGCAGGCCGTGCGCACCGGCGAAGCTGACCGCATGCATGACATCCGCCGCCCCGGCGCAGCGCGCGATGAGTGCGGGTTTGCGGTTGAAGGCGGCGTTCCACAATCGCCGTGCGTCGTCGTAGCCGGCATCGCCCGCGATCAACAACTCGCCCCGCAGCGCCGAGCGCAGATCCGCGACCTCGGCGGGCGTGAGTGTGAGCTGCCGCCCGTCGAGGCCGACAGCGGCAATCTCCGCGCCCGCGGCACTCGCGCGCCGCAACGGCAAGGAAGCTGCGGCGAGAGCCGCGAGTCCCGCTGCACAGAAGGTTCTTCTTTGCATGGTTGTTTCAGCCCCGGTGCAAGGGCCGGAAGGGTGCGCCGGGCCATCCGCAGGTGTCAAGCGGCGCGGGCGCCATACCGTCGGCGCGGTGCTGCGGTGCGCGGCTGTGGCACACTAAGCCGACCCGCGGGGCGTGCGACGCGCCGTTCTCAAGAAAAACGTCCGGCTCGGCTACAACATCGAAATGGTGTGTCATGAAAGAATTCCTGCGGCGCCTGGTTGTCCTTGAGCCGGGCGAGGCGCCAGTCGTGCTGGCGTCACTGGCAACGCTGCTGTGCACGTTTTCCAGTTACACCATGCTGCGTCCGGTACGCGATGCACTCGGCGTCACTTCGGGTCTGGACAAGATTCCCTACCTGTTCTGGGGCGTGTTCGTCGTGATGCTGCTGCTGCAGCCACTGTATGGCTACCTCACCTCGCGCCACACGCGCTCGGTGTTCCTGCCGTGGGTGTACGGGTTCTTCATCCTCAACCTGGTACTCTTCTGGCTCTGGTTCCGTGTACAGGCCGATCACACCTGGATCGCACGCACCTACTACGTGTGGGTGAGCGTCTTCAATCTGTTCGTAGTGGCGGCTTTCTGGAGCCTGATGGCGGATGTATTCAGCCGCGAGCAGGCGGTGCGCCTGTTCGGCTTCATCTGGGCCGGGGCCAGCGCGGGCGGCCTGATCGGACCTTTCGTGGCCCGCGAGCTCGCCATCCCGATCGGCGCCATCAACCTCCTGCCGATTTCCGCCGGACTGCTGTTCGTGGCGCTGCTGCTCATGATGCAGGTCATCCGCCTCCAGCGCAGCCACGCAGCGCCCGCAGCGCCCGCAGCGGCGGCGGCGGCGGAGGCGCCCCGTGCCGAGCGTGGTGTGGGGGGCGGGGTGTTCGCCGCCTTCGCCCAGGTGGGGCGCTCACCCTATCTGATGGGAATCGCAGTGTTCGTGTTTTTCATGACCTGGGTGTCGACTTTCTTTTACCTCGAGCAGCAGTCGTTCGTCGCCAAGGTGTTCCACGGTGCCGATGAGCGCGCACGCTTTTTCGCCACCATCGACTTCTGGGTACAGGCAGCCTCGCTGCTGCTGCAGTCGCTGGTCTTCGGCCGGCTGTTCAAACGGTTCGGAATGCGCGCGCTGCTGATGGCCGTGCCGCTGATGATGGTGGGTGCCTACACGCTGTATGCGCTCGTGCCGGTTTTCATGGTATTGAATTGGGCATACGGGATTCGGCGGGTGGGCGACTATGCCATCACCCGGCCTTGCCGCGATTCGCTCTTCACCGTGGTGAGCCGCGAGGAGAAGTACCAGGCGAAGAGCCTCATCGATACTTTTGCCTATCGGGGCGGGGACGCCCTCAGCGGCTCGCTCTATAAGGCCTTCACCGCGGGGCTCGGCGCAGGCCACAGCGCTGTCGGCTGGCTGGGCGCGGCGATCTCGGCGCTGTGGATGCTGCTCGCGTTCGGCCTCGGACAGGCCTTCCAGCAGCGCGCGCAGCGCACGGCCCCGCCGCCTTAGGGCTGTCCCGCTAAGCCGCGCTCGGCTGTGCCGCGCCGCCGGTCTCCGAGAGATCGGGCGCCGCACTGCCGCGCAGCGCCATGGTCGCCGCGACGATCTCCGCCGCGTTGGCAAAGCGCTCGCCGCGGGCCTTGGCCATGAGCCGCCCGAGAAACCCCTCGTAGCGCGACAGATCCGGCGGCAGTGCCGGCAGCGGTGCGTTCACGTGCTGCTGCAGTACTTCCATCGCCGTGCCGCCGATGTAGGGCTTCTGCCCGGTGAGCAGCTCGTAACAGATGACCCCGAGGCTGTAGAAGTCGGAACGGGCATCGAGCGCCTCGCCCTGCGCCTGCTCGGGGCTCATGTAGTAGGGTGATCCGAGCAGCACGCCTGTCTGGGTGCTGATGGTGCTGCCATCTATCGAGCGCGCAAGACCGAAGTCGATGAGCGCCACGGAGTCGTTATCCCGCAGCATCACATTCGGCGGCTTGAGGTCGCGATGCACCAGCCCCGCCTCGTGCACCACCTGGAGCGCCCCAGCGATCTGCGCGATGTAGTGCAGTGCCTCCAGCTCGCTCACGCCCCGCTGGATGCGCGCCTTGAGATCCCCGCGCGGCAGGTATTCCATCGCCAGGTACTCGAAGCCACCGTGCACGCCGTAGTCGTAGATCTCGACCACGAGCGGGCTGCGCACCGCCATGATGGCGGTGTATTCACGCTCGAGGAACTGCCGTCCGGCCGCCTCATCGCGCAGCGTCTTGCTGACCTTGAGCGCGACGTTGTGACCGCGGTGCGCACTGCTGGCGAGATACACCACGGCCTTCTCCGACTCCCCGATCTTCAGCCGCAGCGTGTAGCCGGGAATGGACTCGGCATTCGTGGTAAGGAGTGCCGCGATGCCGCTCGGCTGCAGCGCTGCAGCGTTGCCCGCGTCGGAACCAGCGCCCGCTCGGCCCTGATCGGCGCCCGGCGCGGTCTGCTCGGCGGCCTTGGCTGGGTGGAACTCCGCATCGCGCGAGAGATTCGCGAGACTCGCGAGGCGCCGCGCGACGCGCCGCTCGACGCGGCGCAGCGCGACCCGTACCGCGGTGCTCAGGCGCTCCGGAGTGAGCAGGCGTTTTGGAAGGTAATCCACGGCTCCGAGCTGCAGCGCGCGCACCGCGGTGAGCTCGTTGCCATCATCGGCGAGGGCGATCACCGCGGGAGTCGCAGGCTGATCGCGCAGGCGGCGCAGCAGCGTCAGCCCGTGCGCAGCGGGGTCCTCGGGACTTGCGCCGAAGGAGGCCGCCAGCATCAACAGATCGCAGTCGCGCCCGGAGAAAGTGGCGCACCAGCGCTGGAACTCCTCGAGGTTGAGCATGCTGACGCTCGCCTGCGGGCACAGCACATCCAGATGATGGCGCAGCCACTCGCCGTAACGGCGGTCTTCGTCCACGACCAGCACGCGTGCCGGCGGAGGCGAGCGGCGCGCACTCATCGCTGCACCGTGAAACGCAGCCGCACGCGCGCGTGCTGGCTGACGGCCTGACCCTCGCGCGTCACCGGCCGGTAACGCCAATGGCGCACGGCGTCGAGCGCCGCCTGCTCGAAGATGCCGACGGGTTGGGCACCGACCACCGCGACATCGCTCACCGCGCCGTCGGCGCCGACCACGAACTGCAGATCTACCCAGCCATCGATGCCGCGCACGCGGGCGACGTCCGGGAACTGTGGTGTGACGTAGTGGGTGCGCGTCAGGGCTGCGGCATTGACGTAGCTCTGTGCCTGCTGCGCATCGTCCTGGGCGGCGCTCAGCGCCGTATCGATCGCGGCGAGCGCCGTCGCATCCGCACCCGCGCTGCGCGCCTCGGTGAGCCAGCGGCGCGTGCCGGCGAGGTCCTGGGCACGCAGGCTACTGCGAGCCTCATCGAGCAGCCGTGTCGCATAGCTGCTGTGCGCGCGCTGCGTCAGCGGATCATCAGGGGCCTTCTGTGCGAGCTGCGCCAGGTAGAAGCGTGCGCTGTCCGTGGCAGGCTCCAGCAGCTCACCGCGCGCGAGTCGCTGGTTGAAGGCGGCGGAGAGCTGCGCGAGCTCTTCGGTGTGCGCCGAGCCACGCAGCTGCTGCGCCTCTGCGCGCAGCGCACCAACCTGCGACGGCTCCGCTCCCACATCCGCGGCAGCCGCGATCCAGATGTCGGCCTGCTCGGCATTCCTGGCGGTGAGCGCGCGGCGCGCTTCACTCTGCAGTCGCACGATCAGCTCCTGCGTGGCCTGCTGCACGCCGGCAGCGCCCGGCGCCAGCGCCCGTGCGGACTCGATGTAGAAGCGGGCGTTGTCCTCTACCGGCGTGATGAGCGCACCGCGCGCGAGCGCATCACGCCCGCGGCCGAGGTAGTCGGCGACGCGCGCGTCGAGCTGCTTCTGCGCGAGCTGCTGACGCGCCTCCTCGACCAGCGTCGAGCGATGCTCACCGCGGGCGGCATCCTCGAGCGTGGCGAGCGCTCCGGCCACATCGCCTCCGGCTGCGGCCCGCTGTGCCTTGCTGAGCACCACGCGCTCGCGCTGTGCGCCGATCTGCGCGGCGAGAAACGCGACCCGTGCGTGATTGGGGTCGATGGCGCGCGCCCGATCGGTGAGCTGCTGCGCGGCATCGAGGTGCTGCTGCTGTAGCTCGCCCTCCGCCGAGGCGAGCAGGCGGTCGATCACCTGTGCGAGTCCGTTGACCGCGCGCGGATCGCGTGCGTTGCGGCCCAGCGCCTCGCGATACAGCTCGGCCGCGTTCTCATGCGGCGGTGCCACCAGTGCACCTGCGACCAGCGCCGCATCGGCGCGCGCAAGCAGGCTCTCGAGAGCCGGGTCATCGCTCGGTGAGGCCGCGTGCGTTGCGGTCGCCTCCGCCGGCGCCTGCTGCGGTGCATGCAATGCGCGCCACAGGAGCGGCGCCGCGAGCGCCAGGGCGGCGGCGAGGACGATCAACGGCGCGGCGCGCCTGCGCCGCGGTGTCAGCGCCGCAGGCACGGCCTCCGGCACCGTCCCACCCTGCGCGTGGCGCCGCCACGCGGCCTCGACGAACAGACGCACCCGCTGCTCGGAGAGCGGCCGGTGCAGAAAGCGATGCACCGAGCCGTCGGTGACGTGTGTGGAAACCATCCCCTGCTCGCCGGAGCCTCCGGCGACGATGAGCACCAGCTCCGGGAACTGCGCGTGCAGGCGATCGATGAGTTCGCCGGTTGCGCTCGCGAGCGCCGCGCAGTCGATGACCGCCACGCCTCCCTGGTGAGTCAGGAGCGCGCCCGACAGGTCGACCTCGGAGCCTACGGCCACCACCTGGTGCGAGGGATCGGTGACCTTCTTCAGGATCGCAACGAGCTGGGGATCGCGGGTCAGGGCGATGAGTGGCGCGGGCGAAAGTCCGAGGCGCAGCGCGGCCATCCCCAGGGGCGTCGCCGTCCGGGGGGCATGCGCTGCGATCTTGGGAGCCACGACTGTCACAATCCGTAAAAACCGCCCGTCGGGCCGCCATGCCCGGCCGCGGGGTTAAGATGACGTAAGACCGGGGACGTGTCGCTAATTACGCGGGATTTCTGTGAAGCTGGTCGTCCTGTGACGCGGTTGGCAGCATCTGCCCCATTCCCGGGCGCTGCACCCGTGGCGTCAGTCCCGCGGCAGCAGGAATTTCGAGCCGTTGAAGCTCAGCACCGCCCCCTCGGGGGTGATGCTGTCGAGGTGCACCCCTTGCGGCAGCGTGTCGCCTTCGCGGAGTTTGTGCATGTTGATCATCACGAAGCGGTCCTCGGGGCGGGCAGCAAACACGTGCAGGTCGAGCCGCAATTGCGGCAGCCGCGTCCCGGCGGTGGTGCTGAGATCCTGATACAGCGGCAATCCCGAGGCGGTGCCTCGGTGCACGTGACCGCCGAGCGCCGGGCCGGCCGGCTCCTCGGCCGGCGCGTAGTCCGCGGCATTCGTCGGCTCTGCGTCGGGCGCCGGGGTCGGCGCGCCGGGCGCTGGCGCGCCGGGCGCTGGCGCTGACGGTTCGCCAGTCAAGGCCGGCGGTGCAGCGCCCGCGGCCGCCGGTGCGCTCGTGGCAACGACGGGCATCTGAGCCGACGTCCCGGCCAGCGCCGGGGTTGGAGCCGCGGCAGGTTGCGCCGGCGTTCCGCTGGCCGCCCCCGCTGAGCCTGCGCTGGCTGCCGCCGTGGTGGCGGCGCTCTGAGTCGCGCCACGTGCCTGGTGCCGCAGCACCATCCACATGACTACGCTCAGATTCACCAACAGCAGCAACGCGATCGCGATGGCCCACAGCGGCAGTCGCGTGCGGGGAGGCGCCACGCGCACCTCGAACAGCGCCGGGCCATTCTGCCGCTGGCGATCGCTCTCGGACTTCTTCAGCGCATCGAGGATGAACGACATCGGTCACCCGCCGTGATGAGTATCGGCTGCCGAGAGCAGTGGTGTGTCGGAGCCTGCGACGGCGCCGGCGAGCGCGATCTGCGTCTGCACGCCGGCAATGCCGTCCACAGCGAGCTGATGCAGGCGCTGGAACTCGCGCACTTCGCCTGCGAGCTCGGCGTCGAACACATCGCTCACCGGTGCATCGCTCTGCACACCGCGCACCCTTTGCAGACTCTGGCGGAGCCAACGCACCTGCGCGCCGCGCATGCCGCTCGAGAGTGCCGTCACGGGCGAGCTCGCCGGCCGCCACAGCATGACGAAGTCGCCGAGCCAATAGTGCGATAGCTCGCCGAGGCTCACCGCCTGGGCGCCGCCCAGATCGAGGCGCGCCTGTTCGTCATCGAGTGCGGTCAGCACGACCTGATGGGTTGCGCCCGCGGCGTCGTGCAACAGGAGGATGGCCGGGTGGTTGTAGATCCGCAGCTGCCCGAAGGAGCCGCGCTCGGCGATGCAGGCGAGGCCGAGAGTCGCGGCCTGAGTGCACGGGTCGGTGCTGCTCGGCTGGTACTTCGCACCCCAGAGGCCAAAGAGCCTGCCGAACGCGCTGTCGGTGTCCGTTTCCGTGAGATGCCGTGCGAGCAGTTGCGCGAGCTGCGGCGGCTTCGGTTCGGCACGCGGCACCGTGGCGAGCGCCACCGGTAGCGCGGAGGCGCCGTCCTCGCGCGATGCGGCGGCGGCACTCGCGGCCGCCATGGCGCGGGTGTGCCAGGGCTGAGCTTTCCACACGGCGAAGGTGACACCGCTCAGGAGGAATGCGATGGCTGCAGTCGCCGCCCACGGCAGCCAGTCGGGTGTGAAGCGCCGGCCGAACACCTCGGCGGCGGCGCTGCGCACGAGTGAGGCGGTGACGCGATGCCGGTCGAGCGAGTACGCCCCGAGCAGCGCCCGGTCGCAGATCACGTTGATGACGCGCGGCACCCCCTGCGAGAGGCTGAACACCGCGTTCAGCGCCTGCGGCGCGAAGATGTCGGTGGTGGCGCCCGCGACGCGCAGCCGATGGCGCACGTAGGCGGCGGTCTCCTCATGCGAGAGGGGATTCAGGTGATAGCGCCCGGTGATGCGCTGGGCCAGCTGCCGCAGCTCGTTGCGCGCGAGCAGTTCGCGCAACTCCGGCTGGCCGATGAGGATGATCTGCAGGAGCTTCTGCGTGTTGGTCTCGAGGTTGGTGAGCAGGCGCACCTGCTCGAGCACCTCCGGTGACAGATTCTGCGCCTCGTCCACCACCAGCACCACGCGATGGCCGACGGCGTGCGCGCGCAGCAGGTACGCGCTGAGGATGTCCACCAGGTCCTTCAGGCTGCCGAGCGCCGAGTCGGGCACTCCGATGCCGAGCTCCTCGCAGATGGTGAGCAGGAACTCGGGCGCGGTCATGTTCGGATTCAGAATGAGGGCGATCTCGGCGTTCTTTGGCGTCTGCGCGAGGAGCGAACGCACGATGGTGGTCTTGCCGGTGCCGACTTCGCCGGTGAGCTGCACGAAGCCGCCGGCCTCGTTGATGCCGTAGAGCAGGTGCGCGAGCGCCTCCGCGTGCCGCTCACTCAGGTAGAGGTAGCGCGGATCGGGCGTGATCGCGAACGGCTTTTCGTTGAGGCCGAAGAACGAGAGGTACATGAAACGATGCTACTCGATCGTGTTGCCGCGCCGCAGTGCCCGGCTGCCGAAGCGCGCCCGCGCCTCATCCAGGGCCGCATCCAGGCGGCCGGCACGGCGCGTCTCCTCGAACAGCCCCAGCTGTGAGGCAGGGGTCAGCTGAGTGAGGACCACCCCCAGCAGGCGAAGTTTCGCACCGCGGTTGGCGGCGAGCCAGCGGGTGAGCAATTCCGCGGCTACACCGGCCACTGCCCGTGCCTCGCAGGTTGGCGGCGCGATCGCCCGCTGCCGCGTGAAAGTGACGAAGTCCCCGCGGCGGATCTTCACCCCAATGCAGGAGGTCT
Organism: Steroidobacteraceae bacterium; assembly: GCA_035566915.1. Taxonomy (GTDB): domain Bacteria; phylum Pseudomonadota; class Gammaproteobacteria; order Steroidobacterales; family Steroidobacteraceae; genus 13-2-20CM-66-19. The sequence continues at coordinate 89,374 of DATMPW010000030.1, forward strand.
GCAGCCCGCGCCCGCGCAGGCGGCTCGCCGCGAGGTCCGCAAGCCGCGCCAGCTGGCGCTGCAGGGTGCCTGGTGCGCCGATATCGCGCTCGAAGGTGTCTTCGGCGCTCAGCGACTTCTCCTCGACCTCCGGCAGAACCGGCCGCTCGTCGATTCCCGAGGCGCGCTCGCGCATCAGCGCCGTGTAGCGTCCGAAGAGCGGCCAGAGCACCGCATCCGGCGCGCTGCGCAGCTCACCGAGCGTGCGGATGCCGGCCGCCTCCACCTTCGCACCGGTCTTGCGGCCGAGGCCCGGCATGCGCCGCACGGGCAGCGGATCGAGCACCGCGTGCACGCGCGCGGGCTCGACGATGGTGAGGCCGTCGGGCTTCATGAGATCGGAGGCAATCTTCGCCACGAGCTTGTTGGGACCTGCCCCTACCGAGGCGGTAAGGCCGGTGAGCGCGGCGATGCGGCGCTTGATGCCGCGGGCGATCTCGACCGCGCCACACGGCAGGTGCGCACTCGCCGTCACATCGAGGAAGGCCTCATCGAGCGACAGGCCCTCGACGAGCGGGGTCACTTCAAGGAACACGCCGAACACCACGCGCGACACTTCCTGGTAGCGGCCCATCCGCGGGCGCACGCAGATCGCCTGGGGACAGAGCCTGAGCGCGGTGCGCATGGGCATCGCCGAGTGCACGCCGTACCGGCGCACCTCGTAACTCGCCGCCGCTACCACGCCGCGCGCACCCTCCCAGCCGACGATCAGCGGCTTGCCCGCGAGGCGTGGGTCATCGTGCTGCTCGACGGACGCATAGAACGCATCCATGTCGACGTGCAGGACGGCGCGCGTCATGGGTCGCATCGATCTCTACGGCTTCACGCTGATGGTGATCTTCTTCGAGAGCACCGCCGGTGAGTGCGGGATGTGATTGAGATCGGCGAACAGCAGTTGCAGCGTGTGCTTCCCGGGACTGAGATTGAGGGTGGTTTCCGTCTGCCCCTTGCCGAAGTGGATGATCTTATCGGTCGCCGGCAGCGGCAGCGACTGATCTGCCGGTGGATCGGTATCGATCAGCAGATGATGGTGTCCGGTGTTCTCGGATGGCACCCCTGCGGGGGCGACTCCCATCCCCTTCAGTCCGAACTGCACGAGCACGGGGTTGTGGACGATGGCGCCACCCTTCGGACTGATGATGTAGACCCCGGCAGCGGGGGGCGAGGCCGTGCGCGGCAGCGCGGCCGCCGGCGTCCGGGCCGCAGGGGTCTGGGCCAGGGCGAGCGGGACTGCGACGAGCGAGACCGCGACGGAGAGCGCGGTGGCGATCAACTTGCGCATGGACCTTCTCCCTTCAAAGTGTGTGTGCGCTTGAGACAAAGGTGAGCAGCAGCATGAGAGCCCCGCTCACCAGGTAGAAGAGCGACAACAGCGCAAGCTTGCCGAGAGTCAGCCAGGGGCCTTGACCGTAGACGACGCGCATGGAGCGGTACAGGTACCAGGCGATGTAGAGCGTGACCGCGACGCCCAGCACGCCCGACACGGCCGGCAGCAGCGCAGACACTACCGCCGCCAGCATCAGCGCCAGGAACACGAACGCGTGGTCGTGCACGAACAGCAGCAGATGCTCGATGTAGCGGCGCTGGCCGCAGGAGCCGCAATAGCGGCCGGATACGGCGGCGCCGCAGTTCTCGCAGCGCGCGCTCGCGGCCGGGAGCGCCGGGACGTTCGCCCCCCGCGGCAACTTCTGCATCGGGCACGGGTCCGGCCGTCGCGGCGGTGTTCATGCGACGTGTATGCTGGACCTCGCAGCCGGCTGCGCGTGAGCAGCGAGCTCCTGCGGCTCGAAGTCATCGACGTTGATGAGGTCCATGACCTTGCGGTCGTACTCGCGCAGCGCCGCGGCTTCGGTCTCGGAGATGATGGCGGCAGCGAGCGCCTGCTGGATGCGGCCGGGGAAATCGAGCGCCGTCACGCGGCCGGTGTTGACGCCCTCCACGCGAATGCGCTTCTCCAGCGGTTCAAGCTGCACCGCGAGCAGCAGCGCCTCCTGCAGGAGACCGAGCGGATTGTGCGGCTCGAGCGTGCGGTAGACGAACTGCGCGAGACGCTCACGCGCCTGGGTCGGCGCGGTGACGAGCGCGGCCACGTCTGCGCCGAGGCGGTCGTGCGGTGCAGAGTACACGCGCCCACGCGGAAAGATGAGCGCGCGCATCAGCGCAGCGAGCAGCCGGTTGGGAAAATTGCGCAGGAATCCGTGCAGCTGCTCCTGCGCGTCGTAGAGGAGATTGCGGCAGGCCCACTCGACGATGGGCAGGTCCTCGAGCTGCCTTCCTTCGTTCTCATGGTGCTTGAGCACCATCGAGGCGAGGTACATGCAGGAGAGCACATCCGCGAGCCGTGCCGAGAGGCCTTCCTTTTTCTTCAGGTAGCCGCCGAGCGCGAGCAGCGCCACATCCACCGCGAACGCGAATGACGCGGAAAAGCGCACGACGTGCTGGTAGTAGCGTGCGGTGGCGCCCTGCACCGGGGCGCGCGTGAGGCGCGCATGGGTGAGCGCCATGATGAACGAGCGCACCGCGTTCGAGAGCGTGAAGCCGACGTGGGCGAAGAGCGCGCGGTCGAATTCATCGACCCCGGCGGCACGGTCCGGATCGCGTGCGGCGTTCATCTCGCGCAGCACGAAGGGGTGGCAGCGCAGCGCACCCTGGCCGAAGATGATGAGGTTGCGCGTGAGGAGGTTGGCGCCCTCCACCGTGATCGCCACCGGCACGATCTGGTAGGCGCGGGCGAGATAGTTCTTGGGACCGAGCATGATGCCTTTGCCGCCGTGCACGTCCATCGCGTCGTTCGCCACCTGGCGGCCCATCTCGGTGACGTGGTACTTGAGGATCGCGGAGGGAACCGAGGGCTTCTCGCCGCCGTCGATCGCGCCGACGGTGACCGAGCGCGCGGCGTCCATGGTGTAGGTGAGGGCCACCATGCGTGCGATCACCGACTCGACGCCCTCGAAGCGGGCGATCGGCTGGTTGAATTGCGCGCGGATGCGCGCGTAGGCACCCGTCGCCCACACTCCCGCCTTGGCGGCGCCGCTAGCGTTCGAAGGCAGCGAGATGCAGCGTCCGACCGAGAGCTGCTCGACCAGCATGCGCCAACCGGAGCCCGCCATGGCCGGGCCGCCGATGATGCAGTCGAGCGGCACGAACACATCGCGCCCCTGGATGGGGCCGTTCTGGAAGGGGATGTTGAGCGGGAAGTGCCGCCGGCCGATGCTCACCCCCGGGGTGTTGCGCGGGATGAGCGCGCAGGTGATGCCGAGGTCGGGTTTGTCCCCGAGCAGCCGCTCCGGGTCGAACATGCGGAAGGCGAGCCCGATGACGGTCGCCACCGGTGCGAGCGTGATGTAGCGTTTGGAGAAATTCAGCTTGAGCCCGAGCACCTCGCGCCCCTGCCACATTCCCCGCGTCACGATGCCGGTGTCGGAAATGGAGGCGGCATCGGAGCCCGCGCGCGGGCTGGTCAGCGCGAAGCAGGGGACTTCCTCCCCGCGCGCGAGGCGCGGCAGGTAGTAGTTCTTCTGCTCCTCGGTGCCGTAGTGGTTCAGCAGCTCCGCGGGTCCGAGGGAGTTCGGCACCGCCACGGTAGAGGATGTGGTGGGGCTGCGGCTCGCGATCTTCGCGAGCACGCACGAGTGCGCGTAGGCCGAGAACTCCAGCCCCCCGTAGCGCTTCGGGATGATCATGGCGAAGAAGCCGCGGGACTTCAGGAACTCCCACACCTGCGGGGGAAGATCCGCCCGCTCGTGCGTGATGTTCCACTCATCGAGCGTGCGGCAGAGCTCCTCGCAAGGGCCATTGAGGAACGCCTGCTCGGCCGCCGACAGCTGCGGCGGTGGCGCCGCGAGCAGCTTTTCCCACCTCGGCGCGCCGGTGAACAGCTCCCCATCCCACCACACCGTGCCGGCCTCGAGCGCCTCCTTCTCGGTCTGCGACATACGCGGCAGCAGCTTCAGGTACGTCTTCATGAAGGGCCGCGTGATGAGCGGCTTGCGCAGCGGCCGCACGTTCAACAGCCACAGCGACGCGAGCAGCACCCAAAGGAATCCCTTCCACACACCGGCCGGCGCACTGCTCGCGCCGAACAGCGTGTAGGTGGCGAGCAGCGCGGTAAAGGTCACCGTGAAAGCGAGCAGCGACAGGCGGCGATACGCGAGGAACAGCACCGCCGCCACGAACAGCAGCGTAATGACACCGCCGATCTGCGTCAGTGCGTAAGCCGCCGCCAGGACGACGATCAGCGAGATGACTGCACCCAACATCGAGGCTTCCTCCGTGCGGCTCGACTCGCGCTGCGACTATAGCCGGCACCCCAAGAAATTGCGCTTGCCGCGCTCAGCGGCGGACTCTGCTCGGCGAGACGCGCAATTTCTTGGGGACCCCGCGGTCCGCGCGCCGCATCAGCCGAGAAGGTCCTTCACCCCTTCGCGCTCCTCGCGCAGCTCAGCGTAGGTCGCATCGAGGCGCTGGCGGCTGAACTCATCCAGCGCCAGACCCTGCACGATCCGGTAGTCGCCGTTGCTGACCGAGACCGGGTAGGAAAACACGACCCCCGCGGCGATGCCGTAGCTGCCATCGGCAGGCACCGCCATGCTCACCCAGTCCCCTGCCGGCGTGCCGTGCACCCAGGTGTGCACGTGGTCGATGGCGGCCGAGGCGGCCGAGGCGGCGGATGAGGCGCCGCGTGCCTTGATCACCGCCGCGCCGCGCTGCTGCACGGTTGGAATGAAGGTCTCGGTGATCCACCTGGCATCCACCAGCGACTTTGCCGGGCGGCCCCACACCTCCGCGTGCGAGAGGTCAGGATACTGCGTAGCGGAGTGATTTCCCCAGATCGTCATGCGGCGGATGTCGGTGACGTGGCTGTCGGTCTTCTGCGCCAACTGGTGAAGCGCGCGATTGTGATCGAGGCGCGTCATCGCGGTGAAGTTGCGCGGGTCGAGATCCGGCGCGTTGGCCTGCGCGATGAGCGCATTGGTGTTGGCCGGGTTGCCGACCACCAGCACTTTCACGCGCCGGTCCGCCACTTCGTTGAGCGCCTTGCCCTGAGCCGAGAATATCTGCGCGTTGGCGAGCAGTAGATCCTTGCGCTCCATTCCAGGTCCGCGCGGTCGGGCGCCGACGAGCAAGGCCAGCTGGCAGTCGCGAAAGGCGACCTGCGCATCATCGGTCGCCACCACCCGCCCGAGCGTCGCGAAGGCGCAGTCATTCAGCTCCATCACGATCCCCTGGAGCCCCCCGAGTGCCGGGGTAATCTCGAGCAGGTGCAGGTTGACGCGCGTGTCGGGGCCTAGCGCGGCACCCGAGGCGACCCGGAAGGCAAGGGCATAACCGATCTGGCCGGCACCACCGGTGATCGCAACGTTGACGGCTTTCATGGCTCTGCGCTTCGTCCCCTGAAAAACAGCCCGGAATTCTAGCCTGCGCCCGCGCAAGCCCCCTAGCTCGGGTCCCAGGCCCGCGAAGTCGACTCAAACGCTTACCGGGGCAGCGCTCTCCAACGCCCTGCCAGGCCGCACTGGGGGTCTTTCAGGCCGCGGAAGATCGTCCCCCGGGGACCGTGGCAGGGAATGCCCGGACGAGACCCAAAATACTTGGTGAGATGGTTTGACACTATAGTAGTGTGCTAGTAGAGTATAACACTAACGATGGCAGTCAGACCGGCTGCCGAGAGAGACCCGGAAACCGCCAGAGAACGCCAAAGGAGACCGACATGAACGCCATCATTTCCAACCTGTACCGAGACCTGACCTGCGCCGCTGCCGCCGTCCTGATCAGCTTGGGTCTTGGCGCGAGCTTCGTGCAGTCGACCGCGACGGCTCCAGGAGCGCCCGCGCCCGTTGCCACGGCTCGTACCGCGAATGCCTGACAGCAGCGATCCGAACGATCAAGGAGTGAGCCATGAACACCTTCACCTCAACGCTCTCCCGTGAACTCACCTGCGGCGCCGCCGCAGCCCTGATCACGCTGCTGCTCAGCCTGACCTTCGTGCAGTCGACCGCGCTCCCCCCGGGCGCGCATCGCTGGCCGGTGGTCTTCGTCGCAGTGCACCCCGAGCATGCCTGGTTCGGCCAGCCCGAGCCGGCTGTTTTGGTAGATTAGTTGGCTAATCTCCCCTCACGGGCGCCGTGCAGACGTTAATGGATCCGCAGTGGGACGACAGCTCGCCCATCTATCGGCAACTGCGGGACCGAGTGGTCGCGATGATCCTCGAGGGGGTCCTCAAGGAGGGGGATCCGCTGCCCTCGGTCCGCAGCGTGGCTGCGGACTTCCGGCTGAATCCGCTCACGGTGCTCAAGGGCTACCAGCAGCTGGTCGACGAGCAGCTGGTGGAGAAGCGTCGCGGTCGCGGCATGTTCGTGAGTGCCGGCGCCCGCAAGGCGCTCATGAAGGACGAACGACAGCGCTTTCTCGAAGACGACTGGCCGAAGATCTACGCGACCATCCAGCGACTCGGATTGACGCAGGACGAATTGCAGCGCGCAGCCGCTGCGGCGCCCGCGGTTCCGTGGCCGGCTGCCAACAGCGCATCGCCAGGCGCAGACGCTTCGGCAGGTGAGGACGATGACAGCGGTAATTGAAGCGCGCGGACTCACCAAGAGCTATGGCGCCACCCGCGCGCTCGATGGCCTGAGCTTCAGCGTCGAGCCCGGGCGTATCGTGGGATTGATCGGGCCCAACGGCGCCGGCAAGACCACGGCTCTCAAGGCCATCCTCGGCCTCACCACCTTCACCGGCGAGTTGCGCGTGCTCGGGCTCGACCCTTGCCGCGAGCGCGATGCGCTGATGCGCGATGTGTGCTTCATCGCAGACGTGGCGGTGCTGCCGCGCTGGCTGCGTGTCAGCCAGGCGCTGGATTTCGTCGGCGGGGTGCACCCGCGCTTCGACCGCACGGTCGCCGAAAACTTTCTCCGCAAGACCGACATCCACATGGGAAGCCGCGTGCGCGAGCTCTCCAAGGGAATGGTGACCCAGCTGCACCTCGCCCTGGTGCTCGCGATCGATGCGCGCCTGCTGGTGCTCGATGAGCCGACGCTCGGGCTCGATCTGCTCTATCGCCGCAGCTTCTACGACACGCTGCTCAACGACTACTTCGACAAGCAGCGCACCATCCTGCTCACCACCCACCAGGTCGAGGAAGTGGAGAACCTGTTGACGGATGTCATTTTCGTCAATCACGGGCGCGTGGCGCTCAGCGCATCGGTGGAAGACCTCGGCAGCCGCTATCAGCAGCTCACCCTCGCCGCGGAGCAGGCGGCGCGCGCCCGGGCGCTGCAGCCCTTCTACGAGCGCGAGGTGTTCGGGCGTGTGGCGATGTTCTTCGAGGGGCGCACGCCAGCGGAGCTTGGGACATTCGGCGAGCTGCGTACACCCTCGATCGCGGACCTGTTCGTTGCGAAGATGCAGGGGACGGGCAGCCGATGAGCGGCACTCTCGCTGACATGGCGCCCGAGCAGCCGCGCAGCGCCGCCGCGCCGGCCGCCAGGGAACCCGGTGAGGTCCTGCTCTCGCTCGTGCGGCGTGAGTTCTGGGAGCACCGCGCGCTGTGGCTCGCGCCGCTGGTGGTGACGGCACTCCTCGCGCTGTGCGCGGCGATCGGCCGCATCCACCTCGATGTGGATGATGCCACGCGCGTCCAGGGCGAAGCGCAGCGGGTGGCGGTGTTCACCATCATTCAGTGGGTGCTCGCGATGCCGCTCTACGTGGCGGCCATGTTTGTCGTGAGCTTCTATCTGCTCGACTGCCTGTACGCCGAGCGCAAGGACCGCAGCATCCTCTTCTGGAAATCGCTGCCAGTGTCCGATGGACTGACGGTCTGCTCGAAGATGCTGGTGGCGCTGGTCGTGGTGCCGCTCGGGGTGTTCGCGCTCGCGCTGCTGGCCCACCTGCTGTACACCGCCATACTCGGCACGCGCGTGCTCATCGGCACCTTGCCGCCAGTTTTCAGCTGGAACACCTACGAGTGGTTACGGACCGAGCTCGTGATGTTTTTGGTCACGGTACTCGCTGTGCTGTGGTACGCGCCGCTCGCCGGGTACCTGTTGGTGATGTCTTCCTGGGTGCGGCGCAGCCCGATGCTGCTGGCGACGCTGCCGTTGGTGCTTGCTCCGATCCTCGAGTGGGTGGCATTCGGCACCGGTCACGTGATGGACTTCATCAACTACCGCCTGAATGGCATCTGGTGGCTGCTCGGGGTACACAACACCCGCATCATCACCAAGCACGGGCTGGCCTCCGTCGGCACGGCGCTCGAGGCGCTCAGTTTCCGTGCCGTGCTGACGAGCATCGACCTGTGGCTCGGGCTCGTGGTCACCGCGGCGCTGGTGTGCGCAGCGATCCGCATCCGCCGCTACCGCGACGACTCCTAACCGCTGCCCATAGATCGCGCTTATCATCCCGATCCGGACAAGCGATTGGCCGGCGCGGGAACGCGGCGGTTCAGTTGAGCTCCCACAAAAGGAGACTGAGATGTTTGATACCCGCAACGACCTGCCGGCCAACGTGCGCGTGGAGGTCACGGAGCTGCTCAACGCCAGGCTCGCGGATGCCATCGACCTGGGCGCGCAGAGCAAGTACGCCCACTGGAACGTCAAGGGACCGAACTTCATCGCGCTGCACGAGCTATTCGACAAGGTCGCCGAGATCGTCGAGGAGCAGGTCGACACCATCGCAGAGCGCATCACCGCGCTCGGCGGCCGTGCCTCCGGCACGATCGCTCAGGTCGCCCGGCGAAGCTCGCTGAAGCCCTATCCCGAGGACATTGCTGAAGGGCTCGCGCATGTCGATGCGCTGTCGGCGGTGCTCGCGGACTACGCTGCGAAGACACGCGCCGCGATCGAGACTGCCGACCGCATCGGGGATGCGGATACCGCTGATCTCTTCACTGGAATCTCGCGCGAGGCCGACAAGTACCTCTGGTTCCTCGAGGCCCATCTGCACGCCAAGCGCTGAGGTCGCCCCAGCCGCATGTCCGTCGAGGTAAGCCGCACTGCAGCCGGGCTGCAGCTCGAGCTGACCGGGCAGTGGGGGCTACGGGAGGTCGAGGCTGCCCGGGCGCAGCTCGCGGCCGTCGATCTTGGGGGGGTGCGCGAGGTCGAAGTCAGCACTCGCGGAGTGGAATCGCTCGACCTGTCGGGCGCGTGGGTGCTGCGCGAGTTCGTACAGCGCGCGCGCGCGGCAGGAGCCGGGGTGTCCTTCCAGGGAGCCCCGCCCGATCAGCTGCGGCTCATCGGTGAGACGCTGAAGGAGCCGGAGGCCGGCGCCGCGGCCCCGCCCTCAGCCGCGCCGCCCGCCGAGCCGGGGCTGCTGTACGACATCGGCCGCTACGCGGTTCACGCCTGGCACGATGCGAGGGCGTCGTTCGCATTTCTCGGCCGTACCCTGGTCACCTTGCTCGCGAGCCGCAGCCTGCGGCGTCTGCGGCCGATCTCCGTGGCGCGGCACGTGTACGACACCGGCATCACCGCCATACCGATCACGGCGCTGATCGCCTTTCTCGTCACCGTCATCATTGCCTACCTGAGCGCCCAGCAGCTGCGTGGGCTGGGTGTCGACATCTACGTGGTGGACCTGGTGACCATCGGCGTGCTGCGCGAGCTCGGCGTGCTGCTCACTTCGATCATCACCGCGGGCCGCTCGGCGAGCAGCTACGCGGCCGAGCTCGGCTCGATGCAGCTCAACGAGGAGGTGGACGCGCTCATCGCCACGGGGGTGGACCCCTTCGAGGTGCTGGTGGTGCCGCGGGTACTCGGGTTCGTGATCGCGCTGCCGCTGCTCACGGTCATCGCGGACCTCGTCGGTCTCACCGGCGGGGCATTGCTGTGCCGCTATCTCCTCGACATGCCCCTCACCCAGTACGTCAACCGCGTGGATGAGTCCATCTCGTCCACCACTTTCTGGGTCGGCATCGTCAAGGCGCCAGTGTTTGCACTGCTCATCGCGCTCGCCGGCTGTTATCGCGGCATGCAGGTGCGCGGCTCGGCGCGCGAGCTCGGGCACAAGGTGACCGTCGCGGTGGTGCAGGCGATCTTCCTGGTGATTCTCGCAGATGCGCTGTTTGCCATCGTGTTCATGAAACTGGACATTTGACGATGCAGTACCCGGTCATCGAAGTGCGCGGGCTGGTGAACCGCTTCGGCAGCCAGTTGATCCACGACGGGCTCGACATGGAAGTGAGGGAGGACGAGGTGTTCGGCATCGTGGGCGGCTCGGGCTCGGGGAAATCCGTGCTGCTGCGGAGCATCCTCGGCCTGCAGCACCCGGAGGCCGGCACGGTGCGCATCGAGGGGCACGACATCACGCGCATGACCGAGGCGCAGCTGCGCCCGATCAAGGCACGCTACGGGGTAGCCTTCCAGAGCGGCGCGCTGTACTCGGGACTCACCGTGCTGCAGAACGTGCAGCTGCCCATGATGGAGTATTTCGAGCTCGAGAGCGCGGTGCGCGATAAGCTGGCGCTGCTCAAGATCCTCCTGGTGGGCCTGCCAGCGGATGCCGCGGGTAAGTACCCGGCGGAGCTCTCCGGCGGCATGGTGAAGCGCGCCGCGATCGCCCGCGCGCTCGCGCTGGATCCTGCGCTGTTGTTTCTCGATGAGCCGACCTCCGGTCTCGATCCGGTGAGCGCCACGGCGTTCGATGATCTGGTGTTGTTCCTGCAGAAGGAGCTGAAGCTGACCATCGTCATGATCACACACGATCTGGACAGCATCTTCCGTACCTGCAATCGTGTCGGGGTCATCGTGAACCGGCGCATGGAATCGGACACCGTGGAGCGCATCCTCGATCACCCGAACCCCTGGATCCAGGAGTACTTCCATGGCGAGCGGGCGCGGGGCGCGCGCCTCGCCGCGCGCGCCGGCAACGGGGGCGGCGCCGCCGGGGGTGGCCATGGAGCGTGAGGCGAATTACGCCGCGGTCGGGGCGTTCGTGCTCCTCGTGCTGCTGGCGGGCGCATTGTTCGTCTACTGGTATTCCGACACCCGCGAGCACCGCGACTACAACCGCTACGAGATCTACTTCACCGGCAGCGTGAGCGGGCTCGACAAGGGTGGCGCGGTCCGCTATCTCGGGGTAGGAGTGGGCCGGGTGGCCGACCTGCGCATCGACCCGCGCGACTCCTCGCGGGTGCAAGTGATCGTCGACATCGACGCACGCACGCCGATCTCCACGCACACCGTGGCGGAGCTGCAGCTGCAGGGCATCACCGGGCTCCTGTACATCGACCTCGGTGAGGATCGCAACAACAAGCGCGCAGCACCGGCAGTGCCGGGGCTGAAGTATCCGGTGATCCGCTCGGCGCCCTCGCGTTTCGATGTGTTCCTGGCGAGTCTGCCGGAGCTCGTGGCGGGGGCGAACGATGTGGTGCAGCGCGCCAACCAACTGCTGAGTAGTCAGAATCTCGCGGCCGTGTCCGCGGCGCTCGGCAATCTCGACAAGGCGAGCAGCCGCCTGCCGCAGACGGTTCACGATCTCAACGCGCTCATCGGCGAGCTGCATGCGGCGAGTACCGAGCTCACGGCCTCCGCACGCAGCGCCAACAACCTGCTCGAAACGGTGCAGCCGGACGTGCAGGCAATCGTGCAGCGGCTGCACACGGTCGGCGATAACCTCGCGGACGCCACTCAGCAGCTCGACCAGCTGATCGCGGAGAACCGCCAGGACGTGCGCTCCTTCACCCGCGACGGACTGCCCGAGGTCGAGCGCTTCGTGCGCGAGGGGCGCGCCGCGGCAGAGGAAATCAGTGCCCTCGCGAACAGCCTGCGCGAGAACCCGACGCAGCTGCTGTACCAGCCGCCGGAGCGCGGCATTGAGATTCCACGGTGAGCCTGCGGGTGGCCATGCGCGCCGTGCCGCTGCTGTGTCTGTGCCTCGCCGGCTGCTCGGGGCTGTTCCAGAGCAAAGCGAAGCCCGAGCAGATCTACTACCTGCGCGCTCCCGCCGCGTCCACCGGCCCGGCGGCTCCCGCAGCCGCGATGCCGGCGTCGTTGCGGGTCGTGCGTCCGGTCGCCGATCCGGGTCTCGATAGCCCGCACATCATGCTGGTGCAGGCCGATCACCGCATGAACTTCTACAACGGCAGCCGCTGGCCGGCGCCCTCACCTGAGCTGATCGAGGCGCTCGCTGTACAGACGCTGCGCGCCTCGGGCGAGTGGGCTTCGGTGGAGGATTCCGGCAGCCCGTTCCCTTCCGACTACCTGCTGCAGGTGCACGTACGGCGCTTCGAGGCCGACTACACCGGGGCGGGCGCCGCACCGGTGGTGCGCGTGGTGCTCGACTGCATCCTCGGTCGCCGGCAAGGGCGCGATGTGCTCGCGACCTTCACCGCCTCTGGCGAGTCGGCGGCTCCGGCCAACCACCTGAGCCAGGTGGTGGTGGCGTTCGAGCAGGCGACAGGGACGGCGCTCGAGGCGCTCGCCCAGCAGGCTGCACAGGTGGCGCGCGGCGATGTGCGGCGCGCCGCCAATAATGAGGAAAAGGCGCCACCTTCCAGCGATCGATAGTCGGACGAGTCGGGCGCCGAGGCGCGATGCTCAGGCCGAACGCGAGGCTGTCTCGCTGCCATCGCGCAGCAGGTGCACGAAGGGCGCGGCGCCGCCTCCCGCCTGCGTCGCGAACAGCGCCAGCAGCTCACCCACGGGGCAGGGCTCGCCAAATAGCCGCCCCTGTCCGTAGTGACAGCCGTTGATGCGCAGGAACTGCAGCTGAGCCAGTGACTCCACCCCTTCGGCAATGACCTCCATGCCGAGGCTGCGACCCATCTCGATGATGGTGCGCACGATGGTTGCATCGCCGGCGTCCTCGGTCGCATCGCGCACGAAGGACTGGTCGATCTTCAGCGTGCCGATGGGGAACTGCTGCAGGGCCGAGAGCGAGGAATAGCCCGTACCGAAGTCATCGATCGACAGGTGCAGGCCCATCGCATACAGCTCATCGAGGAGGCGGACGGTACGCTGCGGATCGGCCATGAGCGTCGTCTCGGTGATCTCCAGCTCGAAAGCGGTAGGCGACACGTGGTGGCGACGGAACACCGAGCGACAGCGCAGGATGAAGCTCGCCTGGCGCAGCTGCTTGAGCGAGAGATTCAGCGAGATGCGCCCGGGGTCGCCCCCCTGGCTTTGCATCTGGCGATAGTCGAGGCAGACGCGATTCAGCACCCATTCGCCGATGTCGAGGATGAGGTTGGTCTCCTCGGCGAGCGGAATGAACTGCGAGGGTGGAATGTCGCCGTGCCCCGGTAGCCGCCAGCGCAGCAGCGCCTCCGCGCCGGTGATGCGCCCGGTGCGCAGGTCCACCTTGGGCTGGTAGCGGATCTCGAGCTCATCGCGCTCGAGTGCACGGCGCAGCTTGCTCTTGAGCATCAGCCGCTCGACTGCCGCCGCGTTCATCTCCGGGGAATAGAAGGCGAAGGTATTGCCGCCGTTTTGCTTGGAGTAGTACATCGCCGCATCCGCGTTGCGGATGAGATCGATCACGTTCTCGGCATCGCGCGGGCAGAAGGCGATGCCGACGCTCGCGGTGAGGAACACTTCGTGCTGATTCAGCTGGAACGGACGGCTCACCTCCGTGAGCAGCGCACGCGCGAGCTGCGCGATGGGGCCGCGATTGTCGGCATCTGCCGGAAGGGCGTCGACGAACAGGGCAAACTCATCGCCGGCGAGGCGCCCGACCACGGTCTCGCGCGGCACCGCGCGCGTCAACCGCTCCGCCAGTACCTCGAGCACCCGGTCGCCGGCGCCGTGGCCGAAGGTGTCGTTCACCTCCTTGAAGCGATCCATGTCGAGATATAGCACCGCCACCACCTGTCCCGCGCGCAGTGCCCGCGCGATGGTCTGCTGCAGCACGTGGTGGAACTGCATGCGGTTGGGAATCTTGGTGAGGGCGTCGTAGCGCGCGAGATACCGGATGCGCCGTTCGGCACGCTTGCGGTCGGTGATGTTGCGCGCCACGAAGATGTTGCCCTGGAACTGCGGGTCGTCGCTGTCGATGCGGGAGCCGGTGACGGACACCGGAATCGTCTGCCCGGAACGGGTGCGCACGAGCGTCTCGCGCGTCTCGTGCGCCGCCTGCTGCAGATCGAAATCCGCGCGCTCGCGCTCTTCCAGCACCGCGAGCATGCTGCGGCCGAGCAGCTCCTCCTCACTGAACCCAAGCAGCTTGCAGGAAGCGGCATTCGCCACCTTGATGACCCCGTCGGGGGAGGTGACGAACACCGCATCGGTCATGCTGTTGAGCACGCTGTGCAGGTAGCTCTTGTTGACCGTCGACTGGCGCAGCCGCCCGCGCATGCGCTCGAGCGCCTGCTGCAGCTCACCGAGAACGTCGCGCCGCTGTACCTCGACCGGGCGCGTGTAATCGCCCTGGCCGATGCGCTCGGCGCTGCGGATGAGTGAATTCAGAGGGCGCTGCAGATGACTCACCGCGCGCCACATGAGGGCTGCGGCGAGGAGCGCTCCGCCTGCGGCAACTGCGAGCGCGAGCCACCAGGTGAATCGCGCGCGCTTCGCAGTGGCTTCCTCGAGGCGTGTCGCGAGGCTGACACCGGGAGCCGGGGCGGCCTGCGCGAGCACCACGCTGAGCGTCGCGAGCGTTTCGGGTGTGACCGCACCGGGTATGTTCTCCGCATACGTGCGTACCGGGGCCGCCGCCTGGGCGGCGAGCGTGCCAGGCGCCACCACCGCCTCGCGGTGCCAGTTGAAGAGCGGCCGACCGCTGCGGGCGGTCACAGTGATCGCCTCGACGGTCCGGTCATCGGTGAAAGGCTGCAGCCGCCGCACGATGCCCTCGGCATCTCCGGCGCGCACGGCGCCGGCGATGGCATCCGCGGCGTGGGCCGCGAGGCTGCGTGCCCGGGCCTCGAGCTCGGGATCGAGGCGCTCGCGGGCGGTGTGCTCGGCGAGCGCGCTGAGGGAGCGCGCATCCGCGGCGTGCCGCACCATGAACAGCAGCGCCACCGCACCCGCGGCGAGGAGCACCACCAGGAAGCTCGCAATGGCGTATTTCAGCCTGAAACTGGCCGCAGTCACCTGCGTGGTCCGCGCGTGGCGTCCCCCAAATTATTGCGCTGATATTAACCGCCGCTCGGGACCGAAGGCTACCGGCGGGGAATCCTGCGGGGGAGACCCTTGGGGGGAAACCCTGCCTCAGCTACCGGACCATACTCTCTTTATATGTCCGAGCATGAGGCCGCGCATGGTCGCCATGGGGTTGGCGGTGGCGGCGAAGATCGGCGGCCGCCGCCGCAGCAGCTGCCAGCTCTCACTGCGCAGGATCTGGCGCAGGAAGTCGAGGTTGCGGTCGATGGCCTCGATGTAGGGGTTGCGGCCGTCGTAGAGCGTCTCCAGGTAGCGGTACGCTCCGCGGAAATCGCGATCGAGGCGCTTCTCGCGCACGTCGCTCACGAACTCCGGTGTCTGCCGCAGCAGGTCCAGTCCCGAGGCGTATTTCACCTGCGGGCCCTGATCGCTCACCGGCAGCGCTACCCCACCCAGCACGAACTCCGCGTACAGCCGGTCGCGGCACTTCTCCAGGTAACAGCGGTCGGCCATCTGCGCGATCATGTCGGCAGTGCCGAGCAGGTGCCCGAGGATGATGTCACGCGGATCGGCGACGCGGGACTCGATCTCTTCGAAGGTGACCTCGTAGCCGGTGAAATGGATGATCTCGCTCGCGACCGGTACCCAGGCGCCAAAGCCGAGTACCGGCAGGTACTCCTGCAGGAAACGGGCACCGCGCGATACGTGCGTGCGCGTGAACTCGGCGCCGTTCTGCGATTCGTGATCATCGGCGCGGCGCAGGTAACCAACATCGTGAAACAGCCCGGTGACGAGCCCCACGGTGGCGCGGGCGCCGCCGAGGCGGTGGTCCTCCTGCTGCTGCCGCTCGTAACCGACGATGAGCCGTGCGAGCGCGAGCGTTATGTCGAGCGTGTGCTGGCGGTCGTGGTAGACCGTGTCGACGCCGTGATAACCCGGCACCTCGCCGGCAAACAGCCGCTCGAAGTGCGCGAACGCGCGGCCCAGCGGATCGAGCGACATTCCGGGCCAAGTCGGGCGGTACAGCGCCTCCACCGCGGCGAGCACGGCCTTCGGCGAGCTCACCTGCACGCTGTTGGTTACATCGAAGTCACTGCGCCGGCTGTTGGTCATTCGTTATGTTGGAGACTCGGCTGGAGCTCTCGCGACCCTCCCCTTGGGTCATCAGATCATTGACTCATTAAACAATATAGACACAGGTTCCATCTCCGCGCCGCGACGCGGCGCACAATTCAGTAGATCCGCAGGCCGCCGTACTTGCGCCGGATGTGCCGGTCGAGCATCAGTGCGCCGAGGCCAAAGCCCAGACCGAAGCCAATCAGCGACGCCGCGAGTGTCCACGGCCAGGGGGGGTGCGGACGTTCCTCCGCGCTGAAGAGGGAACTTGCAGGCGGAGCGCCGGGCTCCTGCGCCGCGGCGGCCGCTACCGAGGGCGCGGCACCGCCAGCAGATGCGCTCGCGACAGCGGCTGAGGCCGGCGGTGCGGGATTGGCGCGCAGCTGCGTCTTGAGGAGGCTCACCTCATCGTTGAGGCGGGCAACTTCGGCATCGCGCTGCGCGAGGCGCACACGCACCGGCTCCTCGGCCGAGAGGTACGAGGCGCGTACCCAGCCCTCGTGTCCGTTCGCGAGGCGCACGTGCACCTGCTCACCCGCGCGCTCGAGCAGCTCGACGCGATCGCCGCTCTTGAGCGTGGCGATTCGCTCGCCGCTGCCGTCCGGTGCGCTGCTGACGCCGACGACCAGCTGCTCGACGACGTAGAGCGAGTCGGCGGGGAGCGCCGTGGGGGGCATGAGCGCGACCAGCAGCGCAAGCGCCACCGCCGGACGCGTGCTGCGCGGACCGCGGCTCACGCCGGCTCACCCGCACCGTCGGCGTCGTACTGCTTCGGCAACGCCCAGTCGATGCCGTGCTGCTTCAGGAGCGCGCGCACATCGGGCCGGCGACCGCGAAACTCGATGAACGCGTCGAGCGCGTCGCGGCTGCCGCCGCGGCTCAGGATGGCATCGAGAAAGCGCTGGGCGGTGCCGCGATCGAACACGCCCTTCTCCTCGAAGGCAGCAAAAGCATCCGCCGCCAGCACTTCCGCCCACTTGTAGCTGTAGTAGCCCGCGGCATAGCCGCCGGCGAATATGTGTCCGAAGCTGTTGGGAAAGCGGTTCCATTCCGGCACCGGCACCACCGCCGCTTGTGAGCGTACCTCGCGCAGGATCTCGAGAATGCGGCCGCCGCGCTCGGGGGAGTACTCGGTGTGAATGCGGAAGTCGAACAGCGCGAACTCGAGCTGCCGCATCATCGAGAGGCCGGCGTGGAAACTGCGGGTGGCGATCAGCCGTTGCTGCTCCTCGGCCGGAAGCGGCGCGCCGCTTTCGAAGTGCCCGGAGATGCGCTGCAGCACCTCAGGTTGCCAGGCGTAGTTCTCGAGGAACTGGCTCGGGAGCTCCACTGCATCCCAGGCGACGCCGTTGATCCCGGCGATGCTCGGGTAGTCGACGCGGGTCAACAGGTGGTGCAGTCCGTGGCCGAACTCATGAAACAGCGTCACCACATCATCATGCGTGAGCAGTGCCGGGCGCTCGCCTCCGGGCGGCAGGAAGTTGCACACCAGGTAGGCCACCGGCAGCGCCGTGCCCGATGACAGGCGCTTGCGCCCGATGCACTCATCCATCCAGGCGCCGCTGCGCTTGTTGGGGCGTGCGTAGGCGTCGAGGTAGAAGCTGCCGAGCGGCTCACCGCCCGCTGAGTTGATCTCGAAGAAGCGCACATCCGCGTGCCACGCGGGTGCACCGGCGCGCTCGCGGATGCGTGCGCCGAAGAGCCGCTCGGCAGCTTCGAACAGCCCATTGAGCACGCGCGGCAGCGGGAAGTAGGGCCGCAACTCTTCCTGTGAGACGCGGAAGCGCTCGCGCTGCAGCCGCTCGGCGTAGAATCCGACATCCCAGGCGGCGAGCTTGCGACCGGCGAAGGCTTCGAGCTCGGCGAACTCCGCCTGCGCGGCAGCGCGTGCAGCCCCGACGAGCTCGTGCAGGAAGCCGAGCACTTCATCCACGCTGTGCGCCATGCGCGTCGCGAGCGCGTACTGCGCGTAGTCAGGATAATCGAGCAGCCGCGCCACCTCGTGGCGCCTTCTCAGGATCTCCTCCATCACTGCAGAGTTGTCCCAGCGGCCGGCGGTCGGACCGCGGTCGGATGCGCGCGTGGTCCAGGCTTCGTAGAACGCACGCCGCAGCTCCGCCGACTCGGCATCGGTCGCCACCGCCACGTAGGTCGGTTGATCGAGACGCAGGATCCAGCCCGGTGCCTGTTGCTCCTCGGCGCGGCGGCGCGCCTGCTCGATGAGCATCTCGTTGAGGCCCGCGAGTTCGCCGCTGTCGCGCACGTGCCAGGTCCAGTGATTGGTGGCATCGAGGACGTTCTCCTCGAATTTCGCCTGCAGCTGCGTGAGCTCCAGCATGGCGGTCTTGAAGCTTTCCTTGCGCTCCGGCGGCAGCCCCACCCCGGCCAAGCGGAAGTCGCGCACGCGATGTTCCAGCAGCTGGCGCTGCACGGGCGCGAGCGCCGCGCCCTGCTGCTCGGCCACGGTGCGATAGGCGCGAAACAGCGGCTCGCTCTGCGCCAGGTCGGTCTGGTAGGCGGACAAGAGCG
>DATMPW010000031.1:0-12898 GCA_035566915.1 Steroidobacteraceae bacterium
GCATTCGAGCGCGGGGTTACTCGCGAGCTCCTGCCCGAGATAGTACGCGATATGGAAGTCGAGCGCGTTCGGACCCTGGCCGGATATTTTGATCCACTTTAAGCGAACCCCCAGCGGCTGAGCCTGTACGACCAGTTCCTCTGGCAACTTCTTCTGCGTGACGCCGTAGAAGATCGTCACGCGCGCGTCCCCCGGCACTTGGGATAGATCGACCTTTTGCACGTTCTCCAGATCGACCAAGAGCACTCGTTCAGTCAATGCTCGTCTCCATCAGTCGGGACCCCGCGCGGCAGTCGAATGTGCGCAATCGGGCTGGCCCCCAAATGTCTCGCTCGCGCAGGCCCCGCCTCGCGGTGCGCTCCGGTGAACCGCACGGTGCAGCTTGAGCGCCGGCACCTCGCGAGTTCAGTCGTGCCCAACTGCATATATCCATATAATGATATCCGCGCACCGGGCGCGCGTGTTTCTCCGCTCAGGCAGCGACAGTGAGAGCACTGTACGAAAAAACCATCGCCTTCATCCTGCAGCACATCGACGAGAATCAACTGCGCGAGGGCGATCAGCTGCCGACCGAGGTCGGGCTTGCCCAGCGGGCGGGTGTGAGTCTCGTCACCGTCCGCCGCGCCCTCGCCGAGCTCGCGGCGCAGGGGATCGTGCGTCGTGAGCAGGGTCGCGGGACGTTCGTGGCGCGGCCGCGGGTGCGCGCCGAGACGACGCGCGTAGGAAGCCTGCGCAACGGGCTGCATCTTGATGCGCATTCGCGGCTCGAGACGCGGGTGCTGAAGTGCGTGACGCGCCAGGCGGCGGAGGAGGAATGCCGGACGCTGGCGTTGGCGGCGGGAGCGAGCGTCTGGGAGATCTCGCGCCTGCGGCGGCTCAATCGCCGCCCGTTGATCCTCGAGACGTCCGTGATCCCGAAGTTGCTCGCGCCGGACCTCGGCGGGCATCTGAAGCGCGCTGACGGGCGCTCCCTGTACGAGCTCCTCGAGGGGGTGTACGGGCTCACGGAGGCGCGCGAGGAGCAGCTCCTCGTGTCGCGGGCCGCGCGGCCGCAGGAAGAGGAGCTGTTGGGGCTGCTGCACTTCGACTGGGTCGTCGAAGTGGCGGGCGTGAGCTACTCGGTGCGGCACGAGCCGATCGACCGCTTTAAGATGGTATTTGTCGCCAAGTCCTTCGCCTTCCGGCTGGCCACCGCCCCCGCTTTCGCGGTGGAAGCGGTGGAGCTGGTTTAGTCACGCTGGAGTCTTAAGTCTTAGCCGGGTGAGCCCATGGAGCCCGCGCTGCAGCGCGCGCTGACATCCAGGTATTCCTCAAAGCGGGCTTCGTACTCGCTGCGAGCCGCGCCGGGGCTGACCGCTTGTGGCCACACGTACTGCAGGTGCACCCGGGAGTTGGGATCGAGCGCGCGCAGCGCGCCGAGCGCCGCGCCGAGCGCTGCGGCTGAGAGCGGCGGAAAAGGCTGCACGGGCCGCGCGAGGATGTCGGCCAGCATCTGCAGCGCGAAGGGCACATCGGCGAGATGTCCGGCGAGGACGATTTCAGCGACTGTGTCCGTTTCCGCGAGCACCTCGATGCAGCGGCGGATCTCGAATCCGACGCCCTCCATGAACGCGCGCGCGAGATCGCTCCGATCGGTGTGGAGCGTCAACCCCTGCACGGCCCCGCGCAGGTTCGGGTTCCAGAGCGCCCCCTGCTCACCGCCTGCGAGATACGGCGCGAACGTGACGCCGCGCGCGCCGGGTGGTGATTGCTCGGCCAGCCGCTCGAGCTCGCCGGGTCCACACCCGAGGAGCTCCGACAGCCAGCGATGTCCGGTACCGGTGGCGAGCAGGTCCATCTCGCGCGCGTACCAGTGCGCCTCGACGTGCGGCGTGAGGAGGTAGCGCATCTGCGGGTCGGTGCGCCGTGCGCGCACCGCATCGAGGATGACGGTACTCGAGCCCATCGCGACGCAGACGCGCCGGGCAAAGGTCATGGCGCCCATGGCGAAGGCGCCGCTCACTGAGTCCGCCGCGCCGACCGTCACGGGGATTCCCTCGCGGAGCCCGAGGATCGTCGCGCCCGCCGAGTGGAGCCCTCCGGCGATCGAGTGCGCGGGCCGCACCTCAGGCAAGAGCTCCCGCGGCACCTCCCAGAGTGCGCACCATTCCTGCGAGAACTCGCCCGCCTCGAGATCGAAGAGACCGTAGCCCGCGGCGGTGGACGGGTCCGTTACGCGCGCGCCGGTGAGTGCGAAGCACAGGTAGTCCTTGGCGGAGAGGAGCGAGCGCGCTTGCGCCCGTCGCGCCCGCCAGTGATGGTGAAACATCGGCGCGAGGTACCGGCCGTCGATCGGCATGCCGGTGCTCTCGTAGAGCGCCCGTCGCCGCGCGCCGATCACCGCTGCTGCGGTCGCATCGGCGCGCGCATCCTTCCAGGTGATCGCAGTGCCGAGCTCCCCCTGCTCGCCGAGCACGACGAGCGTCGGCAGCTGCCCGGTAAGCCCGACGGCGGCAACCCGCGCGCGCCAGTGGGGCTCCGCTGCATCTGCGGCTTTCGCCAGTGCCGAAACGGCACGGCCCGCAGCGGTGAGCCACTGCGACGGATCCTGTTCTGCCTCACCCGGCGCCGTACTGAGGGTGAGGACCGGTGCTTCGCCGCTCGCCAGCACCCGGCCCTGCGCGGTAAGGAGTGCGGCCTTGAATGCCGAGGTGCCGAGGTCGAGTCCCAGCGCCAGCGGGAGGGCGGTGGCCTCAGGCATGGGCTTTCATCGCGGCGATGGTGCTGCGCGCGGCTTCGAGCGTCGCATCGATGTCATCCTCCGAGTGCGCGAACGACACGAACAGGTTCTCGAACGCATGCGGGTGAAACAGGACGCCGCGCTCCAGCATGCCCTCCCACCAGCGGCGGAACAGCGCGTGGCTCGCGTAGCGGGCCGCGTCGCGGTAGTTGCGGATCGGACGATCGGTGAACCACACCTGCATCACAGGTCCCAGGCCCACGACGTGGGCGGGAAGCCCGGCATCATGGAAGAGCCGCTCGAGCCCCGCGTACAAGCGCTCGCAGCGCCGGTGCAGTCCCTCGTAGGCACCCGGCCTGCGCAGCTCCTCGAGCGCCGCGAGCGCAGCCGCGACCGCAATCGTGTTGGCGGTGTAGGTGCCCGCGATCGAGACGGTGCCGTCGGCCGCGAGCTGCATGATG
The DNA here is from genome assembly GCA_035566915.1 of Steroidobacteraceae bacterium. Taxonomy (GTDB): domain Bacteria; phylum Pseudomonadota; class Gammaproteobacteria; order Steroidobacterales; family Steroidobacteraceae; genus 13-2-20CM-66-19. Next base: position 3,181 of record DATMPW010000031.1, read on the forward strand.
TCCTTGCGGCCGCCGAGGGCTGCGACCGGGAAGCCGCCCCCGAGACCCTTGGCGAACACTGACATGTCCGGCCTGATGCCATAGTGTCCCTGGGCGCCGGCGAGGTGCAGGCGGAACCCCGTGATGACCTCGTCGTAGATCAGCACGATGCTACGCGCAGCGGTGAGCTCGCGCATCGCCTCGAGATAACCCGGTAGCGGCAGGATGCAGCCGGTGTTGCACATCACCGCCTCCGTCAGTACCGCCGCGATGTCATCCCCGTCGCGCTCGATGGCGGCGCGCAGCGCGCCGATGTCGTTCCACGGCAGGATGATGAGCTGCTGCGCGATCGCTGCCGGCACGCCCGGTCCCTGCGGTACCGGCACCGGTCGCTCATCGGGACCAGCTTCCTCCAGCCGCGGATGCTTGCTCCAGTACACCCCATCTCCGAAGCCGTGATACATGCCCTCGAAGCGGATGATCTTCTGCCGGCCGGTGAAAGTGCGCGCGAGGCGCAGCGCGTAGATCACCGCCTCGGTACCCGTGTTGCAGAGGCGCACCTGCTCGATGCTGGGCACCGCGGCGATGATCTCCTGGGCGAGCTTCATCTCGTCCGCGGTCGGCAGCGCGAACATCGTGCCGCGCTCGGAGATCGCGCGCACCACGGCCGCGGTCACGCGCGGCGGCCGGTGACCGAGCAGCATCGGACCCAAGCCCAGCAGGTAGTCGATATAGCGGTTGCCGTCAACGTCGAACAGGTGCGCGCCGCTCCCGTGATCGATGAACAGCGGATAGGGCTCCCAGCCCGAGAAGGCCGCGCGGGCGGTGCTGTTGACACCCGCGGGGATCACCTCGCAGGCCCTGGGGTAGAGGCTCGCGCTGCGCGCCGTGCGCTGCGGAGTCGGGTAACTGAGACTCACGGTCGGTTTCCTTCCGGATGAGATGAGGGAGGCGCGCTGCGAGAGAAGAACGGCACACGCGCGACGAAATGCAACAGAACCGCCACCAGCGTGCCGAGTGCGATGGAGCCCGCCCCGTAGGCGAGCACGGCCGGCGTCGTGGCGCCCGAACGTACCGCCTCGATGGCGACCCACGCCATGAACACCGCGCCCGCGCCCGGCAGCAGTCCACCCAGGAGCAGATCGCGTGCGGAGCGGAGCTGCCCGCGGCCCTGCCACACAGCGGCGGCGCCGGTGAGGCCGTAGAACACAATGGCGATGAGGCCGAGGCTCTCCACGACGTTGGCGAGGGCGCGGCCGATGTCGGAGGTGCTCAGCGCGAGTGCGAGGAGTGCCAGATTCATCAGGCTCATGACCGCCGTCGCCGCCCAGGGGTTGCCGCTTGATGCCTCGCGGCGCCGGAAGATACCGGGCATCACGCGGTCGCGCGCCATGGCGAAGCCGACGCGCGCCGCGCTGATGATCGCGGCCTGGAGCGTGGCGAGCGTCCCCGTCAGGACCGCGAGGCTCATCAGCGTGCCCCAGGGCTTGCCGAGGAGAGCGGGCCCGACAACGGCGAGCGCATTGCCGGCATGCGCCTGAAGCACCCCGGGAGGCAATGCGGCTTGGTAGCCGAGCACGCAGATCACATAGCACAGCGCGAGGATCACGACGCTCGCGATGGCCGCCTGTCCCGGTGCGTTGGCGCGATCGGCCGCCTCTTCATTGATGTATATGGCGGCATCCCAGCCGGAGTACATGAAGCAGGCGATGAGGATTCCGCCCATGAGCCCGCGCATGCCGCCGATCTCTGCCGCCGAGAACCAGTGCCACGAGAAAGGTGCCGACGCCTTGCCGTGCGCAATCGCTACGAGTCCGGCGACAGCGGCCGTGAGCAGCACCGCGTACTGAAACAGCACGATCGACCCCTCGAAGCGCGCGGCGACCTTGAGGCCCTTGAGTGCGAGGAGTGTCACGACGATGTTCCAGCCACCGCCGGCCAGCGCCACCGCCAGGGGTCGGTCCACCAAGCGCGGTGCGAGGAGCTCCAGAGTGTACGTACCCGCCGGGATGGTGAGGCTGCTGGTGCCGAGCGTGTAGTAGAGGAGGATCATCCATCCGGCGAGGAAGCCGAGGTACGGATGGAACGTGCGGGCAACCCACGTGTAGGTGGCACCGGCATTCGGATCCCAGCGGTTCAGTCGCTGATAGCCGAGCGCGATGCCGAGCATCGGCACGAAGCAGATGAGGACCGGCAGTGCACCGCCGTAGTGACACGCCGCGACGAGACTCGCGAGCGACACTGCAAGCGTCTGCGCGGGACCCGAGCCCGAGAGGCCGAGCACCACGGCATCGCCGAGCCCGAAGGCGCCGCGCACACGAGGAGCGGCGCGCTGCGTCACGTCCGCGGCCGGTCCGCCTTCAGTGCGCTGCCGGAGCACGGGGGCGCGCAATGAGCGTCAACAGGTCGACGCTCCCGGGGACGCGCATCAGGCGCGGTTCGCGCGGGCCCCCCGAGTAGTGCAGTTCGACGCTCCGGTAGAGATCGTCTTTCTGGAGCAGCAGCGTCATGGTGGTAGCGCCGCGCGCGGTCGCCGCCAGCGCATCGCGCAGCTCCTCTTTGGACCACTTGCGTCCGTTGACCGCGACCAGCCGCTCCCCGCTCGCAAGCCCGGCCGCATCCGCAGGCGAGCCCGGAACGACATCCTCGAGCGTGGCGTCGTCGTTCACGTAGAACCCGAGTGAGAAGCGCAGATCGATGTCGCGATCGTCCGCCTCGTGGGCCCGGTGCATGACCGCAGGCTCGGCACTCAGCTCGGGCTTCCAGCCACTCTGAGTCAGCCCGGCCACCGGCAGCTCGGCACCGGCGCGCCGGATGCGATCGTCCCAGAACTTGCGCCAGTCATAGGGCTGCACCGCCGCAAGCACACTCACCACCTCCTCGAAATCATACGGCCGCACCGCGGGGGCCCCGCCCGGGCCGCCGAGGAAGAGCGCGCAGAAATCATCGAGGCTGCGTCGTCCGCCGGACAGCCGCCGGATCAGCGTATCGGCCTCCAGCCACAGAAGCGCGGGCTCATGGTAGAAGTCCTCCTGCCGTCGCAGACGCGCCGCCCAGTCGCGCGGCTGCACGTACAGCAGCTGCGCCGCGACAGTCGAATCTTCGAGGCTGCGCCAGGCTCGGGCACTGTGCGTCTGGAGCCCTGCGAAATCACGCGCGAGCTCGCTGCGAAACTCCTCCGGCGTCAGGAGCCCGCTGCGTGCCGCGAGTACGTCGCCGAGATATTCGGTGAGCCCCTCGTACACCCAAAGTAACTCGGTCCGCATCGGGTCCTGATAGTTGCGCGTTGCAAGTCCTGAGGGCCTGCGGTACTTGCCATTCCAGGAGTGCGTGTACTCATGCGGCAGGAGGTTCGCTTCGGCACGCCGCACGTCATCGTCGAGGAACGTCCGGTAAGGCGAGCGGTTGTCGCTCGACTCGTGGTGCTCGAGGCCATCGGGCATGATCTGATCGGTGAGCGCGTAGAGAAAGTCGTAGTGCCGGTAGTGGGCGGGACCGTAAAGGGCCTGCGCCTCGGCCACGAGCCGCCGGTAGTGCTCGAGCGTCTCCGGGGTGAGATGCACGGCCACGGCGCTGTCGCCCGCCACGTGCAGCCGCACGGGGGGGGACCCGCCGAGCTCGAACGACTCGAGGTAACGCCCGGCGAGGAGCGTCGAGTCGACAAGAGTGGTGAGTGAGCTGGGCTCGAAGCGCACACCCTCCGGGCTCTCCTTCGCACCGCGGAGCGCGGTCGCGTATTTCCAGCCCGCGGGCAGGCGCACCTCGGCCTGGTACTCGAGCTCGTCGGTGTTGCTGTCCGCGGGATAGAGCACCGCCTGGTTCCATTCGAGGATCGCGAGCGATTCGGTCGCCGTGCGCGGCGCCTCGAGGCCGTTCACGAGACCATCCGGGCGCGGCGATGTCAGCACCTCGAAGTCAGCATCGAGCGTGCTCACACCGGAGGGCACCTCGAGGTGAAACGCGTACATGTCGAGGTCGTCGCGGCGCCATGCGATGCGCTCGGAGCCGCTGTGCAACACCGGGCCTGCCAGGTCCGTGATCGGGCCGGCCGGGCCGTGACGACCCGGCAGCCATTTCGGATACACGAGTGTGAGCGGACCGGGGCGCACCGGGAGCGTGAGATGCACCTTCAGGATGCCGCGCGGCGCCTCCCGTGCATCGACCTCGAGGTGCGCCGCGCCGGTGAGCGCTGCGGCTGCGGTGGTCGATGGCAGACCGAGCGCAGCCAGGGCGGCGCCGAGTACGCCGCGCTCGAGCAGCCGCGCCAGGCGCTGCACGAGCCGCGCGCAGCGCTCAGAAACGGTAGTGCAGTCCAAGCTCGTAGTAGCGGAGCACGGCGCCCGGCTGATCGAGAGACGGGTTGTAGTTGAATCCACCGTACGTGACCGTATTGAGCGGAGCGAGTCGGTTGAAAACGTTGCTGACCGTGGCGCTGAGCTGGAAGTGATCGTTGAAAGCATACTGACCATACATGTCCGCGTAGGTGAAGGAAGCGATGTAGCAGTGCGGGTTGTTAATCGAGAGCTGCAGACACTGATCCCCGGAGGTCGACTCGTCGATCCCCTTCATCACGCCGCGGTAGTAGACGATGGTGCCGAGGGAAAGCGCGCCGCGGGTCCAGTCGAGCGTAAACGAGCCACGGGTGCGCGGTGTCCCGACCGCACCGCCCACCGCTGTCGGTCCCGCGGTGCCCGCATAGTGGAACGTCTGATTGCCGTTGATGGGGTCGAAGAAGGTCTGGTCGGAGGTAATGACGTAATTGGCATCGAGGCCGAGGGTCAAGCGTCCCCACGCACCGAGCGGGATCCCGACGTGCAGTGCGCCGTCGTACCCGGAAGTCATGGAGTTGGCCGCGTTCACGTAGGGCTGCGGGTAGTAGATGATCGGGCCAGGGTAGGTCGTGCCGGGCTGCTGCACGCCTCGCACCGGTGGCTCAAGTCCCAGCGGCGCCGGCACGATCTCATCATCCCGGCGGATGTTGTAGTAGTCGAGAGTAAAGCTGACCTGCGGCACCGGCTCGACTACGACGCCTATCGTGTAGCTGCGTGACTTCTCGGGCTTCAGGTTGGGATTGCCGACACTGAGCGTGGCCGCGTAACCAAAGCCGCAGTCCGAGGGCTTGCTGGTGTACGGGCAGCGCAGCGGATCCACGGGAGCCGTGGTCGCGGAGCCCGTCCCGCTGGTGCCGGCCTCGGCGATACCCGGCTCACGGAAGCCGCGCGCGTAGGTGCCGCGGAGCGCGAGCTGCGGCAGCAGCGTCCACTTGACGCCGAGCTTGGGCGTGAAGGAAGTGCTGCCGGAGTTGTAGTGATCGACACGGCCCGCGGCGTCGAGCTCCAGTGATCGCACCACCGGGGCCGACAGCTCCACGAATGCCGCCTCGACGCTCTGCGAGCCGCGCGCGTAAAAGCTGCCGTCCATGATGATGTCGCCCTCGGGCGCATAGGGCTCCCCGGGATTGTCCTCGTGCAGCGTGCGCGCTTCGATGCCGGCGGCGAGGGCGAGCGGGCCGCCGGGCAGCGTCGCCAACGAGCGGCTGGCGGTCGCCGACACGTAGCCGAGCTCCGAAGTGGCGGTGTCGTTTGTCTCGGGGGCGAGCGATGCGTAGAGCGAGGGCGAGTTCAGATTCGCACTGGCGCCGACGCGGTAGGTATTGTTGGCGAGCGCCGCGCTCAAGAGGCTGTTGCGGATGAAACCGACGTAGGTCGCGCGGGTAGCGGCATGGATGTAGCCCAGACTGAAGGTGGCGTCCCAGCTGCCGAGCTTGCCCGTCGCATCGTCCGCGAAGCGCAGCACGTCGGTGTTGAAGCGGATCTGCTGGCTCGTGAAGTCGGTGAGGACCGCATAGAGCAGCGCAGGCTGGCCGGAGTAGTTCTTGAAGTTCGCGCCGTAGAACGCTGCGGCCGCCGCGTAGTAGGGGCTCGCGGGGTTGAAAGGGTTATCCGGGTGGTTGGCCGGCAACACCATCGTGGTCGTGTTGGGGTCGGTCTGATCGACCAGCACGCCGCCTGAACCGACCCAGGTGTACGGAATAGTGACCGGCCCCGTGCTGTAGTAGTCGGACTGCCGGTACTGCTCCGCCTGTGAGTTGAACCATGAGAGGGTCAGCGTGTTGTGCCAGTCCGCGGCGAGGCTCTGTGTCCAACGGCCCGAGAGGTTCAGCCCCGCGGTGCGCGGCTGGATCTTGTTGTACTTGTTGATGTCCCAGAGGCAGCCCCCGAGCGACGCACTTGGAGGCACGACATTCTGCGCGGCGCATCCGGGGAGCGCGAAGTAGCCGGCATTGGGGTCGCCGTTCTGCACGGCGATCTGCGGCGCCACCATGCCGGGCTCGGTGAAGGTCCCGTTGTTCGGAAACGCCTGCTGCACCACGCCGCCACGCCGATCGGGACCTCCGTAGGGCGTGAGGTTCAGGTCGCTGAGGTAAGAGGGGCGGTTCGCCTGACTGATCGAGGCCTGATGACGATATTCGAGGCTGAAGTAGACGTTGTGTCCATCCTGTGCGAGGTCACCAAAGCCATAAAGCGCCGACACGCGCTGCGTCAGGCCGTCCGCCCGGTAGGAGCCGCCGAAGGTGGCGTCCAGTTCCGCCCCTTTGAACTGAGGCTTGAGGATGATGTTAACGACGCCCGCGATTGCATCCGAGCCATAGATCGCCGAGGCGCCATCCTTGAGCACCTCCACCCGCTCGACCATCGAGAGCGGCAGGGAGGACAGATCGACGAACGGGCGCTGGCCGTCATCAGCGAGCGGGTAGGGCGCCATGCGATGGCCGTCGAGAAGCACCAGCGTGGCATCGAGGGTGAGGCCGCGCAGCGCCACGCCGCTCGCCCCGCCCGCCAGCGCACCGCTGAAGTTCTGCGTCAACGTGCCGCTGTTATCGGCAGACACGGCGCGGATGACATCGGAGATGGTCTGCTTGCCGCTCTTCTCGATCTCTTCGCTCGAGATCACCTGAAGCGGAGCGGGTGTCTCGGTGTCGGTACGTCGCAGGTACGAGCCCGTGACGATCACGGTCGCGAGCTCATCGGCGCCAGCTTTGGCCGGCGCTGCAGGCTGATCAATCCCCGTCGCCTCAGCTGCCCACGGCAGGCCCGGTGCACCCGCAAGGCCTGCGCCGAGGGCGATCGCCAGTGCGCCGCCGCGTGATGTGCTGCCTCGAGACGCCCCCATGCTTCGCTCCTTACTTATATGTCGCCGGAGTTCGATCCGGGTGGTTCCTATATCATTACAATAACCTACTCATTTGGGGAAGTGCGGTGCGGGCCGAACTACGGGGGGAGCAACGATGAGCCGGGCGGAGCGGGGGGCGCGCCCCGGGCACCGGGCGCCAGGCACGCTCCTGGCCGCGATGCTCAGCCTGCTTGCGGCGGTCGCTGGCATCGCCCGCGCCGATCAGGTGGACACCCTCGTGGCGGCAGCGATGCAGCGCGAGCAGGTCCCCGGAGTAGCAGTCCTCGTGATGCGCTCGGGCCAGGTGCTGCGCGCCTCGGGCTACGGGCTCGCGAACATCGAGCATGGGGTCTCGGTGAAGCGCGACACCCTGTTCCAGACGGGATCCCTGGGGAAGCAATTCACGGCCGCCGCGGTGCTGATGCTCCTGGAGCGCGGCTTGCTCGCCCTCGAGGACCCGATCAGCAAGTACCTGCCGCCCGGCCCCCCTGAGTGGGCCCCGATCACGGTGCGACGGCTGCTCGATCACACCTCCGGAATCCATGACTCCGAGGAAGACGGTGGCGAGGTGTTCGATCTGCGGCGCGAGTACAGCGACGATGAGATCATCGCGGTGGCGCACTCGTACCCCCTGAACTTCGCCCCTGGGAGCCAGTGGAAGTACAACAACATGGGCTATGTCCTCGCCGGCATCATCGTGACACGCCGCACCGGCGCGTTCTACGGTGAGTTCCTGCGACAGCAGATGTTCTACCCGCTCGGCATGCGCACCGCGCGCATCATCAGCGACAGTGACATCGTGCCCCATCGCGCGGCCGGTTACGTGCGCACGCCCTCGGGCCTGCGCAATCAGGACTTCGTCTCCGCCTCGCTCAATGCCACCGCCGATGGGAGCCTTTACCTGTCGCTCGATGACTGGAGCGCCTGGATCGCGGCCATGGATCGGGGAGCGCTGCTTTCCCGGGCGTCGTGGAACGCCCTGTGGGAGCGGACCAAACTGAGCGACGGACAGCAGACCGACCACGGCTTCTGTTTCGATCACGTGACGATCGCCGGGCACGAGGTGCTCGAGTTCGATGGGACCTGGCAGGGCTTCCGTTCGGCGATCGAGCGCGATCCGGCGCGTGGCGTGACAGTTGTGGTGCTCGAGAACCTCGCCCAGGCGGAGCCGGTGCCGCTGGCGCGGGAGGTGCTAGCGCGTACCGCCTGGTCGGGTAAGCGTTAACGCCAGCCGGCGCCCGCAAAATTCGCTACTCGCACGGCGAATTACCGATTCCGCACGGCCCGGTGCCGACCTACGCTCGTCGGCCTTGCTCCCGGCTGCGAGGTACGCCGTGCTCGCCACCGTCTGCAGCCGTGCCCCGTTCGGCATGCAGGCCCCTCCTGTCACGATCGACGCGCACGTGGCGGCGGGTCTGCCGAGTCTCGCAGTCGTCGGACTCGCTGAGGCGGCCGTGAAGGAAGCGAAGGACCGCGTGCGCTCGGCCGTCACCTCCTGCGGGTTTCTGTGGCCTCCCGGGCGCGTCACCGTGAGTCTCTCGCCGGCGGACCTGCCCAAAGACGGCGGCCGCTTCGATCTCCCGATCGCGCTTGCGCTCCTGGCGGCGACCTGCCAGATCCCTGCGCGCGCACTTGTGCCCTACGAGTTCTACGGGGAGCTCTCCCTCGGCGGCGAGCTGCGCGCCGTGCGCTGCATGCTCGCAACCGTAGATAGTCGCCTCCTGGCCCCATTATGTGCGGATATCCCGGACTAATACCCTCCGGGATACCTCGCGCTGCGTGAGGCTGGGCCTCCCCATGCGCCGCAGCGCCTTCGCGGCCACAGTGGATGAGGTGTACGAGCGGTCCTCGCTCACGGCACGGATCGCGTACAGGACCTCCTGACGCGGCGCATCTTTCAGCAAATAGCCCTTCGCGCCCTGCGAGAGACACTGGAAGATGTCCTCGTCGCCATCGTAGGTGGTCATGATGAGGATGCTGGCCTTGGGATTGATCTTAAGCACCCGCTGCACCACCGCCACACCGTCACGCTTGGGCATGCGCAGGTCCAGCACCATGACGTCGGGTCGGTGCTGCTCGTAGAGCGCGATCGCCTCCTCGCCATCACTTGCTTCCGCCACCACTTCCATGTCGGCCTGCTGATTGACCATCGCGGCTAGCCCGTCGCGTACCACGGGATGGTCGTCGGCGAGCACCACACGAATGTGGCTTTTCATGACCGCTGCCATTAGGAGGCCCGTTTCAGGACCCGTACGCTGAGGCGGGTGCCGCGGCCGGGCTTGCTTTTGGCCAGCCGCGGTCCTTGATCCTGACGTACCCGATAGGGCGGTGCCCACTCTATGAAACACATTTGATCGCAATACTTCGAATTAATTCTGTGTTCTGAGCATACCATCGACTGATCGGCTCATTTGTTTCAAAATAAATCCAGGCGCCACGCGACTCATCATTTTGAGCTGATTCGCCTGACCTGGACGAATTTCAAATCGATCGGTTTGCATTCCTTTGACGGCGACTTTAACCATGTCTTCCACCTTCATGATAGAAACGCCTTTCATGTCTTCAG
>DATMPW010000032.1:0-29950 GCA_035566915.1 Steroidobacteraceae bacterium
TCAAGGGCCGCCTCGAGCCGGGGCAGCTCGCGGACCTCGTGGTCTGGGACCAGGATCTGCTGACGATCGACCCCACGAGCTTCCTGAGCGTAAAGCCTGAGCGCACGATGGTGGGGGGCCGCTGGGTGTATGAAGCCTAGCTGACAACGCCGCCCCATCGGCAGGCGGCGTGGTCGTTTCCCGGACGCTGGTCCACGCGCTCGTCTGCCGAGTGGCGCGGCCACGGCTTTCCGTCAGTTACTGCGGTGAGTAACTCTTCACCTGTTTATCGCAGTAGGCCTTGACGTCTTTCTCTGGCACGCTGGGGTTCGCGGCTTGCACCTGCCTGACGCAGTCTCTCATCAGAGTCTGCTTGTCAGTCTCGCTCATGCGCGGGCTCGCGTTTGCCGGCGGAGCTGCCTGTTCCTGCGGAGCGGTGCTCGTTGGCGGTTCGGCCGGCGGGGTTGACTGCTGCGCCAGGGCGATGGTTGTGGCGGCCATCGCGGCTAATGCTAATACTGCTCGTTTCACGCTACACCTCCTTATGGCTACAGCAGCAGCCTAGACACCCCCTCCGGGCGACTCTATCGGAGACGACCTACATTTCTTCGCGACACCGCGCTCTGCGTGCAGCCAAGGCAGCCTGGTTGTCGCCAACTCAAGACACGCTTCCACCGATCAAACGTCGCCGGCACACAGAAAAGAGTTCACGTGCAGTTCAGGGTCACTCGTGTATCTGGAGACGTAGATCAAGCTTGAAAGGCTGCAATGCTGCGTCGACCGATCAATTCTCCGGCTCAACTCTCCGGTTCAATGCGCAAGCTCGGAGCGTATGCCGCGGTTGCGTTGATTGTTCCCGGCGGCAGCCTGATTGCATTCGCTCATTGGGCCTCCCAGCACCGCGGATGGCTCACGGCCCGTACCTGGCGTGCCCTGTTTGCAATAGCAGCACTCGGCACCGGCCTTATCTTTCCGGGCTGAACGTAGCTGCGGCGCCTCCGCCTATGAGGGCGGTAGGCGGCAGGCGGCACGCAAATAGGCGCACGTTGCCACTGTCAGCCTGCTAGCGTTTTTTCTCGCGCTCCGCCTCCTCGTGCAACGTGTAAAGCGCTTCCGGAACGGCTGCCAATCTTTCGCGTGAAATAGCTTCCCCGCTGATGTCCGAAAAGCCGTAAGTTCCCGCCTTGATTTTCTCCAGGGCACGATCAACACGCTCGAGCCGATCAACATCGCGAGCAACGAGGTTACCGTCTCGCTCGAGGGTGTCGAGCCTCTGCGCGTCGTCCTCGAATTCCACCGGTCCGCCATCGTTCTCGTCGTGCACGGCCGCCTCGTCAGACTCAGCCGTCCGAGCTGCTGCAACGAGATCCGCGCGCAGGCGAAGGAGCCTCTCGCGTTGCTTTTCCAGGAAAGCCGCATCCAGTCCAGATTTTGGGGTTGGCATGAGGGACTCCAGTGAAAATTCGAGTTTGCCGTGACGGAGCTATTATGCGTTTGTTTGGGCGCCAGTCGTAACATGGGTTGAGGTGCCCGCCACGCGCACGTGCGGCGGGCGAGCCGAGTCAGCCTGTCGTTTAGCTCACCTCTCCATGCTTGGCAATTGGTCATTAATCGCCTGACTGGCTGTAAGACACAGCTGATTTGAGAAGAAGTGCGAATGAGCGAGCGTGGGCGCGATAAAAAAGATACGGTGCGTCGTTTCGACCTCTGGAATGAACCTGGAAAGTCACACCCATCGCCAAGCTTGCTCCGGCAGTGCTCTTATACAAGGACAGGGCTCGGCGCGCGCGCTCGTTGAACTCGACCCCGAAGAACTCGGCGACGGCGGCTCATTTGCGCAGCTCAGCAGTAGACCTCATCGCCCAAGCCGCCGGTCGAGCGCTGGCTACGCGCTGATTCTGCTCACCGGGGTCGTATCACTCGCGCGGGCCGCTGATCCGCAAACGTATCGCGTGGAGCTGGGGCCGACCGGAAACCACGCCCTCGACTCAACGCTCAAGTCGACGTCGCAGTTGGCCGCGCTGCGCACCTCCGCCCCGGTGGATCCGTTTGGCCTGATCGCGCGCGCCAAGAGCGATGTCGGGCGCCTGCATACCGTCCTCGAGAGCTTCGGCTACTACCAGAGCTCGGTCTCGATCACCATCAATGGCCTCGCGCTCGATGCTCCGCAACTCGGTGACGTCTTGAGCGCATTGCCGAAAGGTAACGACGCGCTCTGCCAGGTCTACTTCAATCTCGGACCCCTCTTCCATCTCGGCAGCATCCAGATCGATGGCGCGGTCCCGGACTCGGCGCGTGGCAGCCTCGGGCTCACCTCAGGCGCGCCTGCGGATGCGAATGAGGTGCTGGCCGGGGGTGCACGACTGCTGACGGCTCTCGAGAACCAGGGCTATGCGTTCGCCAAGGTCGATCCGCCGGTCGCCATTGAGGACCCAAGCCAGCATGTGCTCAACCTGACCTTCCACGTCGTGACCGGCCCGCATGTTCAGATCGGTGACATACGGTTCGAGGGGCTGAAGCGCGTCCACGAGCGACTCGTGCGGCGGCGGCTCTTACTGCATACGGGCGCACCCTACAGTGCGCTGGAGGTCGAGCATGCACGCAAGGACCTGCTGACGCTCGGAGTCTTCGCCTCGGTCAACGTGCGGCTCGGCGAGGCTCCAGATGCCGAGGGGCGGGTGCCGATCACCTTTCAGATGAACGAGCGGCTGCGGCATGCCGTCAGCTTAAGTGGCGCCTATTCGAGCGACCTCGGCGGCAGCGCCGGCGTGACCTGGAGCGATCGGAACGTGCGGGGCAACGCGGAGCAGCTCACTCTCTCAGCCACGGTGACCGGTCTCGGCGGCACAGCCACCACGGGTGTCGGCTACGACACCAGTGCGAAGTACATCATTCCGGAGTTCGCGCATCGCGATCAGTCGCTGCAGTTTGCCGTGGGGGCCATCAAGCAGTCCCTGCAGGCCTACCAGCAGAAGGCCGTCACCTCCGGAGTGACACTCAGCCGCAAGCTCTCGAGCGTCTGGACCGCGAGTATCGGGATCTCGGCCGTGCGCGAGACGATCACCCAGGAAGGCATCACGCAGGACTACACGCTGTTCGCGCTTCCGCTCGGCATGCTCTACGACTCGACCGATCTCCCCTCCCCGCTCAGCGATGCGACCCATGGGTTGCGGGCTTCGCTCACCTTTGCACCGACAGGCTCGCATGGGGAACCCAACAGTACGTTCTTCATCACGCAGTTCAGCATTGCGGACTACCTCGATCTGCATCGGCTCTTCCGCACGGAAAAGGGGCGCAGCGTCCTCGCCGTGCGGGCCCTCTTTGCGAGTGCGCTCGGCGCCACCGAGTCAGTCCACACGATCGACGGCGTCGAGGTACATGTTCCCGATCTGCCTCCCGATCAGCGTTTCTATGCCGGTGGGAGCGGCACGGTACGCGGCTACCGCTACCAGTCCGTGGGACCGGAATTCCCCGACGGCAACCCCGTCGGTGGTACCGCGCTGACTGCGATCAACATCGAGTTCCGGCAACGCTTCGGCAGGAGCTTCGGTGCGGCCCTCTTCGTCGACGCGGGTGCCGTGGGTGAGAAATTGAGCCCACTGTCTGGGCTGTTTCATGGCGGCCGCTGCAGCTCGAGCGCATCCGCACAGACTACGACCGACTGCTGGGCGGTGGGCGTCGGAGGCGGCCCGCGCTACTACACTCCAATTGGCGTGCTGCGGCTCGACGTAGCGGTGCCGACCTACCGCCGGCCCAACGACGATCGTTTCGGGGTCTACATTGGCCTCGGGCAGGCGTTCTGATGCGGCGCGCAGTGAGGATCAGCGCCTGGATCGTCGGCTCGTTGCTGACGACCATCGCAGCGCTCGTGGCAGCCACATGGATCGCGGGCAACACCGCGGGCGGACGTGCATTGATCGAGCGCTCGATCGCCCGTTTTTCCGATGGCCACGTGCGGCTCTCCGGCTTGTCCGGCTCCTTTCCCGCGGCCATCGACCTCGGGCAGCTGCAGCTCGCTGACGAGCACGGTGTGTGGCTCACCGCGGAGCGCATATCACTGCGCTGGTCGCCGCTTGCGCTCCTCACACGACACGTGAAAGTCGAGCGCCTGCAGTTCGCGCGACTCGGTATCGAGCGTCGGCCCGTGAGCCAACCCTCCCAAAAGAGCAGCAGTACGAGCTTGCCCCACATCGATGTCGGCCGGCTGTCGATCGGCGCGCTCGAGCTTGGACCTGCGCTTGCGGGGGTGCGCGCGACTCTATCCGTTGAGGGCACGGCGCAGCTGCGTTCGCTGTCGGATGCGATCGCCCGCGTCACCGCACATCGCACCGACCGCGCGGGCGACTACCAGGTCAGTCTGCGCTGCGATCCCGCTCGGGTGGATGCGACCTTGAGGCTCGAGGAGGGAGAGGACGGTGCGCTGGCCAACCTGCTGCAAGTGCCGGCACTCGGCGCGTTGTTGGTCGAGGCGAATCTCAACGGGCCGCGCACTGCCGAGCACCTCGAGGTCACCGCTCGCGCGGGCGAACTGCGCGCACTGGCGCAGGGCAGCCTCCATCTCACCCGCGGCACCGCGGATCTCGTCTATCGCCTCGAAGCCCCGGCGATGGCGCCGCGCGCGGACTTGAGCTGGCAGCGTCTGGCGCTGCAAGGCCGCTGGCAGGGCAGCACTACGGCCCCGCATGCCGAGGCGCAATTGCGCATCGATCGGCTGCGGGTTCCCGGTGGGGGCGGACTCGCCACACTCACCGCGAATCTCAGGGCTGACGGGGGTGAGGTTGCGGCGCAGGCGGTGGCCGATGGCCTCGTGCTTCCCGGACCACAGCCGCGGCTGCTTGCGGATTCTCCGCTGCGCGTGGATGCCACGATCCGCCTGGACGACACCTCACGGCCCGTGCGTCTGAGGGCGGATCATCACCTGTTGTCACTGCAAGCCGAGGCCGTCAGTGGCGCAGCGCTCCGCGTGACATTCGCTCTGCGTCTGCCTGATCTTGCCCCGTTCGCCGCGATTGCCGGGGAGAAAGTGAGCGGCAGAACTGAGCTCAAAGGCACGCTCGAGAGCAGCTCGGCAAGTACGCTGGTCGATCTGGATGCCAATACCGAGCTGGCGAAGGGAGGAACGCTACTCACTTCGGTGCTGGCCGGGAGCTCGCAGCTGCAGCTTCGGGGCGCACTGACCGAGCGGAGCCTCGAAATCGAGCATCTGACACTCAGTGGACGGAACCTCTCCGTTTCGGCAAACGGCAGCGCCCAGCGTGGCAGCCCCGGCGATGAGCGCGCCATACAGTCGCTCCGGGCGCGCTACCAGGCGAACCTCGCGAACCTCGCGGTGCTCTCACCGACGCTCGCTGGGACCCTGAAGTTGAACGGAGAGATCGAGGGACCCATCACCTCGCTCACAACCCAGTTGCAGCTCACCTCCAGCCTCACCATCCGGAACTCGCCGGCCGAGAGAATAGAGGCCAGCATCAAGGTCCGCGGTCTGCCCTCGCTCCCGAGCGCGACGCTGCAGGCGCAGGGTCAGCTTGCAGGGGCGCCGCTGCAGCTCGACGCCTCGCTCGAGCGCGTTGCGGGCGACGCGTTCCACCTCATGGTGCGCCGTGCCGAGTGGAAAAGTGCGCACGTGGAAGGCGATCTGACCACTGACGCGGACCTGACTTCGGGGCACGGGGGCCTCCGCCTGAGCATGGAACGCCTGGAAGACCTGCAGCCCCTCCTCGGCACGAGCCTGAAGGGCAGCATTGCGGGGAGTCTCGCGCTGCGGCCCGTCGCGGGCCGCACGCACACGCAGCTGCAGCTCGATGCCAGAAATATCGTCGCGGCGGATGTGCCGGCCAACGCGCGGTTAACCCTGTCCGGGCCCTTCGATGCGCTCACCCTGCAGGCGAATGTGCAATCTCCCAACCTGCGGGGCGAGCCTGGGAGCCTCGACACCGCGGCACGGCTGAACCTCGCCGCCCGCGAGCTGCGGCTCGAGCACGCCGAAGCACACTACCATGGCCAAACGTTGCGCCTGCTGGCACCCGCACAAGTGGCCTTTGCCGATGGGGTCGCGGTCAGCCGGTTGAAACTCGGTGTGCAGAAGGCGGTCATCGAGCTCGATGGGCGTCTATCACCGGCACTCGACCTGCACGCCTCCGCGCACCAGATCGATGCCGCCCTGATCACTGCGTTCGTGCCAGACGTCCTCGCCCAGGGCACCTTCGATGGCGACGCGCGACTCACCGGAAGTACTTCCGCACCTTCGGGACTCGTGACTCTCAAAGCCGCCGGTCTACGGGTCAACGCCGCCCAGGAGCTGCAGGCGGTCGATGTGCACGCCACCGCGCGGCTCGCCGGAAAGAGTGCGCAGCTCGATGTGCGCCTCAATGCGGGCCGCGACTCGCAGCTCACGCTCAACGGCACGGCGCCGCTCGATCCGCAAGGCGCACTCGATGTCAAACTCAACGGTAAGCTCCAGGCGGGGCTTGTGAATCCCATTCTCGAAGCGCGGGGGAATCGCCTGGCGGGGGTGCTCACGGTCAATGCCACGGTGAAAGGTGCGATGCGCTCGCCCGAGGCAGCCGGAACCGTCGATCTTGCGAACGGAGACCTGCGCGACTATGTCCAGGGAGCGCATCTCTCCAACATCACCGCACACCTCACGGGGAAAGGGAGCACGCTCAGCATCGATAGCCTGACCGCGCACGCGGGGCCGGGCGAGGTAGCCGTCAAAGGTGAGATCGGCGTCCTGCAGCCGAAGCTGCCGATCACCCTGCGGCTGACGGCGAAGAAGGCTCAGCCGGTGGCGAGCGACGTTCTCACGGCGAACCTCGACGCCGATCTCAAGGTCGAGGGAGCGCTGCGCGAGCGAATCGACCTCACCGGCACGATCAACGTGAACCGCGCAGTCATCGGCATTCCGAACGCCATGCCGCCCGAGGTCGCGGTGCTCGACGTGCGCCGCCCGGGCGAGGCGCCGCCGCCACCGCCTGAGCGCAAGCTCGTCATCGGTCTAGATCTCAAGCTCCACGCGCCCCGGGAGATCCTCGTACAGGGGCGTGGGCTGAATGCGGAGCTCGGAGGCGACCTGCATATCACCGGCACCACCGCCACCCCGGCCGTGAGCGGCGGCTTCGAAATGATCCGCGGGACCTTCGCGCTCGCCAGCACGAAGTTGAATTTCACCAGCGGGAAAGTGAGCTTCAATGGCGCGGGGCTGAGCGGGAAGATCGACCCGACGCTGGATTTCACTGCGCAGACGACCGTCACCGACGCGACCACGACCTTGCATATCACTGGTCTCGCCGACTCGCCGCAATTCGAGCTCAGTAGCGATCCACCGTTGCCGCAGGATGAGATCCTGGCGCGGCTCCTTTTCGGCAAGAGCGCCTCGCAGTTGACGGCGCTCCAGATTGCGCAAATCGGTGCCGCCCTCGCCTCGCTCAGCGGCGTTGGCGGAAGCGGACCCAATCCACTCGCCAAGGTGCAAAAGGCTTTGGGGCTGGATGTGTTGTCGGTCGGCACCAGCGCAAGCAGCACGGGTACGGGGACGCAGAGCTCCGGCACGACAGTCGAGGCCGGACGCTACGTCTCGGACCGCGTCTTCGTCGCCGCGAAGGAAAGCACCACCGGCTTCAGCCAGGTGGAAGTCGACGTGGATCTCTCCAAACATCTCAAACTACAGACCCGGCTCGGCAACGGCACCGCGACCGCGCAGGGAACGACGCCGGAAAACGATCCCGGGAGCAGTGTCGGCATGGTCTATCAGTTCGAGTACTGACGGCGGCCTCTCGTGCCCCGGCGGTGGACCGCGTCCTCACCTCTGACTCACGGAGTCAATCAGTCCTCGAAGTCATATTCCTTCTTGTAGTAGCGATACCATTCCTTGGTTTGCGAGTCGGCCGGCAGATGCTCGGACAGATACTGGAGCTGCGCGAGCATCTTGTCGGCGCGCGATGCATTCATGTAGAGGTCCATGAGCCGCCAGTGGTAGGCCGCTTCGCCTGGTGCGAGCGCCGAGGCCTTCTCGTAAGCGGCGATCGCCTTTGAGATCCAGTTCGCCTCGAAGAGGTAAATGTCGCCGAGGGCCGCGTAGTTGGCAGCCTCCTGCGGGGCTGCGCGAATCCTGGCCTCGAGCGCCTGAATGGCCTCCAACAGCGACGACGGGTAGGGGGCCAAGTGAGGGGTGCCGACTTGGCCATCGTAAATCGCACGCTCCATGTGCGGCAGGTTGAGCGCACGCAGATCACCCAGAAACGGATTGTCGTGGTACTTCACGAAGAAGTTGACGTCGTCCTCGTAGCGATGGAAGTACGTCCACGCCTTGGCCTCATCCACGTACCAGAGATCGTCAGTACCGCGGCGCAAGACGATGGGCAGGTTGGAATGATTCGGCTGCGGCACGGCGATCGCCAGCTCACGGGCAAACAACAACCGGTAAGGGGCTGCGGAGCGGAAGTACGCGCCGATCCTCTGCTGCTGTGCCGCGTCCCGCGGTACGACGGCGCGGAAGAGCTGGCTGCCCTCGGTCAGAAGCGGCAGCCGCGGGTCACCGACGCCGGCCTCGAGCGAGGCGAGGTAGCGCTGCGCGGAGACCTCGGCAGTGGACGCCGGCAGGTACTGACGCAATTCGGCCTCCGGCAGACGGCGGATTGCGCTTTCGAGATCCGCTACCGTCCTGCTGTAGCCATATATCAGCGCTCCGGCGCCACCAGAGAGAAATTCCCTGCTGATCCACTTCGGACGCGACCAGGGTGTCAAGTCGTCCGCGCTGCCCATGGCGCGCAGATTGGTGGTAATCATCAGCTCGGAAATGAAGTCCTGCGGGATTTCCG
Organism: Steroidobacteraceae bacterium; assembly: GCA_035566915.1. GTDB lineage: Bacteria > Pseudomonadota > Gammaproteobacteria > Steroidobacterales > Steroidobacteraceae > 13-2-20CM-66-19. The sequence goes on from DATMPW010000032.1 coordinate 8,796, forward strand.
AGAGCATGTAGGTCCTGGCAGCTTCCTCGGCCTCATGACAGAAAATGTCAGGGATGGCCCCCTCGAGCCTGTACGACACCTCGATCTTCATGAGATTTTCGCGGGCACTGTAAAGGTAGAGGATGCCGCGACCGTGGGCGCGCTCTCCGATGCGCAGCTGCGAGAAAAGATCCACCGCCGTTTGTTCGATGCTCAGTGAGGGAGGCAGGGCGGAAAGGAGAACGAGAGCGTTTTCGATACCGGACTTTTTTTCCGCGAGTTTGAGACTCATCCTGAAAGCGAGATCGTAGTCGTGCTGTCCGGTCTCGTTGATGAGCAGGTAGTGAGGTCGATGCGGATGTTGAGTCCGTGGTCGGCTGCGTAAGCCGGCGATGGCGAGGCCGGACAGAGCGATGACCGCCAGGAGCCACGCGTAGCGCACTCTAGTAGCGCCCGAATACATCGCTCTTCGCGCCATCGCCGGCGTAGTTGGCGAGGAATGGGTCGGTGGTAGTGGGGTTTAGACCGTACACCGAGCGATCACGGCCCTGATTCTTGAGCACGAGCACTGGAGTGTCGTGCGGGCCGAACAAACGGAATATGCCGGCGGCGTGTTGCTGCGGATCGTTCAGGACGACCGATGGGGCCTCGTTCTCGGCCGGCGAGTAGAGCCCCAGACCCAAGCGGTTTCTTCCCGCACTGTCGAAGAAGAAAAGACCCGGTCCTCCGTCCGCCGAGGTCGCGAGCTCGGCGCGCAGCTTGCCGCTCGCGTCGCGGAGCTCGATTCTGCCCGCCACCAGCACGTCCGCGGAATGTGCCGGTGCGGCCGTTGCGGTCTGTACGACGAGGCCGCGGTCGGGCGCATGCAGCGCGAGCCCTGCGCCGATGAGAGCGCCGATGAGGCCTCCGACGAGTCCCCCGACGATGCCCGCCAAGAGTGTCCGGTTCATGAGCGATGCCCCCACGAGGCCGCATTAGGCCTTGGCTCGTGGCCATGCGGCACGACACTCTATTCCGACTCTTTCGGTTGGAATGTGCTCGGGCTCACTGAACCGGCGGGCATTCCCGCGATCCTGGCCACGAATCGGTGCAGCGCGCGGCCGTGGACTGCGGCGGCGGGTGCCGATTGCCGGCGCCGCGCCTTCACGCGGACACGCTGACAAGCGGGCGCAGGCGTCCGCGAGCCTCGTGTACGCGAGCTAGTAGTTCAGGTTAAAGCTCATCAGTTTCCCGGCGAAGCCGATCCAGACGATGCCGATGAGAGCCGCAGCGAGCGCAGCGTTTCTGAGCCATACGATGCGAGACGACTGCAGCCTGGAAATGCGCCACAGGGCCCAGAGGCCCACTGCGGACGCCGCAATGACCACAACACCCGCGAGTTGCAGTATCCGGACCACTGGGTCAAGCCGCCAGGAATAGACCCATAGCGAGACGCTGACGACCGGCGCGAGGAGCACGATCCAAGCGATGACATAGGCGAGCTCGAGTATGACGACACCACCGATCCAGCCCCAGAGTCGTCGCACCTCTTGCGAGGCCGGGGGACGCCCGTAGCGCCGTCTGACGATTGCCGTGATGGGCCAAACCACGACAGTCAATGCCAGGATGGCGACGGAGGCCACGAGGACAGTCAGATTCAGCGACGCGGAGCGCAGCACGGGCACGGGGTGCAGGACGGATATCGGGTCCTCGCTGTCGATCACCGTCTTGATGCCATCCACGGTTCGCAGCGCGAGCTGCCGAGTCCCACCGACCTCCCGCCACAGATCGGGAGCCACTTCGTGGAAGGTGGCGTCGCCTGACTCGAGAACCCGCGGCGCGGTGATGGTGCCGCCAGGCTTGGCGCCGATCACCGTCTGCTGCAGGAGACCGAAGACGCTCAGGAAGCCGTGCTCCACCCGTCGTGATTCTTCGTATCGACCCGCAATCTTCTGCGCATCCGCAGCCGCGGACGCCGGTGCCGGTGGGTCGGGCGGCGGCGAAGCGCCGGGAAAATAGCGATCCATGAACTCATCGAAGAGTGCCTTGCGTAACCCATAGACGGCGTTGTCGCGCCCTCGGCTATTGAAGTTGTAGAAAATCCCGACGCCCTCCTCCGGCAGCAGATCGAGCTCTGTGTGGAAGAAGACCGTATCGCCGCCGTGGCCGATCACCGTGTGGCCATTCTTGTTTTCGTAGAAAAACCCGTGCGCCATCGTGCTGAATCCCGGCAATGAGGTCTCGGACGGGGTGTGCATCAACTGCGTGGTTTGCCGGCTCAGCGTGTCGTAATCGCCAAGACGACCCTGCTGCAGATGCGCGAGCATGAAGCGCGTCATGTCCGCGGCGGTGGTTGTCAGGCTGCCGGCCGGCCGGGTGATGATGAGCTCATAAGGCTGGGGGGCCGTCGACGCCGTCCGGTAGCCTTGTGACACTTCTTTCCTGAATCTTTCCGGCAGTGGCTGATCGAACGTCGACTGGCGCATGCCGAGTGGCAGCAGAATGTGCTGCTCCACGTAGCGCTCGAAGGGCTCACCCGACACCCGCTGGACGATGTAACCCGCAAGAGCGCACCCGTAGTTCGAATACGCAGGAACCTCGCCCGGTGGGAACAGGAGTGGTCTTGGGTGCTGCTTAAGATACGCTTCGGTCGATGGCAGTCCTTGCCTGTCCTTGGCGAGAATGTCCTTGAGCCCCTCCTCGAATCCGCCCTTGTGGTTCATCAGGTCGCGCATGGTGATCGGCGCACCTTTTGGCGGCGAGACTTTGAAGTCCAGGTAGTCATCGACGTTCCGATCGAGATCGATCTTGCCCTGCTCGATGAGCTGCATGACCGCCGTCCAGGTGAAGAGCTTCGAGGTCGAGCCCGGGCGGATCAGGGTCTTTTCGGGGTCCATGGGGATGTGCTTCTCGACATCCGCATAACCGTAACCCTGCTGGAAGAGGACTTTCCCGTCCTTCACTACGGCGATGACCGCTCCGGCAATATCGCCGCTCTTCATGCCATAGGGCAGCAAGCCATCCAGCCACGCGCGAAGATCATTCGCATCCAGCGGATGGATTTGTTCACCGCTCGAAGCAGGCAGGGGCGCGCTTTTCGGAAGCTCAGGAGATTTCGGCACAGAGGCAGCGGTCAGCATGGTCAGAGACCCAACGGCCGCCAACATTTTGATTCGCATTGAGCTCGCTCCCGGGACTGCGGTAAGGCGCGCTGCGTAAAGCGGACCCTTCACGGAATTGGCTGCTGAATCGCTCTGCGGTGCCAAAGGCGTCCAACGCCGAGCGTCAGCAGTGGCAGGACGTAAACGAGAAGAAAGAGCACGGCGAGGCCGCGATAGCCTTTGGCAATCAACGCGTGCGAGCGGGCGAAGGCAAATCGATCGAGACCAAGAACTACTCGCACCTCTATCCGGCTTGGGATTTGCTGAACAAGAAAATGATTCCAATCGTTGCCGAGCTGCATGCGCGCAGTCTCGAGGAGTTCGGCGAACTGATCCGCCATCCGGGCGAGGAGTATGCGTTCGTGCTCGAGGGAGAGGTGGATCTGCACACGAGTCTTTATGCGCCCGTTCGACTCAAAGCGGGCGATTCGATCTACTTCGACAGCGGCATGGCACATGCTTACATTGCCGCGAGCGAAGGCCGGTGCCGCGTTCTCTCCTTGTGTTCGGCGCCGGAGGCGCAGCTGATCGCAGCCAATACGCCGAAGGTGGAGAAAGCAGACAAGCCCCAGGCTGCTGGACGCAAGAGCCGGCGCGGCTGATTCGGCCGCGCACTGTCCCTTTTCAGGGTTTTTTCCGCAGCCTGCCGCTAGGCTCGCTGTCGGAATCGACTTTGACCGTCAACTCCGACGAACTGCGCCGTCGTACTCGTAGCACCTCGCTGCCGAGCGCAAACTCATCCCCGGGGGCGAGCCGCGTGGGTGCAGAGATGCGTGTTCCATTCACGTGACTGCCGTTCGTACTGTCGAGATCCTCGATGGTCGCCGCTCCGGAGGCGACCGTGATGCGCGCGTGCTGCCGCGAAACCGTGGTGCCGTCGATGACCAGCGAGCATTCCGCGTCCCGTCCGGCAATGTGCTCGCCGTCGGTGAGTGGGAAAGACTGCTTCATCCACAGCACCTCGAGCGTCGCCGGCGCGGAGCGCGCCACGGGCAGGCCGGTCACGTCGGCGCAGAAGGCATATCCGACCTTGTAAGCCGTTCGAATGATGCGGGAATCGCGCGGCGCATCACCGAGCACGGACCGGAGCTCCGAGACCAGACGGGTCAGGCTAGTGCGCGCCACGTACACGTTTGGCCACAGTAGCTCATCGAGCTCGTTGTTGGTGACGACCGCCGGCCGGCGCTTAATCAGCACCTCGAGCAACTCGTACATCTTGGGCTCGAGCGGGACGACCTTATTTCCGCGCTCGAGTTGCCGAGCGTCCAAATCGAGTACGCAGTCGCCGAACTTCAGCCTCATGGTCTAGGTCACCGCAGCCGCTGCTTATCAGCTGTACCTGTCTTTACGCTGCGTTGCAATAAAGGGTGCCTCACCGGTCGCCAGGCTTATAGTAGGTCGTACCGGCGAGAAGACATAACGCGAGCCGACCGGTCATCGAAGGAAGGGGGTCCGAACGTGGCCTTTGCCCAGACCCCGCAAGCCTTTCATCGATTTGCGGTGATCGTTGGCGGCTGGCTTCCGGTCTTTTTCTGGTAGAACGCGGTCAGCGAGGGGACGTTCACCGTTCCGATCGCCGTGCTCTCGGTTTTGGTCATGCACTTCCTGACGGCCGCTAGCTCCCCGGCGGGCTGTTCACAGACGCGCCGGGCTGCCGCGTGAATGCGCTCGTAGAGAGCCTCCACACCGGCCGGTGAGCTGAGGTTCAGATCGGCAAACTTGACGGTCTCGGAGCGATCATCGCCAGCATGCGCGTTGGAAGCGACCAACACGCACGCCAGCGCCATCGCAGCGGCGTAACCGAGGATGCTGCGGTTAACGGTCTTGACACTCGATTTCATGACGGTCTCCTGTGACTTGGGTTTGTGAACTTCACTGGGTCTTCGGACTCATCGTTGGGTCGGGAGTCCTCAGGCCTCGGGAGTGAAGTTAGCGGCAGACCTACGGGAGATCCTTAGGGAGATCTTAGGAAGTGGTGAAATCCTGCGCACACACGCGGATGGCGCAAATCCCGCGTAACTTGCACGGGACTACCTTCGCCGATCGGATTTGCCGTTATTGGCCGAGTGGGCGCATGCTTTTCCCAACCCACCAGGGCGGGAACTGCAGATCCGAACACGGGGTATTCTGGACGGCCGAGGTCTGCGATCCTGTCGAGGACGACAAATACGGGTATGAGATCGGCGGCATTCTCGTGGCCGACTTCGTGACCCCGAATTGGTTCGGGCACCCGCACGCCAAGGGACCGATCGGTGAACGCGTCAGTGACGGCGACCCTCATGTCGGACTAAGAGACACACAGCGCAACGCAAGGCGCGTGAGCGCGCGCTCGCGACGTGTGCATGAAGCGCGTCCGAAACGCGCCCCCGCAACCTCCCCGGCTGCCGTGCACCCACCCGGCGGATGACCCGGGTGGGTGCAACAATCAACCCGCTCTCACCTGTTGATCATCGCGGTCGCAGGCGAAGGGTTGCGACCGGTGTGTAAAGCAGTGAGCTGCGGGTTATTCACCTTGGCAACGGTAGCATCGACGGTGGGGCGAACGCAGTTCTGCCAGATGCCCCGCCCGTAGGCAGATGTGGCTTCGTAGCCGCAGACGCGCTGGGCTGCCGCGTATATGCGGCGGTAGAGCGCTTCCACGCCGGCCGGTGTGCTGAGGTTCAGATCGGCGAACTTGACGGTCTGGGAGTGAACGTCATCACCAGCATACGCGTTGGAAGTGACCAACACGCACGCCAGCGCCATCGCAGCGGCGTAACCGAGGATGCTGCGGTTAACGGTCTTGACATTCGATTTCATAGCGGTCTCCTCTGACTTGGGTTTGTGAACTTCACTGCGCCTTCGGACTTATCGTTGGGTCGGGAGTCCTTCAGGCCGCGGGAGTTAAGTTAGCGACAGACCCACAGGGGGTCCTTAGGGAGATCTTAGGAAGTGATGAAATGCTGCGCAGGCACGCGGATGGCGCAGTCCCGCGTGACTTGCGCGGGACCACCTTCGCCGATCGGATTTGCTGTTATTGGCCGAGTGGGCGCATGCTTTTCCCAACCACCAGGGCGGGCACTGCAGCTCCGATGACCGCAGAAGAAAACCGCCGCGTACCCCCGTCCACCGAGGCCTCACCGCGTGAGGCTGAAGTCGATCCACAGCTGTCAGTCTGCGCGCAAGAGGGCGCTCCCCCTGAGGGGCTTCCCGGGACGCAGCCCCCGCAGCGGCGCCGAAGCGCGACCGGACGAGCACAAGCGGGTGTGTCACACAGCACGCTGCGGCTGGCGATCGGTCAGCTGCTCGGCGGCCGCTACCGCATCGAGCGCGAGCTCGCCGAGGGGGGGATGGGGGTGGTGTACCTCGCCGCCGATGAGCAGGTGCCCGGCGAGAAGTTCGCCATCAAGGTGTTGAAGGAGGAGCTGCACCCCGCGGCGCTCACGCTGCTGCGGGAGGAGGTCCGCAAGACGCGCAAGCTCAGCCATCCGAACATCGTCGATGTGCATTCGGTCAATGTAGACGGCCAGAGACTCTACGTGCTGATGGAGCACCTCGAGGGCAAGTCGCTGGATGCGCTGCTCGATGAGGAGTTTGGCCGCGGCATGCCCTTCAGCCACGCCTGGCCGATCATCGAGGATGTAGGTGCGGCGTTGGGCAACGCGCACGACCACAACGTGATCCATAGCGACTTGAAGCCCGCGAATGTGTTCGTGACGACCTCGGGGAGGACCAAACTGCTCGACTTCGGTATTGCGCGCGTGTCGCGCGGTCCACTGCTCCACGCCCCCTCCGGGCCGCGCGCGCTCACCCCCGCCTACGCCAGCTGCGAGTTGCTCGAGGGGAAGGAGGCGGACCGGCGCGATGACATTTACTCCTTCGCCTGCGTGATCTACGAGATGCTCTGCGGGGAGCGCCCATTCGGGGAGCTCACCGCGCTCGAGGCTCGGGAAGCGGGTACCCAGGTGCCGCCGCTGCAGGGGCTGTCGCGGGAACAGAATGCGGCGCTAGCAAAAGCGCTGGCCTTTGAGCGTGAGGCACGTACTCGCACCGTGGAAACGCTGCTCGCGGGGCTCGCTGCTGACACCAGGCCGCGCGCTCGCCCGCTCACCCTCCTCGGTGCGGCGATCCTCGTTGCGAGCGCGGCTGTGGGCTTGACCTACTTACTCGACAGGTGGTGGGTATCCCGGCACTCGGTCGCGGTGGAGGGAGCGACCTCGAACACTCAGCCGGCCGCCTCCCTTGCCAACGCCCCCGCTGCTGCGGCCTTCAACCCGCCGCCGCACTCGATCGCGGTGCTCCCGTTCGTGAACATGAGCGGGGACCCGAGGCAGGATTACTTCTCGGACGGGCTGTCCGAGGAGCTGATAGACCACCTCGTGCACAGCGCGGATCTGAAGGTCATCGCGCGCAGTTCGTCGTTCCAGTTCAAGGGCAGGAACGAAGACGTGCGCTCGATCGCTCGCCAGCTCGGGGTGATGTATGTGCTCGAGGGCAGCGTTCGCAAAGGCGGCGAGCAGCTGCGCATCACCGCGCAGCTGATCCGCGCTGCAGACGGGGTTCACCTGTGGTCGCAAAGTTACGATCGCAACCTCGTCGCTATTTTTGCGGTACAGCAAGAGATTGCAGACAAAGTTTCCCAGGCCCTGCGCGTCGCTCTGCCCGGTCATGAGGCAGGAAACCGGCAGCCCGATGTGCGGGCGTATAACCTCGTTCTGGAAGGAAATTACTTCAAGGCGCGCAGGACCCTGCCCGATGTCGAAAAAGCCGCCCAGCTGTACCAACAGGCGATCGACATCAGTCCCGACTACGCGCTGGCGTGGGCACGCCTAGCGAGCGCGTACCTGAACGAGGAAATTCTCAAGGGTTCGCCATCGGAGGAGCAGAACCGGCGAATCCTCGCTGCGCTGGACCGTGCCGTGCAGCTCGATCCGAATCTCGTCTGGGCCTATTACACCCGAGGTGGATTCGAAGCGAACGTTACCTGGAACTGGGCGGCTCTGCAGGCGGACGCGGAACACATCCGCAGGATAAACCCCCGATTCGAATTGTTACCCAGCGCTCTCGGTGATCTCGCCTACACGCTCGGTGAGGTCGACCGGGCCATAGAGTTGTACCAGGAAGACCTCGAGCGCAATCCGCTCGACCCCAACACCCTGGACTCGCTCGGCGCCGCACTCTGCGCCGCCAACCGGCTGCAGCAGTGTCTCGAGACCCGGACGAGGTTGCTTCATCTGCATCCAGAGTTCGGCGGGGTCAACAGCTCCGTTGGCATTGCTCGCCTGTACCTCGGCGAATTCGATGCAGCGCTGGCGGCGATGCAACGGGAGCCCGACGAGGACTACAGACTGCGCGGCTTGGCGATCGCCTACTCGGCGTTGGGCCGGCGCATCGAGTCGGACGCCGCGCTATACTCGCTGACAGAAAAATTCGCCACGCGCGACGCCTATGGAATCGCCGAGGTGCACGCGTACCGTGGAGAGGTCGATGATGCCATGCGGTGGCTCCAGCGCGCATACCGACGACACGAAGCCAGAATGCCCGAGATCAAGGCAGATCCGCTGCTTCGCAATCTGCACGGCGACCGAAGATTTCAGTTATTGCTCACCAACATGAAGTTGACCGGCCAGAGCCAACCGGCAAGCCCAGATGTCAGGACTTGAAGTCTCAAGTCCTCATCCTCTGGTGTTTCAATCTGATCGAACGAGGGTTTCAACATGGCAGCGAACAAAAGAACCCCGCCCAAGACACTCAAGGGCCTAAAAGCGCTTTCAAAGCAAACCAAAAAAGAGCTCAAAAAACTGGCCAGGCGCCAGAAGGCCGGAACCATTACCGGAAGGGAGTTGAAGACAGGTTTGCAGGAGGTTAACCGGAACATGGGATGGCTGAGTATCTGGATACATGACATCTGCAAGTAGGCATCGCATTCCAGACCTTACGCTAGGTCAGGAATCATGAAGCTGACGAGCGCATCCTGCCAGATCGCATACTGGCACAGGGGAAGGCTGCGGATCGCGAATTACCTTACCAGACGAACGTTCTCAACGAATCCGGTAACCATCGATCTGATCCGTTTCTTCTTCACCCCGCGGACGATCCAGGATGCGCTCGTCGAGTTCCGCGTCTACAGCCGCGAAAGCATCGCAAGGGCGATACTGCAGCTGATCGACGCCCAACTCCTGCTGGAGTACGGCTCAGCCGAATGGGAGCGGGATGCACGGGTCGGGAGGTCATGGGGGCCGTGGCTTCCGGAAGGCGGGTTTCACTTCATGACCAAGGACACCCCGTACGTGCCCTGGGATTGGCCCCTCCAGAAACAATTGAAGTTACTTCCGGCGACCCCTGCGCCGCCTCAGTTCAAAACGATTCGCGGCGCCGATCGAGTCCGGCTGACGTCGCATGAAGTAGCCAGGGATAGTTTCTTCGAGACGCTGCACGCCAGGAGGACGCACAGAGAGTTCGCGAGAGGAAAGCTATCTCTGGAGAACATCTCGAAGCTCTTGCAGACGACGTGGGGTGTCCAAGGATACTTCGACACGGATGTATTCGGAAGGCTCCCGTACAAGACCAGCCCTTCGGGCGGTGCCAGGCACCCGGGCGAGGTCTATCTGATGGCGCTCAGGGTGGATGGACTCGAGAGGGGAACGTATCACTACCAGCCCATGGACAACCGTTTGGCAAGACTCCCTGCCAAGGCAACTCCGAAGAGGGCGAGTGCTTATTGCGCGGATCAGCCATATGTTGCCAGGGCTGCAGCGCTGCTCATCATGACAGCGGTCTTCGCGCGAATGATGTGGAAGTACGGCAGAGCTCGAGCGTATCGGGTTGTTCTGCTCGAGACGGGCCATCTCTGTCAGACGTTTTGCCTCACGGCAACGCGGCTGGGACTGGCTCCCTTTTGCACAGCCGCACTCAAGGACTCCTTGATCGAGAAGGATTTGGGATTGGACGGAATTTCGGAGTCGGTTCTCTATGTTGCAGGAGTCGGCTTGCTTCCGCGCCGCCCGCAAGAGCCGGCGCGCGAACGACGCAGCAGGTACCCCTCCGCGGTGCATCTGTGAATCACGCCGACTCGATCCTCACCAGCTTCAGTCGGCCCGAAGCTCCGGTCTTGATGGACACCGCCGCCTTCGCGCACCGAAAGTGCTCCGCGACCAAGGCGATGAGTTCCTCATTCGCCCTACCCTCGATCGCCGGTGCTTTGACCTGCGCCACCCAGCTGCCATCGGGCAGCTGCGTCAGGGCGGAAGCCCGTGCGTTGGGTTTGACCTTGACGCGGATGACCGTTGCGGCCCCGCCCCGATACTCGGCGGTCACTCAGGTCCGTGGAGCGCGCCGCCGCGCACTGCCACGACCCGTGCCGCGGTCGGTGCCTGAGGGCTCCTCCCCCGGCATCCACGGCCGCCCGAGCCGCTGCTCGATGTAGCTGCGAATCAGCCGGCGCACGACCTGCGAGGGCGTCAGGTCCTCCTCGGCGCACAGCCGCTCGAACACCGCCTTCTTGCGCGGATCGATGAGGATCGTGAGACGCGCCGTGCGCTCCTCGATCTTCACCACCTTCTCGCCCTTCATATACGTATTAGTCACATTCAAAACTAATCACAGGCATTCTGCATGCGTAGAAGATTATAATCCACCGCATATCTGCGTAGCACAGTCCGTGGTGCCTGTACTTCACTCCCCGCTCGACGCTTGCCTGACACTGCTCGCGCTCTGGGGTCTCATCGGCCTCGCGGGGCTGCTGCGTCCGACGAGTCTGCGTTACGTGGGTCGGACGCTGTTTCCGCTCGGCGCCGTCTGCAGCCTCGCGCTCGCGGCCGTCGCGCTGTCGAGCCTCGGTGCGCCGACCGAGCGCGCCGTGCTCATCCTCGGTCTCCCCGATCTGCCGATGCATCTTCGGCGCGATGCCCTGTCGAGCTTTTTTCTCTTTCTGCTCGGCGCGGCTTCCGCCGGCATCTCGGTGTTCGCGGCCGGCTATTTCCGTCGTGGTCACGGCACGTCCGCGGGACTGCTCTGCCTCCAGTACCACCTGTTCCTGGCGAGCATGGGCTTCCTGCTGCTCGCAGACGACGCCTACGCGTTCATGGTCGCCTGGGAGACCATGGCACTGTCCTCGTACTTCCTCGTCACGACCCAACACAGTCTCGCCGAGATCCGTCGCGCCGGGTTTCTATATCTCCTCATCGCCCACGTCGGCGCGCTCGCCATCCTGCTGGCTTTCGGTGTCATGCAGGGTGGCAGCTGGCAGTTCACCTTCGACGCCATGCGGCACGCGCATCTCACTCCAGTCTGGGCCGCTGCAGCGTTCCTCCTCGCCTTGCTCGGCTTCGGTGCAAAAGCCGGGCTCGTGCCTCTCCACGTTTGGCTGCCGGAGGCCCATCCGGCTGCTCCCTCCCCCGTCTCGGCGCTGATGAGCGGCGTCATGCTGAAGACGGCCGTTTACGGCGTGCTGCGCGTGACCTTCGATCTGCTCGGCGCGCCGCAATGGTGGTGGGGCGTCGTGGCGCTCACCGTGGGCCTCTTCAGCGCACTCTACGGTGCGGTGTTCGCCGCCGCGCAGACCGACATGAAGCGGCTCCTCGCCTGGTCGTCCATCGAGAACGTCGGCATCATCTTCACGGGGCTCGGACTCGCGATCGTCTTTCATGGCGCAGGGATGCCGGGGCTCGCCGCGCTCGCGCTGATCGCGGTGCTCTACCACGCGCTTAACCACTCCTTCATGAAGAGCCTGCTCTTCTGCGGGACGGGCGCAGTGCTGCATTCAACGGGCGAACGAAACCTGGGACGCCTGGGCGGCCTCATTCACCGCATGCCCTGGGTCGCGTGGTTGACCCTCGTCGGTGCGTTGGCGCTCGCGGGGCTACCGCCACTCAATGGCTTCGTCTCCGAGTGGCTGTTGCTGCAGGCGTTCCTGTTCGCACATCAGGTACCGCAGACGTTCGTCAACATGCTGCTCCCCCTCGGTGCGGCACTCGTGGCACTCGCGGCGGCTCTCGCCGCGTACGTGATGGTGAAATTCTTCGGCGTGATCTTCCTCGGGCAGCCACGCGAAGCGGCGCTCCTTCGCGCCCACGATGCGAGTGTGCTCGAGCGCATCGGGCTCGCCTGGCTCGCGCTCGGGTGCATCACTCTCGGCCTCATTCCGACGCAGGTCGTCGGCGCCTTGCGCACCGTCGTGAGACAGCTCGCGCATGTTGACTTGCCGGACCCGACCGCTCCCTGGTGGCTGCTCGAACCATTGCCGGGAAGGCTCGCCTCCTATTCGGGACTCGTCTTCCTGCTCGCGGTCGCGGCTGTCGTGCTCCTCACGATCTTCGGCGTGCGGCTCTTCTATCACCAGCGGGTGCGGCGCGCAGCGCCCTGGGACTGTGGCTTCGCACGGCTCGATCCACGCATGCAGGACACGGCGGAGGGCTTTGGCCAGCCGATCCGCCATATTTTCGAGCCCTTTTTCGCCATGACGCGCGAGCTGCCCTCGCCCTTCGATCGGGCACCGCGCTATCGCGTGTCCATCGCCGATCGCATCTGGCAGCGCCTCTACGAGCCGCTCGGCTCGCTCGTGCAGCGTGTCGCCGACAGCTTCTCCGTGCTGCAGCAGGGACGTATCGCCACCTATCTGCTCTATAGCTTCGTCACGCTCGTGGTGCTCCTGGCGGTGGTGCTATGAGACCGATCGAGATCATCACGCAGCTGCTCGAGCTCGTCGTCGCGCTCGCCGCAGCGCCACTCTTCGTCGGCTGGATCAATCAGTGCCGCGCCTGGCTGCAGAACCGCAGTGCGCCGAGCGTGTGGCTGCCGTACCGCAACATACGCAAGCTCTTTCACAAGGACGCGGTCATCGCGGAGGGCGCTTCCCGGCTCTTCCGCCTGGCGCCCTACATTGTTTTCGCTGCGATGGTTGTGGCCGCGGGCATCATCCCGTCCATGGGCACGCGGCTGCCGCTCACGCAGGTGGCCGATGCGATCGCACTCGTCGGGCTCCTCGCCACGGCGCGCGTCTTCATGTCGCTCGCGGCAATGGATACCGGCACGGCCTTCGGCACCTTGGGCGCGCGGCGCGAGATGATGGTCGGCTTCCTGGCGGAGCCGGCGCTCCTCATGGTGATCTTCGTCGCCTCGCTCATCTCGGCGACGACCGCGCTGCCTGCGATCACGGAGCATCTCGCGACACAAACGCTCGGCCTCTACCCGAGCCTCGCCTTCACGGCCGTCGCCTTCCTCATGGTGCTGCTCGCCGAGAATGCGCGTATCCCGGTCGACAACCCCGCAACCCACCTCGAGCTGACCATGATTCACGAAGCCACGCTGCTCGAGTACTCGGCGCGGCATCTGGCACTCATGGAGTGGGCATCGGCACTCAAGCTCTTCAACTACGCCTGCATCGGCTTCGCGCTCTTCATCCCCTGGGGTGTCTCCACCCGTGGCAGCGCGCCGGTGGCGCTGCTCGCGTCGATCCCGCTCCTGGCACTGAAGCTCGCCGCCGCCGGGGCGCTCCTCGCAGTGATCGAGATGGTCTCGGCAAAACTGCGCGTGTTCAGGGCACCGGAGTTCCTTGCCACCGCGTTCCTCTTCGCGGTGTTGGGACTCCTGGTGCATCTGCTGTTGGGAGCCTGAGCATGGCCGGCGTTCCACTCGATATTCAGCTCCTGAACCTCTGTGCGGCACTGCTGCTGCTCCTCTCCTTCGCGATGCTGAGCCAGCGGCGCATCGTGAACCTCGTCAACCTCCTCGCGCTCCAGGGTACGGTGCTCTTCATCGCGACGCTCCTCATCGCTTGGCGCACCCGGCAACCTCATCTCTATCTCTCTGCAGTCCTGACGCTCGCTCTTAAGGTCATGCTGCTGCCATACCTGCTTCATCGTCTCATCCGCCGTCTCGAGGTGTACTGGGACGCTGAGCCGCTGCTCAATATCTCCGGCACCATGCTGATCGGGGTGCTGATCGTCGTCTTCTCGTTCGGACTCGCGCAGCCGATCTCCGCCCTTGCGAGCACGGCGACTCGCAATGCCATTGGTATCGCGGTCGCCGTCGTGCTGCTCTCCTTCCTCACCATGATCACGCGCCGCAAGGCCATGTCCCAGGTGGTTGGGTTCCTGTCGATGGAGAATGGCCTCTTCTTCGGCGCCATGAGCGCCACCTACGGCATGCCGATGGTGGTGGAGTTCGGCGTCGCGCTCGATGTGCTGGTCGCAGTGCTGGTGCTCGGCATCTTTTTCTTCCAGATCCGCGAGCAGTTCGACAGTCTCGACCTCCATCACCTCGAGTCCCTGCGCGAGGACGCGAGCTCGAGGAGAAGCGAGTAGGTGGAATTCCTGCTTCTTCTCGGAAGTCCGCTCGCCGGCGCTGCTGTGCTCGCCGTGCTGGGCGCGCGACGCTTCGCGCCGGAGCTCAATATCGCGTTCAGCCTCGTGACCTTCCTCGCCGCCTGCGCACTCACGGTGCACGTGGTGAGCGCCGGCACCCTCACCTTCGCGCGCGATCAGTTCTTCATCGATGCCTTCAACGTCTTCCTCGTGACGCTCACCGCGCTCGTAGGCCTCACGACCGCCGTCTTCTCCCGCCCCTACATGCGGGTCGAGATGGAGCACGGACGGGTGCGCGCACCGCAATTGCGCCTCTACCACAGCATGTATCAGCTCTTCATGACCACCATGCTGGTGGCACTCACGACCAACAACATGGGACTCCTCTGGGTTGCCATGGAAGCCGCGACGCTCTCGACGGTGCTGCTCGTGACGCTCTACCGCACCGGGGCGAGTCTCGAGGCGGGCTGGAAGTACTTCGTGCTTTGCGGTGTCGGCATCGCCCAGGCGCTCTTCGGCACGATCCTTCTTTATTTCGCCGCCGAGCACGTGCTCGGTGCCGAGGGTGTGAGTGCGCTTCTCTGGACACACCTCAACGGAGTGAAGGGGCAACTCGAGCCGAAGGTCCTGAGCCTCGCATTCGTCTTCCTGCTCGTCGGCTATGGCACGAAGGTTGGACTGGCGCCGCTCCACAACTGGCTGCCCGATGCGCACGCCGAAGGCCCGACGCCGATCTCTGCGGTTCTTTCGGGGCTTCTGCTGAACGTCGCGCTCTACGCGGTGGTGCGCTGCAAGGTTCTGGTCGAGGGCTCGCTCCATTCCGCCCTTCCCGCGCAGATGCTCATGGGCTTCGGGCTGCTGTCGGTCGTGCTGGCGGCTTTCTTTCTCTGGCGGCAGCGCGACATCAAGCGGCTCTTCGCCTACTCCTCCATCGAGCACATGGGCATCATCACCTTTGCATTCGGCATGGGCGGAGCCGTGGCGAACTTCGCCGCGCTACTCCACATGACCGTGCACTCGCTCACCAAGTCGGCGATCTTCTTCACCGCGGGCCACGCCGCACAGAAGTCAGGCTCACAGCTCATGGACCACATCCGCGGGCTCATTACGCTGAGCCCGACCATCGGCTGGGGTCTCATGATGGGCTCGCTCGCGATCCTCGGCGTCCCGCCATTCGGCGTCTTTGCGAGTGAATTCCTGATCCTCACCACCGCGATGCGCGAGCAGCCCTGGGCGACGCCGATCCTGCTCACCGCGCTCGCTGTGGCCTTTGCCGCGATCTTCGGACGGGTGCAGCCGATGGTCTTCGGTGAGACGACGGCCAAGCGGTTGCCGCACCCACCGGCGCTGCTGCCGGTGTTCCTGCACCTGAGCCTCGTGCTCGCGCTCGGGCTCTACATACCGCCGTATCTCGCCGACTGGTATCGCGCCGCCGCGCGCCTCATCGGAGGCGGCTGATGGCACCGCTGAATTGGTGGGCCGAGAGCCGCGAGCAGCCCGGAGCACCCGGCCTGCGTGCGCTCGCCGTGTCGAGTGAGGACTGGACACACGCGGCGCAGGAGCTCGCTGCGAGCGGGGCGCGGCTCATGTCCATGTGGGCGAGTCACGCGCAGCGCGCATCACCCACCGTCCGCGCAGTCTTTCTCATTGACTCGGGTGCACTCATCCTGAGCCTGCCGCTAGCAGACCCCGTTGCGCCCTACCCCGGCCTCGAAGCACACTTTCCATGCGCCTCTCGCATGCAGCGCGCGATGGCGGATCTCTCCCGCGTGCGCTCCACCGACCCCGACTCGCGCGCCTGGCTGCGTCACAACGCCTGGCCGCCTGATTTCCACCCACTCGTCGATTCGGCAGCGGGGCTGGCCGCGCACGAGGCGGGCGTCGACGTGTACCCCTTCGTGCGCGTCGAGGGCGAGGGCGTGCACGAGATTCCGGTCGGCCCCGTGCACGCCGGCATCATCGAGCCCGGCCACTTTCGTTTTTCCGTCGTTGGAGAGAAGGTGCTGCGGCTCGAGGAGCGGCTCGGCTACGTGCACAAGGGCATCGAGCATCGCTTTACGGAGCTCAACGTTCTCGATGCCCATCGCCTCGCCGCACGGGTATCCGGCGACTCCGCGGTAGCCTTCTCCTGGGCCTATTGCCAGGCACTGGAAGGCGTCGCCGGCATCGCGCTCCCGCCGCGCGCCGCGTGGTTGCGGGCGCTGTGTCTCGAGCTCGAACGCCTCGCCAATCATCTCGGTGACCTGGGGGCGCTTGGAAACGATGCGGGCTTTGCCTTCGGACTCGCGCAGTTCTCGCGCTTGAAGGAGCTGCTGCTGCGCGCCTGCGATGAAGCCCTCGGCGAGCGCTACCTGATGAACGCGGTCGTCCCTGGGGGCACGCGCGCCGATCTCGCAACAACTGACGCACTGAAGCTCCGATCCACCGTGCAGGCGATTGCGGCGGAAGTTGCGCGGCTCCGCACGGTCTATGAGGAGCACGAAGGAGTGCGCGATCGGTTCACGGGCGCCGGCACCGTCACTCCAGAGCTGGCGAAAAAGCTCGGCCTCACGGGGCTCGCGGGCCGCGCGAGCGGTCAGGCGTTCGACTTGCGCTGCGATCTCCCCTGTGCGCCCTACACGGAGATTGCAGTGGAGAAGACAGGCCGCAGCACGGGCGATGTCGCCTCGAGAGTGGCCGTGCGTTTCGATGAAGTGCAGGAATCGGCTCGCCTCATCGAGCGCCTCGCCGCGGGGCTTCCCCCCGGACCCCACAGCGAGAAGGTGCCGCTCCCTCATGCGGACAGCTTAAGCATCGGGCTGATCGAGGGCTGGCGGGGGCCGGTGCTCGTCGCGCTCGAGACCGGCGCGGACGGCACGATCGCCCGCTGTCATCCGCATGATCCCTCCTGGCAGAACTGGCCGGTGCTCGAGCACGCCATCATCGGCAACATCGTGCCCGACTTCCCGCTCATCAATAAGTCCTTCAACCTCTCCTACAGTGGACACGATCTGTGAGGGGCGCACTCACATGCTGAAAACACTGCGGCAGATCGCCAAGGTCGGAATCGCTACCGAGCCGCCGCCACCCGCGGACGAGTCACTGAGGCTCCGTGAGGCATTGCAGGCGCGCATCCTCGCCGTGCTGGGCCGGGCTCTCTGCATCCGCGAGGTGGACGCGGGCTCCTGCAACGGCTGTGAGCTCGAGATTCACGCACTCAACAATCCGCTCTACAACCTCGAGGGCCTTGGCATCCGCTTCGTCGCGAGCCCGCGCCATGCGGACATGCTGCTGGTTACCGGCCCGGTCTCGAAGCACATGGAGGTGGCGCTGCGCCGCACGTACGAGGCGACACCGGATCCGAAGCTCGTCGTCGCGGTCGGCGACTGCGGATGCACCGGCGGAATCTTCGGTGAGAGCTATGCGAGCCGCGGACGGGTGTCGAATGTCATTCCGGTGGATGTGGCGGTGCCCGGCTGCCCGCCGAGACCCATCCAGATTCTGTGCGGCATCCTCACGGCGCTCGAGCGCTCGAGCCGCTCCTCGGCCGGAGCCCCGCCGTAAAGTAGGCTGCGACGCATAAGAACGGAGCGCGGTTGGCCACGACCCTTCAGATCCATGACGTCAGCGTGTGCCTCGAAGACGATGGGGAAGGTGTCCCGCTTCTTCTGCTGCACGGCTTTCCGGCTACCCGGCATCTCTGGTCGCACGTGGCGCCGCGGCTGGTCAGCGCCGGGTTTCGCGTACTGGTCCCCGACCTCGTGGGCTACGGTGATTCAGAGGCTCCTGCTGGCGTGCGTATCGACATGGCGAGCCAGGCTGGATGGATGCTGGAGATGCTGGAGCGATTGGGCGCCGTGCGGCCAGTGGTCATAGCTCACGATGTGGGATCGGCGGCCGCGCAGCTGATGGTCGTCGACATGCCCGCTCGCGTCCGCGGCCTCGTCGTTCTCGATGGCGTGTGCGAGAGCGAGTGGGCGATGGACGCGATCGCCAGCATTCAGGCCTGGGCCCCTGCCGATGCCCATCGGCTCTATCCAGTGCTCGCACGGCGGCTCGCGAAAAGCGCCGCGTTGCGAGAAATGCTGGCGCCGTACCAGGGTGAGGAGGGAGGCCTGCGCCTCATTCGCGCCGCACGCGATCTCGACCCGCGGCAGACCACAGGTATCGGCGAGCGACTACGCGCGAGCGGTGTGCCCGCCCTGGTACTGTGGGGTGAACGTGATGAGTTCCTGTCGATCGAGGCGGTGGGAAAACCGCTCGCGAATCTGCTCGACGCATCCGTGGTCAAGCTACCAGGGGGCCATTTCACACCGCTCGATTGTCCGGCTGAGGTTGCCGGCGCCCTCTGCACCTTCCTTGCTTCTCTGCGGGCCTGAGCTGCGACTCGGCTCTCGTCCTTCGTGACTCCAACAGATCGTCAGCGTGGCGCGCCTTTACATCACTCTCCCTCTTCCTGCGGATTGCTGAGCGGTGCGCGCCGCCTGTAACGTCCGGGTCAACACGTACAGAGGAGCTCCAGCCATGGATCTCGGCCTCACCGGTAAACGCGCCCTCATCACCGGCTCGACGGCAGGAATCGGCTTTGCCACCGCGGAGGCCCTGGCCAAGGAAGGTGCACACGTCATCATCAACGGCCGCACCCAGCGGCGCGTCGATGACGCGCTCTCGAAACTGCGCTCGGTGAGCGGTGCCCGCGCCGATGGTATTGCGGCCGATGTGAGCGGCGCCGAGGGTTGCGGCAAGGTGATCGCCGCATACCCCGAGCTCGACATCCTCGTCAACAACATGGGGATCTTCGAGCCGAAGCCTTTCGAGGAAATTCCGGACGCGGACTGGATGCGTTTCTTCGAAAGCAACGTCATGAGTGGCGTTCGCCTCTCGCGGCACTATGTGAGAGGCATGCGCTCGAGAAACTGGGGCCGCATTGTTTTCGTCTCGAGTGAATCGGGACTGCAGATACCCGTCGAGATGATCCACTACGGGGTGACGAAGACTGCACAGATTGCCGTGGCGCGCGGTCTTGCGGAGAGTCTCGCCGGGACCAACGTCACCGTGAACAGCGTCCTTCCCGGCCCCACGGCATCCGAGGGGGTGGCGGGCTTTGTCAAGCAGCTCGCCGCCGGAAGCGGCCGGAGCGCTGCCGAAGTCGAGAAGGAGTTCTTCCAGCGCGCACGGCCGACCTCGCTCTTGCGCCGCTTTGAAGACCCCGCCGAGATTGGGGCGTTCATCACCTATGTCTGCAGCGCGCAAGCCTCCGCAATTACGGGCGCGGCGCTCCGGGCCGACGGTGGAGTCGTGCGCGCGATCGCCTAGACGGCTGCCAACAGCCCGCAGGTATCGTTCAAACCGAGGAGTACTCCCTGCGGCGCCGCTCGCGCACCGGAAACGCACTGTAGGGCACGTCAGCCCAGAGCACCGAATCGAGGCGCGGTGCTTTCGGGGGCACGGCCGAATATCCGAACCTCAGGATGAACCAGATGTCCTGCGCGGAGAACCGCTCGCGCAGGTAACGACTGCAGGCAGCGTTGGTGATCATCGACCCGAAGGGCAGCATGTAGACCCCGTGGCGGGTCATCGACAGCCACAGCTGCATCAGCATGCGCCCCGCGCCGATGAGATCCGGCCACGAGCCAAAAGGCCCGCGGAGGATCGCGACGTGGCGCGTCCCCGCCTGCGTGCGCAGGTACTTGCCGCGCGCGATCGATGAGATCCCGGGCAGGAGAAAGAGCCGCGGAAACCTGAGCGCGAGCCGCATCTCCCAGCGCGCCTGGTTCATGGGACCGGACCACAGGCCATCGCCGGTCTCGGGTGTATCGGCGATGCGGGTCCAGCGTCGGAGCTCCTCCAGCTCGCCGCTCTTCAGATTATTCTCGAGCAGCGCCCGGATGTTGCGTTTGAGGACATCCCGCACGATCCTCGGATCATCGAAGGATTCGAAGCGATGCCCATGTGATGCGGCGATGCGCTCGAACTCCTCCAGCGCTCGAGGATCCACCAGCCGGTCCTCGTAAGGCAGGCGCGAGGTGCGTCGCGCCTCGAGCACCCTCCGTTGCTCTTCGGGAGCGCAACGGCCCGTGACCTCGACACGTCCCAGGATCACAGGTCCGGCGCCGGGCTCGATGGCCGCTGGCTCGAGATCCGCATCCGGCGTCACCGTGAGCTCGAGTCCAAAGTGCCGCCCCGCGCGCTCGAGCGTCTCGACGAAGATGCCGAACGATGAGAGCACGTAAAGATTGCCGGTGTCCTCCACCGGCAGCATGCGCTCGCGGAGAATCACGATCTGCGCGATGCGCGCGTTGAGCGGACGGATGCGAAACGGCTGGGTGTTCTGCGGCGTCGGAGCGAGACGAGCGAGCTCGGCGAGCTCCTGCCAGGGGCCGCCGATGGACGCTACCGCTTGATCCGTGGCGATAACCTGGGCGTTCATGCGAGCTCTCCTGCGGGTCGCACCCGAACCCCGGTGAAGAGAAACTCCCGGTTCCGGTTGACCTCGACGTAATACATGAGCCGGTCATATTGAAAGAGCGTCGGGAGCCGAGAGTCGGTACCAAAAAGTGCAGTACGGACCTCCGGCCGAGCCCGGCATAGGCGGCCGATCGCCACCGCCAGCCGGCGTCACGGGTCGGGTGCGCGTTCGGGGGCGTTACGCCCGGCTGGGGCTCGGCATGGGGGGCCCAGCGCCCAGACCAGGCTCCAGCGCAGCCCGGATCTTCTTATAAAGGTCCACGGTCGCCGCCGAGGGCTCGCCATGCTGCAGTGCGTGCAAGGTCGT
>DATMPW010000033.1:0-5925 GCA_035566915.1 Steroidobacteraceae bacterium
TCAACGCGGTCCGCAGGTGTGCAGGCATGTCATCGGGTCCTTCGTCATGATGCTCGTACCGGCTCGGATCTTCAGGCGCCAGCGCGGCGAAGTAATTTTCGAGATCGCGGCGAACCGCGCGAGCGGCATTCTCCTGGATGAGGAGTGATGCCGAAGTGTGCCGGCAAAAGAGCGTCAGCAGGCCGGTCGATACGCTCTGGCTCTCGAGCCAACTCTGGACTTCGCCGGTGATCTCCATCAGGCCGCTGGCGCGAGTGCTGAATCTCAGTGTCGCTGCGATATTGCGCATGGTGCACGTACCTTACGACCGCTCAAGCGCACCTGTCGAACCGGTAGTCCGTGCAGAAATAGCGCGAGCTTGCGGTCAAACGCCTGATTGCCGATTATGTCAACGGCATGAACACTGTCACCTCTCCACCGGAGCTCACGCCGGTCGTGCTGCCGGCGCGCACTATCGAGCCTCCCGACACGATCAGCACCGAGGCACGAGCTGCGCTGGCATTCGCCACCAACACCCCCGCCACCTCATATCCCTCGCCCGGTGACCTGGAGGGTTGGCGGCGTGCGCTGGAAGCAAGCGCTGCTATCTGGGATCCGGTGGCCGCACAGATCCTCGCACGCTGCCGCTGCCGCGTAGAGACGCAAAGCGTCGCGGGCGTCACGACATACCTCTGCACGCCCGGGACGCCAGGCAACGCTGAACAGCACATCTACCTCTACATCCATGGTGGCGCCTTTGTGTTCGGCGCCGGTCGATTTGCCATGGCTTTCGGCGCGAAAACGGCCGATGAGCTCGGTCTGACGGCGGTATCGGTCGACTACCGGACGCCGCCGGCGCACCCCTTTCCCGCGGCGCTGGAGGATTGCTTTGCGGTCTACCGGGAGCTGCTCGCGGGCGCGCCGGGCCGGAAGATCGTCATCGGGGGCTCCTCGGCCGGCGGTAATCTGGCGGCCGCAGTCACCCTGCTGATTCGCGATCGGGGCCTCGAACCTCCCGCCGCCGTCGTACTGCTGACACCGGAAGTGGACCTGACGGAGGCGGGAGACACCTTCCGGACCAACGCGCTGCTGGATGTGAACCTCAAGGGAGGGCTGCCGGAGTGCAACGCGCTCTACGCGGCGGGACATGATTTGACGGACCCCTACGTGTCGCCACTCTTCGCCGACTTCACCCGGGGCTTTCCGCCAACTCTCATTCAGTCCGGCACGCGCGATTTGTTCCTATCCAACTCCGTTCTGATGCACCGCAAGCTGCGGCGCGCCGGCATCGACGCGGAACTACACGTCTGGGAAGCCATGCCGCATGGGGGGTTTGGATTCGGCCCCGCGCCGGAGAATGAGGAGATCGCCGCGGAGCTGCGACGCTTCATCGCTCGCCACTGCTGAACGCGTTCCCGGCCTCTGAAAATGACGGGGGCGGCCGACCCGCCTGTCGTAGCAGCTGCGTAGAAGAGCGCAAGCGGGGTATTTCCATACGCGGTTAGCGAGCTTCCCGCGAAATCATCCAGCGTCCCCGGGGTGAAGCGCCGCGCACATCGAAGTAATTGCCAAGTCCCGGCTGAGGCCCGAGGCTCGCCGTCGGGCGACACGATATTCTGTTCAGGCAGCGGAAAGAGGGTGGGAGCAGCATGACGAATGAATACGACGTGATCGTTATCGGGTCAGGCCACAACGGTCTGGTCTGCGGCACCTACCTCGCGAAGTCGGGCCTGAGGACACTGGTGCTCGAGCGCCGCAACATCATCGGTGGGGCGGCCGTCACCGAGGAGTTTACCTCCGGCTTTCGCGCCTCGCGCTTCTCCTACGTCATGAGTCTGCTTCACCCACGTATCATCCGCGACCTGGAGCTCGACTCTCTCGGGCTCGAGGTGCTGCCCGCGAACGATCTGTTCTGCCCTCTCGG
Source organism: Steroidobacteraceae bacterium (assembly GCA_035566915.1). Taxonomy (GTDB): domain Bacteria; phylum Pseudomonadota; class Gammaproteobacteria; order Steroidobacterales; family Steroidobacteraceae; genus 13-2-20CM-66-19. The sequence goes on from DATMPW010000033.1 coordinate 1,904, forward strand.
CGGCAACGACTACATCCTCTACAGCGATGATCCAAAAAAAACCCAGGCGGAGTTCGCGCGCTTCTCAGCTCACGACGCGGAGAGCTACCCGCAGTTCCTGCGTTACCTGGAGGAGTCGGCCGCGGTCGTGCGGCAGCTGCTGTTTGAAACGCCCGTGGATCCTGTCAGGCGCAGTTGGGCAAGCTTCAGGCGCACTGCCTCGCTCCTGTGGCGGCATCGCAGCATCGGCGACCGGGCGTACCGTATGGTCGACCTGCTGACGCAGAGTGCGTACGACTACCTCTCTGCGTGGTTCGAGCACGACACCATCAAGAGCCTGCTCGCCTACTACGCCTCGATCGGGACGTTCGCGGGACCGAAGTCCCCCGGCACCGCCTACGTGATCATGCATCACCTGATGGGTGAGCATGAGGGAGCGGCGGGTTGGGGTTTCGTGCGCGGCGGCATGGGCGCCATCACCGCCGCAATCGCCCGCTCGGGCGCGCGCTTTGGCATGGAAGTGGTGACCGATGCCCCGGTGGCCGAGGTGCTGGTGAGCGCGGGCCGCGCGCGGGGCGTGCGCACGGTCGATGGGCGCGAATTCCGCGCGCGAGCCATCGCCTGCAATGTCGCGGCGCCGATCCTCTTCAAGCGCCTCATCGCGCCGGCGCATCTGCCCGCGGAGCTGCTGCGCGAAATCGATACTTTCCGCACGTTTTCGACCGCCTTCAAGATGAACATTGCCGCCCATGAGCCGCCGAACTACCGGGCATTCGACCCGGCACGCCTGCAATTCAAATATCCGACGTATGTGCACATTGCGCCATCGATCGACTACCTCGAGCGTGCCTACGATGATGCCAAGTACGGCTGGTACTCGAGCCGGCCGTTTCTCACCGCGGTCGTGCCCACCATAGTCGATGATTCGCTCGCACCCCCCGGTAAGCACGTCATCAACATCTTTGGCGGCCACGCGCCCTATCGGCTGCGGGACGGGGCTTCGTGGACCGACGAGAAGAGCAACCTGACGCGCGCTGCGCTCGAGGTCATCGAGTCGATGGCGCCGGGGTTTTCCGCGCGGATCATCGACGTCGAAACCCTCGTCGCGCCGGATCTCGAGGCGATCGTGGGCCTGCCGCAGGGACATATCTTTCACGGGGAGCTCTCCGCCGACCAACTTTTCTGGCAGCGCCCGGCACCCCACTGGGCGGACTATCGCACACCGATCGCCGGGCTCTACCTGTGTGGCTCTTCCGCCCATCCGGGTGGCGGCGTGTCGGGGATTCCGGGGCATAACGCGGCGCGCGAGATTCGTCGCGACTGGAAGCGCCTGCGCGTCCGGCGAGCCGTATAATCGAACTCAACAGTCAGCGCCATGGCGCGAAGCACGATCCGCTGCGGCCACGCACTGAAAGGACCTGCAATGAACGTATCGGCGGATGCGGCCTGGACACGCGGCGATGCCAGGCGTCAGGCGCGCATCGATCTGGCCGCCTGTCATCGCCTGGCGGCGCGCTTCGGCCTGAGCGAAGGCATCGACAATCATCTCACGATGCTCGTTCCGGGTTACTCGGACCGGTTCTACCTCGCGCCGTTTGGACTTCTCTGGTCGGAGGTGAAGGCGAGCGATCTCATGGAGCTCGACTTCGGCGGCAAGGTGGTGGCGGGCCGCGGACTGGTCGAAGACACCGCCCTTCACATCCATCTGCCAGTCCACCGCCTCGTACGCGAGGCGCGCTGCGTCCTGCACACGCACATGCCCCATGCGACGGCTCTCAGCATGCTCGAGGATCCACGTCTGGAGATGGCAGGCCAGAGCGCCATCGGCTTCTACGGCGATATTGGCTATTGCGACTACAACGGTCTCGCGCTCGAGCATCAGGAAGGCGAGCGCATGGCGCAGGCGCTCGAGGGCAAGTCGGTCCTCATGCTGCGTAATCACGGTGTGCTGGTGATCGGAGACTCGGCTGCACAGGCGTTCGAGCGGTTGTACTTTCTCGAGCGCGCCTGCCAGGTTCAGGTCCTCGCGCTCTCGACCGGCCGCGCTCTGCACATCGTGCCGCAACCGGTCGTCGAGGCCACCGTCGCTCAGTTCCGGGCGTGCACGGATGTCGGCGGTATGAGTCGCAGCGAGCTGCACTTCGAGGCGCTGAAGCGGCTGTTGGATCGCAGCGAAGCGGACTATGCGCGTTGATCGCGCCACGAACTGCGTCTGAGCTGACTCCACGCGCTCGCTGGTCGATCGTCGGCCTCCTGGCTGCGGCGCTCTTCATCAATTATGTCGATCGCGGTGCAGTTCCGACCGCGGCGCACCTGATCCAGGACGAACTGGGACTTTCGGCGAAACAGCTGGGAGTGCTGTTCTCGGCGTTCTTCTGGACTTACTCGGTGCTGCAGATTCCGGTCGGCTGGTTCGCCGAGCGTTATGGCGCACAACGGGTGCTGGCGGTGGGGCTCGCTCTGTGGGCGTGTGCCACGATGCTGGTCGGTGTCGCGCACTCCTTCGCCGCGCTTGTCCTCCTGCGCCTCGTGCTCGGCGTCGGTGAGAGCGCGGGCTTCCCTTGCACTTCGAAACTGCTCGCCATGGCCGTGCCCATCGAGAGCCTCGGCATTGCGAACGGCATCGTTGCGTTTGCCTATCAGTTCGGACCGGCAGTGGGCGCGTACTGCGGTGGCATGATCATGGTGCACCACGGCTGGCGCGCCACCTTCTGGATTTTCGGCAGCTTGTCGCTCCTGTGGCTGCTCCCCTGGTCGCGCGTCCGGTTACCGCGCGAGTCCCCCACGGAGCATGGGCCCGACACTCCCGCGATGCGCGACATCCTGCGACAACCCTCACTCTGGGGGACGGCGCTCGGGCTCTTCTCGACCAACTACGTCTTCTACTTCGTGCTGACCTGGCTCCCCTACTACGTGGTGCGCGAGCGCGGCTTCTCGACCGGCGAGATGGCGACCCTCACCGGCAGCGCCTACGTCGTGAGCGCCGTGAGCTCGATCCTCGCCGGGTGGGCGATCGATCGCTGCGTTCGCGCAGGTCGCGCAAACGTCGCCTACAAGTCCGTCATGGTCGTCGCGCACCTCGGAACGGTCGGCTGCATGTTGTGCATCGCTTTCGCAGCCCAGCCGTGGGCGCTCACAGGGATTTTTGTCTACCAGGTGATCACCGGAGCGGCCTCGGCGGGTGTGTTCGCGATTCCGCAGATCCTCGCCGGCCCTGCCGCATCAGCCCGGTGGGTCGGAATTCAGAATTGCTGCGGCAATTTCGCCGGCGCCATCGCTCCGGCCCTCACCGGGCTGCTCGTCGAGGAAACCCATCGCTTTAGCGCGGCGTTCGTGACCGCCGCGGTGGTCAGCCTTGCGGGTCTCATCGGGTGGGTGTGGATGGTGCCGAGGCTCGCCCCAGTCCCTTGGGCCACGCTCGCAGCGAGAAGAGATCCACAATCGCTCGTGCATGCGCCCCGCCGGCTTTGATCGGTGCACGTCCGCTAATGCTCCGCGCCGGCCGCAGGATGGCGCAGCCGCAATGCCGCAAGGTCAAGCAGCATAAAGACAACAGCGACTGCCATGGCGTCGACGAAGCTGAGCCCGAGTGGTCGTGACAGCAGCAGGAGCGGAACGAGTGCTTCGGGCAGTTGATCCACCCCGGGCACCTCGGTGCCCGGTCGCAGCCGCAGGCGTCGCTTCACAAAGCTGGATGCGCAATCGGCCGCAAGCGACAGGGCGCCGAACGCGGCGCCAAGCAGCAGTGGAAAGTGAAGAAGCCGCGCAACCACTGCGCAAGCGAGAGTACTGATTACCAGCCCACGCCAGGTCTTGTGGTCACCGAGCACCCGCGTCCCGTCGCGGAGCGTCGCGCCGCCATCCAGGGGTGCCCGCCAATACTGTGGGAAGAACCGGCCGGCAGCCCAGGGCGCTACATTCGCCACGATGACGAGCAGCAGTGCAGCGCACCCGCGAGTCAGCTCCGGCACCAGCTCTCCTCGAGCGCGCTAACGCAACAACTTGCACATTACCATGGCTTCCATACTCTTGGCGCTTCCCCG
>DATMPW010000034.1:0-2818 GCA_035566915.1 Steroidobacteraceae bacterium
GGTCTTGCGCAGGTCCGCGGGCAGTTCAAAGCGACCGACGGGGCGACCTGCAAGCGGCTGCGTATCATGAACAAGGTGAAGGGCCTTCAGAGCGATGCCACCTACACCGTGTGCAAGTACGCCGATCGCGGCTGGGTGATGAACACGGATGCCACGCCTGCGCAGTGACGCGCTGGGACCGCTTCGAGCCACCACTCGAGACCCACGAGCTGTAGCGCGGGCGCGACGGTTCAGCAAGCGCCACACAGTTGTGCGCAAGCAACTGCAACTATTCGTTTATTTGCAGCAATCACTGAGTAGAATCGCGCATGCGCTGACCGGCGGTCGCAGAACAACATAAGCCGGTCGAGCTGTGTGTGGGGCGGGCCTCCCATGTTCGTGGGAGGTTTGCGCGTGAACGCGCAAAAAATCCCCGCAGATGAAAGGGAAGGCATCACGGACGTGTCGATGAATTTCGTAACCACGCTGTGGTCGATGGAAGCAGCAGCAGCAGTGACGCTGGCGGTGCTGTACGGCGGCGTCTGGTCCGTCGATCGCCGCAATTTCGCCAATCTCACCCTGTGCGTGGTTGCGATCTCGATGACGGTGGTCGCACGAGTGGAAGTGGGCATGATGCACGCCACCACGGCCGCCGAGTACGGTGAGTGGGTACGCCTGTGCTATGTGCCGCTCTTTTTCGCGGTCGTCGGCCAAGTGCTCTTCGTGCATCTGTATCTGGGCACCGGCCGCCGCGACCTCCTGTGGACGATCATTGGGATTCGTCTGCTGGTACTCGCCGGTAATTTCCTGACCTTTCCGACCTTTGCGTGGCGGGCGATCGGGGGTCTGCGCCATGTGCAGTTTCTCGGCGAGCGGGTCGCGGTTCCAGGCCCGATCCTGGTACGACCGTGGCACTGGCTATCCGTCGCGAGCTGCGTGTTGATCGTTATCTTCATTGCGGATGCGGCGCTGAGGCTCTGGCGTCAGGGCGGGGACGAGGGGCGGCGCAGGGCGCTGGTCGCCGCAGCTGGTGTGGGCTTGCCGCTCGGCGCGACCATCGCCTATGCGCAATTGGTGCTGCTCGGAGCGCTGCCGCTGCCGCTGCTCGTCACGCCTGCTTTCCTCATCACCATCATCGTCATGGCCGTTGAGCTGAGCCGCGGCCCCCTCCTCTATCGTCAGACGAGACAGGAGCTCGAGGAGTTGCGCTCCGAGTTGGCGCGTGCCGGACGCGTGACTGCATTAGGACAACTCGCTACCGCGCTGGCCCACGAGCTCAGCCAGCCGCTCGGCGCCATCCTGCGCAATGCCGAGGCGGCCGAGCTGCACCTGAACAGCCCCTCGCCGGATCTCGAGGAGCTGCGTGCGATCGTCATCGACATCCGCAAGGATGATCAGCGTGCCGGGGATGTGATCGAGCAGATGCGCGCGCTCATCAAGCGGCGCACGCTGGAGATGCATCCGCTCGCGCTGAACGAACTCGTGCAGGATGTGATCTCGCTGCTGCACTCCGACGCGGTGGCACGGCACGTCGCGCTCGATTACGTCACCACACCCGGACTGCCCCCGGTCTCCGGTGACCGGGTGCATCTCTCTCAGGTGCTGCTCAACCTGATCATGAACGGCATGGACGCCATACAATCCTCGCCCGCGAGCAACAAGCGCGTGGTGATCGAAGCGCGGCAACGAGAGCAGGGCCGGGTCGAGGTGGCGGTCACGGACTCAGGTCCCGGATTACCGCCGGATGTCATCGGCAAGGTATTCGACCCGTTCTACACGACCAAGTCGAGTGGCCTCGGTATGGGGCTGCCGATCTCGCGCACCATCATCGAGGCGCATGGCGGACAGTTGTGGGCCGAGCACGCCCCGGGCGGACGCGGTCTGACATTCCGCTTCACGCTGTTCCAGGCGCAGGGTGCGATGTCATGAGTGCCGCGGGGGTCGTGTACGTGGTCGACGACGATCCCTCGTTCCGGACCGCCGTGATCCGCATGCTGACCGCGGCCGGCCTCAGCGTGCAGAGCTATGCCTCCGGCACGGAGCTGCTGGCGCACCTTGCGAGCGATAAGGCCACGCAGGGAGCGGGCTGCGTGCTGGCGGATCTGCGCATGCCCGGACTCGATGGTCTGCAACTGCAACAGGCGTGCAGCGCTGCGGGCGTGGGCCTGCCATTCGTGTTCCTCACCGGGCACGGGGACGTGCCGAGCGCGGTGTCCGCCATGCGCGAGGGCGCGGTTGATTTTCTCGACAAGTGCGCCCCGCAGGAGGCGCTGCTCGCCTCGCTCGAGCGGGCTCTCGAGCGAGAGGCGAGTGCGCGCGCAGCGCGCGAACGGCACGAGCAGCTCGGGCGGCGCTTTGCCGCCCTCACCGAACGCGAGCGCGAGGTGCTCGCTCACGTGGTGCACGGCCGGATGAACAAGCAGATTGGTGCGGCGCTCGGTATTCACGAGCGCACCGTCAAGTTGCATCGCCGCGCAATCACCACCAAGCTCGGGGTGCGCTCGGTCGCCGAGCTCACCACGCTCGCGCGTCAGGCCGGCCTCTTCGAAGAGCCACGACAACCCTGCCCCTAGGGGCAGTAGGCGCGGCTTTCCCCCGCTGCTAGCGTGCCCGGCAATACCATGGGCACGAAGAGCGTGGCAATTATCGATGATGATGCCAGCGCCAATCGCGCGCTGGGACGCCTGCTGCGTGGCGCAGGTTTCGACCCGAGCGGCTTCGAGTCGGCGGAGAGCTTCCTTGCCGAGCCGGCGCGGCCGTCGTTCGGCTGTTTGCTGGTGGACATACAGCTTACCGGCATGTCGGGACTCGAACTGCAGCGCCAACTGCAGGCGGAGGG
>DATMPW010000035.1:0-3293 GCA_035566915.1 Steroidobacteraceae bacterium
CCAAATCGATCCGGGGTTTGTCAACGACCAGTACTGGTTGCTCCTGCCGTTTCACGTTGTCTGGGACGGCGCCAATGTGACCGATGACGGCATGCACGAAACGCCCCTGGGGAAGAAGTCGGCGGAACGAATCGTGGTCAAATACGCTTCCGGCGGCTACTCGCCCGGCGACACCTGGGAACTCTACGTTGGTGCCGACAAGCGGGTCCAGGAAATGACCTACCACCGCGCAGTACCCGTGCCTGGGTTGCCCAACCTCGTGAACGCAACATGGGAAGGCTACAAGAAGGCCGGCCCGCTGCTTTTTTCAACCGAGCACCACGGCACGGCGGACGGAAATCCCTTCGGGCTCACATTTACCGATGTGTCGGTCAAAATGACTGGATCAAAAGACTGGATCAACGCGCAGTGAGCTTTATTTCCGTCCGATGAAGGCTGACATCGACCTCGATATCAGGCGAAAGACCTTTGCGTCTGGCCTCTTGCCTGAGCTGATCTCGGCGCTGCGCCGTAGCCGGCCGGGGGACCTCGTCGCAGTGGTGGGTGACGAGGAGAGCCTGGGACCCCAGCTGGAAACCTGGTGCCGATTCACCGGCAATTCACTGCTGGAAGCCACGGTCGAAAAAGGCCGTGCGCGCTGGGTTTTCCGTCGTGGGGCGGTTGCATCGACCGCCGAAGACGATCCGCCGGTGCGCTCGCGAGTGTGGCTATACACGAATTTCGATTGCAACCTGCGCTGCGACTACTGCTGCGTCCGCTCTTCGCCAAGCGCTCCGCGCCGCGCGCTGGGTCTCGCGCGCGTGCGACGCATCGCTGCCGAGGCGGCGGAGCTCGGTGTCGGCGAGCTCTTCGTGACCGGCGGTGAGCCCTTTCTTCTTCCGGACATTGGCGAGATCCTGACGGCGTGCGCGGCCGCCGCGCCGACCACCGTGCTCACCAACGGCATGCTGTTCGCGGGACGGCGCCTCGAAAGCCTGCGCACGTTGCCGCGTGAACGCGTGACACTGCAGATCAGCCTGGACAGTCCGACACCCGAGCGGCACGACCGCCACCGCGGCAAGGGCTCCTGGGCGCGCGCATGGAGGGGTATCGAGCGCGCCCGGGCGGAGGGCTTCAGGGTGCGGTTGGCGGCGACCGTGTCCAATGATGTCGAGGCACAGGAGTTCGACCGCTTCCTGGATGCTCAACAGATCCGCGCCGAGGATCGCGTGATTCGTCGCGTCGCTTTGCGCGGCTTTGCCGCGCAAGGGCTCGCGCTGGCGCGCGTCGATCTGGTTCCCGAGATCACCATCACCGATGAGGGTGTCTATTGGCATCCGGTCGGGGCCGACGATGCGGACATGTTTCTGACCGCCGAGATCTTCCCGCTCGCCGAGGCCTTTGCCGCACTCCGTCGTGCCCTCGACCACGAGACCGACCACCGGCGTCGGTTGGCGACGATCTTCAATTGCGCGTGATCTTCCGCTACGCCCTCGGGCGCTCGAGGAAGCCCTGGCGGGCAGAGGCGTCCCGCAACGCCTGATATCCCTCCAGCTGCGGGGCGATCCAGCGGCGCAGCCCCTCGGCTTCGAGCACGGCGCGATGGTTCGGATTGTCGTAGCTCATGCCGAACAGGGCTTCGGCGAAGCGCCGCTCGAGTGCCACCTCGAGATCGGGCCGTGCCGTGAACATGCAGTGATTGTAGGGCGGCGACGTCCAGATCTCGGCCAGCGAGCCTTCCGGCACCAGGCGCTGAGCACGCACGGTGCTCCAGAACGGGCTGCCGATGGCGCCGGCCTCGGCTCTTCCGTCGAGTACCGCGCGCACCACCTCGACCTCGCTCGTACCGGTGTCACCGTGCTTGCCGAGATCGCTGTTGAAGCGCAGCGTGCGGTAGTCGCGTCCTTCGATCAGTTTTTCTCTCGCGAGAAAGTGCACCGGAAGAATCGCGGCATGCCCGCTGTCGCGACTCCCGAGCGCCAGGGTGTTATTTCTCACCTGATCAAGAGCGCTTACCGGGCCACCACTCACCGCGACGATCTTGGTGGTCCACCCCACGTCGGTGTCGCGCATCGCGATCGGCCGGCAGCGCTGAGCGCTCCATGCGTCCGCCTGCAGGTACGCCAGGTTCGTGTTCCAGGCGATGTCGATGCCCGGCGCACCGGGTTCGGCAAGCAGAGCACTCACCTGGTTCTCATAGCTCTGAAACAGTACGACCTCGACGGGTAGATGCGCCTCCTCGTGAAAATAGCGTCGCATCCCCTCCCAGATCGAGACCACCTTCGGGTCGTACGCGACCGCCCCCACCCAGATCGTTCGATTCATAGCCAGCACCTTCTCTAAATTGCGGTTCGCGCGGTCAAAACAGCGGCATGCCGAGCACTGCCTTGGCGATGAACTCGCGCAGCACATCACCGGTCGGCGCCATCACCGCACCGGCATGAGCATCCCGGAACACCCGCTCGACGCTCATGTGCCTGGAAAATGCGGCCCCTCCGCAGACGCGCATCGCCGTCGAAGTGACGGCGATTGCGGCGTCGCCGGCCGCGGCCTTGCATTCGAGCACGCGCAGCATCGTGGTATCGCGCGGCTTTTCGAGGTGACCTGCGAGATCGTCGAGACGTGCGGCCAGGCCATCGGTCTCGATCTGCATGGTGGCGAGTTGCGCCCGCAGGGTGGGCAGGCTCTCGCCGAGGCTCTGGCCGAGGTGCTCGAAGCGAGCCGTCTTCAGATGCGTGGCAGTGCCCGCAACGGCTGCGCGGCACAGGCCGAGCGACACCGCCGCCGAACCGAGGTTGAATAGCGGCAGCACCACCTGCAGCATGGTCTGGAAGCCAGCGCCGTCGTCAGTGAGCTGTTGCGCGCCCGGCACCTCACAGTCCTCGAGGCTCATCGGTGCCGAAGCGTTGGCTCGGAGGCCAAGTCCGTCCCACGGGCCCGCGATCGACAGCCCCCGTGTATTGGCCGAAACGAGGTACAGCGTCGAGTCGGTCGGTCCCGTCCCCTCGGGTGCGAGCGATGAGACCACATAGCTCTGCGCGTGCCCTGCACTCGTGACCCAGGATTTCCTGGCACTCAGGTATACACCCGCGCCATTGCGGCGCGCGCGCGACACGGGGGCCCAGAAGTGGCTGCGCGACCCGGCCTCGCTGAATGCGAGCGTAGACAGATGGCGGCCGGCGGCTATCTCCCCGAGTGTCGGTTTGACGGTGGCGCCGGCACGCGCCGCAGCGATGGTCGCGGTGGCGCAGATGTGCATCAGATAGACCATGGCGACCGACGCATCGGCCTCGGCCAAGGTCTCGAGGACTGCA
>DATMPW010000036.1:0-25370 GCA_035566915.1 Steroidobacteraceae bacterium
GCCGCGACCGCACGGGGCGCGGCAACGCGGCATGGTGCTCGTGTCGAGCCTGCTGCTGCTGCTCATCATCACGATCCTCGCGGTGAGCATGTTCCGCAGCTTCGGCACGCAGGAGAAGATCGCCGGCAACGTGCGTGAGAAGGAGCGCGCGCTGCATGCCGCGGAAAGCGCCGAGCAGTATGCGGAGTGGTGGCTGACGGCGGGCAATAACCTGCTCAACGGAGCGGCGGTGTGCGGCGCCCCGCAACTAAACGCTAACGCAGGCGAAGGACAGATCTGCTCCAACACTCTGCTCAGCCTCGGCATCAACGTCACCCGGGTGCCGTGGACCATCGCTGGTGCAGGCGGCGGCCCGGTCGGGGTCACCTTTCTGCCGACCGGCATGACGATCGGCGCCGGTGGCCAGGCCAGCAATCCGTTCTACTTCGCCACTCCTGTCTTCTACGTCGCCGATGTTGGCGTCGCCGCCGACGGCCTGGGTGAGGCCTACCAGATCGACGCCGTCGGCTATGGCGGCTCGGGCAACGCGGTGGCGGTCGTCGAAAGCAGTTATGAGGTCGCCAAGGGCGTCCAGAATCTCGGAGGTCTGTGATGATCCGCAGCAGCCACATGGTCGTCCTCAGCGCCATTGCCGCGCTCGCCGCGCCGCTCGCCGCGCGCGCACAGACGACCATCAGCGAAGACTTCACAGGCACCGGCACGAATAACAGCTGGTGGTACTTCAATGGGGCGTGTCTGACGGCGGGCAGTGCCCAGGCGGCAGGCTCTGAGCCCTCGGGCGGCAGCGGCGGCAAGCTGCCCGGCTGCGTGGCGATCGGTCAGGGTGGCCAGGGGCCGCTCTACTACCAGGAGCCGCTGGTCGGGGGTGTCAACGGTGTGGGCAGCAACACGCAGACCCTGCCCGATCCTGCCGGCCAGGGGGCGCTGCGCTTCACCAACGGCTGGCCGGGCGGCTACGCACAGAACGGTGCGATCCTGTCGACCGCGCCTTTCCCGACCGGCCAGGGTGTGGCCATCACCTTCAAGACCGTGACCTACCGCGGCAACTCAGGCGGCGGCGACAATGACGGTGCCGACGGCATAAGTTTCTACCTGATGGACGCCGGTGCGCTCAATACGGGTGGGATCAACGGCGTCAGCAATGGCGATGGCAATGGCATCGGCGCCTGGGGTGGCAGCCTCGGCTACACCTGCTCTAATGCCAACCCGCCCTACAACGGTCTGGTCGGCGCCTACCTCGCCGTCGGCATCGACGAGTACGGTAACTTCCTCAACGGCGCGAACTTCATGCCCAGTTACACCGGCAACAATCCGATCTGGGGCGACAACACCGCCCTCGGGTACGGTTACCGGCCCAATCGCATCGGCCTGCGTGGAGCGGGCAACGTCGCCTGGAACTGGCTGAATACCAACTATCCCGCTTACTACCCGAGCAGCTTCACCGCCGCGCAGCAGCATGCCGCCGTTCGGGCGACCTGTCGCTCGGGCTTCATCTGGAACTCGGCGAGCTGGTCCCCCGCGCTGGATGTCAACAACAACCCGCTCGCCGTGTACGACTACACACCCATACCGGGCGCCTACGTAGAGCTGCCTTACACACAGAAGATCGCCAACGAGAGCGCCATGAACCGCGGCGCCGCGACGCCGATCTTCTATCAGCTCACGGTCACCCAGAATGGCCTGCTGAGCCTCTCCTACAGCTATAACGGCGGCGCCTATCAGCCGGTGATCAGCGCTCAGAGCATCGCCGCCTCCAACGGCCCGCTGCCGGCGGATTTCCTGTTCGGTTTCGCCGGCTCGACCGGTGGCAGCACCAACATCCACGAGATCCTGTGCTTCAAGGCAGAACCCGCGACCACCTCCGCCAGCTCTGCGGGCGCGAGCGAGAAGCAATCGGCGAAGCTCGAGACGGGCGCGCAGGCCTATTTTGCCTACTACAATCCGGCCGGGTGGACCGGCGCGGTCACGGCGAGCGGGCTCGGCTTCGATGCCTTTGGAAACGTCATCGTCGCGCAGACGCCCAATTGGGATGCATCCTGCACGTTGACCGGTGTCGCCACGGGCAGCTCCTGCCCGACCACCGGTGTATCCGGCCCGATCGCCGCGCAGGTCCCCAATAACCGCACCATCCTTTCCTGGAACGGCAACCAGGGTATTGCCTTCAGATGGAATCGGCTGACGGCCCCCCAGAAGGCGGTGCTGGACGCCGGAGACGGCGTCGCCTACGCGGGCAACCCTGCCTACACACAGTTCAGCCGCGAGCGGTACCTGCGTGGTGCTCGCACCGATGAGATCAATTCTTCCGGCGTCGGACTGTTCCGGGCGCGCGGCAATGTGCTCGCGGACATCATCGATTCGAGCCCGACCTGGGTCGGTCCGCCGTTTGCCCCCTACATCGCCACCTGGAAGGACCGCCTGAACACCTCCGCGATGAATCCCGAGAATGCCCCAGGCGCGCAGACCTACGCACAGTACGTCGCCGCCGAGCAGACCCGCCTGAACGTGGTGTACATCGGTGCCAACGACGGTCTGGTGCATGGCTTCCGCAGCGGCTCCTACGACGTGAACGGTAATTTCGTCAACAACGGGCTCACGCCGAACGACGGCCAGGAGGTGCTCGCGTACATGCCGGGTGCGGTCGTGCAGACCATCCATTCGATGACCACGAGTCTCGACTACGCAAACGCGCAGTACGCGCACGCCTTCTTCGTCGATGCCACGCCCACCACCGGCGATCTTTTCTACAACAGCCAGTGGCATACGTGGCTGGTCGGAGGACTCGGGCCCGGCGGAGCCGCCATCTACGCGCTCGATGTGACCAATCCGGCGCCAACCAACTTCACCGAGGGCAACGCCGCGGCCCTGGTGGTCGGCGAATGGACCCCTGCGACCATCAGCTGCACCAACTTGAGCAACTGCGGCGGCAACCTGGGCAACACCTACGGGACGCCGCAGATCCGCCGCCTGCACAACGGCACCTGGGCGGTGATCTTCGGCAACGGCTATGGCAGCGCCACAGGTGATGCGGGCATCTACATCATGACGGTCGACCCCAACACCGCTGCCAGGACCTTCTACTACCTGAGCACCGGCAGGGGCAGCCCGGCGAACCCGAACGGCATCGCCTACGCGTCGGCGGCTGATCTGGACGGTGATCACATCGCCGACTACATCTATGCGGGCGACCTGCTCGGCAATGTATGGCGCTTCGACCTCACCAGCGCCAACCCGGCGAACTGGGGAGTGACACCCGGCCCCCTCTTCAAGACTCCGGCCGGTCAGCCGATCACGACGGCAATATCCATCGCGGGGGGCTCCCCGACCCCTGGTGCGACGCCGCTCGTGATGGTGCTGTTCGGGACCGGCCAGAAGACGCCGCTGTCGACCACCAGTCCTGCGACCTACTCGACCGGCACCCAGGCGCTGTACGGCGTGTGGGACTGGAACATGGGCGCCTGGAACGCCATGAACTCTGCGCAATACGCCAGTCTCGCTCCTGCGGCTGCCCCGAATCTCGTCGCTCCTAACTACACGATCGGTCAGGCGAACCTGCACGCGCAGACCATCACCATCAACGCCACGACGCAGGATCGCGAGATCGCGAACAATGCCACGATCTGCTGGGCAGGCAGCACGGCCTGCACAGGCGGCAACACCCAGTACGGCTGGACCTTCAACCTGCCCGGCGCCCAGGAGCAGGTCGTCTTCAATCCCGAGCTCGTCGCGCAGGCGCTGACGGTGAACTCGATCGTTCCGGCACCCATCAACCCGACCTCATGCACCAACACCGCGGATACGGGCTTCACGTACGTCGTGTCAGCCTTAACCGGGGGAGCTTTCACGCAGGTGTTTCTACCCCCGAGCGAAGCGGCCAACCCGGCGGTCAACAACAATCCAGCCTACACCGACATGATTGCCATCGGCCTGATGACCAACGCCACCGGCAGCTCGTTCGTCACGGGAAACAGCGCGGGAACCGAGTTCCTGGTCTACGAGACCAATACCACCAACGGCGGCGCCAGCATCGGCAACGGCACGCTGGGACTCAACCTGCCGCCCAACACGACCGGCCGCCGCCTGAGCTGGATCGAGCGGCGCTAGTCACGAAGCGCTGCCGGACACCGACTCACACCTTACTGATCTGCAGAGGCATCATGGAGCCGCGCACCGCAACGAGATCTTCCCGCGGCTTCACGCTGATCGAGCTCATGATCGTCGTGGTGATCGCCGCCATCCTGCTCTCCATTGCCATCCCCTCCTACATGAGCCAGATCCGCGAGTCCCGCCGTACCGAGGCGAAGACTGCGGTGCTGGACCTCGCTGCACGCGAGGAGCGCTACTTGAGCACCAACGGGGCGGTCTACTCCACTACCCCCGCTGATCTGGGCTACATCGGCCCATTCCCCGCGCTGGTGGGACCAGACAACTACTACACGGTCACGGTCTGCTCTCCGGCTGCGAACTGTGATCCGAACCCGAATCCGCCGGCCGCGCCTTCCTACTACATCACCGCTACTCCGGCGGCTGGCACCAGCCAGGCCGGCGATACGCAGTGCACGTCCTTCTCAGTCGACTCCGCGGGCCAGCAATTCTCGACCGGCACCAACACCAGCCAGCAGTGCTGGGCGCGGTGAGCGTGAAATGCGCCATACAGCCCGACCGTGGTCATGTCAGTTACCGTCGGTAGCCCTCAGTATTCCGTGCTAGGCGAGCAGGTGCAGAACGCCGAATAGCGGCCGGGAGCCGCCGGCCGCATCGAGACCTGCGGCGCACTGGTTCAGCTCAGCGCTTGGAGTCCTTGCGGCGGTCCACCGGCACAAGCCGCTTGTCAGCGCGGCCCGTGCGCCGGTCGTGAGTCTCCAGCGATATGTGCTCGACCAGGCGCCCTGCGTCGGTCAGCTCGAAGCGCGTCGTAATCGTTTCGCTGCGCCCCTGAAGGAGCCGCAGCCGTTTGCGAAACTCTCGCCCGATCATCGCCATTTCCCCCGGCTTCGCCGCTCGTGCGCGATCATTGTAAGCGTGCGTCGCCGGCGCGTGGCGCCGGGTTGACATCATGCGGGACCCACGAAACCAACACGCTGCCGTCGATCAATCAGCGAATAGCTGCGTCGAGAAGTGTGATCCAGTTCACAGCGTGATCCAGCTCACAGTGTGATCCAGCTCACAGATCGCGGCGCTCCCAGGCGGTCGCCGGATTGGACAAGTTGCGGGTACGAAATGGCGGGGCGACTTCGCCGCTCGGCGGAGGGGCTAGTTCTTCGCCCCCCAATGTGGCGGATAGACCCGACGGCCTCTCCGGGGCTTACCATACCCTCGCCATGCCCGCGCTCGATACCCCGCCGCTCGCCCTCTACGTCCACCTTCCCTGGTGCGTGCGCAAGTGCCCGTACTGCGACTTCAACTCCTACACGCTGAACGGTGAGCTGCCGGCCGAGACGTACCTGGCGCGGCTGGTACGCGACATCGAATCGCAGGGGCCTCAGGTCGCCGGGCGCGAAGTGACGAGCGTCTTTTTCGGTGGCGGCACACCGAGCCTGTTTCCACCCGAGACCATCGGCCGGGTGCTCGAGGCGGCTCACCGGCACCTGCGTGTCGCACTGGATGTGGAGGTGACGCTGGAAGCGAATCCCGGCGCCATCGAGCGCGGTGCGTTCCGCGAATACCGCGCGGCCGGGGTGACGCGCGTGTCGCTTGGCGCGCAGAGCTTCGACGCGCGCGCACTCCACTCGCTCGGGCGCATTCATTCGCCCGAGGACACGCAGCGTGCGGCCGCGGAGCTGCACGCCGCCGACCTGAGCAATTTCAATCTCGATCTCATGTACGGGCTTCCCGGGCAGGAACCCGCAGGGGCCGTGCGCGACATCGAGCAGGCGCTGGGGCTCGCGCCGGCGCATCTCTCGCACTACCAGCTCACCCTCGAGCCGGGAACGATGTTTGCGGCGCGCCCGCCGACCCTGCCCGATGAGGATGAGTGCGCAGCGATGCTGGAGCAGTGTCGCGGGCGGCTGTCGACGGCCGGGTTTGCACAGTACGAGGTATCCGCCTACGCACGCGAGGGCGCGCGGTGCCGGCATAACCTGAACTACTGGAGCTTCGGTGACTACCTCGGGGTTGGCGCGGGTGCACACGGCAAGCTGACCTTCGCCGCCGCCGCCCGCATCGTGCGCACGACGCAGCTGCGCGAGCCGCGGCGCTACCTCGCCGGTCTCGATACGGCACTTGCGCAGCGGACGATCCCACCGCAGGACCTGCCGTTCGAATTCATGTTGAATGCGCTGCGCCTGACGGCGGGATTCGAGAGGACGACGTTCACCACACGCACCGGTCTTCCGTGGGAGGCGATTGCCGCTGTGGTAGGCGCGGCGCTCGAGGCGGGACTGCTCGTCTCTACTGCGGAAGGCTGCCGGCCGAGCGCCCGCGGGCTGCGATTCCTCAACGATCTGCTGCTCTACTTTCTGCCCGAAACACCGGAAAAGTCCGGTGCTTCCGCATTGTCAATGGCCACGCCCGAGGTTGGTGCCAGCCCCTGAAATACCTTTATTCACAGGCGGCCGAGGCTACGTCGGAGAATGAGCAAATTACGCGGTATATCGGCTAAGCCGCTGGATGTGCTGTCCGTAAGCCCTTGAGGTCACAGGTGAAAATCACCTGGTCATTTTTTGATCAAGGTAACAATTATGCAATGTGGCTGCGAAATCGCCCGGCCGCGCAACGCGCCGTCCACAGAGTTGTCCACAGCTTCTGTGGATAAGGAACGGTGCTCCGGGGGACCCTGCGGGCCGGCGCTTGAGCCCGCGCGGGGCTGCCGCTACACTCCCGCGCCCTTTAACTGTCGCGCTTGCCGCCCCATTTAGTGGTGAGCCCCACGTTGCACACCGAGTCTGCCATGAAAGCGTCGATTCACCCTGAGTACAAAGAGATCACGGTCACCTGCACGTGTGGCAACACATTCAGGACGAGCTCGACTCTCGGGCATGACCTGCAGATCGAGGTGTGCTCGAACTGCCATCCTTTCTATACCGGCAAGCAGAAGATCGTCGACACCGCGGGCCGTGTCGACAAGTTCCGTCGCAAGTACGGCAGCGCCGCCGGCGCGAAGTAAGGCGCGCGCTCTCCGAGAGCCACTCACCGCGAAGGCGAAGACCGAGGAGGCCGCTCCGCGCCGGCCGCAGAGGCTCCTCCGCGCCGGCCGCAGCGGTGTCCCTCGAGCCCGCCGCTGGCTGCGCCGCCCGTGGCGTTACGCTGTTTACCGACGAGTAGGGTTGAGCGGCGCCTTGATTCGGCGCGCGGACCATGTAAGTCTCTTTTCATCAATCTGCGCGGCGCCGGGTCGCGGTGCCGCGGCGACTTACGGACAGCCTCTGCAGCGATGAACGACAAGCCCGGCAAGACCTTCGAGCTTACCGACAGCGCCACCGGTCGCAGCGTCGCGCTGCCGGTGCGCGCGGGCACGATCGGACCGGCCGGACTCGACATCAGCCATCTGCAGCCGGAGCTCGATGTCTTCACCTACGATCCCGGCTTCGGCATGACCGCCGCGACCGAGAGCCGCATCACCTATATCGATGGGGATGCGGGAATACTGCTGTACCGCGGTTATCCGATCGAGCAGCTGGCGGAGAAGAGCTCCTTCATGGAGGTCGCGTACCTGCTGCTGATCGGTGAGCTGCCGACCGCCAGGCAGCTCGCCGAGTTCACCGGCAACATCCGTTATCACACGATGATCAACGAGACGTTGCTGCGCTTCTTCAACGGCTTCCATCACAACGCCCATCCCATGGCGATGGTGTCCGCGGTCGTGGCGTCGATGTCGGCGTTCTATCACGACACCATGGATATCCATAACCCGCGGCACCGCGAGATCTTCTCGCACCGCATCATTGCCAAGATTCCGACCATTGCCGCCGCCGCGCACAAGCACTCACTCGGCCAGCCGTTCATCTACCCGCGCAACGACCTCGACTATGCCGCGAACCTGCTCAGCATGCTGTTCGCCGTGCCCTGCGAGCCCTACAAGCTCGATCCCATCGCCGCGAAGGCGCTCGATCTACTGTTCGTGCTGCATGCCGATCACGAGCAGAACGCCAGCACCTCGACCGTGCGGCTCGCCGGCAGCACCGGCGCGAATCCCTATGCGGCCATCTCCGCCGGCGTTTCGGCGCTGTGGGGACCTGCACATGGCGGCGCCAACGAGGCGGTGCTCGCGATGCTCGAGCAGATCGGCACCGTCGATAACATCCCCAAGTACCTGGCGATGGCCAAGGACAAATCGAGCCACTTCCGCCTCATGGGCTTCGGGCATCGCGTTTACAAGAACTTCGATCCGCGCGCCAAGATCATCCGCGAGATGACCCACAAGGTTCTCGCGGCGCTTGGGCGCGGCGACAACCCGCTGCTCGAGCTCGCGCTGCGGCTCGAGGAGATCGCCCTCAAGGATGAGTACTTCATCAGCCGTAAGCTCTACCCCAACGTCGATTTCTATTCCGGTGTCATCTACAGCGCCATCGGCATTCCGCGCTCGATGTTCACGGTGATGTTCGCGGTGGCGCGCACCGTGGGGTGGGTGGCTCACTGGCAGGAGATGATCTCCGATCCGCACATGCGCATCGGACGGCCGCGGCAGCTGTACACCGGCGCGCCGCGGCGCGACTACGTCCCGATCGGCAAGCGCGCCTAGGGTTCTAATCCGGGGTCTGCTCGACGTTGCGGGCGTTGAGCGGCTGAGTCGGCCGCGCATTGTGCGGATAGCGCGTCGCGAACTGGCCGACCTGCGCGGCTGAAGCCTGGACGGCTTGCTTGAGCACGAACCAGTGCACGTGCTCGCTGCAGGGTGGCGTCGTGAGTGAGCCCTCGAAGGTGTAGTAGCCGCGCTTCGCTGGCAGGAGCTGCATGAGGTCGCTGTCGGTCCCGGCGACCTTGGACTCCGTGCCCTCCGCCGGGAAGTTGTCGAAGATCGGCTTCAGGAATGCGTTGGCGGCTCCCTCGTGGATCAGTACCGCGACGACCGCCAGCTCGCCCTTGCCGTTCTTGTGCACCAGGTGCGCGACCATCGCAGAGTGCTTGCCGTGTAGGCGCTCCTCGCTCGGGCGGTGGAAGTGAAACTGCACCAGATCGTAGTGCTCCCCGCCGACCGTGATGCCGCCGCTTCCTTGCGGTACGTTCACCTGGAACGTGTGGTGGGTGTCGGTGACCGTGAGTGGAAAGGCTTTGTACGCGAAGTCGATGGCCGGGAGCGCTGTGACGGCGGCCGTCTCGATGTCGATCGGTGACTGCCGGGTGCCGTTGCTGCAGGTGGCGAAGGCCGGGTCGTCCGCGCCCCAGTGCTCCGGGCCGTGCGCTCCCGAGTAGCTCCAGTGCGCGGCATGTTCCTGGGCGACAGTAGCGGCCGAGAGCGCCACGGTGGCGACACACGCCGCAGCGATCACACCGGCACTGCGAGACCTTCTTGTCATGCTGTTCATGAATGCCCTCCCAGCCCGCGGCTTTGCCGCGGATGCGATTATCCCGCTGCCCTGCTGGGCAGCCGTCATGGTTGCCCGAGCAACGCCTCCACTTCGAAGGTGTTCGCGCGGCGCATGGGACGCCCATCCACCGGGCTCACCGGCGCCTGGCGAATGCCATCGGGCGGAAATACCGTGGCCTCGATCGGCTGGGCGTCGATCTCGAAACGCACGCCGGGAAAGGCGCGCACCTGCTCGGCGTTGAAGCGCAGGCGCTTCTCGGTGACCTCGTGCGGAATGCCCTCATCGAGAAGCTTCAGTGTGACCGACTCCGCGCGGTCGGCGAACAGGTGCAGCTGCACTTCCGAATACAGCGTCGCCGTCCCCGAGAGCACCGCGCCGACGAGCCTTGGTGAGAATTCCCGCAGATAGCGCATGGCAGAGAGCGCGGCGAGGCGTTGCGCGTGCAGTGCAGTGAGGTGCGACTCGCCGCCAAACAGTCGCTGGTATTCCGCCAGCGCGCTTTCGATCTCGCTGTTCTTCGGTAGCAGCGCCGCGCCATCCGCAACGCCGAAGCGCTCGGCCGCCTTGCGCTTGGCGACGAGGAAGTCACGGATACCGTGCTCGGCCATGATGCGCGCCGCTTCTTGCGCCAGCGCACGCCGCAGATTGTCGCCGCGCGTCGGGTGTCGCTTCACGTGGCTCTCGCCCCTAGAAGATCGGCTCGCTGCTCGCCTGCCCCTCCGGTCCCTGCGCGGGGTTCCCGGCCTGATCCGCCGAGGGCAGGTGATTCACCATGAAGAGCTCCGGGATGCCGTCGGGATTTTCAGCGCTCACCAGCGTGCCGCTCGCGGTCGAGATGCGCAAGGTCACGAGTCCGTCGGGCATATCGCGGCGCTGCTCGGGGACGCCCTGCAAAGCCTCGCGCATGAACTGGATCCAGATCGGCAGCGCCGTGCGCGCGCCTTCCTCGGCTTCCCCGAGGCTGCGCTCCTGGTCGAAGCCCACCCACACGGTGGCGACGAGGTTGCGGGTAAAACCGTTGAACCAGGTGTCCTTGGCCTCATTCGTCGTGCCGGTCTTGCCGGCGATGTCGCTGCGCCCGAGGGCGAGCGCGCGCCGGCCGGTCCCGCGCTTGATGACATCCGCCATCATGTCGGTCATGAGGTAGGCGTTCTGCGCGGTGATGACTCGCGGGGCGGCCTCGGACTCCGGCAGCGGCGCAGGCTCACCACGCGTGACACCCCCGCGCGCGGCCTCGGCGCTCGCGCCGGTGCGCCCCCCCGTATCGGAGACGCGCACCGGCTGCGCCTGGGTGCTCGTGCCCGCATCGCTCTCATCGCACTGCGGGCAAGCCATGCGCGGGGAGGTACGCCAGACGACCTTGCCACTCGCATCCTCGATGCGGTCGATGAAATACGGCGAGACTTTGTAGCCGCCGTTGGCGAACACCGCGTACGCACCGGCGACATCGAGCGGTGTCGCCTCGAGCGTGCCGAGGGCGAGCGTGAGATCGTGCGGCATGGTCTTCGGATCGAAGCCGAAGCGGCTGATGTAATCGATCGCCGTGGGTATGCCGATGTCCTTCAGCACCCGTATCGACACCAGGTTGCGCGAGCGTACCAGCGCTTCGCGCAGGCGCGTCGGCCCGCCGAACTCGCGCGTCGAGTTCTCGGGGCGCCACTCGTCCTCGCGCGAGGCGCCCCCGAGCACAACCGGGGCATCGAGCAGCACGGTCGCCGGGGTAAGGCCGTGCTCGAGCGCCGCCGAGTAGAGGAACGGCTTGAAGCCCGAGCCCGGCAGGCGCCGCGCCTGGGTGACGCGGTTGTACTTGTTGGTGAAATAGTCGAAGCCGCCGACGAGCGCCACGATGCTGCCGTCATTCGGATCGAGCGCTACCAGCGCGCTCTGCGCCTCCGGAATCTGCGCGAGATGGGCGTGGCCTTGCGTGTCGGCCACCACGTAGATGACGTCTCCACGGCTGAGGACCTGCGCCGCATCCTTCGGGGCCGGCCCGACGCCCGAGTTCTTCAGCTCGCGGCGTGCCCAGGACAGTCCGTCCCAGTCGATCTGCACCATGCCGAGCAACTTCACCCAGGCACGTACGTTTTTTTCCGCCACGCTGGTCACGACCGCGGGCGAGAGATTGCCGATGGCGGAATACTCATTGACCAGGTCGTTGTAATCCGGCTCACCATGTGCGGGCAGCTCGACATGACCCGCGGGCCCGCGCCAGCCATGCCGGCGGTCATACTCGATGAGACCGATGCGCACCGCGCGGTTGGCGGCGCTCTGCAGCCGGCCGTCGATGGTCGTGTACACCTTGTAGCCGGTGCTTTCGGCGGTGGGCCCGAAGCGCTGTCGCAGCTCGAGGCGTGCCATCTCCGCGACGTAGGGCGCTTCCACTTCATAGAGCGGCGCATGGGCGCGCGCGGCCATCGGCTCCTTGTTGGCGGTCTCGGCGGTGGTGGCGTCGATGAAACCGAGCTCGCGCATACGCCGCAGCACGTAGGCGCGCCGCTGCGTGGCGAGCTCCGGGTCGACGATCGGGTTGTAGCGCGAGGGCGCCTTCGGCACTCCGGCGATGGTGGCTGCCTCGGCCACATCGAGCTTGTCGAGCGTCTTGCCGAAGAAGGCCTCCGCGGCCGCCGCGACGCCATAGGCGCGCTGGCCGAAGAAGATGACGTTCAGGTAGAGGCCGAAGATCTCCTGCTTGGTGAACTCATGCTCCATGCGGTAGGTGACGAAGGTCTCCTGGAGCTTGCGGCGGTAGGTCTTGTCGAGGTTCAAGAACATGTTGCGGGCGGCCTGCATCGTGATGGTGCTTGCCCCCTGCGTCTTGTCGCCGGAGATGAAGTCGACCAGCACGGCGCGCACCACGCCGAAGTAGTCGATGCCGTGGTGCTCGAAGAAGCGTTCGTCCTCGGCCGCGATGAACGCGTGCTTGACGAGCTCCGGAATCTGGTCGTAAGTGACCGGGATGCGCCGCTGCTCGCCGATCTGCGCGATGAGCGCACCGCTGCGCGTGTATACGCGCAATGGCACCTGCAATTCGACATTGCGCATCACTTCGAGCGAGGGGAGCGAGGGCACGAGATACACGTAGCTGCACGCGAGTGCGTAGGCGCCAAGAAGTGTGACGAGCGTCACGCTGCCAAGGAGAATCACGAGCAGGCGAAACCAATTCCATTTCACAGAAACAACCTACCTCTGCTTGCGCTCCCTGCGGGGGGACTGCATAGTAGCCGCTGATTCCTGGGCAAACTCACCGAAAGGTGGGGACGCAAAGCCTCCGGTCTACGGGACGTAAGTGCCTATGACAGCGGGGTTGCTGGTCCGAACGTTAACGCACTCCGATCACGCGGGTCACGCGCCGCGTCCCCGGGGTCACGCTCCGACCGACCCACCCCGCTCAGCACCTGGCTCTCGGCTCCCGCCGGCGGTGGAACTTCGTCCCCATGCAGGGCACTTGGACAAAGCGAGATCACATTCGTTGTGGTTTGGCAACGCGTCGTGCGCCGCGCGTGACGCTTTTGGCAGTCCCTGCAGTCCGCGTCGCGGGCTACAGACAAGCACGAATTTCCGTGAGGCTCCTCACGTTCAATTTGACAGTGCACTGATATATAGTGCGCCGGACTTTAAAATAGGGCGGTCATTTTCAGGCGTAATATCCTGAAAAGGAAACAAAAATGTTCCTTCTACAGCGCAAATACCGCCCCCTCCTGGGACTTGACATAACGACCTCCTCGGTGAAGCTCATCGAGCTCGCCATGGCGGGTGGCCAGTACCGCGTCGAGGCCTATGCGGCAGAGCCCACGCCCCAGAACGCCATCAATGAGAAGGCGATCGTGGATGCGGAGGCTGTGGGCGAGGCGATCCGTCGCGCGGTCAAGCGCGCGGGCGCCAAGAGCAACGAGGTGGCGGTCGCCATCTCCGGTGATGCCGCGATCACCAAGGTGATTCAGATGCCGCGTGCGCTGCGTAGCGGCGATCTCGAGTCACAGGTCGAAATGCAGGCCGATCAGTACATCCCATTTCCGATGGATGAGGTGAGCTACGACTTCGAAGTGCTCGGGCCGAACGACAAGGATCCGGAGAGCAACGACGTGCTGCTCGTCGCGACCCGCACCGAGAACGTCGAGCAGCGCCAGGCAGCGGTGAAATCCGCAGGCCTCGCCGCGCGCATCGTCGACGTCGAGGCCTTCGCACTCGAGAACGCCTGCAAGCTGATGACGCACCAGATGCCCGATGGCGGCATCGATCGCACCATCGCGGTGGTCGACTTCGGTGCAAGCAGTACCACCTTCAGCGTGCTGCGCAATCTGAAAGTGGTGTACACGCGCGACTTCGCCTTCGGCGGGCAGCAGCTCACCGAGGAGATCATGCGCACCTACGGTCTCTCGATGGAGGAGGCGGGCCGCGCCAAGAAGGAAGGCGGCCTGCCGGGCAACTACCAGTCGGAAGTGCTCGATCCGTTCATCGATGACATGACCCAGCAGGTGAGCCGCTCACTGCAGTTCTATCTCGCTTCCGGTTCCGGACGCGAGCAGCCCGAGAAGATCCTGGTGTGCGGCGGCTGCGCCAACATCCCGGGCGTTGCCGAGGTGATTTCCAGCCGCGTGGGTATTGCCGCCGAGAAGGGCGACCCGCTCGGTCAGATGAAGCTGTCCTCGCGCGCCAAGGCGCAGGCCGTGCAACGCGACGCCACGGCGCTACTCACCGCCTGCGGTCTCGCACTGCGGAGTTTCGACTGACATGCCTCGTATAAATCTCCTTCCCTGGCGCGAAGCGCAACGCAAGGATCGCAAGCTCGCGTTCCTCGTGGCGCTCGGCGTGGCGGCGCTCGCCGCCGGCGTCACCGCATTCGCGGCGTTCCTGCTGTATGGCTCGATGATCGAGGGGCAGCAGCGGCGCAACAACGAGCTGCGCGCCGCCATCAAGACGCTCGACAAGGAGATCGAGGAGATCAACAGCCTCGAGAGCGCGAAGCAGAAGTTCATCGCGCGCATGGAGATCATCGAGAAGCTGCAGCGCTCGCGGCCGGAGATCGTGCACGTGTTCGATGAGATCGTGCACTCGCTCCCCGAGGGCGTCTACCTGACTTCCGTCAAGCAGAACGGCATGCGGCTGAAGTTCGAAGGCATCGCGCAATCGAGCACCCGCGTCTCCTCTTTCATGCGCAACATCGATGGCTCGCAGTGGCTGCGCAATCCCGAGCTCGAGGTGGTGCAGACCAGCAAGGGCTCCGGTCCCGGGTCGAGCTTCACGTTGACCGCCGACCAGGTGACGACTGCGGGAGCCGATGGCGTGAGCAGCAAGGTCGCCAAGGCCAAGATCAGGAAGGCCAGCGCCAGTGGGCAGGAGGCGCGGCAATGAACCTGCTCGATGAACTGCGGTCACTCGATCCGCGCGATCCGGGCCGCTGGCCGATGCCGGCGCGCGCCGGCGCGGTCGCCGTCGCGTTCGTGGCGCTCTCGGTGCTGGGAATCTACGTACTGGTGTGGAACGAGCAGCGTCCCGAGCTGCAGCGCCGCCAGGAAGAGGAGCAGAAGCTGCGCCAGGAGTTCCGGGAAAAGCACGCCAAGGCGGTCAATCTCGAGCTCTACAAGCAGCAGCTGAAAGACATCGAGCGCTCCTTCGGCGCCCTGTTGCGTCAGCTCCCGGGCAAGACCGAGGTGCCGAGCCTGCTGGTGGACATCTCACAGACCGGACTCGCTGCCGGGCTGCAGGAGAAGCTCTTTCAGCCCGAGCCCGAGCAGAAGAAGGACTTCTACGCGGAGTTACCCATCAAGATCCGCCTCACCGGGAGCTATCACCAGTTCGGTGAGTTCGTGAGCGGCATCGCCGCGCTGCCGCGCATCGTGACGCTGCACGACATCGACATCAAATCCGACAACAAGGACGCGTACGACCAGTTGTCCCTCGAGCTCACGGCGAAGACCTATCGCTACATGGACGAGGACGAGATCGCCGCGGGCGAGGCGGACAAGAAGAAGGACGTCGCCCACCGGCCGAAGCCGGCGGGCGCGGGGTGAGCAAAATGAATGGTGCGATCGCGGGGCCTGGCCATGACTGACCACACTTATCGACCCGGATTGCGGCTGCTGAGCGTGGCGCTCGCTTGCGGCTACGCCGCGCTCACGGCCTGCTCGAGTGCGGATGACGAGCTCGCGCGCTTCATCGCGGATACGAAGAAAGAGCCCGGCGGCCGCGTCGAGCCGCTGCCGGAGATCAAGCCGTACGAGACCTACGTGTACGCGGCGCAGGATCTGCGCTCACCCTTCCTGCCGAGCAGCCCCGGCTCGGGAGCGGGACTTGCCGGTGTGCGCCCCGATCAGAAGCGCAGCCGCGAGTTTCTCGAGCAGTACTCGCTCGACACGCTGCGGATGGTCGGCACGTTGCGCCTCGGCGGGCAGATGTACGGTCTCGTGGAGACCAAGGACGGACTGGTGCATCGCGTCACCGCCGGCAACCACATGGGGCAGGCGGAAGGCAAGATCACCGACATCACCCCCTCCAAAATCAGTCTCATCGAAATCGTTCCGGACAGCCTCGGCGGGTACATGGAGCGCCCCGCCGCGCTCGGCCTGAACGAGTAAAAGGTCCAGCAGGGAGTTCTCAGCATGCACTCGTCCAGCCTGATGAATCGTCTCCTCGGCGCCGCCGCGACGGTGGTGCTCGCAGCGGGACTTGGCCTGGCAGCGTCAGTCCCGGCCCGCGCCGCGGATCAGTTGGCGCTGCAGTCGGTTGATGTGCAGCCCCTGCCGGGACAGCAGCTGCAGGTCACCATGCGCCTGTCGGGGCCGGCTCCGCAGCCCCTGTCGTTCACCATCGACAACCCGGCGCGCATCTCCTTCGACCTGCCCAACACCACGCTCGCGATGGCGTCAAAGCGCATCGACGTGCATGCCGCGGGACTCGACACCATCGTGGCGGCCGAGACCAAGGACCGCACGCGCCTGGTGATGAATCTCGACAAGCTGGTGCCGTACGACACACGCGTGGTCGGCAACAATATCGTGGTGATGCTCGGCGGCGGCAGCGCCACGACCGCCACGGTGACGAGCGCCGCCCCAGCGCCGCTCGCGACGAGCGGTGCGCGCGAGCTGCGCGCCATCGACTTCCGCCGCAGCGCCGATGGCGCAGGCAGAGTGATGGTGAAGCTCTCCGATCCGCACATCCACATCAATTTGCACCAGGTCGGCAACCAGGTGGTGGTCGACTTCAGCGACGCCAACGTGCCGGCCAATCTCATGCGCCGCTACGACGCCACCGACTACGGCACCCCGGTCACCGGCTTCGACGTGACGCGCGTCGGCAACGGCTCGCGCATCTCGATCTCCGCCAACGGCGACTTCGAGCAGCTCGCCTATCAGTCCGATGACCAGTACGTCGTGGAAGTCTCGCCAAAGCGCCGCGCTGTCAATGCACAGGAGGAGAAGCCGGTGTACTCGGGCGAGCGGCTGACCCTCAACTTCCAGGACATCGAGACGCGCGCGGTCCTGCAGCTGCTTGCCGATGCCAGCGGCCAGAACATCGTGGTGAGCGACTCGGTGAGCGGCAACGTCACCCTGCGCCTGCAGAACGTGCCGTGGGACCAGGCGCTCGATATCGTGCTGCGCACCAAGGGACTCGACAAGCGCCGCCAGGACAACGTCATCATCGTCGCTCCGCAGGCCGAGCTCGCGGCACGCGAGAAGGCGGACCTTGCCGCGCGCAAGGACGTGCAGGAGCTCGCGCCGCTGCGCTCCGAGTACCTGCAGGTGAACTACGCCAAGGCCAAGGACATGGAGGCGCTCATCAAGACGCAGAGCAATTCGCTGCTCTCACCGCGCGGCAGCGTGACGGTGGATGATCGGACCAACACCCTGCTGCTGCAGGACACCTCCGACCGGTTGGCGGACATCCGCCGCCTGGTGGCGACGCTCGACATCCCGGTACGCCAGGTGCAGATCGAGGCGCGCATCGTCATCGTCAGCAACGACTTCAAGCGCGACCTCGGGGTGATCTTTGGCTTCACCAACTGGCACAAGAACGGCAACGGGCTGGTGAGCACCACCGGCAACGCGGCCGGCGTCGACACCATGACGAACACCTACATCACCGGGCAGAACGCGATCAACAATGCGATCAACGCCGGGACTACGCCGGTGCCGCTGCCGACCTACGGCATTCCGGCCGCAGCCAACCGCTACAACGTGAATCTGCCGGTGAGCAACCCGGCGGGTACCTTCGCCCTCGGCATTCTCGGCAACAACTTCATCGTCGATCTGGAGTTGAGCGCGGCACAGGCGGAAACGCAGGCGAACATCATCTCCTCGCCACGCGTGGTCACCGCCAACCAGAAGGAAGCGACCATCGAGCAGGGCGTGGAAATCCCCTATCAGCAGTCCGCATCGAGCGGCGCCACCACCATTCAGTTCAAGAAGGCGGTGCTCTCGCTGAAGGTGACGCCGCAGATCACCCCCGACAACCGCATCATCATGGACCTCGACGTGCGCGATGACAGCGTCGGCAACGTGGTGGTGGCCTCCGGTGGCGTGAACGTGCCCTCGATCAACACGCGCGAGATCGCGACCCAAGTGCTGGTGAACGACGGACAGACGGTGGTGCTCGGCGGCATCCTCGAGACCACGCAGCGCGAGGATGACACCAAGGTGCCGTACCTGGGCGACATCCCGGTCCTCGGTCACCTGTTCAAGAACACGAGCCACCAGGACAACAAGGACGAGCTGATGATCTTCATCACGCCGAAGATCGTGCACGAGGGCGTGAACGTCTATAACTGACCAATCGGGTCATCAGGGAGCTGGGTGCGGCCGCCTTCGGGCGGCCGCACTCATTTTGGGTATCCTGTCGATCGAGATGATCGGCAAGAGCAGCGTGTTTCTCGTCGGCCCCATGGGTTCGGGCAAGACCGCCGTCGGGCGCCATCTGGCACGCGTACTGCATCTGCCCTTCCACGACAGTGACAGCGAAATCGAGCGGCGGACCGGGGTCGACATCCCATTCATCTTCGAGAAGGAAGGCGAGGCGGGCTTTCGCCAGCGCGAGCGCGAAGCGATCGAGACACTCACGGCACTCGAGGGCATCGTGCTCGCTACCGGGGGCGGCGCCGTGCTGCTGCCCGAGAACCGCCGGCTGCTGAGGGAGCGCGGCTGCGTGGTGTATCTGCAGACGTCCGTGGCACAACAGGCCGAGCGTGTGCGCCACGGCAGGAGCCGTCCTTTGCTCGCGAACGCAGACCCGGCCACGCGACTCGGCCATCTGATGGACGCGCGCGCCCCGCTCTACAGCGCGGTCGCCGACCTCGTGATCCCGACCGATGGCCGAAGGGTCAACAGCGTGGCCGAGCACGTGCTGCGCGAGCTGGCCGCCGCGCGCCGGCGCTAAAGCACGCCGCGAAATTTCGCTTGCCACGCTTGATGAAAGCTCATCGATCAGCAAGACGCCAAATCTGGCGGGGACCCGCCAGGAGCATCACGCGTCCCGGGGCGGCCCCTCGCGTATACTGAGCGTGCCCCTGTTGCATGCCGCACCGTGAACGACGTGATCGTGGACACTCTGAACGTCGAGCTTGGAACCCGCAGTTACCCCATTCTGATCGCCGGCGGCTTGCTCCATCGCCCGGAGGTCTTCCAGCAGCACCTGCAGGCTCGCGAGTTGCTGATCGTGAGCAACACCACCGTCGCGCCGCTCTACCTGCCCGCGCTCACGGCCAGCCTCGGCCAGCGCCGCGTGGTCGAGGTCATTCTCCCGGATGGTGAGGCCCACAAGACACTCGCCAACGCCGCGCGGGTGCTCGATGTGCTCATCGCCAATCGCCTGGCGCGCGATTGCGCCGTACTCGCCCTCGGCGGCGGGGTGGTCGGAGATCTCGCCGGCTTCGCCGCGGCCTGCTACCAGCGCGGGGTCGACTTCGTGCAGCTGCCCACGACGCTGCTCGCGCAGGTGGACTCCGCGGTCGGCGGCAAGACCGGCGTCAATCATGCGGGCGGCAAGAACCTGATTGGTGCGTTCCACCAGCCGGTGCTCGTGGTCGCCGACACGGCGACGCTTGCTACCCTGCCGGCCCGCGAGCTGCGTGCGGGACTTGCCGAGGTCATCAAGTACGGGCTGATCGCCGATGCTGCGCTGTTTGCATGGCTGGGAGATCACCTCGGTGAGCTGCTCGCGGGTGACCCGGCCGCTCTCGCACACATCATCCGCCGTTCCTGCGAGATCAAGGCGGCGGTAGTCGGTCGAGATGAGCGAGAGCGCGGCGAGCGCGCGCTCCTCAATCTCGGCCACACCTTCGGACACGCCATCGAGTCGGCGACCTCGTACCGGCAGTGGCTGCACGGTGAAGCGGTGGGCGCCGGGCTCGTGATGGCGGCCGCCATGTCCGCCGCCTGCGGTTTTCTACCCGACGCTGAGGCCGAGCGCGTGCGGCAACTCGTCCGGCGCGCCGGTCTTCCCACCCGCATCGATTCGGTGACGGCCGCTGCGGCACTCGAGCACATGAAGATCGACAAGAAGGTGCTCGGCGGACGGCTGCGCCTGGTGCTGTTGCGGGGAATCGGCCAGGCTTTCGTGAGCGCGGACTATCCGCCCGAGACGCTGACCCGCACCCTCGCGACGTACGTCGGAGGCCGTGCGTGAACGATGTCACGGTTGGAGGGCCGCTCGCTCCTTACGCAGCGCACGATGAGCAGTCGCGCGGACGGTACTACCCCGAGCCGAAGCCGGAGTTTCGCGGCGAGTTCCAGCGCGACCGCGATCGCATCATCCACTCCAACGCTTTCCGCCGCCTCGTCTACAAGACCCAGGTGTTCGTCAACCACGAGGGCGACCTGTACCGCACACGTGTCACGCACTCCATCGAGGTGGCGCAAATCGCGCGCTCGGTCGCACTCGCGCTCCGGCTGAATGAGTCGCTCACCGAGGCGATCTGTCTCGCTCACGACCTGGGACATACTCCCTTCGGCCATGCCGGCCAGGACGCGCTGAATGAGTGCATGCGCGACTACGGCGGCTTCGAGCACAACCTGCAGTCGTTGCGGGTCGTGGATGAGCTCGAGGAGCGCTACGCGGCCTTTCGTGGGCTTAACCTCACTTTCGAATGCCGCGAAGGGATCCTCAAGCACTGCTCGTTGCGCAACGCGCGCGAGCTCGGGGAGCTGGGTGAGCGGTTCATCAAGCGCCGACAGCCGGGCCTCGAGGCACAGATCGCCAACCTTGCCGATGAGATCGCCTACAACAACCACGATGTGGACGACGGAATCCGTGCACAGCTGCTCGACCTCGCGGCTCTGGGCGAGGTCCGCATGTTCCGACGCCAGTACGAGGCGGTGGTCGCGCATTACCCGGAGCTCAACGAGCGCCGCCTGGTGCACGAGATCATCCGCCGCATGATCAACCACCTGGTGGTCGACTTCATCCGGACCACGGAGGCTCAGCTGGCGCAGGTGCAGCCGCGCTCGATCGATGAGGTACGCGTGCACTCCAAGCCGCTGGCGATGCTGAGCGACGCCTGCTACGAGGAGCATCTGGAGCTGAAGACCTTCCTGCGCGAGCACGTCTATCGCCACTACAAGGTCTTGCGGATGACATCCAAGGCGCGGAGGGTGGTCCAGGAGCTGTTCGAAGGCTTCTTCAAGGACGTGAGCCTCATGCCGACCGAGCACCGCGACCTCGCCCTGCAGGCCGAGGGTGCGCATGGTGCCGCCGGCCGCGCCCGAACGGTCGCCGACTACATCGCTGGCATGACGGACCGGTACGCGATTCTCGAGCACCGACGGCTTTATGAGCCGAGTGAAAGAACTTAAGCGAGAGCGGCCTGTCCGTTGCGCCGTTCAAACCACTTTGCAGAGTCCAATCTAAATAACAGCGCGATGGTCATCGGCCAATAACCAAACACTTCCGACTCCAACCTCATGCCTAGTTTCTCTAGAACTCGGAGACTCGGCTTGTTATCTGGGTAGACCGTTGCAACGATCGATCTAAGTCGTAGGGCATTAAAGGCGGCATCAATTGACGCTGCTGCAGCTTCAGTCGCGTAGCCTTGGTTCCAGTAGCGTTGCTGCAAAGCAAATGCAACTTCTATCTCCGCGGTATGAGGAAGCGGTCGTACTCCACAATAGCCCACGCAACCCTCTTTTCCGCGCTGCACGACTGCAAGAGTCCCCCATCCTCTCGTGGCGAACGCATCGCGCATGACTCGTACTGATTCCTCGGCAGCCTGACGAGACTTCACATTACCGATAAACCTAGTTGCCTCTTGATCAGCAAGTAACTGAGCTATTCCATCGACGTCTGACTCCCGAAAGGGTCGCAACTCTAGTCGAGGGGTCAAAATTGGGACTTTGATTTCGCGTTTCGTGGTCGTGTGCAATAGCTGTTGCACCGCGGGGTCGATACGAGTCATTAGGCATTCCTCTCGACGCGGCGCTCGTTGGCCGAATTGTTTGCCCTCATTGAGCGCGGCTCCCCAGTGAACCCATAGCAATGTAAAGACACCTCACGCACAGGACCGGAATCCTCGGGGTGGGTATGGTCTTCTAGCCAGTTGTCGACTCCCTCCAGAAAGGCCTCTGTGCGCTCCCGTGCAATCACACGCCAAAGTCCGACCCACTTCTCAGGAAGGAAGAAGACACGCGCATCGCGATCGATGTCACGAGCGTGTGGGTTGACAGTATCTGCGTTACGCAAAGAGATTCTAAGATATTGTGGAACCAAGGTTGCGGCTCGTTCCATTGCAAGCCGGCGACCTCTGAGAACGATTTGACGACCCATCGGGAGCACGAATCGTCCGTCTTTGCGTCTGCGGACGATCCCGTTGCAGTACATCCAATGCAGAGCACCACCTATCCTCTCACGAGGAAGCCGCTTTGCAATTAAGGCGCGTAGCTCGGGCGCGCGCAGGGCGCGAGGTTCGCCAGTTCTTCGGTTTGTGTACGTAGCTTGGCGGTGCCAGTCATGTACGACGCCTGCGATTTCGCCGAGATTCGTGTGGCCACGCTGTACAGCTTTCGTGGCTCTTGCGCGGAGTAGTCGACCACCTGCCCCGAGACGACGGGCTTCTTTTCGCAGCTTGGAAGCTACACGTTGTCTGGGCAGGCCCGCGGCGAGAAGAAAGCTGATCGTTTCGCTCAAAAGAACATCGAGCGCGGCGCGTGAAAGGAGCGTCGTTGTCTGGCTCAGCTGAGAAGTCAGCTCAGGTCTTTGCGCGGCGCCGCGGTTTCTTGACGTCTTCATTAGCCGAGTCCCCCCTCGGGAGGGTTTCTTCGAATGTGAATCCGCTCAGACCGATGCGCACTCTGGACCTCACCCTGGGGCCGTCGTGCTGCCAGCGTGCGCTACCTAGTTCGTCGGTAATCCAGGCGAACATCGTGTTCAACCGCTCATGCAGCATTTTCCGCACAATCGGAAGGTCGTCCTCATCTATCTCTAGGCTCTGCGCAGTGCGCCAAGCGGGTCTTCGGTCCGTTCGAGCTGCGTCTCTGAAAAGTGCTTGCACCGCGTCGCGCATTAGCTGGATGGAGCTTTCTCGATTTGAGCGCCTCGAGGCTAACTTATGACCGGGTGCTCGCTTCCATCGCAATTGTCCGTTGGGCAGGGTATCGACGTAATCCACTCTGATCAGCTCATCAACGATCAGGCGTGGCCACACACCCGGCGCGTAGCGCTGCACCAGAGTCCAAATAGTCCGGCCTTTGGAACCGGGATCGCCTATGTCCAAATCACGGGGGCCACCTTTCTCGCTGTACTCGGGATCTGACAACCAGCCGTCTATCACCCGGCTGATCGCATCGCGGCGCGGCGGTGAACCCTTATATATATTTGGGCGCTCCCTCAAGAGAGCCGCCACGGTGTGGCGATCCACGCCGGTCTTCACGGACACACGTGAAACGTTTGGACGCTGGGGTTTTTCCTGGGTTTTTGCAGCTGCGTGGACGAAAACAGCACGCAGTAGGGTTTCAACTTCTGGACTTGTGATTCCGTGCTGAATTAAGAGGGGCGCGAGTCCTTCGAAGGCGGCCTGTGCCACCTGCAACGCGGTCGCTTTCGATGAATCGCCCATCAATCCACTACCCAGGTGCGTCAGCTTGTGTGCCCCAAACACGAGCGCAAACGCACCGGGAAGTACAAAGTTGGCGGATTTGTTGCAAGTACCACTCTCCAATCTACGCTGTGCTGCGGCGGCTGCCAATCTCGGTACGCTTAGTGTCTAGGCCTTAATGCAACCAGATTAATGGATTCAGATCGGCCGCTGTCATTCAACCTGCCGTCTGACCTTTGGAAAAAATCATCCAACGCCAGACAAACGGTGGGTGGCGCCGGGCGACTTATCGCAGCAACTGACGGGGCACCATTTGGCGGCCGCACGTTAGGAAGAGTCATCAGCTGTTACCAACCAGAAACCTCGTAAGTCACGCGGCGCTGGTACGTGAGCACAGCGACGGCCCTAACACGTTGTTTGACAAATGATTCTCTCGCTTGAGTCGGCCCAAAGCGGCACAAAAGCGTGCAGTCGATCTCGTGAGCCGTAATGCTGCAATGCAGCACGGATGGTAGGTCACGGGGATGTAATGATTCCTTTTTGCAACAGTCACTTGTCATAAGCTACGGCTCAGGCGATGATTATGTGACATGGGTCTCAATAATCAGAATAGCGCCCTGAATGTCGAACTCGACAAGTCGCCGCTGCCGCGTGCGGTCGAAGTTCTCCTGGAGCCGCTCGCCCGAATGCTTGTTCGACAAGGCATCGGGGGAAACAGCGCAGTTGAAATCGTCAAGCGGGCTTACGTTGCGGCGACGATAAACGTACTGAAGGAGCGTAAGCAGCCGATCACAGCTGCACGCTTGAAGATCTTTACCGGCTTCCCTGAACGAGAGGTCGAGCGCCTTCGCGGTCAGTTGGAGTCCGGTCCGCCAGTTGAACCGAGTGCGCTTGATCAAGTTACTAGGCTGCTAACCACGTGGCACCTAGATGACCGTTACAGCTTGCAGTTCGGAGGAACGCCTCGAGAACTGAAAATTACTGCGGCACGCGATGAATACACGTTTGCCAGTTTGGCGAGAGAGTGTGCTCCAACGCTGAATGCCTCCGAGCTTCTGAAGGAGCTCGTTGACCTAGGCGCAGTTCAACTGTCCGAAGACAGCAAGCGCGTCCGTCCTCTCTCGCGCGCCTACCTACCGGAGCCACTGTCTCGAACAGCAACCGAGCGACTCGGACGGATGGTTAGGAACTTCACCGAGACACTTGACTGCAATTTCCAAACTCAGGACCCAGAGTCTCGACGTGTCGATCGCCATGTAAGCGCGGACTTTGCAGTCAGCGAGGAAGCCGAGGACGAATTTCGCCTCAGGGCGCGCAAGGAAGGCCAAGCCTTGCTCGAGTCTCTCGACAGTTGGCTGCAACAGCAGAAGCCAACCGCGGAGAACGGAAAACGCGTAGGCGTCGTTGTTTTCCAGTACGTAGAAAACGCGAGCCTCGAAGGACTGCAGGGAAGAGATGGGGCCGTTTTACGAGAAGACCTCACAGGGACCGGCGCGCAGGTTGTCGGACCCTACTTCATGGGGCAATTGGAAAACCCAACAAAACAAGAGTCAAAGGAAATTCCGGGTGACGCCGATGAGGGCGTCATCGACGTTCTAAATTATAGGGGACCAAAAAAGTGAACTCGCAAAATCGTGTGGGTGGCGTGCAGCCGGTGTGGGCACTTGCAAGTGCCCTGTGCCTGATGGGCTGTGGTGTTGCTTGGGCTGGCCCCGAAGACAGACCCGCGACAGCCGGAATTGGTGGAAGTGGCGTTTCCACCGCCGGCATCGGCGGAAGTGGCGTTTCCACCGCCGGCATCGGTGGAAGTGGCGTTTCCACCGCCGGCATCGGTGGAAGTGGCGTTTCCACCGCCGGCATCGGTGGAAGTGGCGTTTCCACCGCCGGCA
>DATMPW010000037.1:0-3124 GCA_035566915.1 Steroidobacteraceae bacterium
TTGGCGCGCCCCAGCAGCACGCTGTTGGTGGAGGCGGTCGACCAGGTGGCCTCGACACTGCGCACGTGGTCGCGCACCTCGGGCGCCAGGCGCTCGCGGATCTTGGCCGCATCGAGGGGATCGCTGGCGCTGGCGAGGCGATAGCCCCGATTGCGCACCGCGTGCAGGGTCGCGCCCAGCTCTCTCAGCGTCCCGGCCGCTTTCCAGATCGCGCTGCGGCTGACGCCGAGCGCCTGCGCGAGCTGCTCACCGGAGTGGAAGCGTCCGTCGCACAGCTGTGCGAACACGCGCGCCGTGAGCGGCGTCGCATCGTTCGCCTCCGGGTGTGCAGATCTGCCGCTACGCGCCATGTCAGGCCTGCCGGCCGTGCGATCCGAACAGCCACAGGCGGCGGGCGCGCGATTCGGTGCCGGCCCTCATGCGCGCAATGTTGGAGCGGTGCGTAAACACGATCAGCAAAGCGACGAGTACTCCGAAGCTGAGGAGCGGTGCCCGCGGGCTGCCGGCGCTGAGTGCGATCGAGACCGCGAGCGCGAACGCACTCAGCATCGAGGCGAGCCCCACGAAGCCAAAGAGCATGACCGCCGCGAGCCAGGTGAGCACCATGGGCAGGAGCAGCCAGGGGTGGATGCCGAGCACGGCGCCCACCAGCGTCGCCACTCCCTTGCCTCCCCGGAATCCGAACCACAGCGGGTAGACATGTCCCAGTATCACGGCGAGCCCGCAGACCGTGACGCACCAGGGGTGTAAGGCGGGCGCCGCCGGCGCGATTCCGGGCAGGAGCGCGGGTGCGATCAGGTGCGTCGCGATCCAGCCCTTCGCCAGATCGATCACCAGCACCCCGAACGCGATCCTCTTGCCCTGGGTCCGCAGTGCGTTGGTGGCGCCTGCATTGCCGCTGCCGAGCGCCCGAATGTCGACCCCGCGAAAACCCCCGATGACGAGGCTCCCCACGATCGAGCCCAGGAGATAGGAGAGACCCCCCTTGACCAGCAGCTCGATCACGTCGGCCGGAACACTTCCGCCAGCATGCAGCGCACGCTGCCGCCGCCGAGCTTTTCGATGGTGGGGACGGGGACCGCGAGCACGATGTCGGTGCAGCCGGAGAGTTGTGCAAACAGCTCGGGGTTGAGCGCGCGGCGCGCGGTTTCCGACATCACCAGCACCCGCGAGTCTCCCAGCGCCTCGTCCCAGGTGCCGAGCTCGAGTATGTTGCCGGCGAAGGCTTCGATCTCGTCATGGCCGATCTCGATGATCTCGCGGTCGCTGGCGCGCAGGCGAGTGAGGACCCGATCCCGGTCGCCAGGGGCAATCGCCCCGCTGCCGATGACCACCGCACGCGCGCCGATGCACATCAGGACGTTGGTGTGATAGAGCGGCGCGCCGGCACGATCGGTGGCCTGAAAGATCACCGCCTCGTGCTTCAGCTCCCGCGCCCATTCCGCGACCAGCTGCGCATCGGTGCGCGGTGAGATGCAGGCGTAGGCGACCCGCTGTGCATGATCGAGCACCAGGCTCCCGGTGCCCTCGAGAAATCTTCCCTGCCTCTCGTGGTGCGTGAGATCGATGAGGTGCGACACCTTGAAGTTGAGTCGCTTCACGACCGCATCGATGACTTCCGGCCGGCGCTCGAGCCTGCGGCTCGCGCTCTGCATGGGATACAGCACCAGCGTGCCGTCATCATGAAAGCTCAGCCAGTTGTTGGGGAACACCGCATCGGGCTTTGCCGGTTGCGCCGTGTCGTCCAGCGCGCAGACGCCGATGCCTTCGCTGCTGAGTGCCTGGGCGAGGCGTTCGAACTCCGCGCGCGCCTCGGCAGCCGCAGCCGCGGCGGTGCGCGGGTCCTGCGGACGCTGGAAGGTGTTGGTGGCGGCGGTCTCCGGGTTGTAGCCGAACGCGTGCGGCCGAATCATGAGTACGGCATCCGCGCATTGCTGGTGCGATTTCCGGTGAGACCCGGGGGAGCTCTCGGCGCTGCGCGACATGGCCCATTCTCGCACGTCCCGCAGAGACGCGGATCGCAGGGGCGCTTGAGGGGAAGGGGCGGCGCCGACGCGCGCCTTGGACTTCAGGCGCGCAGTATGCGGAACTGGTCGCCGCTGCTGGTGGCTTCCAGCCGGTCGAGTGCCGGCCGGCTCGCGGTAAGATCGAGCGGCTCCCCGGACAGGTAGCCCGCGCAGTCCTTCGCCGGCGCCGGCCGGGCAAAGAGATACCCTTGCGCATAACCGCACCCGAGCTGGCGCAGCTTCTCGAGCTGTTGCCAACCCTCGATACCTTCCGCAACCACCTCGATGTTCAGATGCCGGGCCATGGCGATGATGGCGCTGACGATGGCGAGATCGCTCATGTCCGTCACCAGGTCACGCACGAAACTGCGGTCGATCTTGAGCGTATCCACGCGCCAGCGCTTCAGGTACGAGAGGCTCGAGTAGCCGATGCCGAAATCATCGATGGCGATGCGCACGCCGAGCTCGCGCAGGCTCGCCACGACGTCCTGGCTCGCCTCGCGGTTGCGTGATTCGCGCCGTTCGAACACCGCGCTCTCCGTCAGCTCGACCTGCAGCAGGGACGGTTCCAGGCCGTACTGCCTGCAAAGCCTGGAGATGTTTTCGGCGAGATTGGAGCGGTGCAGCTGCACGGCCGAGACATTGAAGGCGATGGGCACCAGCTTGCCTCCCGTCTGCCGCCAGCGCACTGCGTCCTCGATCGCCCGTTGCAGCACGAAGTCCCCGATCGGCACGATCAGGCCGGCCTCTTCCGCGATGCTCACGAAGCGCTCGGGCCGCACGTATCCATGGCTCGGGTGCTTCCAGCGCAGCAGCGCCTCCAGCGCCACGACACGGTGCGATTCGATGTCGACGATCGGCTGATAGTGCACGTCGAGCTGCCCGCTCTGCAGCGCGGTGCGCAGGCTCGACTCGATGGCGATGCGCTCTTTGAGCCTGCGGTCCATGCCGGGACTGAAGAGCTGGAAGTTGTTGCGGCCGCGGTCTTTCGCCTGGTACATCGCCGTGTCGGAGTGCCGCAGCAGCTCACCCATGTCGGCGCCGTCGTGCGGATACAGCGACACGCCGATACTCACGGTCGTCACCAGCGTGCGGCCGTCCACGACCATGGGCGCGCT
>DATMPW010000038.1:0-124167 GCA_035566915.1 Steroidobacteraceae bacterium
ATCGATGTCTTCTACTCGGACATCAAGAATCTCCAAGCCACCACGACCGCCGGCACCTGCTCCTCGCGCGTGGTGTTCAATGTCCCAACCGCGCGCAGCGCAGGGGTCGAGATGGAGCTCTTTGCCAAACCCAGCATCAACTGGGACTTTGGGCTGTCTGCGTCCTACATCGACGCCAAGCTGACCTCGTCCGTGACTTCGACGATACCGCCGCCGGCTGGCTCGCCCCCGGGCACCCCGTCGACGGAGGTCGTGGTCGGCGGTTTGGCGGACGGCAATCGCCTGCCGACCGCCCCGAAGACTCAGGCCGCCGCTTACCTCGGCTACACGCTGCCGCTGAGCACCCAGCGGGACTTCTTCGCCAATTTCACCGTGCAGTACGTCGGCTCGTCGTTCTCGCAGTTCGAGAACGAGCAGCCGGGCTTCGGCAATATCTGCACCGGGTGTCCGAACGCGGCCAACCCATATGCCGCGCGCCTCGACGCCTTCGGCGGTCCACTGTCCACGAATTCCTTCACGTTCAATCCCGAGCTGCCGAGCTACACCATCGGTAACCTGCGGCTGGGACTGAAGAGCGATCACTGGCAGGCCGCCTTCTACGTCAACAATCTCTGGGACGAGACGGCGCGCCTCGCGCTCGACTATGAGCGTGGCCGCACCGCACGGCTCGGCTATCTGACCAACCAGCCGCGCACCTACGGCCTCTACGGCAGCTACAGCTTCTGAGGACTTAAGCCGCGGTCAGCGCCGCTGGCGAGATGTGTCGGCCGGCTTCCCCCAAGGGGAGCCGGCCTTCTTCTTGTCTGCGCGCCGGATTCCCGGCGCTCAGATCCTGAACCGCTCCTTGAGCTCGCCCGCCATCCGCCGGCTCACCTGCAGCGGCGCGTCGCAGCCGCGCAGGCGCACGAAGTACTGGCCCTCCGCGGTACGCTCGATGCGCTCGAGATACTTCACACCGACCAGTGCATTGCGGTGGATGCGCACGAACGACGCGGCGAACTCCCCCTCCAGCAGCCGCAGTGAGTCCTCGATCAGATCCTCGCCGCCGAGGTGGCGTACGGTGGTGTACTTCTGATCGGCGAGAAAGTACTGCACCTCCTCCACCGGGATCAGACGCAGCCCGTCGCGGCGGCGCGCGGCGATGTGACTGCGGCGCGCCCCGGCTGCGGCGAGTGTCTGCAGCTGTGCGCGCGTGAGACGCCCGGCGCGGGCGAGCGCGGCGGCGAGCTGCTCCTTGCGCACCGGTTTCAGCAGGTAGCCGACCGCGTGCGCCGCGAAGGCCTCGACCGCGTACTGATCGTAGGCGGTGGTGAAGATCACCGCCGGTGGCTCATCGAGCACGTTCAGATGCCGCGCCGCCTCGAGTCCGTCCATGCCGGGCATGCGCACATCGAGCAGCACCACATCGGGCGCGAGGTCGTGGGTTTCCTTTAGCGCCTCGGCGCCGGTCGCGGCCTCGCCGACCACTTCGACGTCGCCGATTTCGGCGAGCAGGGCGCGCAGCCGCTCACGCGCCGGCGGCTCGTCATCGACGATCAGCACCTTCAGCCTGAGGGCAACCTCCGGCACGAGCTCAGGCCGTGGCGGCGGCGGGCAGTCGTGCCGGCTTCTCGATGAGCGGGAAGCGCACCGTCACGATGTATTCGGCGTCGAAGCGCCCCGATTTCATGAGCGCGCGTTCTCCGTACAGGAGGCCGAGCCGCTCGCGGATGTTGGCGAGGGCCAGTCGGTTGCCCTCGCGCTGCCCGGGCGCGGGATCGAGCGGGTTGCGCACCACGATAGTGACGAGGTCGCCCGAGACTTCCCCGCTGATGGTGACGGTGCCCCCTTCGGGGCGCGGCTCGATGCCGTGGTAGATCGCGTTCTCGAGCAACGGCTGGATCATGAGTCCCGGCACGAGCGCGTTGGCCGGCAGCGACTCGGTCTTCCACTCCACCTGCAGACGCGCACCGAGTCGCAGCTGCTCCATGCGCTGATAGGTGCGCGCCACCTCCAGCTCCTCGGCGAGCGTGATGGTATCGCCCTTGTCGGCGAGCGTGGCGCGAAACAGGTCCGCCAGGTCCTGCACCGCGGCTTCCGCGCGCGGCGGATTGCTGCGCGTCAGCGCTGCAATGGTGTTCATGCTGTTGAACAGGAAGTGCGGCCGGATACGCGCCTGCAGCGCGTGTACGCGTGCCGCGGCGCGCAGCTCGACGCTCATGCGCCATTCGTACGCGACGTAGAAGTAGCGCAGCGCGAGCCCGGTGACGATCAGTCCAATGCCCACGTTACGGAGCACGAAAATCCCCGGGGCGGCGGGAAAGAGTCCTGCGCCGCCGGACTCGATCACGAGCGGCGTGCGCCCGAAGAGCCAGGCACACATCGACACCGCGGCGATCACCGCGCCGATGAGTGCGAGCGCTGCGGCGGAGCCGGCCGCCACGCTCATGCGTGCGAGCCGCGGACGCATCGCGCACAGCAGTGCCGACCCCGCAAGACCGATCCACAGCAGGAACATGGAGGTGCGGGCGAGATCCGTCCAGAAATCGATCGTCGCGCTCTCGCGCGCGAGCGTCAGCACGAGCGCCGTGAGCTCGACGATCAGCACCGTGGCGAGCGTGGCGCGCGAGGTGCAGAAATCCGGCAGGTAGAAGCCGTTGCTCCGTCCGCCGTCAGTCTTCATGCATTGCCGGGGCTGGGTGCGCGCATGATGTTGGTGCGCTCGAAGAGCTCCTCCTTCAGACGGAAGGTCGCCGAGATGTCCTCATCGCCGAAGCCGCGCGCCTCGAGCTCCGCATATTCCCGCCGCATGCGCTCCACCACCTGGAGCTCGACACCGAAGCGAGCCGCCATGTCGTGACAGATACGGAGGTCCTTGGCGTGCAGCCGCACACGAAAGCCCGCCGGGTAACTGCCGCGCGCCATGTTCGGCGCACGGTGCACGAAATACCAGCTCGAGCCGGCGCCCTTGCCGAGGGTGTCGATCAGTTTATCGAGCGGCAGGCCCTCGGCGCGGGCGAAAGCCATGGCTTCGGCGATCGCCTCGATGATGCCCGCGCACATGATCTGGTTGGTTGCCTTGGCGGCCTGACCCGCGCCTACGGGCCCGAAGTGGGCGATGGTGCGGCCGAACGCCTGTAGTATCGGCCGCGCGCGCTCGAACGCCTCGGGCTTGCCGCCGACCATGATGGCGAGCGTGCCATCGCGCGCGCCTTCGACTCCGCCGCTCACCGGGCAGTCGAGAAAATCTGCGCCGCGCGGAGCGATCAGCTCCTCTGCCTGCCGCGCGGTAGCGGCGCTCACCGTGGAGCAGTCGAGCATCAGGGCATTTTTGCCCAGTGCCGGTGCGAGGGCGCGCGTCACCTCGAGCACATCCGCATCGGCGGAGACGCACGAGACGACCGCATCACACTTCGCGCCGAGCTCTGCCAGCGTCGCTGGAGCCTCGACCTTGAGTTCCGCGGCGAGCGTCTGCGCCTTGCCGCCGCTGCGATTCCACACGGCGGTGAGCAGGCCCGCCCGCTGGAGATTGCGCGCCATGTGCATGCCCATGGCGCCGAGCCCGACGAAACCTGTGCGCATCATATCGATCCATTGCACGGCCGAACGGCCGCGGGCATCAATATAGGACTTTCGCAGCCAGCCTGTCGCCGCCGGGGAAGGCAGTCAGGCGATGCACCCCCGCGCGGGTTACCGCGAGGTCGCAGCCTGCGGATTGACTTTCGGCTCAGGGATCGGCTTGG
The DNA here is from genome assembly GCA_035566915.1 of Steroidobacteraceae bacterium. Taxonomy (GTDB): domain Bacteria; phylum Pseudomonadota; class Gammaproteobacteria; order Steroidobacterales; family Steroidobacteraceae; genus 13-2-20CM-66-19. The sequence continues at coordinate 3,723 of DATMPW010000038.1, forward strand.
GCTCGACCGGTTGCGGCGGCGGAACCGGCGCATTCGGATCGAACTGCGGCACGCTGCCACAGTAGTCCTGCACCTGCTTGCGCAGCTGCTCGCGGTAGGCATCGGCGTCGGAGTCGGAAAGATAGCTACGCTCACCGCCGGCGCCTTCCTTGTAGACGCGCCGCGAGGTGACGGCCCTCATGTAGGTGTCCTTCGACTGCTTGCAGAGCGCCGCACGGCGGCTGGAGACGTCCTGCTGCACGGCGCGCGTATTGTCCTGCTCTTCGAGCTGCGACGCGATCCGTTTGTTGGAGGCGTTAAGGTTGCGCTGGTCCGTGGTGTGCGCCCCGCTATCCGCACCGGGAGGATGCGCCTTGCTCGTCTTGATGACTTCCGACCCCGGCATCCATTGATCGCTGTAGTGGGGCTGACCATGCTCATCGACCCAACGGTAGACATCCGCCCGGGCGAGGGTGAACGCACCGGCGATGATCAGGGCGCTAATGGACAGGCGTCGCAGCAGCATAGGGTGCCTCCGGCGTGGCAGTATGGCCGCTCCCAGCCACGGCGACCCTTGAACTCCGTCACACTCGTATGAGGCCGTTCGCGGCAGGGGCTCACACCATAGCTCATAGATCGTAGGCCCGCTCGCCGTGGGAGCTGATGTCGAGTCCTTCGCGCTCCTCATCTTCAGGCACCCGTAGGCCCACCATGAGCTTCACGACCAGGAAGGCGACGAAGGCGATGAGCGCCGTCCAGGCCACCACGAGGCACACCGCCTGGAACTGAGCGAGAAACTGCCTCCACACCCCGGGGTATCCGCTCGTCCCGCGCACCCAGTCGACGGTCGAGCCCGGACCGCCGAGCGCGGGTGAATTGAAGATCCCGGTCATGAGCGCGCCGAAGGTGCCCCCGAGCGCGTGCACACCGAACACATCGAGCGAATCGTCCGCGCGGATGAGGCGCTTCAGCCCGGTCACGCCCCACAGACACACCACGCCGGCGCCGACTCCGATCACGAACGCCCCTGGGATGCCGACGTTTCCAGCGGCGGGCGTGATGGCGACGAGGCCCGCCACGGCGCCGGAAGCGGCGCCGAGCATCGAGGGCTTACCCTTCAGTATCCACTCCGCAAACATCCACGACAGCACCGCGCAGGCCGTGGCGAGGTAGGTGTTCATGAAGGCGAGTGCGGCCGAGCCGTTTGCTTCGAGAGCGGAACCCGCGTTGAAGCCGAACCAGCCGAACCACAGGAGCGAAGCGCCGACCATGGTCATCGTGAGACTGTGGGGCGCCATCGGCTCGCGGCCGAGGCCGACGCGCTTACCGAGCACGAATGCACCGACGAGGCCGGCCACGCCCGCGTTGATGTGCACCACCGTGCCGCCGGCGAAATCGAGCGCACCCCACTGCCAGATGAGGCCGGCGGAAGCGTTCGCGGCGTCCACTTTGTCCGCCGCGCTGTAGGCATCCGGACCCGCCCAGTACCAGACCATGTGCGCGATCGGGCAGTAGCTGAAGGTGAACCAGATGACCAGGAAGAGCAGCACCGCCGAAAACCGCATGCGCTCCACGAGCGAGCCGAGGATCAGGCAGCAGGTGATCGCGGCGAAGGTGGCCTGGAAGGCCACGTACACCAGCTCGTAGATCGGGGTGTGCTTGCTGAAGGTGGAGGTGAGCGCGAAGGTGCCGCTCTTCGCATCGAAGGTGCCCTTCAGGAACAAGCGGCTGAATCCCCCGATGATGGCGTTGTGCTCGGTAAAGGCGAGCGAATAACCGTACACACACCACAACACGGTAATGAGGGAGAAACCGACGAACACCTGCATGAGCACCGACAGCATGTTCTTCGTGCGCACGAGCCCACCGTAGAACAGCGCGAGGGCCGGCACCGACATCAGCAGCACGAGCGCGGTCGCGGTGAGCATCCAGGCGGTGTCGCCCTTGTTCGGCAGCGGCGCGTCGGCTGCGAAACTGAGGCCCGGCGCGAGGACTGCCAGCGCAGCGGTCAGCCGAGTGGGCCAACGCGTACGGGCAACGGTGGGCATGGTCTGTTTCCTGTGGTTTGCGCAACGAATGCCGCCTGCACGCACTGCGCTCGTCGCGTAAGCTGGTGAAGCGCGCGGAAAGGGTGCAGATTCCATGCCATGGCGTAAGCCGCGCGGTTTCCGGGACTTACGCCGGACGCTGATTGGAGCTGCACCATATTGGAGCCTGCGCGATCCACCCTGCCCCGAATCGGGGCAGGGGCAGCACACTGGGGCTTTGCAGCTATGGATGCATTTCGTATTGATGAACTCGCCCGTCGACTGCTCGAGCGCGTGCCACCCGCACTGCGGAGCATGCGGCTGGACCTCGAGAGCAACTTCCGCGCCGTGCTGCGCGAGCGGCTGAGCAAGCTCGATCTGGTGAGTCGCGACGAATTCGATGCTCAGGCACGCGTCCTCGAGCGCACGCGTGCGCAGCTCGAGGCGCTCGAGGCGCGGCTGGCTGCACTCGAGGGCACCTCGGTTCCCGGCGCGGTGTCCAAAGCAGCCGGGAGCGGAGCCGCACCCAGTGGCTGAGACCGGCGGACGCCGGGAGCAACGGCCGCCGTGTCCGTAGCCAGGGTGGCGTGCCGGGCGCAGCTCGGCCTGCACGCTCCACTGGTACAGGTCGAGGTAAGCCTCGCCAGTGGGCTTCCGGCGTTTTGCCTCGTGGGACTTCCGGCGACGGTGATCAAGGAGAGCAAGGAGCGTGTACGGGCCGCGCTCGTGAACTCCGGCTTCAGCTTTCCCGCCGGACGCATCACCATCAGCCTCGCTCCCGCAGAGTTGCCGAAGCAGGGCGGACGCTTCGATCTGCCGATCGCGCTTGGGATACTGATTGCATCCGGACAACTGCGCCCGGTTGCGACCGAGAGGCCCCGTGAGTTCTATGGCGAGCTCGGGCTGACCGGGGAGCTCAAGCCGGTGCGCGGATTGCTGCTTGCTGCCCTGCATGCGCGGCACCAATCTCACGAGCTCATCGTGCCTCTCGGCAACGCCGCCGAAGCGGGCGCGGCGGCGCCGGCTCAGGTGCGTGCTGCCGGTCATCTCCTCGAGGTGTGCGCGCACGTGAGCGGCGCGGCGTCCTTGCCAGCGCGCGTCACGCGAACGAGCGAAGCTGAGCGCTGCGCGAGTGAGGTAGCGGGACTCGACCTTGGAGATGTGCGCGGTCAGTGGCTCGCCAAGCGCGCCCTCCTCATCGCCGCAGCCGGCGCGCACAGCCTGCTGCTGATCGGTCCGCCGGGTTCGGGGAAGACCATGCTGGCGCAGCGACTTCCCGGCCTGCTGCCCCCACTCACCGAGAGCGAATCGCTCGAGGTCGCCGCCATCGCCGCGGCGAGTGCCGGAGGTTTCATACCCGGGCAGTACGGGCGAAGGCCGTTCCGAACTCCGCACCACACGAGCTCGTCCGCTGCGCTGGTCGGCGGCGGCGCGCGCGCCCTGCCGGGCGAAGTGAGCCTCGCCCATCACGGTGTGTTGTTTCTCGATGAGCTGCCCGAGTTCGCGCGCGCGGTGCTGGAGGCGCTGCGCGAGCCGCTCGAGAGCGGCGTCGTCTCCGTCTCGCGCGCAGCGGTGCAGAGCCGCTACCCCGCCCGGTTCCAGCTGGTGGCCGCCATGAATCCCTGTCCCTGCGGACGTCTCGGAGATGCTGCGGCCGACTGTGACTGCACACCGGGCGAGATCCGGGCCTACCGGGGGCGGATCTCGGCTCCGCTCCTCGATCGGCTCGACATGCACGTGGAGGTGCCCCGGCTCTCACCCCGCGACTTCACGGCGCTCGCAAGCGAGCCCCACGAAACGACGGCTGCGGCCGCGGAGCGGGTCGCGCAGGCGCGGCGCCGGCAGCTTGCGCGCCAGGGGACATGTAACGCGCGGCTTGCAGATGCCGAGGTGCAGCACTGGTGTCGGACGGATGAGACCGGCGACCGGCTGCTTGCGGACGCGATGGGACGCTTCGGTCTCTCTGGGCGCGCGCGTCAGCGGGTGCTGAAAGTGGCGCGCACCGCCGCCGATCTCGGCGACGCCTCGTGCATCACGGCGGCACACATCGGCGAAGCCCTGACGCTGCGCCGCGTGGATCCGCGCCTCACTACTGCTCCATCTGCAGCATGTGATCGACGGCTTGCGTGACGAGATCGTCGGGCACATCGGTGCGGCCGCCCTTGGCAGGCATCACTCCGGCACTGCCCGTGAAGCCCTGGATCGCGTGCTCGTACAGTACGGCCTTACCCTTGGCAATTCTCGGGCCCCAGGCGGCCTTGTCCCCCACACGGGGTGCGCCGCCGATGCCTTGCCCATGGCAGGCGCTGCAGGTCTGCTCGAAGAGCTCGGTGCCATTCTTGGGAATCGCTGCCGCGCTGCCCGCGGCGGCCGTCGCCGGGGCCTTGATGGCCAGCGCGGAGTTGTCATGACCGGCGACCGCCTCCTGGCTCGGCGGGACGATGCGCGCGGCCACGTTCTTCGCGTAGTCGGCCTCGGTCAGCACCTGACGGTCCTGGGTATGGCTGGCGACGATGCGTGCAAGCGCGAACAGGCCGATGGCGACCGCCACCAGCAGCCCGATGACCAGGCTGAAAACATTGAAGAAGTGGGTGTCCTGCTTGCTCACGATGTCATCCGATCGTGCCGGCCGTGGAAGCGGCCGCGGAGTATAGCCGTTCGGACCTGCGAGGGCGTAGTTCGCCGCCGCCGGCTGCTGCCCCGCATGACGGCGCACCGGGCACCGGCACCGCGATCCGCGGCCCGATCGCGCGCGCCGCCGGGAGGCTCGGGGCGCGGAGCGCTGATATATCAGGCGTCGTATACGAACACTCAGACCTCGTGTACGAACGGCCCCTTGAAAACAACTCCAATGGCTATGTTATTTTACTGATGCCGGGCCATACGCATGCATCGGCGCGTCGCTCGTGGCAGCACGCCTTCGAGCGCAGCAATCCAACAGGGTGAGCCTCAGACCGAGAGGGAGTTCATGACGGAGCCTGTCAGTCATTACCGTCCCATCGCGGGCGAGGACACGATCGTCGGAAACGCCCTGGCGCGCTTCCAGCGCGGCGATGACGATGCGCCGCGCGGCGTGCGTCCTGTGATCGAGGAATCCTGGCAGCGTTGTCTTCGCAGCGGTGTGGATCCGATCGCTCCGCGTACCGCCCCGCGCGGCGGCGACCCGGTGCGACGCTCCGTACGCAATCACGAGCTGCTCGAGGCGAGCGACCCGGTGATGGCCCAGGCGAGGGCCGCACTGAGCGGCTGCGGCACGATGCTGATTCTCGCCGACGCAGACGGTGAGGTGTTGCGCACCGAGGGTGACGATCACGCGCTCGTCGCGGCAGAGGGCGGCGGAATCACCCTTGGCAGCAACTGGAGCGAAGTCGCTCGCGGCACCAGCGGTCTCGGTACCTCGCTGTATCTGGGCGATGCCGTACACGTGCACGGTCCGGAGCACTATTGCCGTACACACCACCTCTGGACCTGCTCCGCGAGCGTGGTGCGCGATCCGGTCGATGAAGGCGTGCTCGGTGCATTGTCGGTGGCGGGCCCGAGCGATGTGTTCGATCCGCATCTGTTTCCGCTGGTGTTGGCGAGCGCAGCGGCTGTGCGGGCGGCTCTGGCGGAGCGCGAGGATCTGCGGCGCAAGCAGCTGCTCGAGCATGCGCTCGCCATGCTCTCGCGCCGGACCACGACGGGCCTCATGCTCTTCGATCGCCGCGGGCGGCTGGTCACGGCGGACGGACGTGCGCGCTCGGTGCTCTCGAGGCTCGGTGCCGTGGACTGTGCGGCGCCCGCCACGCGTCTTCTGGCGCTCGATGTTTGCGCAGGCCCCGAAGCGGCCGTCGCGCAGATGCCGTTCTGGTTGCGGCACCAGTGGCTCGAGGCGGTAATGGCGGGCGAGGATCGCATCGGCACGATCGTGAAGTTCCCCGGCGCGCTGGAGGCTTTCCCCTCCTCAGGCGGCGGGTTACCGCGCTACAAGCTGCGACGGGTCATGGCGTATGTCGATGCGAGGATCGGCGGCCCGATCAGCCTCGATGATCTGGCGAGCGTTGCAGGAGTCAGTCGCTTCCACTTCCATCGGCAGTTCCGCAAATCCGTGGGAGTCACGCCGCATGAATACGTCCTGCGGGCGCGCATCGAGCGGGCGAAGGGGCTGCTCACCGCCTCGGATCTCACGGTCGGCGAGGTTTCCGGTGTCGTGGGGTTCGCCGATCAGAGCCATTTCTCGAACATCTTTCGTAAGCTGACGGCGATGACTCCGCGCAGCTTTCGAAACTTCATGTCCGCCTGAGCGCGGGCAGTAACATGGCCGGCGACCGAAGTCGCCGGCCATGATTCACGCGCATCACGGGGGGTGAATGCTGCACGTGATCCTGGGAAGGCAGGTCGGCCGTCCCTGGCCTCGTGATGGCCATCCGTGGCCTGCCGCGAAGCACTCTGAATGATCAGGCTCGCGGCTGCCTGTGCATAACTGCGGATTTTGGTTGTTTCTTGCTCGAGAGGCCTCGCCGGCGCAGACCCCATGGCCAGCGCACGGCGGCGTCGCTTATGATCGCCCGCCCCAACGCGCCCGTAGCTCAGTTGGATAGAGTGGCAGCCTCCGAAGCTGCAGGTCGCTGGTTCGAATCCAGTCGGGCGCGCCATAAAATTAATTCTAAATCAGTCACTTGTATGCGCTGCTCGAAGTCTCGAGAAGAGCCGGACAGGTCGTGGCGGTGGCGAGCTCTCAACCGTCAGTGGATCGCGTCTCGAGTAGCATGGGTGTGAGGCGGATAGTCGACTCCGGGCGCGAGCCGCACCAGCATGCTCGCGCGCTGCTGCCCGGTATCGCTCGAGAGCAGTTTGCAGGAAATGCCGGCCGCCACTTCTTCCCATTCCGGTTCTGACATTTGACGTGTCGCTGGCAATAACGGCCCTCCGCCGCCCTCCTTGGCGGTGCGGTGCGCGAGGCACACCCATAGCCAGAGCGATTCCTCTGGGCGCAGCACCCCAGTTGTCAGGTCACGGGAATCACCGGCTCGCATGATCAACGTAAATAGGATGCGATGCGTCCGTTCGTACAGCTCATGCAGCGCGCCGCTGATCACCCATGGCAATGGACCGGACGAGCGCGACCCAGCTGTTCTCAGATACACGGCTCTTTGCGCTATCGGCATAGAGCAAACACCCTAGAGTTCCCTTCACGGATTCACCGCACTTACTGCCGGCGATTTTTTGTTCGCTTTGATTCAGCGTAGTGAACGCGATATCAGTCATGGGGGAAGGCCGTCCCTGGCGGCGCCAGTCAGGCGCAGCAGATTTGCAATTTGAACCTTACTCCGTCAGTGCGCGTGCTCGGAAGCCGCCAGGTCGTTGATCAGCTCGATGAGCTTCGCTTCACTGCCTGCCTTCTGGACGTCCGTTCCGTATTTGCCGTTGACTACGAAGAATGGTACGCCCTGCACGTGGTAACGCTGGGTGATCTCCTCGGCGCGCTGCAGGTTGGAGCTGACGGAGAAGGAGTTGTAGGCCTTGGAGAAGTCATCCGCGCTGATCCCGTTCTGTACCGCGAACTGCTGCTGCAGGCGGTAGGTTTCCTCATCACTGTTACCCACCAGTGGCGGCTGATGGTTCTCGAGGTCCTGGTGGATCGTGTCGAAGGCCTTGGTCACCAGATCGTCCCGGCCCAGAGCTTCCAGGGTGTAGTAGAGCCGCGCATGGGCGCGGTGGACCTGTTGCCAGATCACCGGGACCCTCACGAATTCGACGTACGCTGGCTTGGTCTTCAGCCAGCTGCGGACGCGCGGCTCGAGCGCATAGCAGTGCGGACATGCCAGCCAGAGCACTTCCATCACTTCCACCTTGCCGGGCGCGACGCTGGTCGGCTGCGCCGGAACCACGGGGTCGTAGTTCACACCTGCCTGCCACTTGCCCGCCGGCAGCGAAGCGGAAGGCGCAGAGCCCGCAATCCTCTCGAGCGACGCATCGCTGCGTGCCTGGCCTGCGTTCTCACCATCGCCTGATTCCTGCGAGGCGGTCGCCTGCTCGGTCTCACTCTGCGCCGAGCGCGCCTCGGCAGGAGGTGCCGTTGCGGCGGGCGGCGGTGCGGCCGCCTGCGGGTCGGCAGCCGCCGATGGAGCGGGTGCCGGCGCGGGGGGTGCCTGACGTGCACAGGCAGACAGAGCCAGCAGCGCCGCGATGGCGAGAACGCGAATCCTCATGCGAAGTCCTTGAGTCAGCGCATACCCTGGACGTAGGAGGCCACGTCGCGGATCTGCTCGGGTGAGAGGCGCCGCGCGATCGTGAACATCATCGCGCCATTGCGCGAGGCCGCGGCTGCGTTCGCGCCGGTGTAGCGTACACCGCTGGCGTAGTCATTGAGCTGCTTCACGACGTACACGGACTGCTGCGCCCGCAAAGCGGGGTAACCTGCGGCCAGATTGCCACGCCCCACCGGGCCGTGACAGGCGATGCACGCCGGAACATCGTGCGCGCGCTCACCGCGCAGGTACAACGCTTCACCCGCCTGCCAAAAGGACGGGTCGGCCTCGAGCCCGGTGGGAGTCTGCGCTTCGTAGTACACCGCGAGGTCGTCGATATCTTGATCGCTGAGCGTACTCGCGAGGGGTTTCATGACCGGATTATTGCGCACGCCCGAGCGAAACAGCCGCAGCTGCTCGGCGATGTAGACAGCGCTCTGTCCGGCAAGTCGCGGCCAATCCGGATTCGTGCTGTTCCCATTCGGACCGTGGCAGGCCGAGCAGACCATGGCCTTTGCGGTTCCGCGCGCTGCAGCGCCATCCTTGAACGGGTCATCGGGAGGCGCAGAGAGCGCGGCTGCAGCGCCCTCTGCCGCCGGTGCGGTCGCTGGAGCGGCATTCCCCGGTGCGCCCTGGGAGACGGGAGCGGTTTGGGTTCCGGACGGGGTCGCGCCGGTGTCGGGCGAAGCGGCGGGCGACTGGCCAAAGCCGGGAAGCGCAACCAGCGACAGCGTCGCAGCAGCGGCAATCCGCCTCACCCAACAGACTGTCATGCTCTGCGGCATGGTGTGCATTCCGGTGACCGACCCGTGCGCAAGGGCGCCGAATTGTACACTACGGCCGTGCCCGCGCTTCGCTACTCCTTGAAAACATGAGCCGCTTCAGCGAGGCACGCTTTCTCACCAGTGTGGCCTCGGCAGCGCAGTTTCCTGCGGATGTTGGGGCGGAGGTCGCCTTCGCCGGCCGTTCCAACGCGGGCAAGTCGAGCGCCATCAACGCCATCACTCGCCGCCGCGGCCTCGCCCGCACGAGCAAGACACCAGGACGCACGCGGTTGCTGAACTACTTCGAGCTCGCGCCTTCGGAGCGCCTGGTCGACCTTCCGGGCTACGGCTACGCCAGCGCGACGCGGCCCGAGCGTGAAGCCTGGTTGCCGCTGCTCGAGGTGCTGCGTTCACGCGCATCTCTCAGGGGGCTGTTGGTGATCGTGGACTCACGCCGCGGTCTCACGGTGGGCGACGAGGCGCTCATCGAATGGGTGCAGGGCGAGCACCGCCTGCATGTGCTGCTTTCGAAGGCGGACAAGCTCAATCGTGGCGAAGCAGCGGCCGCGCTCCGCGCAGCTTCGGCGCGGCTCGGCGGCCGCGGCACCTTGCAATTGTTCTCCGCGCTCCGGGGCACCGGGGTCCGTGAGGCGCAGGACACGATCGCTGCCTGGCTCGCGATGGCGCCATCCAAAGCGAGCGCGCAATAAAAAACCCCGGCGGGGTTAACCGCCGGGGCAGACTAACCCGGCACAGGTCTCATGAACCGGGTCTACCCGCTCAGGGAGGGAAGCGGGGAGTGCAATGCACTCGCTAGATTCGACGGTGACAGGGCAAAGGAGTTCCATCGGGCCTGAGAAAAAATACCGTTCCAAATCATAAGTTTGCTCAAGAAGCTGTATCTTCTGCGCCACAGACTGGAGCTTCGGCTATACCGTGGGGCGCCTCAGAGAAGGTTCAGAAAAACCGAAAGCGACACCACGCGCGCGCCACTGGTGTTGGGCACATTGAAATTCTCGTACTCCAGACGCGCGCCTACGATGCTGATATGCGCCTGGGCGCCGATTCCCCAGGCGAATTCCGAGCCGTTCGTGGAGAGACTTCCAGGCGACACCAGCGAGTTGACGTTGCCGTTCAGCTTCCAGTGCGCCAAGCCCACCTTGCCGAAGACATCCACGATCGGCAACGGAATCGGCAGGAAGCCCACGGCGTAGACCGCCGCGGCGTTGCCGTCGGCATGTCCCGAGGCCGAGCTGCCACTGCCAAGATCGATGTAATCCCCTTCCGCGGCCAGCCAATCGAGGGGACGCACTCCGAGGTAGGCCTTCCACGAGGTGTTCTTGATATCGGGGAGTCCGCCGAGGGCGGTGATATCGCTCAGCGAGTTACGCACGACACCCGCACCGAGATAGAAAAAACCGTTGTCAGCCCTGGCGACCGTCACCGCGAGCGGCAACGCCATCAACAGCATGAGCTTGCGCATGAATGATCCTCTTGCTCCCTGGAATTGCGTCTGGGTGAGAACGCTGACACAGCGAAAGCGCTGACAGAGTGAGCACGCTAACACACTGGCGGGGCGTCGCCGCCCGGCGACGGCGGTGGCGTGCGCGGCGGCAGCGTTGACGCTGGCGGCGACGCGCCGCAGCGATCGAGCTTAGTGCGCCTCGTCCCAGTTCGCACCGCTGCCGACATCGACCCGCAGCGGCACGCTGAGCGTCGCTGCCTGCATCATGTGGTCGTGCACCGCCGTGGCGACTGATTCGAACGCATCCGCGCGTACCTCCAGCACCAGCTCGTCATGCACCTGCATGATGAGCCGTGCCGGCGCGCCTGAGGTTCGACACCACTCGTGCACGCTGATCATGGCGCGCTTGATGATATCCGCCGCCGTGCCCTGCATGGGCGCGTTGATGGCGGCGCGCTCGGCGTACTGGCGCAGCTGCGGGTTGCCGGAGCGGATGTCGGGCAGATACAGGCGGCGGCCAGACACCGTCTCGACATAGCCGAGCTCGCGCGCCTGCACGCGCGTGTTGTCCATGAAGCGCCGCACTCCGGGATAACGCTGGAAGTAACGCTGGACGTACTGCTGCGCCGCGCCGCGCTCGATACCCAGGTTGCGCGCGAGACCGAACGGCGACATGCCATAGATGAGGCCGAAGTTGATCACCTTCGCGGTGCGGCGCTGATCGGCGCTGACCGCGTCGAGCTCGACACCGAACACCTCGGCGGCGGTCGCCTGGTGCACGTCGCGGTCCTCGGCAAAGGCCGCCCGCAGGCTCTCATCGCCCGAGAGGTGCGCCATGATGCGCAGCTCGATCTGCGAGTAGTCGGCGGCCAGCAGCACCGAGCCCGGCGCCGCGATGAACGCCTTGCGTATGCGGCGACCTTCCGGGTGACGGATCGGAATGTTCTGCAGGTTAGGCTCGACCGATGACAGCCGTCCGGTGGCGGCCACCGCCTGCGCGTAGCTCGTGTGGATACGCCCGGTGCGCTCGTTGACCAGCTCCGGGAGCTTATCGGTGTAGGTGGATTTGAGCTTGGCGAGCGCGCGGTACTCGAGCACGAGGCGCGGCAGGGCGTAGCTCGCGGCGAGGTCCTCGAGCACGTCCTCCGCGGTCGAGGGCTGTCCTGTGGGGGTGCGGCGGCGTACCGGCAGCTGCAGCCGCTCGAACAGGATCTGCTGCAGCTGGCGCGGCGAGTCGACGTTGAACTCGTGCCCCGCCTCGCGGTGCGCCTGCAGCAGCAGCTCCTGCAGCTGGCGCGAGAACTCGCGGCTCTGCTGGCGCAGTTGCTCGCGATCGATGAGCACGCCGTGCTGCTCCATGGCGAGCAGCACCGGCACGAGCGGTTGCTCGATCTCGCGGTAGAGCCGCGCGAGCGCCGGAATGCCTGCGAGCTGCGACCAGAGCGCATCGTGCAGCCGCAGCGTCACATCCGTGTGCTCGGCGGCGTACTCGCTGGCGCGCTCCACCGGCACCTGGTCGAAGCCGATCTGCTTTGCGCCCTTTCCGGCCAGGTCCGCGTAGCTGAGAGTATGCACGCCGAGATAGCGCTGGGCGTCCGAGTCCATCTCGTGGTTGGTCGCGACGCTGTTCCACACGTAGGACTCGAGCATGGTGTCGAAGCGCATGCCTTGGAGCGAGATGCCGGCATGCGCGAGCACGTGCGCGACGTACTTGAGATTGTGCCCGACCTTGCCACGCGCTGCATCCTCGAGCAGCGGTTTGAGCTTCGCGAGCACCTGCTGGCGCGGCAGCTGCTCCGGGGTGCCGGGGTAGGCGTGTGCGAGCGGCACGTACGCAGCCACGCCCGCCGCGACACTGAAGGAGACGCCGACGATCTCGGCGCGCATGTAATCGAGGCTCGTGGTCTCGATGTCGAGCGCAAAGAGCTCCGCCTGTCGCAGCAGGTTCAGCCAGCGCTCGAACGCCTCCCAGCTGGTGAGGGTCTGGTAGTGGCGCTCGATGGGCGCAGCCACGGGCACGGGCGCAACAGCCGCCGGTGCGAGGCTCGCTGCTGGTGCCGCGGAATCCGGCGCCGCCGTTCCCTCGCCCGCCTCCAGCTGGCGCAGCAGCCCGCGCAACTCGAGCCGGTTGTAGAGCTCGCGCAGCTTGGCCGCGTCGGGGGCTCGCGGGGTGAGTTGTTCGAGTGAGATCGAGAGATCGAGATCGGTGCGGATGGTGGCGAGACGCCGCGACAGCTCGAGGGTCTCGAGGCCGGCGCGCAGGTTCTCGCCGACCCTTCCGGGCACTTCGGCGAGGTGCGCGATGAGTCCATCGAGGCTGCCGTATTGCGCGAGCAGCTTTGCCGCGGTCTTCGGCCCCACCTTGTCGATGCCGGGAATGTTGTCGATGTTGTCACCGATCAGCGCGAGGTAGTCGACGATCTGCTCGGGGTAGACGTCGAATTTGAGCTTGACGGCCTCGCGGTCGAGCCGCGTGTCGGTCATGGTGTTGATGAGCGTGATTGAATCGCTCACCAGCTGCGCCATGTCCTTGTCACCGGTGGAGATGAGCACCTGTTGTTCCGCGCGCGCCGCACGGCAGGCGAGGGTCCCGATCACATCGTCCGCCTCGACTCCCGGCTCGCGCAGCAGCGGCAATCCCTGTGACTCGATGATCGCGAGCAGCGGTGGCACCTGCGCGCGCAGCTCATCGGGCATGCCGGGGCGTTGCGCCTTGTATTCCGCAAACAGCTGGTCGCGGAAGGTTTTCCCGGGAGCATCGAACACCACGGCGATTCGCTGCGGCCGGAAGTCCTTGATCAGTTTGTTCAGCATGTTGATGACGACCAGGACGGCGCCGGTCGGCTCGCCGCGCGATGTCGCGAGGCGCGCCACCGCGGGCGCTGCGTGGAACGCCCGGTAGACATAAGAGGAGCCGTCGACGAGAACCAGGTCGGGATTGCGCGCCATGCAAGGTCAAATCGAAAGGGGGCCGCGAGTATAGCGGACGCGGCCGCGCCGGCTCCGGTCAACCCACAGCTGCGGGACGCGCTATCTAGAGGGAGGTGAGCCCGGATTCCATCACATGCCCGAGTCCATCGCTTCTGCCATCGCTGCCAACCGCTTCGGGCTCGGCGCCCGACCAGGTGAGCTCGCGCTCGTCGGTGGCGATGCGCGCGAGTGGCTGCGGGCACAGCTGCGAGCGCCGCCGCCCGCGCTTTCCGCACCTCCGCTGCGCAGCTCGGCGCAGATCCTGGCGCAGGCGCTGGAGTTGCGCCGCGACATCCAGGCGCAGCGCAAGGTGCAATCCGCAGCCAGCGCCGCCAACGCGGCCGAAGACGCCGTGCAGCAGCGGCTGCCGCAATTCCTGCGCCCGATCTACACCTCCGAAGTGACTGCGCGCGTGCAGCATGCGGTCGCGACCGAGCGGCCATTCATCGAGCGGCTCACGCAGTTCTGGACCAATCACTTCGCCATCTCCATCGACAAGCAGTTTCTCGCCGGACTCGCCGGCAGCTTCGAGCGCGAGGCTATCCGCCCCCACGTGCTCGGCAGCTTCACCGACATGCTGCTCGCGGTCGAGATGCATCCGGCGATGCAGCTGTATCTCGACAACTACCTGTCGGTTGGCCCGAATTCGCCCGCAGCGCAACGCCGTGCGCGGCGCGAGAAGCCGCGGATCGGCATCAACGAAAACCTGGCACGCGAGATTCTCGAGCTGCACACCCTCGGCGTCGGCGGCGGCTACACGCAGAAGGACGTGACCACGTTCGCCGAGGCGATCACCGGCTGGTCGATCGGCGGCGACGGCGGACGCTTCGGCGGGGGAGAGCCGGGCCGGTTCGTGTTTCGTCCCGAGCTGCACGAGCCGGGGGCCAAGCAAGTGCTCGGCCGGCGCTACGCGGAGGAGGGCTTCGGGCAGGGCGTGGCGGTGCTGCGCGACCTCGCACGGGAGCGCGCCACCGCGCACTTCGTCGCAACCAAACTCGCGCGCCACTTCATCGCCGATGAGCCCCCGCCACAGGCCGTGACGCGGCTCGCGGATGCGTTTGGGCGTAGCGGCGGACACCTGCCGAGTGTCTACGGTGCGCTGATCGATGCGCGCGAAGCGTGGCTGGAACCGCTCACCAAGTACAAGACGCCTGCCGACTACGTGGTGTCGAGCTTCCGCGGCCTTTCGGTACCGGTCGACGCCGACCGTGCGCCGCTCGCGCCGTTCGAGGTGCTCGGCCAGCGAACCTGGCAGCCCGGATCACCGGCCGGGTGGCCAGACGGCAGCGCCGACTGGGACGGCGCGTCGGCATTGATGAAGCGCATTCAATGGGCCGACGCGGTGGGCGCCAGGCTGGGTAATCGGCGCGATGCGCTGCAGCTTGCACCGCAGTTGCTCGGCGCGAACCTCAGGCGGTCGACCCGTGAGAGCGTGGCGCATGCGGCGAGCGCGGCGCAGGCGCTCACGCTGCTGCTCGCCTCGCCCGAGTTCATGCGGCGCTGAGCTGCCGCAGGAGGTGGCAATGGAACGACGTGAATTCCTCACACGCGGTGCACTCCTCGCAGGCGGCACGCTGCTCTGCGCGCAGGTGGCGTTCGCGCACGCGGACACCCGCAGCTCGCGCTTCGTGCTCGTGATCCTGCGCGGAGCGCTCGACGGACTCGCATCGGTGCCGCCGCTCGGGGACCGCGACTATGCGGAGTTGCGGCGCGAGCTCGCACTGCATCCTGCGGGCGAGGCCGGCGGCGCACTGCCGCTCAACGGCTTTTTTGGTCTGCACCCCTCGCTCGTCTTCCTTCACACGTGCTACGTGGCGCGCGAGCTCACGGTGCTGCACGCCCTCGCGAGCCCGTATCGCGAGCGCTCGCACTTCGATGGACAGGACGTGCTCGAGAACGGCACCCCGAGGCCGCACGCGCTGCAGACCGGCTGGCTCAACCGCGCCCTCGCCGCGGCACCCGCGCCGGCTGCGCGTGAGGCGGGCGTGTCGCTCGGGCAGAACGTGCCGCTGGTGATGCGCGGCCCTGCATCCGTGACTTCGTGGTCGGCCTCGAAGCTCGTCGCACCCGATGATGACACGCTCTCGCGCATCACCGATCTCTACGCGGGCGATGCGCTGCTTGCGAGCAGGCTGGCGGATGCGCTCGCCGCCGATGCGCTCGCGTCCGGGGAAGGTGGTGGCGCGGGCATGACGGCGCCGCAGGGGACCCCCGCGGCGAAGGGTAAGGCGCGCTACGCGGAGGTGGTGCGCGCTGCGGCCGGCTTCCTGCGCCGGGAGGATGGCCCGAAAGTCGCCGTGTTCGATACCAGCGGCTGGGACACGCACGCCAACGAGGGTGGGGCGCAGGGACAGCTTGCCGGGCGCCTGAGTGAGCTCGATGCGGGACTCTCGACGCTGCGGGAGGAGCTCGGAACGGTCTGGAAGGACACCGCCGTGCTGCTGCTCACCGAGTTCGGCCGCACGGCGGCGATCAACGGCACGCGCGGGACCGATCACGGCACCGCCACCGCGGCGTTTCTCCTCGGCGGCGCCGTCGCCGGCGGTCGCGTGATCGCCGATTGGCCGGGCCTATCCCCGCGCGCGCTCTACCAGGGGCGTGACCTCGCTCCGACGCTCGATGTGCGCTCGGTGCTCAAGGGCATCCTCGCAGAGCACCTGGCGCTGCCCGCAGCTCCGCTCGAGCGGGAAATATTTCCCGACAGCTCTTCGGCAAGACCGCTGCGTGGACTGATGCGCACCTGAGGCGCAGCCCGCCGCGCGTCACTTCGGTTTCTGATCGTCGTCGGTGGCGGAATTCTTCGGTGGCGGCGCCGTGCCCGCGGGCGGTGACTCAGGGGTGCTCTGGGGCTGCGGTGCGGGTGATGGTTGCGGCGGTTGTCCGGCGGGCACCGGCGCGGGCGATGGCGCCGCCGGCGTCGTGACTGCCGCCCCGCCTTTCTTATCGGGTAGGTAGAGCGGACCTTTCTGACCGCAGCCGCCGAGCACGAGCGCGGCACACGCGGCGAGGCCGGCCGCAACGGCGCACAACAGGCACTTCATACGTACATAGGCCGCCCGTCCTTGAGCGCGAGCCAGCCACGAACCACGCGGTAGACGATCCACACTGCCAGCGCGGCAAAGCCGAGCACGGCGAGCGGAATGCCGATGATGGTGACCGCTGTCAGCACGCAGACTACCGCCCACAGCAACGCGTACCAGAAGGTGCGGATCTGCCAGCGGAAATGGGATTCCAGGTAGGTACCGCGGGTCGCCGAGCGCCGCGCGTAGTTCATGATCACCGCGACGATCGATGGCAGTCCCCCTACGAAGCTGCCGACGATGGTGTGGAAAGTGGTGACGCCGATCAGCACCGCCAGCGCATGCAGGGCGTAGATGACGTGTGTATACGTGACCAGTGACTCATCGACATGCGGCGCTTCGGCGCTCATGGGGGGAGTGGGGGTCGGGGTCGACATGCTGCACCTCCGCCTGAGTGCTATTGATCCTGCGACCGGCGCTCGACGATGGCCATGGTGAGCCGCGACACACAGACGAGCCGCTCGCTCTCGTCTCGGATCTCGATGTGCCATACGTGGCTGCGGCCGCCGAGGTGAAAGGGGCGTGCGGTGGCGATGACGGTGCCGGAGGACATCCCGCGCAGATGGTTGGCGTTGATCTCCTGACCGACGCACAGGTAGCGCTCGGGGTCGACGCACAGCATCGAGGCGACGCTGCCGACGGTCTCCGCGAGCGTTACCGAAGCACCGCCGTGCAACAGTCCGAAGGGCTGATGGGTCCGCTCGTTGACCGGCATGCTCGCGCGCAGGTAGTCCGGCCCCACCTCGGTGAAGCGGATGCCGAGGAAGCCGGGCATGCTGCGGCTGCCGCGCGCCGTGAGCTCTTCGGGTGTTGGGCTGACGCGCCAAATGCTCATCGCGGCTAGTCTAGCGGTTTGCGCAGTGGCAATCTGCCTCACCCGAGACCCGAAGGCACCCACCATGTCCGCATTCGTAATTCCTCCGCCGCCCCAGCCAAGCGTTGCCGTAGCGGGGAGCAACGAGCGTTTCCCCGTGCACCGCATCTATTGCATCGGGCTCAACTACGCCGACCATATCCGTGAGTTCGGCCGCGACCCCGAGCGCGCTGCGCCGGTCTTTTTCATGAAGCCGGCGGATGCCGTGGTGGAGAACGGGGCGGCGGTACCCTATCCCCCAGCCACCAGCAACTTCCACTACGAGATCGAGCTCGTGGTCGCGCTCGCGCGTGGCGGCCGCGACGTCGCGCCGCAGGAAGCGCTCGGTCTGGTGTTTGGCTATGCCGCGGGCAACGATCTCACGCGGCGCGACCTGCAGAGCGCCGCCAAGGAGCGCGGCGAGCCCTGGGATACCTCCAAGGGGTTCGACTGCTCGGCGCCGGTCGCGGCCATCCGTCCGGCGAGCGCCGGACACGTGAACCGCGGGCGCATCTGGCTCAGCGTGAACGGCACGGTGCGCCAGGAGTCGGATATCAGCCGCATGCTGTGGGACGTGCCGCAGATCATCGCTGCGCTCTCGAAGCTCTATGAGCTGCGCGCCGGCGACCTGATCTTCACCGGGACTCCGGCGGGCATCGGTGCCGTGAACCCTGGCGAGACCATCGAAGGTGGCATCGAGGGACTCGAGGTGCTGCGCAACACGATCGCGCCGCCGGCGCGCGCTTAGATCTCGTGACGCTCTACGGCTACTTCCGCAGCTCCGCCACCTATCGGGTGCGCATCGCGCTCGGCCTGAAAGGCGTCGCCTGGGAAACGGTTGTTGTGGATCTGCGCGCGCCGGTGAGCGCGCAGCACACGGCCGAATTCCGCACGCTCAATCCGCACGGGCTCATCCCGGTGCTCGTCGATGGCGAGCACACGCTCACGCAATCCCTCGCGATCATCGAGTACCTGGACGAGACGCATCCGCAACCTCCGCTCCTGCCGCGCTCGCCGGCAGAGCGCGCCGAGGTGCGCGCGCTCGCCCTCGCGGTGGCGTGTGACGTCCATCCGTTGAACAATCTGCGCGTGCTCAACTATCTGCGCATGCAGCTCGCTCAGGATGACAGTGCGGTGAACGGCTGGTACGCACACTGGATCGCAGAGGGGCTGACGGCCCTCGAGCGCGACGCCCGCCGCCTGAGCGGTGACGGCCGGCATATGTACGGCACGAGTGTCACCCTTGCCGATGTCTGCATCGTGCCGCAAATGGCCAACGCCCGGCGTTTCAGCTGCGATCTCGGGCCCTATCCTGCTTTGCGTGCGATCTGCGCTTACCTCGACAGCCTGCCGGCATTCGCGCAGGCTGCACCCCAGGTGCAGCCGGACGCCGCGCCGGTCTAGCAACGCCCAGGACCATGTCGCGAAGAAGCTTTCTCCGCTCGAGCGCTGCACTGCTCACCGTTGCCGGAGCCGACTGGCTGTTGAGCGGGGCCGCCGATCCCCCGCGCGGGCCCCACGAGGAAGCGCCAGCACCGTTCGACTACGCGCGGCTCAAAGGCCTTGCGCGTGCGCGCGCCGCGCAGGCCTATGTCGCTCCGGCCAAGCGGCTTCCGCCTGCCATTGCGTCGCTCGACTGGGATCACTGGCAGGCGATTCGTTTTCGCGACGAGCGCTCCCTGTGGGCGGAGGAGGGGCTGCGCTTCCAGGTGCGCTTTGCCCATCCGGGGTACACCCTCGACAAGCCCGTGCGGATGTACGAGGTCGTGAACGGTGCCGCGCGCGAGATCACATTCGATGCGACGCTGTTCGACTACTCGCGCGCGGGAGTCCGGCCGGCGGCGGTTCCGGCCAATCTGGGCTTCGGCGGGTTTCGCATCCTGCACCATACCGACTGGACGCGCGATTGCGCGGCGTTCCAGGGCGCCTCCTACTTCCGTGCCGTCGACGGCGACATGCAATACGGCATGTCGCAGCGTGGACTCGCGGTGAATTGCGGCCTGGCTGAGCCCGAGGAGTTTCCGGACTTCATCGCCTACTACCTCGAGCGACCGGTGAAGGACTCCAGCCGCCTGACGGTCTACGGCCTGCTCGACTCGCCGAGCGTCGCCGGCGCCTACCGCTTCGTCATCGACGTCGGCGACACGATGTTGATGGATATCGATTCGGCGCTTTATCCACGCCGTCAGATCGAGCGGATCGGCATCGCGCCCGCCACCAGCATGTTCCTGTGCGGCAAGAACGACCGGCGCGTCGCCGATGACTGGCGTCCGGAGATCCACGACTCCGATGGCCTGGAGATCTGCAACGGCGCCGGCGAGTGGATCTGGCGCCCGCTCGTGAACCCAGCCAACGTGCGTGTCAACAGCTTCCTCGATGATGCACCGCGCGGCTTCGGGCTCATGCAGCGCGAGCGGCAGTTCGCGCAGTACCAGGACGATGGGGTGTTCTACGACAAGCGCCCGAGCGTATGGGTCGAGCCGAAATCCAGCTGGCACAAAGGCGCTGTGATGCTGGTCGAGATCCCGACCCCGGATGAGACGAACGACAATATCGTTGCGTTCTGGACGCCCGAGGACAAGCCGCAGGCGGGCGTCGAATACCTGTACGGCTATCGGCTCTACTGGTGTCGGGAAAACCCGCATGGCCCGAAGCAGGCGACCGTGATTGCCACACGCACGGGCGTCGGCGGCCAGGTCGGGGTGAAGCGCAGCCACTTCGCCTGCCGGTTCGTCGTCGACTTCGCTGGCGGCGACTTGGTCGCGCTCAGTGAGAATGCTCACGTGCTGCCTGTGATCACGGCCTCGCGCGGCCGGATCGAGATTCCCTCGGCGCGGCGCATCGTGACTCGTCCCGGCGAATGGCGCGTGGCGTTCGATCTTGCGCTCGCCAACGACGTCATCGATCCGGTCAACCTGCGGCTCTTCCTGTCGCTCGACGGTCAGGCGCTCACCGAGACCTGGCTGTATCAGTACACGCCGCCACCGCCGGCGCAGCGTAAGGTTTAGCCGTCGCGCCAGCCTCTCGTCAGGCCCGGGGCCGTGAACTCACGAAGCTGACGTAGCCCGCGAGGAACTGCCGCAGCTGCTCGAGGACCGCTGCATCCTTCAGCGTTCCGGACTCATCGAACACGCTTGCGGCGCGCGCCACCATCAGGCGGCCGCCCGACCACGCCTGGGTGCCGAGCGTACGCAGCACGGGCAGCCATGCCGCCTGGCTGAGGATCGTGCCGTAGCCACCCGGCGAAGCGCCCATCACCGCGAATGGTCGCCCCCCGAACACCCGCTTGATGTCCGAGGACGGCCGCGACAGCCAGTCGATGGCGTTCTTGAATACTCCAGGGATGCCGTTGTTGTACTCCGGGGTCACCAGTAGCACGCCGGCGGCCGCAACGATGGCGTCCTTCAGCTGTGTGACGGTGGCGGGTATGCCCTGCACCTCGATATCGTAATCGTACAGCGGGATGCCGCGGATGCTGGCGACCTCGAGTGTTGAATCGGGCGGCATGAGTTTTGTGGCCGCGCGCAACAGGGCACTGTTGTAGGAGCCGCGGCGCAGGCTTCCTGAGATTCCCAACAGCTTGGTCATGTGCGCTCCCTGGATCGCGCTCGCAGCGTGCCCTGCCCGAGCCGGCCTTGCAACCGCGCGCGCGGCTGCCCGCGGATGGCGTTGCGTGCGGTGCTATTTGCCGAGCCTGGCGGCAACGCGCCGATAGGCCTCGCGGAATGGAATGCCTTCGGCAACCGCCAGCCGATTGGCTTCCTCGGCCGCGTGAATGGCCGGATCGAGCCGTATCGCTGCGGGGCGAAACTCGAGAGCCGCGATGGCCGGCGGCAGGATGTCGAGCGTCGCTAGCGCGAGATCGATTCCGCGGAACAGCGGAAACTTCAGCAGCTGCAGGTCGCGCTGGTAGCCGGAGGGAAGCTTGGCACAAACGGCGAGCGCCTCGAGGAGACAGGACTGCGCAGTGGCCGAGCGCCCGCGGATGAGTTCGAACACGTCCGGGTTCTTCTTCTGCGGCATGATCGAGGAGCCGGTGGTGAATGCCTCCGGCAGCACGATGAAGCCGAATTCGCGGGTGGCGAACAGCAGCACGTCTGCCGCGAAGCGGCCGAGGTCCTGCAGCAGCAGCGTGAGCTCGAAAAGCAGCTGCGCTTCTGCCTTGCCGCGCGAGAGCTGCACCGCCGTCACCGGCTCGTGCACGCTCGCGAAGCCGAGCCGCTCCCGCGTTTGCTCGCGGTCGACGGCCAAGCCCGGCGTGCCGTAACCGGCGGCCGAACCGAGCGGGCTCCGGTCGATGCGCCGCAGCACCGTGTCGACACCGGCGGCATCGTCACGGATCTCGGCGGCGAAGCCCCGCGCCCAGAGCGCAACCGAGCTCGGCATTGCCTGCTGCATGTGCGTGTAGCCGGGGAGTACCGTGTGAGGTTCGCGCTCAGCGAGCGCCTCGAGCGCCTCGGCCGCTTTCACAGCGTCGGCGCTGAGGCGTGCGACCGTATCGCGCAGGTACAGCCGCAGCGCGGTGAGCACCTGGTCGTTGCGCGAGCGCCCGAGGTGAATGCGCTCCCCGACCGCGCCGAGCCGCGCGCGCAGCAGCCGCTCGAGCGCCGTCTGACCGTCTTCGTCCGCGAGCTCGATGTGCCACTCGCCGCTTGCATGCTCGGCGGCGAGCGCAGCGAGGGCGCCGCGAATGGCGGCGAGGTCCTCGGCCGACAACAGCCGCTGCGCATGCAGCATCTCCGCGTGGGCGATCGAGGCGCGCACGTCGTGCGGTACCAGTCGCTCATCGAGTGCATGGTCCTCGCCGGCGGTGTACGCGAGCACGCGCTCATCGAGCGGCGCCCCCTTGTCCCACAGGCGCGTCATGGCGGGCTCTGCTGTTCGGCAGGACTCAGCGCGTCGACGTCGGCGACGATGAGCGTGCCGGTGCCCTCGTTGGTGAACACTTCGCCGAGGATCCCCTCCGGCGAGAGATAGGACACGACGTGCACACGGCGCACTCCACCTCTCAGTGCCTCCTCGATGGCCTTGGCCTTAGGTGCCATGCCGTCGGCGATCCGCCCCTCATCGCGCAGGCGCTTCAGCCCGCGCAGGTCCGTATAGGAGATGAGCGAGCCGGGGTCGTCCACGCTGCCGAGGATCCCGGGCGCCGCGGTGCACAGCACCAGTTTCTCCGCTGCGAGCGCCGCGCCGATGGCGGCCGCGACGGTGTCGGCGTTGATGTTGAGCAGCGTGCCGGATTCGTCCGCCGACAGCGGGCTCACCACGGGCATGAGCCCGTTGTCGAGCAGCTTCCGCAGCACCGTGGTGTCGACCGCGTCGATGTCGCCGACGAAGCCGAAGTCGACCATCTCGCCGTTGGCGGCGAGCGCGACCGGCGGCCGCCTGTGAGCGCGCACCAGGCCCGCATCGACGCCGCTGATGCCGACCGCATCGATGTTGAGGTCGCGGCAGATGCCGAGCAGGCGCGTGTTGATGAGCCCATTCAGCACCATGGCCGTCACATCTATCGACTTCTCGTCCGTGACGCGCCGCCCCTCTACCATGCGTGTCGGGATCCCGAGCGCAGCCGAGAGCTCGGTGAGCTGCGGGCCGCCACCGTGGACCAGTACTACGCGCACGCCGAAGTAATGCAGGATGCCGATCTGCTCGACCAGCGCGCGCGTGGTGGCCATCTCGGCAAATACCCCACCACCTGCCTTCACGACGAAGGTTTTGCCCTTGTACATGCGGACGTAGGGTGCGGCGCTTTTCAGTGCGCGGATGGCGAGCGCCTGGTCGCCGCGGTGGGCAATCATGTTGGCATCCGTCCTCTTTCGATCTTCAGGACCTGAGCAGTTGGTGCAGCACGGCCATCTGTGCCGGGAGGCGATTATGGGCCTCGCGTAGCACCACGCTGCGCGCGCTGTCGAGCACTTCGTCGGCGATGGCGCTGTTGCGCCGCACCGGCAGGCAATGCATCACCCGGCACTCGGGAGAGGCGGCGAACCAGTCGTGGCGCACGCACCAGTGACGGAGCGGGCTGCGCAGCTGCGCATCCGCGGCGGCATCCCCGTAGCGGTCGGTCGCGCCCCACTCCTTTACGTAGAGGACGTGGGCTCCTGCGAGCGCCTCCGCGCGCTCGCTGGTCTCGCGCACCGAGCCGCCGGAGGCGGCAGCGGCGTGCCGTGCACGCTCCATGATCACCTGCGGCAGCGCGAAGCCTTCAGGGCGCAGCACGATCACTTCCATGCCGCGCAGGGCGGCCATGTGCAGGGCCGCCGCGGGCACCGCGAGTGGCAAGGCGCGCGGATGGTACGCCCAGGAGAGCACGAAGCGTCCGGCACGCGGTACCGCCAGGTCATCGAGGGTCTTCCAGTCGGCGAGCGCCTGGCAGGGATGGTTGACCGCCGACTCGAGATTCACGAGCGGCTTGTCGGTGAGACTCGCGATGGCGCTGAAGGTGGTCTCGGCGAGATCGCTCGCGAGGTCACGCCCTTCGGCAAACATCCTGACGCCGAGTGCATCGCAGTAGGAGGCGAGCACCGGGATCCCCTCGCGGATGTGCTCGGCAGCGACGCCGTCCATGATCACGCCCGTCCGCGTCTCCATCTGCCAGCTGCCCTGGCCGGGATTGATCACCAGGGACTGGCCACCGAGGCGCGTCATGGCGGCCTGGAATGAGGCAAGCGTGCGGAGCGATGGATTGAAGAACATGAGTCCCAGGAGTTTGCCCGTGAGTGCCCGCGGCTCGCACCTGCGCTCGAGGCGCCGGGCGAGCTCGAGCAGCCCAAGCACCTCCTCGCGCGTGAGTTCCGCAAGGTCCACGAAGCGCTTCACGGCGGCAGCTCGCGCAGCGCGTCGCGCAACAGCTCGACGTGCTCGTCCTCGAGGATGAAAGGTGGCAGCAGGCGCAGCACGTGGCTGTCACTCGAGGTGCCGGCGAGGATGCCGCATTCGAGGAGCTCCGCGTGGATCTCCTTCGCGGGGCGCGTCGTGCGCAGTCCCACGAGCAGTCCCGCGCCCTGGTGAGCGCACACCGGCCCGACCAGGCAGCTTGTACGAATGAGTGCACCGAGATGACGCACGCGCTCGAGGAGCTTCTGCGACTCGATCGCCTCCAGCACTGCCTCGATCGCTGCACACGCCATCGGGCCGCCACCAAAGGTGGTGCCGAGCGATTCGACTGGAAGCTGCGCGCAGAGCTGTGCTGATATGAGCAGCGCCGCGCACGGGAAGCCGTTACCGAGCGCCTTGGCCGTCGTCAGCAGGTCCGGAACGATGCCATGGAGGTTGGCGGCGAAGGGCTGCCCGGTGCGACCGACACCACATTGGACCTCGTCAAAGATGAGGAGCGCGCCCACCGCGTCACAGCGCCGGCGCAGCGCGCCGAGGAACTCCTTACCCAGGTCCACGGCGCCGGCAAGTCCCTGCACCGGCTCGACGATCACGGCGGCGGTCCTGCGGGTCACCCTCGCGCGGATGGCGGCAGTGTCGCCGCGCGCGAGAAAACTCACGTTGAAGGGCGCGCGCGGGAAGCCGTACCACTTCGCCTGTGCCGCCCAGGTCACCGCGCCCGCTGCGGCCGTGCGGCCATGGAAGGCGCCTTCGATGGCGACGACGTGCGCGCGCCCGGTGGTGCGCAGCGCAATCCGGAGTGCGTTTTCGTTGGCTTCCGCGCCGCTGTTGACGAAGAACACGTGCATATCCGGCAGTTGCGCGAAGCGCACGAGGCGCTCCGCGGCGCGCGCGCGGATCGCGAGCGCCACGGCGTTCGACTGGAACTGGCAAAGCTGCGCCTGGTGCGCGAGTGCGGCAGTCCATGCGGGGTGGCCGTAGCCGAGGGCCGCCACGGCGTGCCCACCGTACAGGTCGAGCACGCGCTCCCCACGTGTGTTGGTGAGCCACACGCCCTGCGCGGCCGCCACTTCCAGCGGGTACTGCGCGAACACGGGCGCGAGGAAATCGCCGGGTCGCATGCGCTTCCTGTCAGGTCCAGCCCGCAGCCGGGGCCGTGAGGCCCGCTGTCTCCGGGAGATCCAGCATGCGATTCATCCACTGGATGGCACCCCCGGCTGCGCCCTTCACGAGATTGTCGATGGCGCACTGCACCGCCACGGTGTTGCCGCGCGCGGCGGCGGACAGGTGCGCGTAATTGCTCGCGGCGACATCCTTGACATGTGGCGCCCGCTCGGCCACGTGCACGAATGGCGCGCCCGAGTAGAACTCGCGCAGCGTCGCAAGGAGTGCGGCGGCGTCGAGCGGCCGGCGCGCTGCCGCCTGTACCGTCACGTGTATGCCGCGGGCGAAAGGGCCCGAATGCGGCACGAAGGCGAACTCCGCTTGTATCCCGCTCGCGGCGCGTGCGCAGGCGATGACCTCGGGCACATGACGATGCGACAGTGCGCCGTAGCTGTAGAGATCCGCGTGGCGCAGCGGATGATGCGTGCCATCCACCGGCTTGCGCCCGGAGCCAGTGCTGCCGGTGACGCCGCTCACGAACAGCGTCGGGCTGATGAGGCCCGCGGCCAGCAGCGGCACGCTGGCGAGCAGGATGGCCGTGGCGAAGCAGCCGGGATGTCCGACATGGCGGGTGCGAAGCTGCCGGAGGTGCTCGGGCAGTGCGCAGCTGAACTGCGTGAGCCGGCCGGGTGCGCCGTGCGGGTGTTGGTAAACGGCCGCATAAGCTTCCCCGCTGGCGTAGCGGAAGTCGGCCGATAGATCGACCACGCGCGGCGTGGTGCCGGCTTTCTCCGCGCCCGCGAGCAGTCGGTCGATGAGACCTGCCGCGACCCCGTGCGGCGCTGCGGAGAAGACTGCCGCCCGCGGCGCCTCGCACAGCAGCTTCTGCACCTCCTGCTCGGAGCAGAAGTGCTCCTGCGGGTATGCGGATACCAGGTGCGGAAAGGCCGCGGCCACAGGCTCGCCCGGAGCGCTATCGGACATCACCGCAGCCGGTCTCAGGTGAGGGTGTGCCGAGAGGAGACGCAGCAGCTCCCCGGCAACGTAGCCGGTACCACCGAGGACCACGGCGGGGATGTCCGCGCTCATTGCACCGGCGCAGCCCTGACCCCGAGCGCCTCGATGACGCGATCGCCGAGCGCCGCGCCACTGCTCAATGCATTGATGGCGGGCACGCCCATCTGCACGGCGATGATCTCGACGCCGACCTCGTTGTCGGTGGCGGGGCCTGTGACCGCGCAGGGCTCGACGCGGAAGCGCTCGCGCAGCAGCTTCACGCCACCCCAGGCGGCGACCGGATCGTTCGCCGACAGGATCACCGCGGTGAGCGCGGCGCGAATATCGGGGCACTCGAGGATGGCATCGACTCCGTAGGTGCCGAGGATGCCGTCGCCGAGCTCGAACACCAGTGCATCCGGCCTGCCGGCGGCGAGCTCGCTCAGCATGGTGCGGGTGAGTGCCGGGCCGTTGGCGCGCGTGGTGGTGACGACGCCGAGGTCGGTGAATATCGCGCAGCGGCGCGCGCCGGCGTCCTCCATTGCGAGAATGTCGCGGCGCAGCGAGACGCCAGTCGCCTTGAAAGCATCGACCGTGAGCCCGCGATGGCGCATGCGCGCGATCACCGCACAGGCTGCGGCAGTCTTGCCGGCTTCCATGCAGGTGCCGGCGAGCGCTACCACCGGCACGCCGCGCACATCGAGCGGCGCTGCCGCATCGAGCGCCTTGCGGCCGACGCGGGCCGGGACCCCGATGCGCTCACCGAGGTAGGGAAAATTGAGCGCCACCCCCAGAACGCGGCAGTCGAACGGCCGGCCTTTCTCCGGGTTGATGGAGTCGCACACCCCGAGCACGCCGCCGATGTTGAGCATCTGGATGACATCGCCCGGCTGCAGCCGCTCGGGCACGTGCCCGGAATAGCCGAACAGCGCCCGGCGGTGCCCGAGGGCTCCCGCGACCACATCGCCCTTGCCGACCTTGGCCATGCGGCCGCTCGTGAGCTCGAGGGTGTTGTAGGTCGTTTTGTTGGTGAGCACCTCCACCACGACGACCACGCCCTCCTCGCAGGGGATGTCCGCGGAGATGCGCACCTCGTGCGAAAGCCCGCAGGCCTGCGTGACGGATGCGAGCTTGTCGACCACCACGCTGCGCATGCCCGCCGTCATGCTCGACCGTCCTTGCCAAGCGCTGCCGCGCGCTCGCCGGCGCGTGCGTGGAACAGGCCAGGAAGTGAGGCGATCCGTGAAAAGCCGAGCGCATCGCTGCCCGACCACTCCCCGGCGGCCTCGCCGTACACGCCCCTGGAGGCTGCCAGCAGCGAATAGGGGGACTCGACCCCGGTGATGAATACGCTGCCGGTCTGCAGGAGCAGATGCACCTCGCCGGTCACCCGTCGCTGCGAGGACAGCAGCAGAGCCTCGATGTCGCGGCAAACCGGATCGAGCAGCTGGCCTTCGTGCACGAGATCGCCGTAAGGCTGCGCCACGAGCTCCTTGATGCGCTGCTGGCGCCCCGTGAGCACGAGCTTCTCGAGCTCGCGATGTGCCGTGAGCAGCAGCTCCGCCGCCGGCGCCTCGAAGGCGACGCGTCCCTTCGTGCCGATGATGGTGTCGCCGAGGTGAATGCCGCGCCCGATACCGAATGGCGCGGCGAGACGCTCGAGTGCTTCGACGATTGCCACCGGGTCGTGGGCCTTGCCATCGAGCGCCACCGGGTGCCCCGAATCGAAAGCGAGCGTGTGGCGTTCCGGGGGGCGCAGCCGCGCGAACGCATCGCGCGTGAGGATCCACGCCTCATCGGGAATGCTGCCGGAGGAGGTGAGTGTCTCGCGGCCGCCGATGGTGACACCCCACAGTCCGCGGTTGACCGAGTAGCGCGCGCCGCTCGGCGGTATGGGCAGCGAGCGCTCGCGCAGGTACGCGAGCTCATCCTCGCGGCGAAAAGCCTGGTCCCGCACGGGCGCGAGTACCTTCAGATCGGGCGCGAGCGTGCGCAGCGCGACTTCGAAGCGCACCTGGTCGTTGCCGGCGCCGGTGCAGCCGTGGGCGACCGTGTCGCTGCCGAGCTCAACTGCTACCCGCGCGAGGGTCTGGGCCTGCATGACACGCTCGGCGCCGACGCACAGGGGGTAGAGCTGCCCGCGCCGCACGTTGCCCATGATGAGAAAGCGCAGCACCTGCTCGAAGTAGCCTGCGCGGGCGTCCACTTGCGTGTGCGAGACTGCGCCGAGCGCGCGGGCGCGCTCCTCGAGCGTGCGCGCAGCGGCGGCATCGATGCCGCCGGTATCCACGGTGACGGTGATGACCGGACGGCGCTCGTGTTCGGCGAGCCACGGGACGAGGAAGGAGGTGTCGAGACCTCCCGAGTAGGCGAGCACGATGGGCGCGCCCGGCGCTGCAGCAGTGTTGGCCATGCTCAAACCGGGAAAAGCGTGCGCAGGCGCTCGATGAGCTTCTCCTGGGCACGTGCGTTGGCGGTGGCGATGAAGATGGTGTCGTCACCGGAAAGCGTGCCGGCCACTTCCGCCCAGGCTGCGCGGTCGATGGCGACGGCGACGCTCTGCGCGGCCCCGACGGTGGTGCGCAGCACCGTGATCGTGGGTCCCGCGAGCCGCAGCTGGCGCACGAACTGCGCGAGCGTGCCGAAGTCGCCGTTGGTGCGCGCGGCCTCCTCGGCCGGCAGCACGTAGCGGCCGCTCGCCTTGAGAACCCCGAGATCCCGCAGGTCGCGGCTGATGGAGGACTGCGTCACCTCGTGACCCGCCTTCTTCAGCAGGCGCACCAGGTCCTCCTGCCGGCGTACCTGGCCGTCACGCAGGATGCGCACGATGGCGCCGCGCCGCTCGAGCTGCTCGGCATCATTCAGCATGTCAGGGCTCTCGCATAAACATGCGCGCATTGTGCATATTCATGCACGAGAGTCAAGGAGACGGGCGCAGGGTGGCGGGCAGCGCGCCCCTGAGGCGCACCCGCTCGCTAGCTAGTTGGTTTCGGCGAAGGCCGTGATCTCGTACGGGCCGCGCAGCCTCCTATCTACATACACCACGTAGAGTGCCGGGCTTCCCGCTGCCGTGTCCGCCACCGTGAGGAAGAGTGCGTAACGGTGGTGCAGCACGGAGCCGGGGATGCGCACGATGCGGGTCACGGTTGCAGCGCTTGTGTGGCCCGGGCTCATCGCGGCCTCGAGGCGCGTGCGAGCCTCCGGCGCGATCCTGGCACTCGCGGCGCCCGGTTCAGCCGCCCCACCGCGCATGGCGCAGCAGTGCTCATTCCCCGCGGCCCCGAGGGTAGCGGTCGCCGCCGACCACAGCCGCATGATGCCGATGAATGCCGCCGGGGTTACATCGTAGGTCTCGACATAGGCGTCTGCGACCGAGGCACCGTGGGGTCGGGGGCAGCCAATGCCGGCGAGTGCCATGTCGAGCGCCTCGCTGCGCTCGTAGCGATGCAGGCGGGCGGCGTCGCCGCTGCCGACCAGCGTGAGGCCGTGGCTGCGGTAGCTGCACACTTCGCCGTGCTGGGTCACCGCGCCCTCGCCGAAGTAAAGCGCCGCATCCGCCTCGGGGGCGCCCGCCGCGCCCCGTGGGCACACCAGCACGCGCTCATCCGCCGACTGAGCAAACCACTCGCGCACGAGCGGCGGCAACTTCTCCGCGTCGCGGCCGAAGCTCTGGCAGGTGGCCGCGGGCGGTGCCTGCGCTCCGTCGGAGGCGGACGGCGCGAGCAGCAGGGTCAACAGCACGACCGTCGCGGTCACGGGCGCTCCTACTTGGTGATCGAGTACACCAGATCCGCCCCGTAAGCCTGGCCCACCTCGGTGCGCACCGTCCAGTGATCGCCGAGCGTATAGCGCATCTTGAGCGTGTTGAGCTGCTCGGTGAGGCTCACGCCATAACTCACGTACAGCCGTGGCGAGAGGTAGCGGCCGAGCACCAGCGAGGTTTCGTTAGCGATCGGATCAGTCTCGAGGCTCACATCCGGAATGCCGACGTGTGACCCGAGTTGCGACGCGAGCAGCGCCGCACCCTGGCCGAGCGCGGCGTTGCTCGCGTTCTGCGCCGACTCGAGCGAGCCGCCGGCGAGAATGAGCGAAGCCACCTGTTGCTGCGGCAGCGGTGGGTCGGAGAAGAACGAGATGTGTGGCTGCGCCAGCGTGCCGCGCACGTTCACACCCGCCGTCACATCCGGGAAGACCTTCTGCGCGACGACGTCGATGCCCGGATTCGTGATCGGTCCACCGGTGAAGATCAGCCGCCCGCGCTGGATGTCGAGCTGGCGCGCGTAGGCGGCGTACTTGCCTTCCGCCACCGATAGCTCACCGCTGCCATGGGTGACGGGGTCGTAACCGCTGCGGGTGGTGACGCTGCCGATGAGCCGCGCGGTGAGGCCCATCGCATCGATGTTGACACGATCGCCGAGGACGAGCGTGATGGTGCTCAGCACCTCGAAGCGTTCGCTGGGGTCATCCGGCTCGCTGCCCACGATCACCTCATCGGGCGAGGCCCGCACCGCGCCGGTAATGTCCTTCGGCTGGATCTTGGCGTACGGCACCGTGACCTTGCCGGTGACCTCGATTTTGTGTCCGCTGACAGCGAAGTCGAGGGCGGGTGAGGCATCGATCTGCGCCTCTGGCAGGTCTGCCACGCGCAGGTTGCTTCCTTCGAGGTGGAACTGGCCATAGGGCAGGAGACGGCGCCACTCGAGGTGGCCGTTTGCGCTCACCTCGCCCTTGCCGGCTTGCGCGTTGCCCTTGAAATCGACGCCGCTCTCGGAAAGCTGAGCCTGCATCACGAGCTGACGCAGGCTCAGGTTGATCTGATAGACATCGAGCTCTCCGTTGGAGACTTTCAGCAGACCGCTGAGACGGGGCGACCCGGCGGTCCCGGCCAATTGGACGTCCGCGCTCACGTGGCCCACGGCGCGGTCGATATCGGGCACATACAGCGTGACGAGACTCGCCTCCGCTGTTTGCGCATGCAGCTCGCCCGTGAGCGGCATCTCCTGCCACGACGGCGCACCACGCTGCAGCTCGAGCGTGCCATGGAGCGTGCCGACAGCCCCGTCTCCGAGGTCGGCGCGCGCGCTGATCAACTCCGGTGTCGCGGTCACCTGCACGGTGCCGGAGCCAACCCGCGTGTGCTCCACCTTGTGGCTGACGAGCTTGTGCAGAATCTCGGCGTTGGCGAGTTGTGCCGTGAGCATTCCTTCAACGGGCTTGTTGGCGCGGCCCGCGAGCTGCAGGTTGGCACTCACCGTGCCCTCGTAATCGACCTTCGGCGTCATCCCGGCGGTAAGCGTCCGGAGCGGAAGTTGATTGACCGACACCGTCGCTGACCATTCAGCGGGAGTCCAGCTGCCATCCTCGCAGCTGCTGCCGGGCGTGCCGACCAGACACAGCCACTCGACCCGCGCATGGTCGAGCGCCAGGCTCATCTCCACCGGGCGCTCGAGCGACAGGCGCAGCTGCTCGCCGCCGGTGACGCTGAGCGCAGTGAGCAGGCCGTTGAAGACACCATGGGCGTAGGGGCCGACCGCCTGTGCGCCGACCGCAAGACCGGCGGCGGTGGCCGCGAAATGTACTTTGTAGGACGACGGCGGCCCATTCAGCGTCAACACCACGGTCTCGAGAGTGCGCCCGGCGAAGGTGAGCTGGCGCAGCCGTGCATCGACGTTGGATTCCTGAGCGGCGGCTGCAGGATTGAAGTTGACCTCCGCATCGAAGGCCTTGAGCGTTACGCCCTGCCAGGCGAAATTGCCGCCATGGGCGCTCGCGACGATAGCGGGCTCGGCGAGCGTGCCGTTCACCGCCCCGGAGGCCTTCAACTCGCCCTGCGCGTTCGCCGCGAGCAGACTCAGGTCGCGCACGCTCATCGCAAAGCGCAGGTCCACATGCTCGCCGATCCTGCCATCGAGCGCGAGGCTCGCCGTGCCGAGTCCAACGCGCACGTTGCTGAACCCCCAGGTCGTGCCGCTGTGCGTGAGCGTGCCGCCGCCGCTCGCTGCCAGCCCGCGCAGCCGGCCGCTGATCTCGCTGAAGGAAGCCGACAGTTCGCCGCGGGTATCGAAGCTGCGACCTGCGGCTGCGAATGCGAAACTGACACTGCCGCGGAGGTCACCCCGCAGCTCTCCGGGGTTGATGCCGGTCGCACGGCCGGTGACCGACCAGCTCTCCGATGGCGACCACACCACTTTGCCGCTGACACTCGCATGTCCCCCGAATAGATCGACCTCCGCGGGGTCGAAGGTCACGGCGTCCTTGCCGAGCGTGCCGTTCGCCGCCACCGTCATTTCCGGCAGCCCGGCCGCGCGGCCGCGGCCGCCGAGGTGCACCTGGTAGGGCAGGAGGCCCGAGAGCGTGAATGCACCGGCGGCGCTGCGCACGGCGGGGTCGCGCCCCGTGAGCGGCCAGCGAAAATCACTCCACTCTCCCTTGAGATCGAGCCGCGGGCCGTGGTCGATGATGGCAATCGTGCCCGAAGCGGTGGCGCGGGCGCCCGAGGCCACGTGGCGCGCTTCCATGCTGCGCACAGTGAGGGCGTGAGCGGCGTAGCTGCCGTCAAACTGCACCTCGAACAGCCCGGCACGCAGTCCCGTCGGATTCACCGGCCCGTGGGCCTTGAAGCCGCTCTCATCCCCCGAGCCCGCGAGGTGCCCGGTGATGCTGCCGAGCGGACTGCTCACGCCCCAGGCGCGCAGGTCGAAGCTCTGCACCACCGCATCGGCCGCCCAGTGCCAGTGACTCGTCAGATTGAGCGCCTGACCGGTGAGGTCGGCGCGGAAAGGGCTGGTCACGTGCGCGACGACATTCAGAGCATCGAGGTCGCCACGTGCGTTGGCCGAGAGCGTCCAGGGTGGTTGCCCTGCAGGGGTCCAGTCGAGGTGACCCTTGATCTCCATGCCGAGCGGATCGGTCGCACGCAGCGTGCCGAGCGCGTTGATTTGCGCGCCCTCGAGGCTGCCATCGACGCCGAAGAAGCGGATGTAATGGTGGCGAATCAGCGCCGCGCCACGAATGTCACTCACCGTGAGATGGAATCCGTTGTAGACCGTGAGCATCGCGCTTCCAACCTGCGCGTCCTCGGCATTGATGATGAGCCAGGCCGGCAGGAAGCTGGGCGCTCCGGGTGTGGAGGGTCTGGTGCGGCGCTTCACCTCGATGAGGGCGCCCTGCACCTTGCCGTGCGCCACGCGGATGGTCTGCAGCACGAGTGGTCGCAAGGCCACACGGGCCTCGATGCCGGTGAAAGTGAGGTGGACCAGGTCATGCTCGACCTCCACCCGCTCGATGGTGAGGCCACGGGCCACCGTGCCACTCACGCCGCTGATGGTGAGGCGCACGGGGCCGAGCTGTTGCGGGATGTGCCGGATCACGAACTGCAGGCCGCTCTCCGTGAACAATGCCGCCCACATGAGCACCGCGGGCGCCGCAACCGCGGTGAAGACGATCAGAATGGCAAGGGCGAGCAGCAGGCGGCGCATGCAGTGGCGATCCTGATCAGAGCTTCGGCGAGAAGTTGATGTGCAGGCGCGGCCCGGCGTTGGTCGACAGCGGCTGCGCGATGTCGACGCCGAGAGTCATGACGGGCAGCCGCACCCGCAGGCCGAGCCCCACCGAGTATTGAATGAGCGGCGGGCAGATGGTCGTTCCCGGCTCCGCCCCCGGCACACAGTCGGGCTTGCGAAAGCTGTTGAGCGCATTGCCGTAGTCGAAGAAGGCAGCGATGCCGAGGCTGCGTGGCAGCTCGCGGATGAATTCCACCGTGCCGGTGAGCACATCCTTGCCACCGGTCTTGAGATAGTAGCCGGGCTTTGGCTGACAAGAGCCGTTCGCCGTCAGCAGGACCTGGCCGGCCGAGTTCGTCTGACAGAGCGGACCTTCCAACGGCGAGAGCTCGTTGTAGGCGAAGCCGCGCACGCTGTTGTCACCGCCGGCAAAGAAGCGGTACACGGCCGGCATGTCCTTGAAGTCCTTCACGAAGGTGGTGCCGAACTCATCGCGCAGCAGCAGATGCCATTTGCGGCCGAGGTTGAACACGCGCTCGGCCTGCAGGTGCACCTGAACGAAGTCGGCCTGCGAGCCGAGTGCACTGTGCGAGGCTTTGATGGTGGCGAAGAAGGGCCGCTCGAAAAGCGGCTCACCGAGATACCCCTTGGGCACTCTAGCGAGGTCGAGCTCCGGCACGAGCAGCTCGTCGCTGCGCGCGGTGTTGACGTTGACGACGGTGGGCGCGCTGTTGTCGCTGATGGTGTGCACGCCGTTCAGCAGCCACACGTGCTGCCAGCCGGCCGTGACGTCCGTGAAGCTCACCCCCCCGGACTGCGTGGTGGCAGTCACATCGGCGAGCGTCTGCTGCTCGATGACGGCGTTCAGCGAGATGTTCTCGAGCGCCGGGTCGCCGAAGGGGATGCGATAGCGGCTCTGCAATTTGTAACGCTGCACCTGCGAAGCCTGCACGGCAACGCTGAGGCTATGCCCGAGGGTATTGATGCGGCGATCCTCGAAGCCGAAGGTGCCGCGGATCCCGGTGTCGGTGGCGTAGCCCGCGCCGATCGAATAGCGGTGGCGGCGGCTCGCGTCGGCGCGGATTCTCACCGGCACGGTGAGCGCCTGGCGATCGGGATCTCCGGGCAGCACCTCCAGATTGGCAAAGTACTGCGCGTCATCGAGTGCGAACTGCGTGCGCAGCACCTGCGTGAGATCGAAGTACTCACCCTCGTGGTAGCGCTGGTAGCGCCGCACCAGCTTGTCGTTGATCACCTGCTGCTCGATGGTCGTGCTACCGAAGCGATAGCGCTCGCCGGTGTCGAGCTCGAGCGCGATGTTCGCCTTGTGGTTGGGAGGATCGACGACGAGCTCGTTGCGGATCAGCTTGGCGTCCAGGTAACCGTAGGTCGCCGCGGTGCGCTGCAGGTCGGCCTTGATGTTGTCGTACGCGGCATGGCTCAGGCGGTCGCCCGTGTGCAGCGGCAGGTTGTTGAGAATGCGCTGGAAGAGCGGGTCGCTCTCGCCGGGACCATCGACCCGCACGTCGATGTGGTCGATGAGCACCGGGGCACCCGGGGCGATATCGATGACGACGCGCCAGTCGCCATGTCCCTGGTCGGTCGCCGTCGACTCCACCTTCGGCTCGTAGTAACCGAAGGGACGCAACGCGGCATCCACCTCCCGCTCGACGCGGTTGTGCAGCCGCTCGACGGTGTCGGGGTTGAGATCGACACCGCCTTTGCGGTAGCGCTCGAAACTCAGGTAAGCGAGCACGTTGTCGCGCACCTCGTCCTCGACCCCACGCACTTCCACCGTGACGCTGGCGGCGTGCGCCAGCGGCCCGGCGAGCAGGCATAGCACGAGCGCCGGGGCCCGCCTGTGCAATCGACGACCCCGCGGCAGGAAATTGCGCTGCGCCATCTCACCGTGTAACCAGAGAAAGTGCGTGGATTCTATCGCGTCGCTCACGCTGCGCTGCGCCGCGCACGCCTCAGGGCCACTCGTGTGGCTGCAGCCCGAACTCCGTCTCGCCGCTCAACTGCCCGGCAGGATCGAAGCGCCGCTCGGTGAGATGCACTCGCCCGTCACCTGCGAGCAGCAGCACCGTCGAGCAGCGCGTGCCGTACTCCGGGTGCAGCACGAAGGGCGCCGACAGTGCGCGCGCCCACTCCCGGGGCAGCTCGCCCGGCCGCGCGAGCGATGGCTCCTCACCAGGAGCTCGATCGGCGAGCAGCCTGAAGAGTTCCTCCATCCCTGCACCCGTTCCCGCGCGCAGCCACGCCTGGAAGCCCGCGCGCACGCGCTCGAGCTTTGGCCGCGGTGTGTCCAGGGACTCGTTGGCGAGGCCGTAGACACCGGGCGGCAGCGCGCGAGCTCGGGGCGTGGTGCGATTCGAGCCGTACCAGAGCGAGTCCTCGTCGGCGAGCAGCAGATTGAATCCCGAGTAGCCGGCGGCACGCGATTCGAGCGCGGCGAAGTACTGCGCAGGAGTCGCGGGGGATGCGCCGCGGCGCGCCGCGAGGTAGGCCGGGATCAGATCGCCGCGCGAGGGCGCCGATGGAAGCGGCGGCTGCAGCTCGCGATAGTTGGTCACCACCCCGAAGCGCCGCTCGCGATCGATGCCGAGCCAGGTTCCCCCCGAGCGCACGTCGCGCCCGGCGAGAATCTCGAGCGGCGGCGGCCACTTCGCGAGCGCCGCCGCCGCCCGTGCGTGAAACTCGTCGCGGTTGGCCGCCACCACTAGGGCGTAGCGTGTGTGCACCTGCCAGGCGAGGACCAGCAGGCACATGCTCAGGCGCTGCCTTTCAACCAGGCCTCGATCAGTCGCCAGGAGATCGACTGCGTGGGAGGAGTGAGCGCCTCGCCGGAGTGCACCTGCTCACGGGTGAACCAGCGCGCGTCCTCGAGCTCCCCTCCCACACGCACTTCGCTGTCGGGGGCAGCGCGCGCCTGAAAGCCGAGCATCACGGAGGAGGGGAACGGCCAGGGCTGCGAGGAGTGATAGCAGACCTCCCGCGCGGCGACCCCTGTCTCCTCGGCCACCTCGCGCACCACCGC
The DNA here is from genome assembly GCA_035566915.1 of Steroidobacteraceae bacterium. Taxonomy (GTDB): domain Bacteria; phylum Pseudomonadota; class Gammaproteobacteria; order Steroidobacterales; family Steroidobacteraceae; genus 13-2-20CM-66-19. The sequence continues at coordinate 40,570 of DATMPW010000038.1, forward strand.
ATCTTCCAGGCTCTCGCCCGGCTCGACGAATCCGGCGATGGTGGAGTAGCGCCTCGCCGGCCAGCTCGCCTGCCGCCCGAGGAGGGCCCGCTCACCGTCGCTCACCAGCACGATGATCGCCGGGTCGATGCGCGGAAAATATTCGTGTGCGCAGTCCGGATTGGTGCACACGAGACAGTGACCGGCGCGTGTCGTCTTGGTGGGAGCGCCGCACACGCCGCAGTAGCGATGGCGGGCGCGCCAGATGAGGAGTGCGCGCGCGTAGGCGAGCAGCCCCGCCTCATCCCCCGGCAATACCGCGGTGAGCGGTCGCAGCTCCGCGAGCTGGGTCCCCGCAGGGAGCTCGAAGGAACGCCCTGCGGGCAGCTGCGCGAGCAGGCAGCGCGTGCCCTGGAACCAGCCGAGCAGCACCTCGCTGCCCGGTTCGGCGGCGCTGAGCAGTGGTGAGCCGTTGGCGAGCAGGGCCACGTGTGGCTCGGCTCCGCCCTGCAGCAGCTCTGCCGTGCCCTGCGCGATGAGATAACGCGTCGCAGGATCGGCGCGCGCCTCGGCGAGCCACTGCGGGTTCTCGCGTTCTTCCGCGCGGCGATCGATGTAGGGACCTGCGAAGAAATTGGGGCGATCGTGCTCCATCGACGCCGTCCGCGCTTCTCCTGTGTCAGTGGCGTCGGATTCTACCCCGGGAAATCGGGCATCTTCCCACGAGTCCGCGGCGCATCGGCCCGCCCGGCGGGATTGCAGGCAGCGGTTCAGCCGGGGTCCCCGGAAAATTGCGCTTCTTACAAGGCGCACTGCGCTCGCCGAGCGCGGCGAGCGCAATTTTCTGGGGTGGTTAGCCGTGGCCGCGCGACTGTGCTGCGCTCGCGCAATGGGAACAGAGCGCACTCCGCAGCAGGAAGCGCTCGGTCACCATCAGGCTGCCGCAGCCGCTGCAGTCGCCAAGGCGCAGCTGATCGCCACGCGTGAGTGCGGTGGCAAGGAACACCGCATGCTCGAACGAGATCTGTCCCGCGGGCAGGAGCAGTCGGAATGCCTCGAACGCCTGGCACAAAAGCTCGCCGCGCATCACACCGGGCAGCGGCGCCGCGCCCGCGGCGGCCGAAGGCAGGACACCGAGCAGCGACAGCATGCTCGCGAGCAGCGCCGTCTCCTCCTGCAGGCGCAGCGAGCGGGTGAAGTAGGCGATCTGGTGCGGAGACTTGCCGCGATGCCGCGGCAGCTGCCGGCGCGCCTGGCTCATGTAGGAGCGGTAGAGCTTGCGGATGCGATCGTCCGACAGCCCAGTCCACGCCCGGATGGTCTGGGTGCGCGCCTCGTGTCGCAGGAAGCGCAACGCCAGCTCCATGCGCGCGCGCTCGCGGGTGTAACGGTCGTCGAAGATGCGCATGTCGGCATTTTGGTGAAAAATCACCAAAAAGCAATCCGACAAAATTGGTTAAAAATCTCCAAATTCACTCTGGCGCCGGCCGCGCTGTCCGCTACGATAGCGCGCGCGATGTTGGCGCAGAGAGGTGGCGCGATGCTGCTGCATTGCGAGAGGGAAGGCGGCGCTGCGAACGACGGTGACACGCCAGGCGGCTGTTGGCTGCCCGCCGGTACACTCGATTCGCTCACCGGGTTGAACGAGTTGTGCCTCGCGCTGCTCGTGGAGCAGTCGGCCGTGCGTGGCGGTCTCCCGAGCGGGCTGCTGCAGTCGCTCGCCGAGCTGTGGCGCGGTCTCGATGGCGCCGCGCGTCACCGTGCCGCCACATGTCCGTACCTGCTGCTCGATGCCGGATTCGCCGATCCGGTCCGCTGGCGGACACCTCCCGCGGCGCAGGTCGGTGATGCAGGCAGCGCCCGCTACGCCTGCTACTTCACCGTGCCAGCGGTTACGGAGGTCGCGCGCCTGGTGTTCATCTACGCCTGGCACCTCACGCGCTCGCAGTCCGCCGCGGCGCGGCTGTTGCTCGGTATGCCGGCGCCGAGCGTGACGACGATTGCCCGCTACACGCTGCGCCAGATCCAGGCGCTGGCGGACAGCCACCCCGAGTGGCTGCGGCCCCGCTGGCCAGCGCGCGTGCAGGTGTGGCGCGAGCTGCTGCTGGCGGCGGGTGCCGGCGAGGCGAGGGCTCTCGAGCGCGCACGGCTGCGCGGCCTGACCTTGCTCGCTGCCGAGGCGCGCCTCGCATCGGCTCCCTGCGCGGTGCGCAACGTCTCCGCCATCCCGTCGCTTGCAGCGCAACAAATCGATCGCAGGGGATGAAACCAGTCGCCGGCGACGGCTTGAGCGCCGCGGTAAGCGCGCCGGATGTCTGTTTTTGACCGATGGACGTCTGCGGCCCCGGGTGGCGGAGCGGTTTCGTCCGCCGGAAGATATGGCCCGGTGTCCGGAGGACCATGAACCATGAAACAGGCTCTGATCGTCATCGACGTACAGGAATCCTTCCGCCAGCGACCGTACTTCCGCGACCAGGATCTGCCGGCATTCCTGCGCAACGTGCAGTCACTGATCAACCGTTGTCAGGGGCGCGGCATTCCAATCGTGCAGATTTTTCACCAGGAGCCCGGCGAGGATCCCGGCAACCCCTTCTGCGCCGCCTCCGGCTGGGTGCGCACCATGCGCGAGTTGACGCTGCAGCCCGATGCGGTGTTCCGCAAATCGGTCCACTCGGCCATGTTCGGCCGCTCGGCCGAGGGCGCGACGCTCGAGCAGTGGCTGCGCCAGCGCGGGGTCGCGGAGCTTCTCATCACCGGCATCCGATCCGAGCAGTGCTGCGAGACGACGACGCGGCACGCCTCAGACCTCGGCTTCAGCGTGCGCTACGTGACGGACGCGACGCTTACTTTCCCGATGCGTACACGCGCCGGACGCGAGGTCTCGCCGGCCGAGATCCAGGAGCACACCGAGTTGGTACTCGATGGGCGCTTCGCGCAGATCGTTAGCACTGCGGACGCCTTCGCCTGAGCGGTCCGGCCAACGCTAGTAGATCGCGATCTCACGGCGTCCGGCGGCGTCGCGCGCGCCACGGAACATGCCCTCGGTGCTGAAGTCCATCACGACGCGTCCGGCGTGATCGATCGCGATCAGGCCACCATCGCCTCCCAACTCGCGCAGGATTCCGTGCAGCAGCTCGTGCACCGCCTGCTCGAGCGTGAGTCCCCGGTACTCGACCGCGGCGCACACGTGATGTGCAGCCACCGCACGGATGAAGTACTCCCCGTGGCCGGTGGCGGAGACCGCACATACGCCATTTTTCGCGTAGGTGCCGGCGCCGATGATCGGCGAGTCACCGACGCGTCCCGGGCGCTTGTTGGTCATGCCGCCGGTCGAGGTGGCGGCGGCGAGATTGCCGGCGGCATCGCGCGCCACGGCCCCCACGGTTCCCTGCGGCGCGGGCGGCACCAGGTCCGAGACGCGCTCGCCGCGCTGCTCGGACTCGAGCTGCTCGAGGCGCTCGGCCGTGCGGAAGTACTGGTTGGGAACCAGGCTGAAATGCTCTTCCAGTGCAAACTCCTCGGCGCCGGCGCCGACCAGCAGCACGTGCCGCGACTTCTCCATCACGCGCCGCGCAAGATCGATCGGATTCTTCACGTGCCGCACCGAGGCGACCGCTCCGGCGCGCAGCTGCCGGCCGTCCATGACGGCGGCATCGAGTTCGGCGGCGCCATCGCGGGTGAGCGCGGCGCCATGCCCCGCGTTGAACGAAGGGTGATCTTCGAGCAGCCGCACCGCGGTGGCCACGGCATCGAGACTCGTGCCGCCGCGCTCGAGCACCGCGTAGCCGCCATCGAGCGCCGCTTCGAGGCCCTCCCGATAGTTGCGCTCGCGCTCGGGCGGGAGCGTGGCGCGCGGCACGGCGCCGGCGCCGCCATGAATGGCGATGGCGTACATAGCGGCTCCCTCAGTGACCTGCGTCGCGGTACATGGCGATATCCCGCCGTCCGCGGGAATCGCGCGCCCCGCGGAACATGCCGGCACTGTTGAAATCCATGGCGATGTTGCCGCCGCGGTCGAGGGCGATCACACCGCCTTCGCCGCCGGTGCGGCGCAGCTTCACCTGCACCACCTCGTGCACCGCCTGCGCGAGCGTCATGTGCCGGTACTGCACGAGAGCGCACACGTCGTACGCGACGACCTGGCGGATGTAGTACTCGCCCTGGCCGGTGCCAGAGACCGCACAGGACTCATTGCTTGCATAGGTGCCGGCGCCGATGAGCGGGGTGTCGCCGATGCGTCCGCGGTGCTTGTTGGTGAGACCTCCGGTGGAAGTGGCCGCGGCGAGATTCCCGGCGCGATCGAGCGCCACCGCGCCGACGGTGCCCATGCTGTACTCACCGCCCGGCACGGCGATGAGCGTCGTAGGTTTGCCGGTGGGCGCCGCCTCGGCGCGCCGCGCATTTTCCAGCTCTTGCTCCCGTGCCTCGGTGCGGAAATAGCCGCGCGGCACCAGCGCCATCCCCTGCTCGAGGGCAAACTCCTCCGCGCCGTCGGCGACCAGCAGCACGTGCGGACTCTTGTCCATCACCAGTCGTGCGAGCTCGATGGGATTTCTGACGTGCCGTACACCGGCCACTGCGCCAGCGCGCGGACCTGAGCCATCCATGATCGCCGCATCGAGCTCGGCGTCGCCCTCGTGGTTGAGCACCGCACCGCGCCCGGCGTTGAACTGTGGGTCGTCCTCCATCACCCGCACCGCTGCCATCACGGCATCGAGGCTCGTGCCACCGCGCGCGAGCACGTCGTATCCGGTATCGAGCGCCGCCGCCAGACCCGCCCGGTACGAAGCCGCCCGCTCGGGTGACATCTTGGAGGACTCGATGACTCCTGCGCCGCCGTGGATGACGATGGCAATCGGCGGCGGTGCCGCCGCGGACACGCTGCCCGCCATCCCGAGGAACAGTACGAACACGATTGCGGTGATCTTCCGGCGCGACATCGTTTCCTCTCGGCGGCTATGATCGAAGGGCTCACCCTTGAGGCGCGCGTGCGGCAGCGCCTTCGACCCGGACGGTAGATCTTAAGGTGAAACCCGCGATGTCGCAGCGGATACGCAGTGTTCTCATCGCCAACCGCGGCGAGATCGCCATCCGCGTGATGCGCGCGGCGAGCGAGCTCGGCCTGCGCACGATTGCGGTGTACTCACACGAGGATCGCTTTTCGCTGCACCGGACCAAGGCGGACGAGTCCTACCCGGTGGGTCGCGCCAGGGGACCGGTCGAAGCGTACCTCGACATCGACGACATACTGCGCATCGCGCGCGAGGCCGGCGCCGAAGCGATCCACCCGGGGTACGGTTTTCTCGCGGAGAATCCCGCGTTCGCGCGCGCCTGTGGTGCTGCGGGAGTGTCGTTCGTCGGTCCGGAGCCCGACACGCTCGCCATGTTCGGGAACAAGGTGAAGGCGCGCGAGCTTGCCGTGTCTGCCGGCGTGCCGGTGATGCCGGCGAGCGGCCCGCTGCCCTCCGATCCAGCCGAGTGCGCGCCTGTGGCGGCGGAGATTGGCTACCCGCTGATGCTGAAGGCCAGCTGGGGCGGCGGCGGGCGCGGTACGCGCGTGGTGCGGGATGCGGTGCAGCTCGCCGAGCTGTTGCCCGTGTGCCGGCGCGAAGCGCTGGCGGCCTTCGGGAACGATGAGGTCTATCTCGAGAAGCTGGTGTCACGCGCCCGGCACGTCGAGGTGCAGATCCTCGGTGATCTTCACGGTAACCTCGTGCACCTGTTCGAGCGTGACTGTACCGCGCAGCGCCGCCACCAGAAGGTGGTCGAGCGCGCCCCGGCGGTGTTCCTCGACGACGCGCAGCGCGCGGAGCTCTGCGCAGCCGCGCTCGCCATCGGCCGGGCGGCGCGCTACACGAGCGCGGGCACGGTCGAGTTCCTGCAGGATGTCGGCAGCGGCCGGTATTACTTCATCGAGGTGAACCCGCGCATCCAGGTCGAGCACACGGTCACCGAGTGCGCTACCGGCATCGATCTGGTGAAGGCGCAGCTGCGCATCGCCGCCGGCGCGCGCATCGGCTCGCCCGAGAGCGGCGTGCCGGCGCAGGCCGATATCCGCCTCGCCGGTCACGCGCTCCAGTGCCGCATCACCACCGAGGATCCGGAGAACAACTTCGTACCGGACTACGGCAAGATCACCGCTTATCGCAGTCCGGCAGGCTTCGGCATCCGGCTGGACGCCGGCACGGCTTACACCGGCGCGATCATCACCCGCTCCTACGACTCCCTGCTCGTCAAGGTGACCGCGTGGGCCCCCACGGCCGAGGAGACCATCGCGCGCATGCACCGTGCGCTGTGGGAGTTTCGCATTCGTGGAGTCGTCACCAACCTGCGCTTCCTCGACCAGCTCATCACCCATCCGCGCTTCGCCGCGGGCGACTACAGCACGCGCTTCATCGAGGAGACGCCCGAGCTGCTGCGATGGCCGCGCAAGCGCGATCGCGCCACGCGGATCCTGAAGCTTCTCGGTGCGACCATCGTGAACGGCAACGCCGAGGTGCGCGGCCGGGCTCGCCCGGCCCGACTTGCCATTCCACAGCTGCCGCCGGGCCAGCTGCCGCCGCCGGCGCCCGGCAGCAAGCAGAAGCTCGATGAGCTCGGCGCGGACGCGTTCGCGCAATGGATGCTGCGCGAGCAGCGCGTGCTCATCACCGACACGACCATGCGCGATGCGCACCAGTCGCTGCTCGCCACGCGCGTGCGCACCTTCGACATGAAAGCGATTGCGCCCTGTTACGCGAGCCTGTTGCCGCAGCTTTTTTCCGTCGAATGCTGGGGCGGGGCCACTTTCGATGTGGCGCTGCGCTTCCTGCGCGAGGATCCGTGGGAGCGCCTTGCCGCCTTGCGCGAGCGGTTGCCGAACCTGCTGTTGCAGATGCTGCTGCGCGGGGCGAATGCGGTCGGCTACACCCATTATCCGGACAACGTGGTGCGCTTCTTCGTCGCGCGTGCTGCCGAGCGCGGCATCGATCTGTTCCGTATCTTCGATTCGCTCAATTGGGTCGAGAACATGCGCGTCTCGATCGACGCGGTGCGCGAGGCCGGGAAGCTGTGCGAGGCGGCGATCTGCTACAGCGGCAACCTGAGTGATCCGCGGGAGCGCAAGTACACTCTCGACTACTACCTGCGGCTCGCGCGCGAGCTCAAGTCCGCCGGCACTCACGTGCTCGGCATCAAGGACATGGCGGGCCTGCTGCGCCCGCGCGCGGCGTACGAGCTGGTGAAGGCGCTCAAGGAGGAGACCGGACTCCCGGTGCATTTCCACACCCATGACACGAGCGGCATTGCGGCGGCCAGCGTGCTGGCGGCGGTTGCCGCCGGCGCCGACGCGGTCGACGCGGCCATCGATGCGATGAGCGGCCTCACCTCGCAGCCGAACCTCGGCTCACTGGTCGAGGCGCTGCGCTTCGGGCCGCGCGACACCGGGTTGGATGCGGATGCCGTGCGGCAGATTTCCTCCTACTGGGAGCAGGTGCGCCGGCAATACGCCGCCTTCGAGAGCGACATCCGCGCCGGCGCATCCGAGGTATACGTGCACGGCATGCCCGGCGGCCAGTACACCAACCTGCGCGAGCAGGCACGCGCGCTCGGCATCGATGAAGCACGCTGGCCGGAGGTGGCGCGCACCTACGCGGTGGTCAACGAGCTGTTCGGCGACATCATCAAGGTCACCCCGACATCCAAGGCGGTGGGGGACTTCGCGCTCCTCATGGCGAGCGCGAGTCTCACGCGTGAGCAGGTGCTCGATCCGGACATCGAGGTGGCCTTTCCGGAGTCGGTGGTGCAGCTTTTCCGCGGCGAGCTCGGCCTGCCATACGGGGGCTTCCCGCAGGCCCTGCAACGCAAGGTATTGAAGGGCGTGGCTCCACTCTCGATACGCGCCGGTGCAACGCTCGCAGCCGTCGACCTCGACGCCGAGCGCGCGCAGCTGCGAGAGCGGCTGCCGCGCCCGGTGACGGACGATGACCTCGCCACTTACCTGATGTACCCGCGAGTGTTCGGCGACTATGCCCGCGAGCGGCTGCTGTACGGCGACCCCGGGATCCTTCCGACCCCGGTATTCTTCTACGGCATGGACCCCGGGCAGGAGATCACGGTCGACCTCGAGCGCGGTAAGACCCTGATCGTGCGCTATCTCGCGACCAGCGAGCCGCACGAGGACGGTACCCGCACCGTGTTCTTCGAGTTGAATGGCCAGCCGCGCTCGGTACGCGTACGCGATGAGCGCCAGGTGGCCACCCGCCCGCCGCAACCTAAGGCCGCGCCCGGCAATCCGCAACACGTTGGTGCACCGATGCCTGGAGTGGTGGCCACGGTCACGGCGGCGCCCGGTGCGCGAGTGGCGCGCGGCGATGCGCTGCTGACGCTCGAGGCGATGAAGATGGAGACGGCGGTGCGCGCGGAGGTCGCGGCGGAGGTGGCCGAGGTGCTGGTGCGTCCGGGCCAGGCGGTGGATGCGAAGGATCTGCTCATTGTCCTGCGCTGAAGTGAGCATTGGAGGGGGAATACACGTGACACGACTCGTCGCCCCGCCGGGCGCCGCGAATGCCCGCACGGTCGGTGCGATCGTTGCCGCGGCGCTGCTGGCGCTTGCAGTCCCCGGCATCACGCGCGCGGGCGCACCGCAGGCTGCCGAGCTGGTCGTCACCGATGCGACCATCTACATCGCCGATGCCTCGCATCGCAGGGTGCAGGCGCTCGCGGTCGGCGGTGGCCGCATTCTCTACGCCGGCAGCACCGCGGGCGCCGCGGCCTGGATCGGCCCACACACCCGTGTCGAGCATCTCGGCGGCAGGCTCGTGCTGCCCGGGCTCGTCGACTCGCACATTCATCCTATCGACATCGTCGATCTCGACGTCTGTGATCTCGCCAGTGAGGCACGCTCGTTGCGCGAGCTGTCCGACTTCGTACGGGCCTGCATCGAGCGTTACCGGCCAGCGCCCGGTGAGTGGCTCAACGTCCACGAGTGGAACTACACCAACGGCAATCAGCCCGATGCCGCCAATCCGACGCTGCGCGCAGCACTCGATCGGGCGTCGACGCGGGTGAAGATCCAGCTGCTCGGCAACGACGGTCATCACGGAGCCTTCAACAGTGTGGCGCTCGCCGCGGCGAAGAACGCCGCCGGCGCGACCGTCGGTTTCTCGAGCGCCACGCTGGCGAAGGATTTTGCTGCCTACGCCGACTGGGTGGGCGTCGATGAGCACGGCGAGCCGAACGGTGCGGTCAATGAGGACGCACGCAGCGCCCTCAATCCCGAGACGAGCGTGTACGACGACCTGGCGCAGGTTCTGAAAGCGCCCGCGCGCATCACGGAGCGTCTCAACAGCGTCGGCATCACGGCCATGCTGGATGCCGCGGTGGCACCCGAGGGGCTGGCGGTGTACGACAAGCTCCTGGCGGAGAACAAGCTCACGGTGCGCGCCAACCTCGCGCAGTACTACGACCCGGAGCAGTTTCGTCGCGCAGACGGTCAGGTCGACTATGACGCCATGGTCGGTAAGGCCAAAGCCGTGCGTAGCCGCTATGCCGACAATCCGCTGCTGCGCGCCGACACCGTCAAGCTGTTCGCCGACGGCGTGCTGGAAGGCAATCCGTTCGCGGTGCCGCCGACGATGCCCAACGCCGCGAGCCTCAAGCCCTTCCTGCAGCCGATTTTCGGCGTCGATCGCCGCGGCCGGCCGACGGTGAAGGGCTACGTCGATACCGCCTCGGCGCTGTGCGCGGGGGTACGCGCCCGGCCGCCTGAGGATGTCGCGCAGTTCATGCACGAACACGGCTTCCATCCGGCACAGTGCGCCATCTACAGCGGCCGCCTGCAGCACGATCGCGGCGTCATCCTCGAGTTCGTGAAGCGCTTTCACCTTGCCGGTTTCAACCTGCACATTCACGCTATCGGTGATACGGCAGTCCGCACGTCCGTCGATGCACTCGAAGCGGCGCGCGCCGCCGACGGAGTCGTCACCCGGGACGGGCTGGCGCACGTGCAGCTCGCCGATTCGGCCGACATCGCCCGCATCGGACGCAACCATCTCTACGTCGCCTTCACCTTTGCGTGGATCGACGTTGATCTGGACTACGACCTCACGGTGATCCCGTTCATTCAGCGGGTGCAGGGCAACGGCTACGCCGCGCTGCACGTGCCGGGCAGCTACTACGAAGCGCACGCCTATCCGGTGCGCAGCATCCAAAAGGCCGGCGGCATTCTGGTGGCGGGCTCGGACGCGCCGGTGGAGACGCGCGACCCGCGGCCGTTCGTCAACATGGCGCGCGCGCTGGTGCGGCGCCTGCCGGGGCAGCCGAGCCTCAATGCCGCCGAAGAGGTGTCGATCCGCGACGTACTGGATGCCTACACGATCAACGGTGCACGCTTTCTCGGCCGCGAGCAGGACGCAGGGTCACTCGAGGTGGGGAAGTCGGCGGACTTCATCGTCCTCGATCAGGACATCCTGCAGCTCGCTGCGCGCGGTCAGGCCGACCAGATCGCCGCAACCTCGGTGCTGCAGACATGGTTCATGGGGCGGGAGGTGTACCGTCGGCCGACGCCCGCGGCACGCTGAGCTGTCGTTAGTCCGGTAGCCGCGCGGGGTGCGCGTGCGTCCGGCGCGATGCGCGCCTGCCTCAGACCACGTCCTTGAGTGGAATCGAAGGATCGGCGAGCTTGATCACGTTGGGACGGGCATGCGCCGCGATCAGCTTGCGCGCTGCCATTTGATCCTTCGGCGTGTTGATGCTGTCCAGGGCGACGAGCTCACCACCGCGCAGGTAGCACACGCTGAAGCTGCGCGTGGCGGGTGTGCCGCGGACGATGGCGCTGTCGTACCCGTACCCCACACCGATGATGATCAGTTTGAGGTCGAACTGGTCCGACCAGAACCACGGTACCTTGTCGTGCACCGTCTCATTGCCGAGCAGGTTCAGCGCCACCGTGGTGCCCTGCTCGAAGGCATTATCGACGGATTCGAGCCGAAGATGCCGGCCATATTGTCGATTGAGATGGCTCGCGCAGTCGCCCGCGGCGTAGATCGCCTCATCGGCGGTGCGGCAGTGCACGTCGGTGACCACCCCATTCTCACACTCGAGGCCGGCGGCCCTGGCGAGCTCATCAGCCGGCGCCACACCGACACCGACGATCACCATATCGGCCGGGTACTCCCCGCCGCCCTCGGTGAGCACCGAGCGCACGCGGCCGGTGCGCGAATCGCCGTGCAGCGCGCGCACGCTCTCGTTGCAACGGATGCGTACGCCATGGCGCGCGTGCTCGGCCTCGTAGAACGCGGATACCTCGGCACTCGTCACGCGGCTCATGACGCGAGCCGCCATCTCGAGCACGGTGACCTCCAGGCCCCGCTCGCGGGCGGTCGCCGCCACCTCCAGGCCGATGTAGCCGCCGCCGATGATGACGACCCGACAGCCTGGGGAGCATTCGGTGCGGATGCGGTCGGCATCGGCGATGGTGCGCAGGTAGTGCACGCCCGCAAGCTCGCTGCCGGGAGCGAGCAGCCGACGCGGACGGCTGCCGGTCGCGAGCAGCAACGCGTCGTACGGCAGCACCAGGCCGTCATCGAGCCGTACGTGCCGCTCGCGGCGCGCGATGTCGGTCACCCGGTGGCCGAAATGCGTCGTGACTGCATGATCCGCAAAGAAAGTCGCGGGGCGGATGAGGAGCCGTGCGCGATCGAGACTGCCGGCGAGGTACTTCTTCGATAATGGCGGTCGCTGGTACGGCGGCCAGGGCTCCTCTCCCACCAGCGTCAGCTGACCGGTGTACCCGCGGCGGCGCAGAGTGTCGACGGCCTGCACGGCGGCCTGTCCGGCTCCAGCGATCACGATCCGCTCGTACATCCGCCGGAGAATAGCCCAACAGCGATGGTCCGGCCGCACCAGGGAGGAGCACGGCTGCCCGCTCGCGCTCCAGGGTGGTGCAGCGGGCGGGATGAAGACGGACCGCAAACGGTGCAGTGGGTGGGATGAACAGCGATTCGACGTCATGGCATGGAAACTGCAAAATCCCCTCGCGCCGCCCGCCCGCAGATGGAGTGTCCGCTCATGAAACTGGTCACCGCGATCATCAAGCCCTTCAAGCTCGACGACGTACGTGCCGCGCTCTCCGATATCGGGGTGTCGGGCATGACGGTCACGGAAGTGAAGGGCTTTGGGCGCCAGCGCGGACATACCGAGCTCTATCGCGGAGCGGAGTACGTCGTCGACTTCGTTCCGAAGACGCGGATCGAGGTGGCGGTGCGCGGCGATCTCGTCGATCAGGTCATCGAAGCCATCATCAAGTCCGCCAAGACCGGCAAGGTCGGCGACGGCAAGATCTTCATCACCGACATCGAGCGCGTCATCCGCATCCGCACCGGCGAAACTGACGACTCGGCTCTCTAGTCAGCATCCGACCCGTCCGAGCCGGGCGATCATCCCCGGCGACACGGATTGTTGCGCGGCTCCCCCTGCGGGAGCAGACTCCAGCCGCAGACAAAGACCAACCAACAACGCTGGCGCGCCGACAGACGGACGCCGTTTGGGGGCAGAAGTTGGATCGGCGCGTCCGCAGCGGTCGCGATGACGGTCCTGCGGCGCGTAGAGCCTCAGGTGGCAAGCCGCTGACTTCGATCCCTCGGGCGCGCACCTGAGATCGCAGCCCCGTGCCTTCAGTCGCCACTCACGGTCCCAGGCGTTCACTCGCAGCCGCCCGTGCGCGTGTCATTCGCGTGCGCTGGTGGATCTTCGTCTACATGTTCCTGTTCATCGTGTTGAGCTTTGTCCAGCGGACCAGCCTGGGCATTGCGACCGACGCGGTAAAAGCACACCTGCACCTCAGCCAGTTCCAGGTCTTCATGCTGATGTCGGCTTTCATGGTGGTGTACGCGGCACTGCAGATACCCGCGGGAGCCTTCGGTCAACGTTTCGGCGCGCGCCGCACGTTCGTGCTGGTCGGGGGGCTGGGGTGCCTCGCCACGGTGGCGACGCCGCTCGCGCCGCTGGTATTCGACGGCACGCCGGTGCTCATCGCGATGATGCTGGCGCAGATCCTCCTCGGGATCTCGCAGGCACCGGTGTTTCCCGTGTCGACGGGCGTGTTCGAGAGCTGGTTCCCGAGCTCGCGCTGGGGCTTCGTGAACGGTCTGAGCACGAGCGGCCTGCACGTCGGCACTGCCATCACCGCGCCGCTCATCGTGGCGCTCAGCGCCTCGCTCGGCTGGCAGCGGGGGCTCCTCTGCACGGCGGTGCCGGTGATGCTGTTGACCGTGTGCTGGGCCTGGTACGGGCGTGACATTCCGCAGGAGCATCCGGCGGTGAGCGCGGAGGAGCTCGCGGAGATCGACGCCGGCGGTCACGAGCCGCCCGCGCCCACGACGCTGCGCCGCTGCCTGCAGCTCATTGGCGACCGCAACATGCTGACGCTCGCGGTCTCCTACATGTGGATGAATATTGCCGTTTACCTGTTACTGGTTGCGCCGTTCCTCTACCTCACGCAGTACCGGCACATGAGCCAGGTAGACAGTGGCTGGCTCGCGATGCTGCCGCCGGCGGGCGCAGCCGTCGGCGCATGGCTCGGGGGAGTGCTCACCGACCGCCTCGTGGCGCGCCTGGGTCTGCGCTGGGGCCATCGTCTGGTTCCACTCGTGTCGCTTCCGGCGGCGGCGGTCATGCTGTTGTGGGGCGCCCAGGCCGACAGTGTCGGGGTGGCGCTCGCCTTTTTCGTGCTGGGGTATGCACTCGTCGAAATCAACGAGGGTCCCGTTGCTGCCGCGGCGACACAGATCGCGCGCGCCGACACCATGTCCGGCTGGGGAGTCATCAACACCGGGGGCAATCTCGCCGGGGCCGTGCTTTATCCGCTACTCGGGTACCTGTCGGGACGTGGTGACTGGAACGCACTGTTCGCGATTGCCGCCGGCTGCTGCCTGATCTCCGCGGCGCTGTGGTTGCTCGTGTGCGCGGATCAGCGTTTCGCACCCAAAGTCGTGGCGGCTCCCGGTCCGATCCAGGGGCGGTCCCAGGTGGCCGCTTGACGCAGATCAGCGAGACGCCGGTGTCGCGCGCCGCGTTGTCTGCGCCGCGCGTGATCGGTGTCGCCGCGCTCGCGTTCGTACGCCGTGCAGGGGCGGCTAGTGCGCCCGCGCCGCGCCGCGAGCGTCCGGCTTTAGAGCCGGCTATGCTTGTTCCATGCCAGTCGCTATCCGTATCTACGAGAACGGCGGACCCGAGGTGTTGCGGATCGAGGAGGTCGATCCCGGCAAGCCTGCGGCTGGCGAGGTGCAGATCCGCCACACCGCGATCGGCGTCAACTTCATCGACGTCTACGATCGTACCGGGCTCTACCCGGTCAGCCTGCCGAGCGGACTCGGCCGCGAGGCCGCAGGCGTAGTCACGGCGCTCGGGCGCGGCGTGCGCGGGCTGCGCGTCGGTGAGCGCGTCGCGTACGTGTTTCCTTCCCCGGGCGCCTACAGCGAGCTGCGCAACGTTCCGGCCGAGCGCGTGGTGCGGGTGCCGCGCGGCATCTCCGATGAGCAGGCCGCGGCGCTCATGCTGAAAGGGCTTACGGCTCAGTTTCTCATCCGCCGTACGCACAAGGTGGTGCGCGGAGACACGATCCTGGTGCATGCGGCCGCCGGCGGCGTGGGACTCATTCTCTGTCAGTGGGCGAAAGCGCTCGGCGCGACCGTGATCGGAGTCGTGGGGAGCGAAGCCAAAGCGGAGCTCGCGAAGAAGCACGGCTGCAAGCACGTGCTCATCTCCGGCCGCGACGAGCTGGTCGCTGGCGTCAAGAGTTTCACTAAGGGGGCAGGTGTGGCCGCCGTCTATGACGCGGTTGGCAAGGACACCTTCATGGAGTCGCTCGACTGCCTCAGGCGTCGCGGCATGATGGTGACCTTCGGCAACGCCTCGGGCCCCCCTCCGGCCATCAGTCCACTCGAGCTCACCAAGCGCGGCTCGCTGTTCCTGACGCGTCCCACACTCTTTCACTACATCGCGACGCGTGTCGAGCTCGAAACGGCAGCGCGTGAGCTGTTCGCTGCGGTGCGCGCGAAGAAAGTGCGCATCGTCATCGGCCAGAAGTATCCACTGTCCCGTGCGGCCGACGCGCACCGCGATCTGGAGGGACGTCGCACGACTGGCTCTACGGTGCTCGTGCCCTGAGGAGCTTCGGCGCTCAGGGTCGGGGCAGCTCGGCGGCCGCCCCAGCCCGCGCCCGCAGCGGCCGCGCGTTGCGGCTGATGCCGAGGGCGCCGCTGCGCACCACTTCCAGGAGCTCGGCGCGGTGCGCCAGATCGGCCATGAAGGCATTGACCTCCGCTTCACTCGCGGTCAGCTCCACGATGAAACCCTCGACCGCCGGGTCGAGGACCCGGCCGCCGCCGCGCACCACCTGGCCGCGAACCGTGTCGGTCTGGCCGGCGGCCACCCGCAGCTTCAGCAGTACCAGCTCGCGCTCCAGATGCTCGCCGCGTGTCATGTCGAGCACGTGCACCACATCGATGAGTTTGTTCAGCTGGTTGACGATCTGCTGGATGACGAGATCCGAGCCCTTGGTGACCAGAGTCAGTCGGGACACGGTGGGGTCATCGGTGGGGGCGACCGAGAGCGACTCGATGTTGTAGCCCCGGCTGGAGAAAAGGCCTGCGACGCGGGTCAGTGCGCCGGCTTCGTTCTGCAGCAGGATGGCGATGATATGACGCATGAAAATCGGGAAAAAACGGCGCCGAAGGGGGCACCAGGAGCCGCAGAATAGAGGATCGGCGCGCGCTTGCACCATGGACCCAAGCTGCTAGGCTCCTCGGTCCCTTCGAATTCCCTCCCGGAAGTACGAAAAGCGCGTCCATGAGTGACACGGTGATCCAGCCACGCCCGACGGGACACCCGCTTGCCGGTCAGCGCATGAGCGGCGCGCGCATGATCATGCAGGTGCTCGCGGATGAGGGTGTCACCGCGATCTTCGGCTATAGCGGCGGGGCCATCCTGCCGACCTATGACGCCGTGTTTCTCTACAACGAGCAGGCGGCACGGGCCGGGGAGCCGCAGATACCGCTCATCGTCCCCGCCAACGAGCAGGGCGCGGGTTTCATGGCGGCGGGCTATGCCCGCGCGAGCGGGCGAGTTGGCGTCTGCCTCGTGACCTCCGGCCCGGGTGCCACGAACACTGTTACACCCGTGCGCGATTGCATGGCAGATTCGATACCGATTGTAGTGATTTGTGGACAAGTCTCCACGGCAGCGATCGGCACCGATGCGTTCCAGGAAGCGCCCGTCCCCACGATGATGGGCGCAGTCGCCAAGCATATTTTTCTCGTGACCGACCCCACAAGGCTCGAGAGCACGGTCCGCACGGCATTCGAGATCGCCCACAGCGGCCGTCCCGGCCCGGTAGTGGTCGATATTCCAAAGGACGTGCAGAACTGGGAGGGTGTGTTCCGCGGCGAGGGACTGCTGCCCATCCCGGGATTTCGCCGCCGCCAGCAGGAGCTCGAGGACGCCCTGCTGGAGGGGCAGGCCGCCGCGCACTTCTTCGGGATGCTCGGGGAATCCACGCGGCCACTCATCTATGCCGGCGGCGGGGTGATCAACGCGAACGCCGCGGGTGTCCTTGTCGAGTTCGCAACCACCTTCGGCATCCCGGTGGTCACCACGCTCATGGGCATCGGCTCGCTCGACACCACGCACGCTCTGTCCATGCGCATGCTCGGCATGCACGGCGCGGCTTTCGCCAACTACGCCGTGGACGACTGCGACTTCCTGATCGCGGTCGGGGCACGCTTCGATGACCGCGTCGCGGGCGTGCCGGCGAAGTTCGCCAGCCACGCGCGCCGCATCGCGCACCTCGATGTTGACCGCGCCGAAGTGAACAAGGTGAAGCGCGTGCACTGGAGCCACGTCGGACGCGTGCGCGAGGCATTGCAGGCGCTTACGGCCTATGGTCGCCAGCACGGCTTCACGCGCGATCTTGCCATCTGGCACGCCGAGCTCGCCGAGCTCAAGCGCGTCTACGCGATGAACTATGACCGGGCGAGCCCGCTCATCCAGCCGAACTACCTCCTCGAGGAGATCAACCGCCACACCCGCGGTGCGGCCATCATCACCACCGGCGTCGGACAGCATCAGATGTGGGCCGCGCAGTACTGCGACTTCACGGGCCCGCGGCTATGGCTCACCTCCGGCAGCATGGGCACGATGGGATTCGGGCTGCCCGCCGCGATCGGTGCGCAGATCGCGCAGCCGCAGCGGCTGGTCATCGACATCGACGGCGACTCCAGTATCCGCATGAACATCGGGGAGCTCGAGACCGTCACCACCTACGACCTGCCGGTGAAGGTCGTGGTGCTCAACAACTTCGGCGACGGCATGGTGAAGCAGTGGCAGAAGCTGTTTTTCAAAGGGCGCCTGTCCGCGAGTGACCGCTCGCTGCACAAGAAGGACTTCGTCAAGGCCGCGCAGGCCGATGGCTTCCGCTACGCGATGCGCCTCGAGCACAAGGCGGACGTGCCGCGCGTCATCGCCGACTTCCTCTCCTTCAAGGGCCCGGCTTTCCTCGAAGTCATGATCGATCCGGACGCCGGGGTTTATCCGATGGTCGGGCCGGGACAGAGCTACGACGAGATGATCACCGGCGAATTCATCCCCTCGCGCCACAAGGTCGATATCAAGACCCCCGGTCCCTCGGAGATGTTCTGATGCGCGACCGCTGGCTGAGCACCCCGCGAAATCAAGCGCGCGACGTTCGCAGGGCGCGCCGCGCGAATCAAGATGCTTGATTTCGTGGGGATCCCGCGGCTGAGCGCGGCCGCACTCTTCGTGCTGCTCGTGGCCGTGACACCTCGCGCGCCGGCGCGCGAGGACCAAATTCTCGTCCTGGGCAACCCGGCAGGCATGCAGACCGTCGCTCAGCCGGGCGGCACGACCCGCGCCGAGTACTCCTTCAACGATCGCGGCCGCGGCGACCATATCGTCGCCACCTGGAAGCTCGACGCCGCAGGCGTCCTCAGCGAGTACCAGGGCAGCGGCAACGACTACATCAAGGCAGCGGTGAGCGAGACCTTCCATCTCGCCCGCGGCAGGGCCTCCTGGCGCAACCGCGCCGAGCAGGGCGACACGACGGTCACCGGCGAAGCCTTCTATGTCCCAGTGAACGGGCCGCCCGAGATGCTCGGGGTTCTGGCGCGCGCGCTGCTGAAGGCGCCCGAGCACCGCCTTGCGCTCCTGCCGGCGGGCGAAGCGACGATCGAGGCCGTCGGCCCGCTACCCGCAGCTGCGAGCGGGGGCGCAACGCCTGCGACCATGCAGTACCAGATCAGCGGCCTCGATTTCTCCCCGACCCGTATCTGGCTCGATCGCGACGGCGAGACGGTCGCAGTCGCCTCAAACTGGCTCTCGGTGCTCTCCCCCACCGCGCGCCCACTCCTGCCGCAGCTGCTCGCCGCCCAGCAGCAGGCGAGTGATGCGTGGTCCGCACGCCTCGCCAAGGCGCAGACCGAGGTGCCGGCCGGGGAAGTCGTGATCCGCAACGCGCGAGTCTTCGATCCGCGCGACCTGAGCGTGACGGCGGGCACGAGCATTCTCATCCGGGGCGAGCGGATCGTGCAGGTCGCCGAGGATGCCGCCGTCGCCGTTCCGCCGGGCGCGCGTGTGATCGAGGCGAGCGGGCGTTTTCTGATGCCGGGGCTGTGGGACAACCATCAGCACTTCGGCGAGAACGTCGGCGTGCTCGACATCGCCAACGGGGTGACCAGCGCCCGCGACATGGCGAACGACACGGACGAGTTCCTCGAGCGCATCGCGCGCTTCGACGCGGGGACCGAGCTCGGACCGCGGGTCTTCAAGGCGGGCATCATCGACGGAACAGGCCCGTTCGCCGGCCCGACGAAGATGCGCATCAGCACCGCGGCGGAGGCCACCGGGGACGTCGACTGGTATGCCGATCACGGCTACGGGCAGATCAAGATCTACTCCTCGGTCCCACCGGCGATCGTGCCGTTGATCGCTGCCGAGGCGCACGCGCGTGGGCTGCGCGTGAGCGGGCACGTGCCCGCCCACATGAGCGCGCATCAATTCGTGGCCGCCGGTGCCGACGAGATCCAGCACCTCAACTTCATCGTGCTCGATTTTCTCTTCGAGCAGGTGAAGGAGACGCGCAACATGAACCGCTTCACGGCGGTCGCAGCGAGTGCACGCGAATTCACGCCCGACAAGCCTCAGGTGCAGGAACTGATCGCTTATCTAAAGCGCCATCACACGGTGCTCGATCCGACGATGAACGTGTTCGAGGCCCTGTTCTGCGGCAACGCGGCGGCCGTGACCCCGGGGCTCGAACAGGTCGCGCCGCGGATGCCCGCGCAGGTGCGGCGTGGGATGCTGTCGGGTGCGCTCGCCGTACCCAAGGGTCAGGAAGACGCCTACCGCGAGGCCGTCCCCGCCATGCTGCAGCTGCTCAAGGCGCTGTACGACGCGGGCATCACCATCATCCCCGGCACCGACTCCTACGCCGGCTATGGCCTGCATCATGAGCTCGAGCTGTACGTGCGCGCTGGCATCGCGCCCGCGGAGGTGCTGCGCCTCGCGACGCTGACCTCGGCGCACGTGATCGGCGTCGACGGCGAGCGCGGGGTGATCGCAGCCGGCAAGCTTGCCGACCTCATACTGGTGGAGGGGGACCCCAGCGTGCGTATCGCCGACATCGACCGGGTGGCGCTGGTGATGAAAGGTGGCCGGATATACGAGCCGGCGCGCATCGAGCACGCGCTCGGCATCGCGCCGCGGGACCGGACCTGAGCGTTCACCGCCCATTCATGCGCGAGGCTCTATGAAGTACCTGCACACCATGGTTCGCGTCACCGACCTCGATGCGTCGCTCAGCTTCTACTGCGATGCGCTCGGCCTGAAGGAGCTCTCGCGCAAGGATTACCCTCAGGGCCGATTTACGCTCGTGTTCCTCGCCGCCCCCGGCGATGAGAGCGCACAGGTCGAGCTCACCCACAACTGGGATCCCGAGAAGTACACCGGCGGGCGCAACTTCGGTCATCTCGCCTATGCGGTGGATGACCTGTACGCGACCTGCCAGCGGCTGAAAGAGCACGGTGTCACCATTCTGCGGCCGCCGCGCGATGGGCACATGGCCTTCGTGCGCTCACCCGACGATATCTCGATAGAGCTGCTGCAGAAGGGCGCCTCGCTGCCGCCTGCGGAGCCCTGGAAGTCCATGGCCAACACCGGCACCTGGTAGCCGCGCACCCGGCACGTGAAAACGATTCCCAGCCTGCTGATCGCGGCGGTGTTCGCCACGCTGACTTTCGCGGTGTGGGCCTATCTCAACCGCCCGGCGCGCGAGCCGCCGTGGCCGCCGTTGATCCAGGGCTTCGCCTTCTCACCCTTCCGCGCCAACGAGGATCCCACGACCTTCAAGATGCCCACCGACGCCGAGATCGATGCCGATCTCGCGCTGCTCGAGGGCAAGGTGAAGGCGGTGCGCACGTACGGCGTCGGCGCGACGCTCGCGGACGTGCCGGAGCTCGCCGAGCGTCATGGCCTGAATGTGGCGCTCGGCCCCTGGCTCGACACGCACCGCGACAAGAACGAGGAACAGCTGAAGACCGCCATCGAGCTGGCCAGCATCCACCAGAACGTGGTGCGGGTCATCGTCGGCAACGAGGTGCTGCTGCGCGGCGATCTGCCGATCGAGGAGCTGGAGAAGTATCTCGACCGCGCCCGCGCGGCGATCTCGCAACCGGTGGGCACCGCCGAGACCTGGAATACCTGGCTCACACACCCGGAGCTCGCGCAGCACGTCGATTTCATCGGCGTGCATCTGCTGCCCTATTGGGAGGGCGTCGCCGTCGACAAGGCAGTCGATTACTCGCTCGCCCAGTTCAAGCGCCTGCAGAAGACCTTTCCGCACAAGCCCATCGTGGTGGCTGAAATCGGCTGGCCGAGCCGCGGGCGCACGCACGAGTCGGCGGTCGCCTCGGTGGCGAACGAGGCGCTGTTCCTGCGCCGCTTCCTGTACCGCGCGCAGAAGGAGCAGGTCACCTACTACGTGATGGAGGCCTTCGATCAACCGTGGAAGGCGTTCTCGGAAGGCGCGGTGGGCTCCTACTGGGGGGTGTACGATGTCGAGCGCCGACCGAAGTTTGCCTTCACCGCGCCCATCGTGCGCATACCCGAGTGGCACATTCTCGCCGCCGTCTCGATCGGGGTGTCGTTGCTGGTGTTGGGGCTGCTTTATCTGAACAGCGACACGCTGCGCAACCGCGGCCGCAGCTTCCTCGCGGTGGTGGTGTATGCGGCCGCCACCATTGCGGTGTGGGTGATCTACGACTTCACCCAACAGTACATGACTGTCTCGAGCGTGGTGTCGGGCGTGCTGCTGCTGCTCGGCATGCTCGGTGTACTGCTCGTGCTGCTCGCTGAAGCGCACGAGTGGGCCGAGGCCCACTGGGTGGCGTACCGGCGCCGCCTCGGCGCTCCGATCCTGAGCAACACGGGAGCGCAGCCGAAGGTCTCGATCCACGTACCGTGCTACAACGAGCCGCCGGCGATGCTGATCGAGACACTCGATGCGCTCGCGCGCCTCGATTATCCGGACTACGAAGTGCTGGTCATCGACAACAACACGCGTGATGAGGCCGTGTGGCGGCCGGTGCAGGCGCACTGCGCCGCGCTCGGGGCGCGTTTCCGCTTCTTCCACGTGGCGCCGCTCGCCGGCTTCAAGGCCGGCGCGCTCAACTACGCGCTCGATCGCACCGCGCCCGATGCCGCCATCGTCGCGGTGATCGACAGCGATTACGTGGTCGATGCGCGCTGGCTGCGCGATCTCACCCCGGCGTTCCAGGATGAGCGCATCGCCATCGTGCAGGCGCCGCAGGATTACCGCGATGCGGGCGAGAATGCCTTCAAGGCGATGTGCTATGCCGAGTACCGCGGCTTCTTCCAGATCGGCATGATCACGCGCAACGAGCGCAACGCCATCATCCAGCACGGCACCATGACCATGGTGCGGCGCAGGGAGCTTACGACCAGCCGCTGGGCGGAGTGGTGCATCACCGAGGACGCGGAGCTCGGCCTGCGTATTTTCGAGGCCGGGTACGATGCCAGCTATATCCCCGAGAGCTACGGCCGCGGCCTCATGCCCGACACCTTCATCGACTTCAAGAAGCAGCGCTTCCGCTGGGCGTACGGCGCGATGCAGATCATCAAGGCGCACGCCCGTGCGCTGTTCCTCGAGGGCGGACCGCTCTCCCCCGGCCAGCGCTATCACTTCATCGCCGGCTGGCTCCCGTGGATCGCCGATGGCTGCAACCTGCTTTTCAACCTGGCGGCGCTCGGCTGGTCGGCGGCCATGGTGTGGGCGCCGGGCAGGGTCGATGCACCGCTTGTGCTCTACTCGGTACTGCCGCTGTCGCTGTTCACCTTCAAGCTCGCCAAGCTCGTGCACCTCTACCACGTACGCGTCGGGGCGAACCTGCGTCAGACGCTCGCCGCGGCGATCGCCGGCCTTGCCCTCACGCACACCATCGGCCGGGCATCGATGAAGGGGCTGGTGACCAACAGTGAGCCGTTCTTCCGCACGCCGAAGAAGCGCCGCTCCTCGGGACTGTGGCACGCGCTCGCCGCGGCGCGCGAGGAGACCCTGATGATGATCGGGCTCATGCTCTCGGCCTGGGCCGTCTCCTACACCGCTCTTCCGCAGAACGCAGGCCCGGATCACTTTGCCTGGATCGTGGTGCTGCTCATCCAGGCGGTGCCTTACGCCTCCTCACTGATCGTGTCGTTGATAAGCGCTTTCCCACTGCCGGCACGCCTGCTCGGCACGAGCTATCGTCCGATGAGCCGCCCCGGCAGGCAGCCGGAGGCGGACCTGAGCGGCTGAGCCGTGCGCGAGGGGAGGCTGCGGGCCATCGCGACCATGATTGCCGCGGTCGCGGTCTTCTCGTTCATGGACGGAATCCTGAAGCTGCTGGCGGCCCACTATCCGCCCATGCAGGTGGCGGCACTTCGGGGTGCGACCTCGCTCCCCTTCACCTTGCTGCCGGTGCTCCTTGGCGGACGGCTGCGGGAGCTGCGCCCGCGACGCTGGCGGATGCATCTGCTGCGAGGCCTGCTCTCGGTGGTGGTGATCGGCGGTTTCGTCTACGCGGTGCGCGTCCTGTCCCTCGCCAACGCCTACTCGGTATTCCTGTCGGCGCCGCTGATCGTGGCTGCGCTGTCTGTGCCGCTCCTCGGTGAGCGGGTCGACCGGCGAAACTGGGTGGCCATCCTCATCGGTCTCGCCGGGGTACTGACCATGCTCCGCCCGAGTGCTTCCGGTCTCAGCACCTTCGGTGCCCTGGCCGCGCTGGTCGGCGCCACCGCTTATGCCCTGAGCGCCATCGCGGTACGCGTCCTGACGCGCAGCGACACGACCGTCAGCGTGGTGTTCTGGACCGTGGGACTGATGACGCTGTTCGCGACCGCCATTGCCGCTCCCCGCTGGGTGCCGATCGCGCACGACCACTGGAAATGGCTGCTCGGGCTCGGATTGCTGGCCGCCACCGGACAGTACCTGCTCACTGAGGCGTTCCGCTCCGCACCCCCCTCGGTCGTCACACCGTTCGAATACACCGCGCTTCTCTGGGGAGTCGCAATCGACCGGGTGGTGTGGCACGTGCTGCCTTCTGCGCGCGTATGTGTCGGAGGCGGCATCGTCATCGTCAGCGGGTTGTATCTCATCTGGCACCAGCGGCGGCAGTCGGAAGGGGAATCCGCGCGAGAGCCGTGGCAGCGAGCGACGGAGAAGGGCAGAATGTCGCGCTCACAGTCGACAGTCGCAGTTGTCGCTCGCAAACAAGAGGAAGACTCATCATGAGCAACGCCGAAGTCCTGGGACGGTTCGTCTGGCACGAATTGTTGACGAATGACACCGCGGGTGCCGCCGCGTTCTACCCCAAGGTGCTGCCGTGGCGCACAGCGCCCTCGAGCATGCCCGGCTACACCATCTGGATGGCCGGCCAGACCCAGATCGGCGGCCTCATGGCGCTACCGTCGGAAGCCGGCTCGACGCCGCCCCACTGGCTGGTATACGTGGGCACCCCGAACGTGGACTCCACGTGTTCGCAGGCGCAGGGTCTCGGCGCACGCGTCGTCAAGCCGCCCGCCGACATTCCCAACGTCGGCCGCTTCGCGGTGTTGTCGGACCCGCAGGGCGCGACCTTTGCAGTGTTCACCCCGGGAGGCGGACCGCCGCCCGGCACCCCCCCGGTACAGGGTGGCTTCTCATGGCACGAGCTCGCGACCACGGATGTCGCAGCGGCACTGCGCTTTTACGGTCAGCTGTTCGGCTGGACCAAGGGGCCCGGTCACGACATGGGGGCCATGGGCATCTATCAGCTCTTCGAGCACGGCGGGACCCAGGCCGGCGGCATATGCAACGTGCAGGGTCCATCCACCGCGCCCTCGTGGCTGAGCTACGTGCACATCGCTGATTCCGGACGCGCGGTCGCCGCCGCCAAGGCTGCCGGCGGGAGACTCCTGCACGGACCGATGGAAGTTCCCGGGGGCAGCTGGATCGCCATGATGATGGATCCCCAGGGCGGCGCTTTCGCGGTGCAGGAAGCGCCGCGCGCCGCGCAGTCGAAGCCGGCGGCGGCAAAATCCGCGCGTGCAGCCAAGTCGCCGGCGGCAGCCAAACTTGCTGCCGCTCCGGCTAAACCCGCGGCGGCGGCATCGGCCGCACCGGCAGCCGCTGCGGTGAAGCGGGCAGTGGGTGCGAGAGTGGCGAAACGAGCGAAGAAAGGGGGCAGGAAGGTGCGAAGAACCGCGAGAAAGACCGCGAGAAAGGTCCGCAGGACCGGAAGAAAGGCAGCCCGTCGGGCGGCGAGGCCGGGTGTACGCCGGGCCGTGCGCAAGGCGGCCCGCAAGACCGCCCGGGCAGTGCGCCGCGGCGGACGTCGAGTGGCACGCCGCGCTCGAGTCGCCGGACGGCGCGTGAGACGAGCGGCACGCCGCAGGCGCTGAAGAAATACAACTCGGCTCACCGCGCGCGTACTAGTGCGCGTGCGGTGCCCGTCTTTTCCTCACAGCCGCACCAGCGGCCGGCCGAAGTTTCCTCCTTGCATGGCGAGCAGCAGGTGGGCCGGCGCATTGGTGAGCCCGTCGACCACATGATCCTTGGTGGCAATGCGCCCGGCGCCATACCAGGCGATGGCCTCGCGCAGGAACTCGCCGCGGCGGTGCTCATAGTCCTTCAGATCCACGCGCAGCACCTGAAGAGTGCCCGTTGCATGGCCACTGCGGGTGAGCAATGCATCGGGATCTGCGGGAGTGACGCTGTTCTGCACGATGCGTGCGCCGCGCGCGAAGATTCCGCTCGCCAGCACCGTCTCGAGCAGCTCCCCGCCCACATTGTCGAAGTAGATGTCCACGCCGTTCGGCGCGAGCTGCCGCAGACGCGCCGCCAGGTTATCGCGGGTGTAGTTGATGCAGTGTGAGAGCCGCGCATGGCGCGTGACCCAATCGCACTTCTCGCGCGTACCGGCGATGCCGATTGCGCGCGCACCCTTCAGAACTGCGAGCTGACCGGCCATGGCGCCGGCTGCGTTGGCCGCGGCGGAGACGAGCACGGTCTCTCCCGGGCGCAAGCGGGCCAGATGCAGGAGGCCGAAGTAGGCCGCCATGCCGGGCGCTCCGAGCACTCCGAGCGCAGTGGAAATTGGTGTCTGTCCCGGATGCAACAGCCGCGCATGCTGCCCCTCGGAGACGCACAGCTGTTGCAGTCCGCAATCGAGGACGACGAGGCTTCCGACGCCGAAGACATCGTGACGCGACTCGATGACTTCCCCGACGCCAGGCGCGGGCACCACATCGCCGGGCCGCGGTAAACCGCGTGTCGCGAGATCGGGCGCACAGCGGAAGGGATCGACGGCGAGCCACAGGACGCGCGCCAAGAACGAGCCGTTGGTGAGCGCCGGCCGTTCGGCTTCGATGAGCTCGAGATCAGCGGGGCGCGACGGTGGACGCTTGATCCTTACCTGGAGGTTGCGCACGGCTATCGCCCATCCGCCTCCGCCGCACGACGCTGCTCCTCGGCCTGGCGGTAGGCGGCATCGATCTGATCCCGGACTTTATCCTGCGTCACCCGCGCCTGCGCCGCCTGCTGCGCCGCCGATTCCGCTGCAGACCCAGCGGCCGTTCCGGTCTGCGCCATCCCACATCCGGCGAGGAGCATTGGCAGCGCGAGCAGTGCCCACACAGGTCCCATGAGTTTTAATTTACGCGCCTCGACCGCCGGCGCAAGGGGATCGCCGATCGTGGCACTATGTTACCCATGCCGAGGGGAACGCCGACCCAGCTGCCAGCACCCGCGGCGCGTGCGCGCCGCGGATATTTCGAATGCCGCTACGGGCAGCTGCACGTACACCATGCGATGCCGCCCGGCGGCGGATTCGAGGAGGGAACCCCGCTGCTGTGTGTGCACGACCTTCCCGGGTCGGGACGGGTGTTCACGCGCTTGCTGCCGCTCGCCGGCGAGGATCGGTCCGTATACGCGCCCGACCTCCCGGGATTCGGCGAGTCCGACGGGCCCAGCGCGCGTCCGCCGATGAGCGAGTATGCGGCGGCGCTCGGGGACTTCCTCGACAGCATGCGGTTGCGCAAGGTCGCGGTGTTGGGTCTGCGCGGCGGTGCGGTACCGGCGACGGAGCTCGCTCTGACGCGACCCACACAGGTGAGCCGCGTGATACTCGTGTCGGTACCGCTCCTGACGGAAGCGGAGCGGCAGGCGGCACGATCCCAGGCACAAGCTCCCTCGGCTCCTGAGAGTGCTTTTCGGGCAACCGACACTGCGCGCTGGATGCTCGAATGCGCGGCGCAGTATCCGCTGCGCGAGCGACTGGCGCGTCTCAGCCAGCGTTTGTTGGTGCTGCGCCCGCGGGATGACCTGTGGGACGCCAGTGCGCGGGTGCGCGAAGTGCTGCCCGCCACACGCCTTACCGAGCTGCAGCAGAGCGCGCTCGAACTGCTGGCCCACGCGCCTCAGCGCATCGCCGAAGCGGTACGTGAGTTCCTGCGAGCCTGAATCAAGGAGAGATTTTCGGGAGATTTTTCACACTATTGACCTGGGTGGGCTCGGCGTCGCGCCAGCGCCGCGCTACACTTTTTGACCGATGAGCATGGAAGACCGGAAATCCCGATGAGTTCGCGTTCGCGTCCGCGGCCGCCGCCGCGGCCGCCGCCGCCGCCGGCGGCGCCCGCACATGGCGACCCCGATCTCGACAGCACCGCCGAGCTGCCGGTGTTGGACCCAGCGGGAGCCTCGACCAGCGGCGCGAGCACGACGGGCGCCACCACCTCGAGCGCGACGATCGCGGTAGAGGCCGCAGACGATCAGCAGGCAACGACCGATGACTGGACGCTCTCGCCCGCGGCACGGGCCGCGTTGAATGCCGCCGCCGCGAGCGCCGAGAAGCGGCTCGACCAGGAAGCCGAGCGGGAGTCGCGCACCGCCGCGCTGCGGGAGGCGCAGGAGCGCCTCGCGAGCCAGGGCAAGCGACTGCTGCAGCTCGAGCAGGCGCGCGATGAGGCGCTCGCCGCGCAGGCGGCAGCCGCGCAGCGCGCCGCCACTGCCGAGCAGCGTGCCACCACTGCCGAGCAGCGTGCCACCACCGCCGAGCAGCGTGCCACCACCGCCGAGCGGCGTGCCACCACTGCCGACCAACGCAGCGCGACCTTCGAGCAACGCATTGCCGAGCTCGAGCAACTTGCGGCCAGGCTGCGTGCGGAGCTCGCGGAACGGCAGTCCGCCGGCGCGCAGCAGGCCACGCGAGCGGAGGAGTCGGCACGCGCGCTCGCGGCGGCGGAAAAGCGCGCCGCCATCGCCGCCGAGGAGTTGGCCCAGGCGCGCGCCATGGTGAGCGCCGCCGGCGCGCGCGCACAGCAGTTGCAGCAGCGCCTGGAGCAGCAGGACAGCGAGACGCGCGTACGGCGTGCGCGCGAGCTCGAGCAGCAGCAGGCGCAGGCGGCCGCCGGGCGTGTGCACGCCGCCGGTGTCATGGAGGATCTGCACAACGAGCGCGCCCGCGCCATGAGCTATCTCGAGTCGCTGCAGACGCTCGAGCGGCGACGGGAGCTCGCGCAGGAGCTGGTGACGGATCTGCAGCACGAGGCCGAAGCCAGCGCAGCGCAGCTCGCGCGCCTTACCCGGGAGCTGGGCGGGCGGGATGAGCGCGCCCGTGTGCAGGAGGCCGAGCTCGCGCAGCGCGCCGCACGCATCGCGCAGCTCGAGCAGCACGCGAGCACGCTCACCACGATGATCGCGCAGCGCGACACGGAGCTGCGTGAAGGTCAGCAGGACGCTCAGGGTCTGCGGGTGAGCGTTGCGCGGCTGCAGGCGGAGATCAACACGGGCGCCGAGCAGCTGTACGCGCTCGAGTCGCAGGCCGCGCAGCGCGAGACCACCGACACACAGCAGCAGAACGAGCTGCAAGCCCTGCGCAGCGAAGTGCGAACTCTCGAGGCCGAGCTCGAGGAGGCGCGCCGCAACGCCGCGGCTTCGACGGCGCAGGGGGCCTCACAGCAGGGCGAGCTCGTGCAGCTGCGCGAGCGCGCCGCACAGCTCGAAGCCTCGCTCAGTGCCGAGCGGCAACGGGCTCAGCAGCTCGAAGCCGAGCTGGTGGGAGTGCGCGGCGAGATGGAGGAGTGGGGCAGCGTGCTGCGCGCGACGCAGCAGGAGCGCGGCGGTCAGCTCGCGAGTATCGCGGCGGCGGAGTCGCGCGTGCGCGAGCTGGAGCAGGAGGCCGCCACACGCGCCGAGAGCTTGCGGGCGCGGCAGGCGGAATGCGTCGCGCACCTCGCGCGCATACGCGAGCTCGAGAGCGACCTGCACGTCGCCGAGGAGGCGCTGCACCGTCTCGAGGCCGACGCGCGCCACCGTGGCACCCGTATCGCCGAGCTCGAGAAATCCAACCAGCAGTGGCGGGAAACTGCCGGTGAAGCGCGCCAGGCAGCGACCGACACCAACCCGGCGCTCGGCGATTCCGGGCGGCACGCGCGCGAGGTGGAATTCGCCACCGAGCCCGTGTCAGATGGAGTCACGAGGCTGCTGATCCACAGCGAGGACGGGCGCGAGGTGGTGCACGTGCTCGGCCGCAAGACCAGCATCGGTCGCACGCCCGACAACGACCTGCAGCTCGAAGCGAAGTTCGTCAGCCGGCACCACGCGGTCATCCTGGTCGGGCCGGTCAACACCGTGATCGAGGACCTGAACAGCACCAACGGCGTACAGGTCAACGGCCGGCGCATCACGCGTCAGACGTTGCGCGATGGCGACCAGATCGCCATCGGGCGCATGCAATACCGCTTCGCGGTGCGTAATCCGGCCGACAAGCGCTGACAGCCGCCGCCATCACCCGCTAAGCTTCCGGGCCTGTGCGCGCGCAGCGCGCGGCGAGCGGTGGTCGTGGCGAGTCCCTACATCGAGAGAATCCTCAAGGCGCGTGTCTACGACGTGGCCATCGAGTCGCCGCTCGAGGAGGCGAGGCGGCTTTCGCAGCGGCTCGGCAACCAGGTGTTGCTCAAGCGCGAGGACCTGCAGCCGGTGTTCTCCTTCAAGTTGCGCGGCGCCTACAACCGCATCGCTCATCTGCCCGAGCTCGCGGCCCGGCGTGGCGTGGTGTGCGCCTCCGCCGGCAATCACGCGCAGGGCGTGGCGCTCGCCGCGCGGCGCCGGGGCATCAGCGCCGTGGTGGTCATGCCGCAGACCACCCCGTACATCAAGGTGCAGGCCGTTCTCGATCTCGGTGCCGAGGTGGTGCTGCACGGCGATGATTACGACAGTGCGCACGAGCGCTCGCTGCAGCTCGCACGCGAGCGCAACCTGGTGTTCGTGCACCCATTCGATGACCCCGACGTCATCGCGGGCCAGGGCAGCATCGCGGTGGAGATCCTGCGCCAGACCGGCGGCGAGCTCGATGCCATCTTCGTACCCGTCGGCGGCGGGGGACTCCTCGCCGGTATCGTCGTGTACGTGAAGTACCTGTACCCCGCAGTGAAGGTGATCGGTGTCGAGCCGCAGGACGCCGCCAGCATGCACGACTCGCTCAAGGCCGGCCGGCGCGTCATGCTCGAGCGCGTCGGCATCTTCGCCGACGGCGTCGCGGTACGGCGCGTCGGCGAGGAGACCTTCGCGCTCTGCCATGGACAGGTCGATGAGATCCTGCTGGTATCGACCGACGAGATCTGCGCGGCCATCCAGGATGTGTTCGAAGACACCCGCTCGATCGTCGAGCCCGCAGGGGCACTGGCGGTGGCGGGGTTGAAGAAATATCTCGCGCGCGAGGGTTGGCGCGGCAAGCGCGTCGTGGCGATCAACAGCGGCGCCAACATGAACTTCGACCGCTTGCGGCACGTGGCGGAGCGAGCAGACCTCGGCGGCGAGCGCGAGGCGCTCCTCGCCGCGGTGATTCCGGAGAGGCCGGGGAGCTTCCTGCATTTCTGCGAAGCGCTCGGACATCGCGGCGTCACCGAGTTCAACTATCGCTACGGCGGCGCCGACAGCGCCCAGGTTTTTGCCGGCCTCGCGCTCAGCGGCGGCAACGCGGAGAAGGAGACGGTGCTCGCCGGACTGCGCGCCGCCGGCTTCACCGTCACCGACATGACCGGCGATGAGATGGCGAAGCTGCACGTGCGCTACATGGTCGGCGGGCACGCGCGCGGTATCGCGCACGAGCTGCTGTACCGCTTCGAGTTCCCCGAGCGCCCCGGTGCGCTGTTGAAATTTCTGCAGGCGATCGGCTCGCGCTGGAACATCAGCCTGTTCCACTATCGCAACCACGGCTCGGACTACGGCCGCGTGCTCGCCGGCATCCAGGTGCCGCCCGCCGAGCGGGCGGATTTCGTGCAGCATCTGAACGAGCTGCACTACGCCTACGTGGAGGAGACCGCGAACCCGGCGTATCGCATGTTCCTCGGCGCCTGAAAACCACCCCCGGTGAACCACCCCGGGAAATCGCGCTCAACGCGAGTGGAACCAGTCACTTCCCGGCAAGATGCGCGATTTTCCGGGGAGCCCCGGGGGATCGCGGGCAGCGTGGCGTCTGCGGGTAGTGCGTTTGCTTACGGCGTTGCGGGCTGGCGGCTCTCGAGGAGCCACTCGCGCCAGACCGCGAGCAGCACGGCGAGGATCACCGGCCCGATGAACAAGCCCACGAGCCCAAAGGTCGCGAGCCCCCCGAGCACGCCGAACAACACGATGATGAACGGGATCGCCGCTTCGCGGCTGATGAGGAAGGGCCGCACGATGTGGTCCGTCCAGCCGAGGACGATGGCGCCCCAGATCATGAGTCCCACGGCCGCCGCCGTGCTGCCCCTGACGAACAGCCACACACACACCCCGATCCACACCGTCGGCGCGGCGAACGGGATCAGGCCGCACACCGTGGTGAGCGCGGCGAGGAATACTGGTGCGCCTGCGCCGGCGATCCAGTAGCCGAGACCGACCAGCAGACCCTGCGCCAGCGCCGTCAACACCAGCCCATAGACCACAGCCTTTACCGTCTGCTCGATGGCGCGCAGGTAATTGTGCACACGCATACCGAGCACCTGCTCGAGCGCCTGGGCGAGCTGTGCTGCGAGACGCTCCCCGTCGCGGTACACGAAAAAAAGACTCACCGCGGTGAATGCCATCTTCACCGCTTCGCGGCCGATGCCACCGATGAAGCGCGCGATGTGGTCGAAGGAGTGGTCAGTGACGCGGCGCAACTCCAGGCCGAGGGCATGGGGATCCTGCGCAGCGCGCGCCGCAAGCTCGCGCAGCTGATCGCCCAACCACGGGAGTCGCAGCAGCGCCGGTGGCAGCTGCACTCCGCCAGCGACGATCGCCTGCGCGTCGTGCCACAGGCGCACCAGCTCGATGCGCAGCACCAGGGCCAGCCAGGCGATCGGCGCGATCACGGCGAGTGACACCGCGGTGGTCATGAGGAGTGAGGCGATCACGCGGCGGCCACGGCAGGCTCTCAGGAGCCGCAGGTAGGTGGGCCAGGTCACGAAAGCCAGGATGGCGGCCCAGACCACCGGCACGATGAAAGGCTCCATCACTCGAAAGCCGAGCAGCACGAGCCCCGCGAGCAGTGTCGCAGTGATCAGGCGGCGCAACCACGGGGCGGAGACGAGATCTTCCATGGTGCCGGACTTTCGCTCAGCTGAGGCCGGCCGTGTCGGAGACGAACATGGTGAGGGCGAGCAGCATGCAGGTGGCAAAGGTCAGCTGACGGCGCAGCGCGAGATGCGTGGCCGGCAGCAGGCTTCCCAAAGAGTGTTTTTCATACAGCCAGAATGTCCCGTGTCCGACGACCAGCAGCGCGAGTCCGCGCTGCCCGCCCACCACGACACCTGCGGCGCCGCCGAGCGCCGCGGCAACCACGGCCGCGATGCGCACGCGCGGCGCTGGCAACTGGCCCGCAAGTGCGAGTCCCCAGTGCACGGCGGCGGGCGCGGCAAGCAGCAACGCGCCCCAGGCGAGCGCGGCGCGCTGCGCAAGCTCCTGCCATTCATGAGCGGGCAACAATCCGACACCCGCGAGGCACAACACAAGCGGTGACACACACAGATACCCCGCCCACTCCGCGAGCGTGTTGAGCTGCGTGGCTCCAGTGTCGTTTTTGGTCAGCCCCACGTCGCGGATCATGCCACGGCAGGGGAACGCCCGTGCGGCTCTTGACGGCAGCTACGCAGCGCAGGCAGGCTTCGCGCGGCGTGAGGTGTCCGTTCCAACGCGTGCGGCAGCAGGCTGTGGCTGCACGATGTCGGAGCGGTTAAACGGGAAGTCCGGTGCGGATTCATCCAAAGCCGGCGCTGCCCCCGCAACGGTAATCGAGTTCGGCGGATCACACAGAGCCACTGCGCCTCGTTGATACTCGGGCGCGGGAAGGCGATCCACCCGGAGTCACGCTCCAGCTCGAAAGCCCGGAGACCGGCCTCAGGCGTTAACCGATGGGCGTCGCGGTGGGCGATGCGGGTTGCCGGTCCATGCTGTCGCGTCGGCCGCGCGCTGCCCCTGCAAATGCCACGACCCCACGGGCACGGGTGTGTGCATTTTCAGGAGCTCGTCATGTCAACAGGTCTCAGAGCGCGCCACGCGCCAGGCACTCCGCTGTCCCCGCCGTCGCTGAGCCGTCGTTACCTGCGGTTATCCGCGGCGCTGCCACTGCTTGCGGTACTGGTCTGTGGCGTGGCACGCGCCACCGATGCGGATGAGCCGCAGCAGGTCGTCGTCAGTGCAACGCGCACGCCCACGCCGGCCGTCGAGGTGGCGAGCAGCATCACCGTCATCACGGCCGATGACATCGAGGCACGTCAGGAGCGCACCATCAGCGACGTTCTGAAGGACGTTCCCGGGCTGAATGTCGTGCAGACCGGCGGCCCTGGCGGCGTTACCTCGGTGTTCATCCGCGGCACCAACTCCAATCACACCAAGGTGCTGATCGATGGGATCGATGTCAGCGACCCGAGCAACTCCACCGGCGCATTCGATTTCGGACAACTGCTGACACCGGACATCGAGCGCATCGAAGTGCTGCGCGGCCCGCAAAGCGGCCTGTACGGGTCGGACGCCATCGGCGGAGTCATCAACATCATCACCCGGTCGGGCTCGGGACCGATGACACTCGCGGCGGGACTCGAGGGCGGCAGCTTCGAGACCTTCAACCAGGCGGCAAGGCTCAGCGGCTCGCGGGAGGCATTCCACTACGGGGTCAATGTGACGCACTTCCACGCCGGGGCGACTCCGGTGACGCCGCTCGACCTGCTGCCTGCGGGCGCGGCGCGCAACGACGACTACAACGACAACCTGACTCTCTCGACCAGGCTCGGCTACGACATCACATCGAACTTCGACCTCGGACTCGTGGCGCGCTACACCGACATCCACCTGCACACGACCGGGGAGGATTATCCGCCGCCGCTATTTACCGGCGTCCCCGCCGCCGAGCAGACCACCGCCGCCACCGACGAATCCTTCGCTCGTCTGACTGCGCACGCGGTTTCCTTCGACGGCCTCCTCGACCAGACGCTTGGGCTCGCCTACTCGCACCTGCGCACCTCGACCGTGCAGCCGCAGACTCCGGCGGCGCTCAATACCGGCGAGCGGCGCAAGGCCGACTGGCAGGGCAACTTCAGGCTCGCGCCGAGCGAGACGCTGGTGGTGGGCGCGGAATACGAGCGCGACGAGATCGACCAGCCGATCACCGCGAGCGTGCACATCGGTTCCGGCTACGCCGAGCTGCAATCGCAGGTCGGCTCACACTGGTTCTCCGCGCTCAACGTGCGCTACGACGACAACAGCCGCTTCGGCGGCAAGACCACGTGGCGCTTCGCACCTGCCTGGGTGATCGCGGACAGCGATACCAAGCTCAAGGCCTCCGTCGGCACCGGTTTCAAGGCGCCTACGCTGAGCGAGCTCTACCAGAGCTTCCCGCCTTTCTTCTTCGCGAATCCCGATCTCAAGCCCGAGAACAGCACCGGCTGGGACGTCGGCTTCGAGCAGGGAGTGCTGCGCGGACTCGTGCGCCTCGGGGTGACCTACTACTACAACCGCATTCATGATCTGGTCACGACGGACGTGACCGGCACCACCTACGCCAACATCGGCGAGGCGACCACGGATGGGATCGAGAGCTTCATCGCCTGGCAACCGCTGAAGGAGCTGACGCTGCGCCTCGATTACACCTACACCGAGGCCACCGATGAGGTGCTGCACCAGGAGCTGCTGCGGCGGCCGAAGCACAAGGGCACATTGCTCGCGCACTGGCAGGCGACGAGCGCATGGCAGCTCAGTGTCGATGTCCTCGCGGTGGGCGCGTGGGTCGATGGCAACCGCGATTTCTCCATTCCGCGGCTCGACGCCCCGGGCTACACGACCGTCAATTTCGCCACCAGCTACGAGCTCAACCCGCATTTCGCACTGTTCGGGCGCATCAACAATCTGCTCGACCGCCACTACCAGAACCCGGTCGGCTTCCTGCAGCCGGGCATCGGCGCCTACGCGGGCGTCAGGGTGACGCTGTAACGGGATGTCTGACCCGCGGGCGCGGGCGGAGTGATACTCTTGCGCCGTCTTATGGACGGCCCAAATTCGCGCATCGCCCCGGGGACTGCGCCATCGGAGAACGAGCGTACCTGGGGGATGCTTGCGCACCTGTCCGCGCTCGCCGGCCTCGTCCTGCCGCTGATCGGCATTGTCTTAGGGCCACTGCTGGTGTGGCTGGCACGGCGCGAGGAGTCCGAATTCGTCGCCGGGCATGCGAAGGAAGCACTCAACTTCAATATCTCCGTGCTGCTTGGTGCGCTCGCCTGCATGTTGCTCATGCTGGTGTTCGTCGGTTTTCTGCTCGGCACCGCGCTCTTCATCGCCTGGCTCGTCATGACGCTCATCGCGGCGATCAAGGCGAGCGAGGGGCACCCCTATCGCTATCCGTTTTCGCTGCGGCTGGTGAAGTAGTTGCTTCCCGGCGGGCGCGAAATCACGTCATAAGTCATTGTTTTTAATGAGACTATGCGGCGCGACTGTATAGGCGTACAGTCATCAAAATGCGCCGCAGCATCGTTGGCCGTCATTCCTTTACCGGCAGAGGAGCTCTTTCGAATCCGCCCGGGCGGTTCGACAAGCAGCAGCTCGATCAGATCGATGACGGTTGGTACCAGGACGAGGTGCCCGAGAGCATCCCGACCACACTAGAGCCTGACCGGGCGCGCGGGGTGATCACAACCAACGATTCGCCGGACATTCCCTTTGAACAGTCGATCAATCCTTACCGGGGATGTGAGACAGCCTGTGTCTACTGCTTCGCCCGTCCGAGCCACGCCTACATGGGCCTTTCTCCCGGCCTGGACTTCGAGACCCGGCTCTTCTACAAAGCCGATGCCGCGAAGGCGTTGGAAGAGCAACTCGCACGACCGGGCTACGTATGCAAATCCATCACGCTCGGCGCCAACACCGACCCTTACCAGCCAGTCGAAAAGCGCATGCGCGTCACCCGCACGATTCTCGAGGTGCTCGCGCGCACACGCCATCCTGTCTCCGTCATCACCAAGCACGCTCTCGTGCTGCGCGATTTGGACCTGCTCAGTGATCTGGCGCGCGATGGCCTCGCCGGGGTGGCGGTCAGCGTCACGACGCTCGATGCGGACCTCAAGCGCGTCATGGAGCCGCGCGCTGCCTCCCCGCAGGCGCGGCTGCGTACACTCGCTGCACTGAGCGCTGCGGGAGTTCCGACCAGCGTGATGGCTGCACCGATGATCCCCGCACTGAACGACCACGAGCTCGAAGCGATCCTCGAGGCGGCGGCCGGCGCGGGAGCGCGCTGGGCCGGCTACGTGCTGCTGCGCCTGCCTTACGAGATCAAGGACCTCTTCCGCGAATGGCTGGCCGAGCACTACCCCGACCGTGCCGCCCACGTTATGGCGCTGATCCGCGATATGCGGGGTGGCCGCGACTACGATTCGAGCTTTGGCACCCGCATGCGTGGCACCGGCCCGTATGCGCAGTTGCTGGGCAACCGCTTCCGGCTCGCCTGCCGTCGTCTGAAACTGAACTCCGAGCCTCGCAAGCCCCTCAATACCGCCCTGTTTCGTCCCCCCGGGCCCGCCGGGGCTCAGCTGAACCTCGGTCTGTAGTGTAGCTCCATGCGTTGTATCAGCGCGCGTTCAGGGGCCTCTCAATTACAATCACGTTTCGGCCTGGGGGTTATGGAGACGGCTACTGGAACAGTTGTGCGCTGGAAAATTACCTGCCGTTGAACACCCACGCGGCACGGGTCTGGGGTCATGAACGATACGGCAACGGTGAATCCGGCCCCGCTGATCAAGGCGCGCTACGTCCTGCAGGAAAGACTGGGCGTGGGCGGCCAGGGGGAAGTCTGGCGCGCCTTCGATCCACGGCGGGGTGAGGACATCGCACTGAAGATCCTGCGTCCGCCGGGAGGGCGCGCCGCGGCGGCATGGGACGCGCTGAGGCACGAATACGAAAGTGCCAGCCGCCTGGATCATCCCTTCATTCTCAAGGTCTACGAGCCGGAGCGCGAGAACGGAGCCTTCTTGCTGCCGATGGAGCTGGCGACCGGCGGAGACCTGCGCCGCCTGCGCGGTGCCAGCTATCTGGCGATCATCCCGGTTCTCGTCGAGGTCGCGCAGGCCCTCGAGCACGCGCACGAACGTGGCGTCATCCATCGCGACCTCAAGCCGGGTAACGTGCTGTTCGACGCGCGCGGATGCGTGAAGCTCGCCGACTTCGGCGTTTCGGGGCTGGCGCTGGACCCGGGCACCGACTCCATGATCCGTGGGCTTTCGCCTTTCACAGCGAGCCCGGAGCAGTTGCGCGGAGAGCCTCCGTCGCCCGCGGACGATATATACGGCCTGGGGGCGCTCGCCTACGAGCTGCTGTCGCGCCGGCCGCCCCACTATCCTCATTTCGATGCCCGGCGGGTGCAGCAGGAGCCGGTGCCACCACTCGTTCCGGCGGAGCAGATCCCGCCGCAGCTCGATGCGCTGATCGCGCGCATGCTCGCGAAGGACGCGAGGGAACGGCCCGGCTCGATGCGCGAGGTGATCGATGATCTCGAAGCAGCGCTCAACGACACGCTGACCTTCGACTTCCAGGACGAGGAGCCGTCCGAGGACACCTCCAATCTCACCAGACACCTGGAGGAGAATCTCACGAGACAGCTCGAGGAGCTGCCCCGCCCGCCACCGGACCTGCCATCCTCGGCGCCATTGGGCGTCACTACCCGCACGGCAGCGCCCGAGCTGGCGGAGACGCGAGCTCCGGCTGCGCCTGCAGCAAGGGCTGCAGCGCCGCCGCCGCTGCCACCGGCCGCAGCGGGCAGGAGGCCTGTATCGGAGAGCTTCGCTGCGCCTCTCGAGGACGCTGCTCTTCCGCCGGCCGATATCCCGCTCGCGGCTGCGCAGCCGCGGGATGGGGAACCCCTGCTCCGGGTCCCGCACGCCGCGGGAAAGGAGGCCGAACGGCCTGCGCCCTGGGACGAGCTGCGGCAGGCGCCTCCCATCACGCTGTCCCGGCTCGAGCCAATGCGCGGCGGGTCGCGGCTGACGCTGTGGCTCATCGGGTTGCTCGCCCTCGCGGCCGCGGCCGTGTTCGTGGTGCCGCGCTACCTCGACATCGGCTCGCTGGCAGCCTTCATACCCGGCCGCGCATCAGGTGTGGCCTCCACGAGTGCAGCCGGCACGGGTGCCCAGCTCGCCGTCGACCGAGCGGACTTCGACCAGCGGTTCGCCTTGCTCGAGGCGCGCGGTGCTGCCACCTGGGCCGCGGCGGATCTCGCGAAAGCGCGCAGGCTGGCGGCCGAGTCGGTGGGTGCGCGCGATGCCGGCAGCATCGCGATCGCGCAGCAGCGTCTCGCCGCAGCATCGAGCGTGTTGGATTCCATCGAGCGGGCCGTACCCGGAGCGGAACCTGCCACCTCTTCTCCAGCGCAGGCCCCAACTGCCGCCAGCGCAGCAGCCAGTACGGAACCTGCGGGGGCGACAGGCAGGACCCCGGCCCCCACTGCCTTCGCGGCTGACGCCTATACAAAAGCCGCTGGCGAGGGATTCGCGGCTCTCGGAGCCGGGCAGCTCGATAAGGCACGCCGTTCGTTCGAGACGGCCCGCGCACTACGCCCCGATGGGCCGGAAGCGCTGGACGGTCTGCGGCGCGTCGATGCTGCGCGCTCCGGACGCAGTCTC
The DNA here is from genome assembly GCA_035566915.1 of Steroidobacteraceae bacterium. GTDB lineage: Bacteria > Pseudomonadota > Gammaproteobacteria > Steroidobacterales > Steroidobacteraceae > 13-2-20CM-66-19. The sequence continues at coordinate 79,252 of DATMPW010000038.1, forward strand.
TCCGTGCGGCGCGCGGAGGCGGAAGATCTCGAGGACGAGGAGCGGTGGCAGGATGCGCTCGATGCCTACGATGCGGTGCTCCGCCAGGATGGATCGCTGGCGTGGGCGCAGGAGGGCCGGGCGCGCGCGGGAGCCCGCCTGCAACTCGGTGACTCATTGCAGGCACTGATCGATCGCCCGGACCGGCTCTCGAATCCGCGACTGCGCGATGACGCGGCGGCGCTGCTGCAGACTGCCCAGCAGCAGCCCATCTCGGGGCCGGTGCTGCGTACACAGATCGCGCGGCTCACCGCCTTGCTGCCGGCGCTCGAGAAGCCAGTGCGGCTGTCGCTGGTGTCGGACAACCTCACCCAGGTGACGATTCCGAGCGTCGGAAGCTTCGGGAGCTTCGCTCGACGCGACATCGAGCTCAAACCCGGGCGCTACACCGTGATCGGCACGCGTGACGGATACCGTGAAGTGCACCGCGACATCACCGTCAGCCCCGGAGAGGAATACCTGACGGTCAATGTCAGCTGCTCAGAGCCGATCTGATCCGCAGCCGCGGACCGACACGTGGCGCGCACCGAGGTCCTCATCGCCGGCGCCGGCCCCACCGGGCTCGTTCTGGCGCTGTGGCTCAAGCGGCAGGGCATCGGAGTGCGCATCATCGACCGGAGCGCCGCGCCGGGCAGCACCTCGCGCGCGCTCGCGGTGCAGGCGCGCACGCTCGAGCTGTACCGGCAGCTCGATCTAACCCACGAGGTGCTCGAGCGCGGACACAAGGTGCCTGCGGTCAATCTGTGGTCGCGCGGGGAGCGCGCCGCGCGTGTCGCCTTCGGCAGCATCGGCGAGGAGCTGACCCCTTATCCCTTCCTGGAGATCTATCCGCAGGACGAGCATGAGCGACTGCTGATCGAACGCCTCCAGCAGCTCGGTGTAGCGGTCGAGCGGCGCACCGAGCTGACCGCTTTCACGGACATCGGTGACGGCGTGCGTGCGCGGCTGCGCACGGCCGAGGGGCAGGAGGAAATCTGCGAGACCCGCTTCCTCGCCGGTTGCGACGGTGCACGCTCGAGGGTGCGTGAGGCGCTCGCCACCGGCTTTCCCGGAGGAACGTACCGGCAGGTGTTCTACGTGGCCGACATCGAAGGCGCCGGTGCGCCGGTCGATGGGGAGCTGCACATCGATCTGGACGAGGCGGACTTTCTCGGAGTCTTCCCGCTGGCCGGCGCGGGCCGCGCCAGGCTGATCGGCACGGTGCAGGATGAGCGCGCCGAGAACCCCGAGAGCCTGCGATTCGAGGACGTGAGCCAGCGCGCCATCCGGCACCTCGGGCTCGACATCACAAAGGTGAACTGGTTCTCCACTTACCACGTCCATCACCGCGTCACGGATCACTTCAGCCGGGGCCGGGTTTTTCTGCTCGGCGATGCCGCGCATATCCACAGCCCGGTCGGCGGACAGGGAATGAACACCGGCATCGGCGATGCCATCAATCTCGCCTGGAAGCTCGCGGCAGTGCTCGCAGGTCATGCAGATGAGTCGCTGCTTGCCACCTACGAGTCCGAGCGCATCGGCTTCGCGCAGCGACTGGTGGCGACGACCGATCGGGTATTCACCTTGGTCACCGCGCCGGGAAGGGTCGCGGATCTGCTGCGCACGCGCGTGGCCCCCGTGCTCCTTGCCCGGGCTCTCTCGCTCGAGTCGGTGCGCGAGTACCTGTTTCGCACCGTGTCGCAGATCATGGTCAATTATCGCGGCTCAGCCCTCAGCGCCGGTGCCGCGGGCGATGTGCACGGCGGGGACCGTCTGCCCTGGGTCGCGCAGGTGGCGGGCGATAATTACGCCTCGCTCGCCGCGATCACCTGGCAGGTGCACGTTTATGGGCGTGCCTCCGAGCGGCTGCGGGAAGCGTGCGCAAAACATGCTCTGCCGCTGGAGTCGTTTCCCTGGAGCGCGGCGCATGCGGCGGCAGGCCTCGAGCGCGATGCGCTCTACCTGCTGCGCCCCGACAGCTACGTCGCGCTCGCGGACGGCGCGGCGGACCCCGGCGCGCTCGCGCGTTACTTCAGGGAACGCGCGCTGCGGCGCCCTGCGTAGTGCTGAGACCTGGCTGATGCGATGTGGCGAGTCTCGCTCGTCCGCCCTTGCCGCGCGCGGCGGGCGCTTCTAAGCTGCGCGCAAACAACATCCACGGGGACGGCGGTGCACGATGGCAGAAGGGGATGGCAGCGTTGCGCTCCTGGCCGGAGCGAGCGGTCTGACCGGGGGCTTCACGCTCGATGCGCTGCTCGGTGCGCCCGATGTAAGCCGCGTGATCGCCGTGACCCGCCGGCCACTCGGGCGCGAGCATCCGCGCCTCGCCAATCGCATCGTGCAGTTCGAGCGTCTCGAGTCCCAGCTCAAGGGCTCGGTGTGCGACGTCGCGTTGTGCTGCCTCGGCACCACGCTGCGCAAAGCGGGCTCGCAACAACGATTCCGCGCGGTCGACGTCGACTCTGTGCTCACCTTCGCCCGTGCCGCGAAGGCAGCGAATGCGCGGCGATTCGTGGTGATGTCGAGCGTCGGCGCCAACCCCAGCTCGCGCAACTTCTACCTGCGCACCAAGGGGGACATGGAAGAAGAGCTGGAGGGTGTCGGCTTCGAGTCGCTCGACATCCTGCAGCCCTCGATGCTGCTCGCCTGGCGCGCCGAGATGCGCCCGCTCGAGCTCGTGGCGAGCGCGCTCATGCCACTTATCGCTCCGGTGTTGCGCGGCAAGTACCTGCCCTACCGCGCCATCGGCGCGCGCACCGTGGCCGCGGCCATGCTGGGGGCGACACGCTCGGGCCGCCGTGGCGTGCAGCGCTACACCTATGAAGGTATCCAGGCGCTCGCACGCCTCACCACGCCGCGAACGCGGCCTCTCACGCCGGCGAAAGCGCCCGCCAGGGCGCGCTAACCTCACGGCGCGCTCATGCGAGCCGCGCCAGTTCTCGCCGCGGCCGTGCTCGCCACCGTCATCGCTCTCGCCGGTTGCGCCGGCGCACCGCGTGAGCCGCCGCGCTCACCCCAGGGAAGTGCGATCGCGGCGGTCGCGACCTCGCTCATCGGCACGCCGTACCAGTTCGGCGGTGCAGATGGTGCCGGCTTCGACTGCAGCGGGCTTGCGCTCTACGTGCACGAGCGTGTGGGGCTCACCATTCCGCGCACGGCGGCGGAGCAGCAGCGCGCCGCGCAGCCGATAGCGATCGCGCAGCTTGCGCCGGGGGATCTGGTGTTCTTTCGGATCCGCAAGCGCAGCGTCGATCACGTGGGGATTTATGCGGGAGAAGGTCGTTTCATTCACGCGCCGCGCGCCGGTGTCGCGGTCACGTACGGCGACCTCGCCAGCGGTTTTTATGCGCGGCGTCTCGCAGGCGCGGGACGCTTCTGGGGCCCGGCCGTACCGGCGCGCTGAACATAAGCCTCGCCACGGGGCAGTGTCGCCGATATGTGACACCACTTGAGATCCGCGGCACACAATTCGCTCTTGACTGCGATCCGCGACGATTTGACACTTGAGCTTCAGTGACAAAGGCAAACCCGTCGAAAGACGGGGACGCAAAGCCACCGGTCTAAAGGATGGGATTCCTATGACGGCGGGGCTGCCCACGCTCGCGCGCCACCGCGCGAACGACAGCGCTCCGGTCCCCGTCGAAGAATCCGCGTAAGTCCCCACAGGCCGCGGCATCGACTGTTTTGGTCCGGGGAAGTTATGACAGCAACGCCCAACTTCGCTTCCAGTGCGGGCGCGGAAGCCGGGGGTCAGGCGGTGCCTGCGCTGAGCGCAGGGCCGTTTGTGCTCAATCTGTGCTCGTCGACGACGCCGATGGCGCTGGCGCAGACCGATCTGCCCGAGCTGCGGCGCTTTCATTTCTTCGTGAGCCGGCGCTTCGAGGAAGGTCGCGAGCGCTTTCGTCTCCATATGGGTTACTTCGCGACGCTCGCGGAGGCCGAGGAGTGGCTCGGCGTCGTGCGCGAAATCTACCCCGGCGCCTGGGCAGGAGAGACGCCGGGCCGCAAGCTGCGTGAGCGTGCGGCGGCCGCTGCCGCCGCGCAGGCGCAGCACGCCGCCGGCCCTCAGCCCCAGGTCCATCGGGTCCCTCAGGCGTCTGCGCATGCACCCATGGCCGCACCGGCGCAGCGCCCGGCGCCACGCCCGATCGTCACATCGCCGGCACCCACGAGAGTGCCGGTAGTGCATGCGGCTCCGCCAGTTGCGCGCAGTGCGCCACCGGTCGTGCCGCCGCCCGTCCGTCCGGCCGCGCGACAGGCGCCCGTACCGCAGCGCGCGGCTTCCAGACCACCGGTCCTTCCCGCGCGCGAGTCCGTCGCGGTGCGCACCGCCACCCCTGCGCCCACCGCGCCTGCGACCGCCGCCGGCAAGACGCTCCCCGCTTCACCGCGGGCGACTACCGTATCGCCTGCGCAGCGCGTGCTGCCAGCCCAGCGAGCCGCATCGACTGCGGCGAGCCGCGCGGTAGCGCCTTCCCCACCTCCGGCCGTGCCTGCAGCGGCGGCCGCCGAGCCGAAGCCGGCCAAGGCTGGCGTCAAGCCGGTGTTCGAAGACTCGAACGTGCGCGAGGTGCTCAAGGCGCTCGGTGACGCGAGCGCCACGGGTGAGACCCGGTTGATGCGCGCGCCGCCCCTGCCGCCGCGCGAGCCCGCACCGGCGAGCCCCTCGCTGAGCGACACACAGGTGCTGAAGATGCTCGAGACCCGCCGCTCCGAGGAGAGCGAGGCGGGACCGGCGGAGGTGGATGACAGCGGCATTCCGCTGCTGAAACCCGATGACACCGGCACGCGGCAGGCGCTCAAGGAGGCGATCGTCACTAACAGCACGGTCGCCTTTGCCGTGCAGTTGCAGTGGTCGGTGCAACCGGTCGAGCTCGACAAGGTGCCGCCGCTTGCGATCTTCAGTGCCTACACCCTGTACACCGTCGAGGGCAGTCGCGACGGCCGCAAGTGGTATGGGCTGCGCCTCGGCTTCTTCACCGATGCGATCTCGGCGAAGCAGGTGGCGTACTACGTGCGCTCGGAGTTCTCGTCGGTTGCCGTCGTCCCGGTTAGCCCGCAGGAGAAAGGGCGTGCGACCGAGCAGGACGCGGCGGCGGCGCTCACGGCGCCAGCGGCGACGCGCTCCGATGCCATGGACGAATTCAAGCTGATCGACGACGACGCACCGAAGTTACCGACACCCGCGGCAAAGCCCGCCGTGCCGCCGCGCGCTGCAGGTGCCGGCGCCGCGAAGCCGACTCCGAAGGTGGCGGTGGGACGCACCGTGGCACAGCCAGCAGCGCAGGCCCCGAAAGCACGCCTGCGCAACTCCAGGGTGGCCGCGCGCGACAGCCGCGGCCCGCAGACGCTGGAGGAGACGCTGGAGATTCTCGGCGCCAGCCAGCTCACCATGGAAAATGGCCGCGGTCAAAACATCAACGACTCCGGCGTGCGCCACCTGCGCGTGGAAGTGCAGAAGAACTCCCCGTTTTCGAAACTCCTCGAGCGCCTGAGCGAGAGGATGAAGAAGTCCTAGCGGCGGGCTCGAGCCCGGCACATTGCGCCGGCCTGGCGGGGTCCCCACGAAATTTCCCTGGGGTGCTGCAGCGGGGTGCCCGCGAAATTTCGTCGCTGCTTCAGCGTTTGCCGAAGAGTTTCTCGAGCTCGGCGCGCGCGCGGTCGAGTTCTGCGGTGTTGGGAGGTGTGTACGCGCCCGGCTGCGGCTTGAAATGATCGCAGAAGTTGGCGCGCGTCTTGTCGCTCACTTCCTCCGCTGTGGGCTCGCGGCAGTGTTTGGCGACGCGGATATCGTAGTCGACGCACATGCGGCAGACGTGCAGCTCGGCGTGGCACTTCGGGCACTCATCGAGACGGCGCAGCGGCAGGGTGAGCTCCGCCAGCGACGCACCGCACTTCCAGCAGCTGAGGTCGTGGGCCATGCGCGAAAGGTTACTCCAGGAGCGCCTGCCAGGCGCCTCTCACGCGCGCCGCGCTTCCGCCGGCGCCTCTTCGGGGCGGGTGCGCTGACGCAGGAACTCTTCGAGCACGCGTCCGGTGTGCGAATGCCGGCGCCGGCGTGCGATCTGCGCCGGTGACCCCTGCGCGACGATGCGGCCGCCCGCACCACCCGCCTCCGGCCCCATGTCGAGAATCCAGTCCGCTTCCGCCATGACATCGAGGTTGTGCTCGACCACGACCGCGGTGTTGCCCGCCGCGACGAGCCGATGGAGCACCTGGATCAGCTTCTCGACATCCGCCATGTGCAGGCCCACGGTCGGCTCATCGAGCACGTAAAGCGTGTGACGCGTGCGCTGACCGCGCACGACCTCATCGCGCACCTTGGCGAGCTCCGCCACGAGCTTGATGCGCTGCGCCTCGCCCCCCGAGAGGGTGGGACTCGCCTGGCCGAGCGTCAGGTAGCCGAGCCCCACATCCTGCAGCAGCCTCAGCGCGTGATGCACGCGCGTGTGAGCGGCGAAGAAGACCGCCGCGTCATCGACGTCCATGGCGAGCACATCGCCGATGCTCGCCTCGCGCCAGCGCACCGCGAGCGTCTCGGAGTTGAAGCGTCGCCCTCTGCACACGTCACACAGCACCTTGACGTCCGGCAGGAAACTCATCTCTATGGTGCGTATGCCCTGGCCCGCACACGCTTCGCAGCGTCCGCCGAAGGTGTTGAAGGAGAAGCGGCTGGCGCTGTAGCCGCGCATGCGTGCCTCGGTGGTGCCCGCGTAGATGCGGCGGATCTCGTCCCAGAAGCCGATGTACGTCGCCGGACACGAGCGCGGTGTCTTGCCGATCGGCGTCTGATCGACCTCGAGCACACGATCGAGCTGCTCGAGCCCGGTCAGCTCTTCGCAGCCGATCAGTGCACCGGCGCTGCGGCGCCGGCGCTTGCCGCCCGCGGGGACGGTGGCGAGACGGCGCCGCAGATTGGCGTACAGCACATCGCGCGCCAGCGTGGACTTGCCCGAGCCGGATACGCCCGTGATGACCACCAGCCGCCCGAGCGGGATCTGTACGTCACGCCCGCTGATGTTGTGCAGCCTGATGCCGCCGAGCATCAGGCGCGGCGTGGCGGCATTGACTTCGCGATGAGGCCGGGCCGGATGCAGCAGCGGCTCGCGCAGGAAGCGCCCGGTGGCCGAGCGTGGATTCGCGGTCAGCTCCTTCACCGTCCCCGCAGCGACGAGCTCACCGCCGCGCACGCCCGCCTCGGGGCCTAGATCCAGCACGTGATCGGCGCGGCGGATGGTCTCCTCGTCATGCTCCACCACGACGAGTGTGTTGCGCTGCCCGGTGAGCTCACGCAGCGACTCGAGCAGGATGGCGTTGTCGCGCGGGTGCAGCCCGATGCTGGGCTCGTCCAGCACATAGCAGACCCCCTGGAGGTTGGACCCGAGCTGCGCCGCGAGACGGATGCGCTGCGCCTCGCCCCCCGACAGCGTCGGCGCCGCGCGGTCGAGCTGCAGGTACCCGAGGCCGACGCGCTCGAGGAACTGCAGCCGCGCGCGGATCTCCGCCAGCAGGTCGCGGCCGATTTGCCGCTCCCGCGGACCGAGTCGCAGCCGCGCGAAGAACTGCGCACTCTGCGCGACCGAATCGGAGGCGAGCGCGGCGATCGAGCGCTCGCGGAAACGCACGCTGACAGCCGTGGGGTTGAGTCGCTGTCCCTCGCAGCTGCCGCAGGCCTCGGGCGTGTGCGCGTACCATTCGTTCCACCACAGCTCCTCGCCGCTTTGCTGCGCGTCGAATCCCGGCATCTCGACGCCCGTGCCGTAGCAGCTTTCGCACCAGCCATGCCGTGAATTGAACGAGAACAGCCGCGGATCGAGCTCGGCGAAGCTCCGGCCACAGGAGGGGCACGCCCGGCGCGTGGAGAACACCGTCACGCGCTCGTTCTCGCGCACCAGCACGTGTACCAGCCCCTTACCGAAATCCAGAGCGCGCGCGAGAGCCGCGCGGAGCGCGGCCTCGTTGCGGACGCTCACATCGACCTCGGCCACGGGCAGCTCGATCGTGTGCTCGCGGAAGCGCGACAGCCGCGGCCACGGCGCCGTGGGCAGCATCTCCCCATCGACGCGCAGCGTGCGAAAGCCCTTCTTCGCGGCCCAGCGGGCGAGATCGGTGTAATAGCCCTTGCGCGCCACGATGAGCGGTGCGAGCAGCGCGATGGACCTGCCGCGGTAGGCCCGCAGCAGTCGCGCCGCGATCGACGCCGCGCTCTGCGGCTCGATGGCGACATCGCACTCCGGGCAGTGCTGCGTACCGAGCTTCACGTACAGCAGGCGCAGGAAATGGTAGATCTCGGTGAGCGTCGCAACGGTGCTCTTGCGCCCCCCGCGGCTGGTGCGCTGCTCGATGGCCACGGTCGGGGGGATGCCGAAGATCGCGTCCACGTCCGGGCGCGCGGCGGGCTGCACAAACTGCCGCGCATAGGCGTTGAGTGACTCGAGGTAACGGCGTTGCCCTTCACTGAAAAGAATGTCGAAGGCGAGCGTCGACTTGCCCGAGCCCGACACGCCCGTGATGACGGTGAAGCGCTCGCGCGGGATCTCGACGTCGATGTTCTTCAGGTTGTGCTCGCGCGCCTTGTGGATCACGACTGCGCCGGCGTCGCGTCCATTGCCGTAGCGCGGCCTCGCCTCCTCGATGCGGGTGACGTTCGCGACCGGCAGCGCCGGTATCGCTGCCGCCGCTTTCCCCGTTGCGGCGGCTGCCTCGAGTGCCGCCTCATACGCGAGCAGTGCCTGCCCGGTGAAGGAACGTGGCTCGGCGCATACCTGCGCAGGAGTCCCGGCGCAGACGATCTCCCCGCCCTGCTCGCCGCCCTCGGGGCCCAGATCGATGATCCAGTCGGCGGCGCGGATCACATCGAGATTGTGCTCGATCACGAGCAGCGAGTGCCCCGCCACCAGCAGCTTGCGGAAGGCCCTGAGCAGTTTGGCGACGTCCTCGAAATGCAGTCCGGTTGTCGGCTCATCGAACAGGAACAGCTTGCCGCGGTGCGTGGTGCTCGAGAGCACCGAGGAGGCATCCGCCAGGTGGCCGGCGAGCTTCAGCCGCTGCGCTTCGCCGCCTGAGAGCGTCGGCACCGGCTGCCCGAGCTTCAGGTAATCGAGCCCCACGTCGGTAAGCGGCGCGAGCCGCGCAGCGACCTCCGGGGCATCGGCGAAGAATGCGCGTGCCTCGGTCACGGTCAGCTCGAGCACGTCGGCGATGCTCAGGCGGCGGCCATCGGCACCCTCGCGGCGGATCTCGAGCACCTCCTCGCGGTAACGGCGGCCGTTGCACTCGGGACAACGCAGGTACACGTCCGAGAGGAACTGCATTTCCACGTGCTCGAAGCCGTTACCGTTGCAGGCGGGACAGCGGCCGTTGCCGGAGTTGAAGCTGAAGGTACCGCTGGTGTACTTGCGCTCCTGCGCGGCAGGCTCCGCGGCATAGAGCGCGCGGATGGCATCGAACGCACCCACGTAGCTCGCCGGGTTCGAACGGGTCGTGCGGCCGATCGGGTTCTGATCGACCATGACGACGTCGTCAATGAGCTCAGCGCCCGCAAGACCCGCGAAGCGTCCCGGAGCCTCAGTCGGCCGCCCGCGGTATTTGAGCAGAGCTGGGTAGAGTACGTCCTCGACGAGCGTCGACTTGCCCGATCCGGAGACCCCCGTCACGCACACCAGGCGCTTGAGTGGGATGCGCACATCGACGTTCTGGAGGTTGTGCTCCGCCGCTCCCCGCAGCTCCAGCCAGCGGTTGGAGCGGGCTTCCGCCACGACGCCTCCCCCGGCGGCCGGCACCGCACGCACAGGTGCCGATTCGGCCGCAGTCTCGCTCCGCGGTGCGACGCTCTTGCGGCCATCGAGATACTGCGCAGTGAGCGAGGCACTCGCGCGGATCTGCGCGGGGCTCCCGAAGAAGACGATCTCGCCGCCGTTCTCGCCCGCACCCGGGCCCAGATCGAGGATCCGGTCGGCCTCGAGCATGATCTGCGGGTCGTGCTCGACCACCACCAGCGAGTTGCCCGCATCGCGCAGGCGCTTCATGACCCCGATGACTCGCTGCATATCACGTGGGTGGAGGCCGATCGAGGGCTCATCCAGCACGAACAGCGTATTGACCAGCGACGTGCCGAGCGCAGTCGTGAGGTTGATGCGCTGCACTTCACCGCCTGAGAGCGTGCGCGACTGGCGGTCGAGGGTGAGATAGCCGAGTCCTACATCGACGAGGTAGCGAAAGCGGCCGCGGATCTCCTCGAGCAGCAGCTCGGTAGCCTCATCGAGGGGCTGCGGCAGCACCAGCCGCTCGAAAAACTCACGACTGCGCGCGAGCGGCAGCAGCATCAGGTCGTGAATCGTAAGGCCGGGGAGTGCCGTCAGCGTTTCTGCACTCCAGTCCACGCCCTGCGGCCGGAAGCGCGGCGAGCCGCCGAGCGTCGCACCGGCGAGCTCGCGGCTGCCGATCCGCCACAGCAGGCTCGTGGTCTTGAGGCGGGCGCCATCGCAGGTGCTGCAGGGGGTGTAGGCGCGATAGCGCGACAGCAGCACCCGTACATGCATTTTGTAGGCGCGCGTTTCGAGCCAGGCAAAGAAGCGCTTGGCTCCGTACCACACCTTGCGCGACCACGCTCCTTCGCCCTCGATCACCCAGCGCCGGGCTTCCGGCGAAAGCTCACGCCACGGTGTATCGAGAGGGATGCCACGCAGCCTGGCGAACTTCTCCATGTCCTGCTGGCATTCGGCATAGGACTTGGTCTGCCAGGGCTTGATGGCCCCACCGCGCAGCGTGCGGGTCTCATCGGGGACGACGAGTCCGTAGTCGATGCCGATGGTGCGGCCGAACCCGCGGCAGGTCTCGCATGCTCCGAGCGGCGAATTGAAGGAGAACACGGTGGGGGACGGCGTCTGGTACGCCAGATCGCAATCCGCGCAGTGCAGCTCCGCGGAATAGCGCCAGCTCTCGAGGCGCCGGGGCGGATCGCTCTCGTCCACCGCGTGCACGTCGATGCGGCCGCGTCCGACACGCAGTGCCGCTTCGAGCGATTCGAGCACGCGGGCCCGCTCGGCACTGCCTGCACGCAATCGGTCCTGCACCACTTCCAGGACCACTGGCGGCGAGGCCCCGCGCCGGCCGCGCCGGCCCTTCCGCACCGCCGCCTCTGCCTGCCGCGCGGGGGCCGCGGTGACGGCTGCGGCCGGGTCGAGCAAGCGCGTGTACCCCTGACGCTCGAGCAGCGCGCGCACCTCCTCCACCGAGAAGTTAGCCGGCACCGTCACCGGAAAGGTGAGCAGCAGCCGGGGATCGGACGCAGCGCGGGCCCGCTCGCACACATCCCGATAGATGCTTTCGGCGCTGTCGCGCCGCACCGCACGGCCACAGTTGCGGCAATAAAGCTCTGCGGCGCGCGCGAAGAGCAGCTTCAGATGGTCGTTGAGCTCGGTCATGGTGCCGACGGTCGAGCGCGAGGTGCGCACCGGGTTCGTCTGATCGATCGCGATCGCCGGCGGAATGCCCGCAATCGACTCGACCTGTGGCTTGTCCATGCGATCGAGGAACTGTCGCGCGTACGGGGAGAATGTCTCGACGTAGCGACGCTGGCCTTCCGCGTAGAGCGTGTCGAAGACGAGCGAGGACTTCCCCGACCCCGAGACCCCGGTAACGACGAGCAGCTCGTTGAGCGGGATATCGAGATCGAGGTTCTTGAGATTGTTCTGGCGCGCGCCACGCACGCGGATGGCGTCACGGGGGGCGTCGGTCATTCGGTCACCGTGGGCAGTGGTTGAACGTGGACAGTGATTGGAGAGGCGCGCCAGGCAAGCAGCAGGCGCGCGCTCAGGCATTGTAAAGGATCCATGGAGTGTGGGACGCGCCGGGCGTCGACCCACCGATCTGGGGACGCCGGGTGGCGTCTGCAATCGTCCCTGCAATCCAGTAGCGACTCTCCCGGTCTGCTGTACAAGGTGTCGCAGCCCGGGCGTACGAAGCGCCGTTGTCGTACCCGAACGACACACGGGGGTTTCATCGCGCGGCGTTACAATCGGCGGCGCCTCAACGTCCTACACCAAGGAGAATGCCGAATGAGTTCCAGAGTACTGTCCGGTGTTGCCCTGGCCGCGGCCGCTGCGGTCATGTTCTCGACGGTCGCGGTGAGCACCGCGAGTGCCGAAGAAGGAAAAGTAAAGTGTGAAGGCGTCAATTCATGCAAGGGGCACTCGGCCTGCAAGAGCGCCAACAACGCCTGCAAGGGGCAGAACTCCTGCAAAGGCAAGGGTTGGACGGAAATGACGCAGGCGCAGTGCGACGCTGCGAAAGCGAAAGCGAAGGGTGGCGGTTGAGCTTGCCGGGCCGGGTGCGTCACGCACCCGGCCCCTTGTCCTGTCATGCTGACTTTTCCCTCACTCGGCTTCGGACTGGGCTTGCGCGTCCCTCACTACGAGGCAATCCTGGCCACGCGCCCGGCGGTCGATTGGTTCGAGGTGCTGACCGAGAACTACCTCGTACCAGGCGGCCGGCCACTGCACTACCTCACGCGGATCCGCGAGCGTTATCCGCTCGCGATGCACGGCGTGTCGCTCTCGATCGGCAGCAGCACGCCGCTCAATCGCGAGTACCTGAGTGAGCTGAAGTCGCTCGCGCAGCGGATCGAGCCGGCCTGGATCTCGGATCACCTGTGCTGGACCGGTGTCGCCGGGCGCAACACGCACGACCTTCTGCCGCTGCCATATACCGAGGAGGCGCTCGCACAGGTCGTCGAGCGCGTGCGCACCGTGCAGGACTTCCTCGGCCGGCGGATTCTGCTCGAGAACGTGTCGAGCTATGTGGAATTCCGCGATTCCCGCCTCACCGAGTGGGAGTTCCTCGGGGAGATCGCGACGCGCGCCGATTGCCTGATCCTGCTCGATGTCAACAACATCTACGTGAGCGCGGTGAACCACGAGTTCGACCCGCTCGAATACCTGAACGCCATCCCCGCCGGGCGCGTGCAGCAGATCCACCTGGCGGGCCACGAGAATCACGGCGACTACCTGGTGGACACCCATGATCATCCGGTGCCGGACCCCGTGTGGGAGCTGTATGCGGCGGCCGTGCACCGCTTCGGCCCGGTTTCGACCATGATCGAGCGTGATGACCACATCCCACCTCTCGAGGAGCTGTGCGCGGAGCTCGAGCAGGCGCGCGCGCTGTGCGCGCGCACGCTCGCGGAGGTGAGACCCGCGCCCGCAGACGGCACGAGTCGTCGCGGCGCGCGGCCGGCGCGGGCGAGCCAACGCCAGCGTGTGTCGCGGGGTCGCGGCAGGCGTGTCGCGGGCGGTACCCCATGAGCGCGCTGATGAAAGTGCAGCGCGAGTTCCAGGATTACCTCCTGCGCGGCGACACCGCGGTGGCAAGCCAGGTGGTCGGAACGGCGCGCGTGCCGGTCGCGACGCGCCTTGGGATCTATGCCGAGGCCTACCGCAGCCGGCTCGCCGAGGCGCTCGCGAGCAACTATCCGGTGCTCGCCAAGTCACTCGGTGAGTCGGAGTTCAGCGCCCTGGCCTCGGAGTACATCGCGGCACACGACTCGCCGTTCTACTCCATCCGCTACTACGGCGATGAGCTCGCGAAGTTCCTCGCCACACGCGAGCACTACGCAGCGGCGCCGGTGCTGGCGGAGCTCGCGCAATGGGAGTGGGCCATGACCTCCGTGTTCGACGCTGCGGATGCAGCGCCGCTCGCGGCGCAGACCCTGGCGCGCATCCCGCCCGCGCGCTGGGCACAGCTGCGCTTCCGCTGGCACGCGAGCGTGCAGCGCCTGACCTTGTGGTGGAACGTGCCGCAGCTGTGGCAGGCGCTGAGCGAGGAGCGCGCGCGCCCCGAGATGACGCTCGATGCGACCCCAGTCGAGTGGCTGCTGTGGCGCGAGAACCTGACCAGCTATTTCCGCTCACTGCCGAAGACCGAGGCCAGCATGCTCGATGCCGCTCGCGGCGGCTGGCCGTTCGGCGAGCTGTGCGCGCTGTTGTGCGAGGAGCTCGGTGACAGCGAGGCTCCAGCGCAGGCGGCCACGCTGCTGCGTGGCTGGATCACTGCCGGGCTAATCGTCGGCGTCGGCTGAGCCCGCGCCACGCCCACGGAGTGCGCCGGGCGGGGTGCCTGTACAATCGCGCGCGGGCTCTCCCAAGGACCGCCATGCCTGCTGCAAGCTACGGCAACGTGCTGGAGATGATCGGCAACACGCCGCTCATGGCAGTGCGCCGCATCGACACCGGGCCGTGCGAGCTGTTCCTTAAGCTCGAGAATCAGAATCCCGGCGGCTCGATCAAGGATCGGATCGGTCTGTACCTGATCGAGGCAGCCGAGCGCAGTGGTCGCCTGCGCAAAGGCGACACCCTGATCGAGGCCACTGCCGGTAACACCGGGCTCGGCCTCGCACTGGTCGCGGCGCAGAAGGGCTATCGGCTGCTGCTCTGCATCCCCGACAAGATGAGCCAGGAGAAAATCTTTCATCTCAAGGCCATGGGCGCGGACGTCGTGATGACGCGCTCGGACGTGAGCAAGGGACATCCGGAGTACTACCGCGACGTCGCCGAGCGCCTGGCGCGCGAGATGCCTAACTCCTACTTCGTGAACCAGTTCGGCAATCCGGCCAACGCCACGGCGCACGAGGAGACTACGGCGCCCGAAATCTGGGAGCAGATGGGTGGACGGCTGGACGCAGTGGTGTGCGGCGTGGGCACGGGCGGCACGCTCGCGGGACTCACGCACTATTTCGCGCGCACCGCACCGCAGGTGAACATGGTACTCGCCGATCCGGTCGGATCGGGTCTCGCGCACTTCGCCACCCAGGGCACTCTGCCGCAGAAGATGACGCCGTGGCTCGTTGAAGGGATCGGCGGGGATACCGTGCCATCGGTGGCGGACTTCTCACGCGTCGCCGCGGCCTACAGCATTCCCGACGCGGAAGCCTTCCGCACCTGCCGCGAGCTGCTCGCGCGCGAGGGCATCATCGCCGGCACCTCCACCGGCACCTTGCTGGCAGCGGCGCTGCGCTACTGCCGCGAGCAGCCCCAGAGGAAACGGGTGGTGAGCTTCGTGTGCGACAGCGGTAACAAGTACCTATCCAAGGTCTACAACGACTACTGGATGCTCGATCAGGGATTCCTCGAGCGCGCGCATCGCGGTGACCTGCGCGATCTCATCGCGCGCCCGCACTCCGAGCACGCGGCGGTGACGGTGAATTCCACCGAGACGGTGATGGCGGCCTACCGCCGCATGAAGCTCTACGACGTCTCGCAGGTGCCGGTGATGCAGGATGGGCGGATCGTCGGCATCGTCGACGAGGAGGACATCCTGCTCGAGGTGGTCGGGAACCCTGAGCACTTCAATGAGCCGGTGACACAGGCCATGGCGAGCCACCTGGTGACCGTGCCGGACGATGCGCCGGTATCGCAGCTGATGGAGATCTTCAAGCGCGGGATGGTGGCGATCGTCATGCGTGGCAGCGAGTTCCAGGGGCTCATCACGCGCATCGATCTGCTCAACTGGCTGCGGCGGAAGCTCTGAGGCAGACTCCCAAATGACCCGCGCGTGTGCAATCTGAGGGTTTGCCATGAGTGATGAGGGTTCCACGCAGCGCTTTGCCACGCGGGTGATTCACGGCGGGCAGCGGCCCGATCCGCTGACCGGTGCGGTCATGCCGCCGATCTACGCGACCTCCACCTACGTGCAATCGAGTCCCGGGGTGCACCAGGGCTTCGACTATGCGCGCACCCGCAACCCCACCCGCGATGCACTGCAGGCGGCGCTCGCCAACCTCGAAGGAGGCGCCGCCGCGTTTGCCTTCGCCTCGGGGATGGCCGCGACCGCAACGCTGCTCGAGCTGCTCGATGCCGGCGCGCACATTGTCGCGATGCACGATCTCTACGGCGGCAGCTATCGCCTGTTCGAGAACGTGCGCAGACGCTCCGCGGGGCACAGCGTGTCGTTCGTCGACCTCTCGGACGCCGCAGCGCTGGAGGGGGCCATCCGCCCGCAGACGCGCCTCGTTTGGGTGGAGACTCCAACGAATCCGCTGCTGAAGCTCGTGGACCTCGGTGC
This sequence comes from Steroidobacteraceae bacterium, assembly GCA_035566915.1. Lineage (GTDB taxonomy): Bacteria > Pseudomonadota > Gammaproteobacteria > Steroidobacterales > Steroidobacteraceae > 13-2-20CM-66-19. Next base: position 95,329 of record DATMPW010000038.1, read on the forward strand.
GGCCGCGCGCATTGCGCATCAACACGGCCTCATCGCCGTGTGCGACAACACTTTTGCGACGCCTTTCATCCAGCGACCGCTCGAGCATGGATTCGATGTCGTCGTGCATTCGACCACCAAGTACCTGAACGGTCACTCGGATGCCGTCGGCGGAGCCGCCATCGTACGCGCGGGGTCCGATCTCGCCGAGCGCATCGCCTACCTGCAGAATGCGGTCGGCGGCGTGCCGGGGCCGTTCGATTCATTCCTCACGCTGCGCGGCATCAAGACGCTGGCGCTGCGCATGGAACGGCACTGTGCCAATGCGCTCGCCGTCGCGGGGTTTCTCGAGCAGCACCCCGCCATCGAGCAGGTGCGTTACCCCGGGCTCGCGAGCCACCCGCAGCATGCGCTGGCGCGCCGCCAGATGAGCGGCGGCTTCGGCGGCATCGTCACCGCGGCGCTGCGCGGTGGACTCACGGCCGCGCGCCGCGCGCTCGAGCGCTGCCGGCTCTTCGCGCTGGCGGAGAGCCTCGGCGGCGTCGAAAGCCTCATCGAGCATCCCGCACTGATGACGCATGCCTCCCTCCCGCCGCAGGTGCGCGCCTCGCTCGGCATCAGCGACGGGTTGATCCGTCTTTCGGTCGGCGTGGAGGATGTCGAGGACCTCCTTGCGGACCTGCGCCACGCATTGAGCTGAAGTCTCTAGGGGCGCACCCCCGCCTGGCTCGTCAGGTACACCGCGAAGGTGCCGAGCCAGTGACCGCCCTCGTAGTGCTCACCGGTCACCGCCGGCAACGCGGCCGCGGCGTGGCTCGCTGCCGTCGCAAGGAGCGCGGCGATGCGTGGATCGTGCACGGGCAGGCCGTGCGCGATGCCCTCGAGCATCCACGCGCGGCTCAGGTTGAGTCCATCGATATGCGCAAGCTTCGGATCGGAACGGTCGGTGACGACACCGGGCGGCAACCAACGCGTCAGGTCAGCGGAGCCGCTGTGGCCGCGCGGGATCTGCGGCAGAAAGCTTTCGAGCCAGCGCCCGAAGGCGGGCGGCGCCAGCACCCGGCGCATGAAGTCGGCTTCCGCGAGGCACGGTGAGAGGAAATCCTCGCCCGAGGGCTCATAGTCAAGCGGGCAGTTGCGCTCGTGCCGATAGAAGCGCTCGGCGGCATCGGTGAGTACCGCGCGCATGTGCGCATCGCCACTCACCGCCGCCCAGTCCCACATCAGTCCGAGGGAAAAGGCGGTCTGGTCGTGCTCGCCAATGCGGATCGGATAGTAGAGCCGCGGCAGGTAGCTTTCGAGGCGTGCCGCGACCTCGGTCTCGAGCGGCACGAGCGTCGCGTGCCAGCGGCGTGCATCGGCATCGTCCGAGCGGCGCAGCTCCGCCGCCAGTTGCAGCAGCCAGGCAAGCCCGTACGGTCGCTCGAACGAGGCGCGGCCGGCGCCGCGCAGGTAGGCGGTCTCGGCGGCGACATTCTGCGGTGTGAGGCTGCGCGCGACTGCCGCGCGCGCCTCGGCGACGAAAGGCGCATCGGGAAACACGCGCATCAGCCGCACCAACAGCCAGTGACCATGCACGTCCGAATGCCAGTCGAGGCAGCCGAAGAACGCCGGTGTCAGCTCGCGCGGCGGCCGTGCGTCGGCATCGCCATTGAGCGTGTGGCTGATGTGATTCGGGTACTCCTGATGCAGGCACTTCAGCGCCAGCGCCGCGAAACGTGCGGCGGCGCCCGCATCGAGTAAGCCGGCCGCAGCGGTCTGCGCCGGCGACGCGCTCGCCCCGCCACGCATGGCGGCCGTCGCCAGCAGTGTGACGCAGATCCGGGCGAGCGCGGGTGCCATGCGGTTTCGCATGGGCACATGTTACCCTCGCGCGCGTGAGCGAGCCGCTGCCCATTGTGTTGATCCCGGGACTCCTCGCCTCGGCGCGCATGTATGCGGGGCAGATTCCACACCTCTGGCGCGCGGGACCCGTAACGATCGCGGATCACACGCGCGATGACAGCATGAGCGCCATCGCGCGGCGCATTCTCTCCGTGGCTCCGCCGCGCTTCGCGCTCGTGGGCCTTTCGATGGGCGGTTACATCGCCTTCGAGATTCTGCGTCAGGCCCCGGAGCGCGTTGCGAAAGTTGGGCTTTTCGACACGAGCGCGCGAGCGGACGCTCCCGAGCAGAGCGCGATGCGGCGCGCGCAGATGACGCTCGCCTCGCAGGGACGGCTCGCGGAGGTCGTGGAGCAGCAGTTCCCGCGCCTGGTGCATCGGGCGCGCCGCGGCGATGCGGCGCTGCGCGAGGTGTTCGACCTGATGGCAGAGGAGGTCGGCCCCGCCGCATTCATTCGTCAGCAGACTGCCATCATCGGGCGCAGCGATTCACGACCCACGCTCGGCAGTATCCGCTGCCCGACGCTGGTGCTGGTGGGCGAGGACGATGAGCTCACACCGCCCGAGCGCGCTGCCGAGATCGCCGGCGGCATCGCCGGGGCGCGCCTGGTCACCGTGCCGCAGAGTGGCCACGTGTCCACTCTCGAGCGGCCTGAGGAGGTGACGCGGGCGCTGCTGCAATGGCTGCAAGTCTGACAGGCGGGCTGCATGAGCGTCGCGAGCCCCCAACGGGCGTACCTGCTCGCTCATCCGGATGCCGGCGGCGAATTCGTCTGGAGCATCGCCGCCGAAGCAGAGCTCACCTCGGGCGCGACGCTCAGCTGCCGCTATGCCCTGCGCGGCGACATGGCGCGGCTGCGCCTGCCGCGCACCGGGGCGGGCCGCCGGGCAGATGGCTTGTGGAGACACACCTGTTTCGAGGCGTTCGTCAGCGTGGCGGGCACCAGGGGTTACTATGAATTCAACTTCTCGCCGGCGCTCGACTGGGCGGCATACCGTTTCGAGGACTACCGCACGGGCATGACTGCCGCGGCACTCGCCCAGGCGCCGGGATTGCAGGTGCGTCGCGACAGCGATGGTCTCGAGCTCGCGGCCACCGTGCATCTCGCCGGGCTCGCGCCGCTCGGAAACGCGCGCGAGCTGCGCCTGGCACTCGCCGCGGTGATCGAGGAACAGGATGGCCGGCTCGGCTACTGGGCGTTGCGACATCCGCCGGGAAACCCGGATTTTCATCACCCGGAGAGCTTTACACTGGAGTTACGGCCCGCATGAAATTCGGCATCGAGCGGCTCCTCGAAGAACCGGCACTGCGTAAACCGCTGCTGGGACGGCGCGTAGCGCTGCTCGCTCACCCGGCCTCGGTGACACGCACGCTCACGCACTCGCTCGATGCGCTCGCAGCGCTCGCAGCGCTGCGACTCACAGCAGCTTTCGGCCCGCAGCACGGCCTGCGTGGCGACAAGCAATACAACATGGTCGAGTCGGCCGACTACGTCGATCCGCTGCACCGCATTCCGGTGTTCAGTCTCTACGGCGCCGTCCGCCGGCCGACCGCGGCCATGATGGACACTTTCGATGTGCTGCTGGTCGATCTTCAGGATCTCGGATGTCGCATCTACACCTTCATCACCACGCTGCGCTACGTGCTGGAAGAGGCCGCGAAGGCGCGCAAGGCGGTGTGGGTCCTCGATCGCCCGAATCCGGCAGGGCGGCCGGTGGAGGGCCTCACGCTGCGCACGGGCTGGGAGAGCTTCGTCGGCGCCGGCGCTCTGCCGATGCGTCATGGCCTCACCATGGGGGAGCTCGCGCGCTGGTTCGTCGCTACGCTGCGCCTAGATGTTGAATGCGAGGTGATCACGATGCAGGACTGGCGGCCGGAGGAGGCCCCGGGCTTTGGCTGGCCGCTGCTCGAGCGCAGCTGGGTCAATCCGAGCCCCAACGCGCCGAATCTGTCGATGGCGCGCTGCTACGCCGGCACGGTGATGCTCGAAGGCACGACGCTCTCGGAAGGTCGCGGCACGACGCGGCCGCTGGAGCTGCTCGGCGCTCCGGATCTGGAGATCGAGGTGCTCTTGAAGGAGATGCGGGTACTGGCACCGTCGTGGCTCCGGGGTTGCCGTCTGCGCTCATGCTGGTTCGAGCCCACGTTCAACAAGCACGTGGGTAACCTCTGCAGCGGCTTGCAGGTGCATGTGGAGGATGCTGAGCACTACGACCACGCCACGTTCCAGCCCTGGCGGCTGATCGCGCTCGCCTTCAAGGCTCTGCGGCGGCTGCGTCCCGACTATCCGCTGTGGGCCGATTTCCCTTACGAGTACGAGTTCAACCGCCGCCCGATCGATGTCATCAATGGCAGCGAGCTGCTGCGCACCTGGGTGGATGATCCGCACGGGACCCCGGCCGACCTCGAGGCACTCGCAGCGGCCGACGAAGCCGATTGGCACAGGCAGCGGCAGCCGGTGCTGTTGTACTGAGCGCGCTCGGCCATGCGGCTCAGTGCGATCGAGCCAACGTGCGGTCCATGGTAACGATGAGCAGGGCACTTGCCGCGTACAGCAGGAAGCGGGTTGGCCATTCTCCCTGCACGGCCGACATCGCCTGGGCAGAGGCGAACACAACGAGCAGCAGCGAGGCGCCGAGCCATTGCGTGCGGCGCCAGCAGAGGATGAGAGCGCCTGCAGTCTCGGTCCCCGCCAGCAGAACCACGGCGTGGTCCTCGCGCGCGGCGATGAGGGTCTGGACGCTCGCCACCACGATGAGGGCGCTGAATATCACGCGATAGACCGTGAGCAGGCGCGCCGCGCTCATGGGGCGGGCTCGGGCAGCAGGAAGGTCCGCCGGGCTCGCGCGCTCGCGAGCCGCTCGGGACGATACCAGCGCGTGAGCATGCCCCTCGCGAAGAGATCGGGGTTGGCGCACTCGAACACCGCGAAGTCCTGACACTCGCCGCCGTCCATGCGCTCGGCGATCAGCGACAGGAAAGCGATCGTCACCGTCTGGTGGAAAGCGTGCGGTTGGCCCGCCTGCTGCGCCATCGCGCGCAGCGCCCGCGAGAAATGCAGCGTGGTCTCGGCGAAATCGTGACGCCGCAGCATCTCGAAGGCCATCCGCACGTGCTCGCGATGCGGAAAGCCCGCGGCCGGGATCTCGCCGCGCACGAAGCGCTCGAGGTCAGGACAGTCACTCGTCATCGCCGTCCTCACGCAACCGGTGGGAGTCTTTCGCCGTGAGGTCGAGTCCGTAGACCGCCTTCAGTGCTTTGACCTTGCGCAGCGTCGCTGCGGAGAACGGCGCCTTGCCCTCGAACGCGTGCAGCACGATCCCCTCGAGCAGGTCGCCGAGGGACATGTCGAGCTCGGTGGCGAGCCCCTTCAGCACCTTGAGCAGGCGGCTCTCGAGACGCACGCCGGTCTGAGTGCGGGTGATGATCTGCATGGGAGGTGATGGTACCTTGTTACCAAGGTACCATGCAAGGCCGCTCGCCAGGTGCGGCTAGCGGGCCGCGCAGCTCGGGTAGGGCGCGGCCTCCCCGGGCACGATCGGGCAGAGCCTGATCGGGCTCAGCCTCGCGAGCTGCTTCGTCCAGTAGGCGATGTCGATGGCCAGCGGCTGCGCGGAATCGCGGCCGCGCTCGGTCCACTGCAGCGTGTAGTAGTCGTTCGAACCCCTGACGCTCAGCATGATCGCGGAGTTGCTGTACGACTGCTTGTCGGACTGGACGCGTCCACAGCTGACGATGACCTCGTAGGCGTCGTAGCCCTCGATCTTCTGCGCTCCCGGCGCGGCGCTGCTGAATGTGTCGGGACAGTTTCGCTGAAAGTCTACGGTCATGCGCGCCAGCATCGCCTGCGGCGTCGCGCTGGGATTCGAGGCCAGCCCGCGGGTGGCCGTGAGCGTGATCATGCGCGACCACTTGCCGAGGGTCTCCCCCTCCGGCACCTGCTCGCGGATGTAGAAGCTGCCGCTCTCCTTCTCGTAGGTCGGCTTGCCCGACTTGAATTCGGGCGGCAGCGAGAACATGACCAACTGCGTAAAGACAGGTGTGACGACGGCGAGGCGCGGCGCGGCGGCTGGCTCAGCGAGCGCCAGCGAGCCACTCAGCAGTGCAGTCGCGGCGAGCAGCGGGCCGCGCTTTTCGATCTGTGCCTCGCTAGCGGGCATCTGCCAACTCCCTCGCGAGTTCGCTCGAACGGCTTGAGACCTTATCGCCCATGGACCGAACCGCCAAGCCCGAGGTGCCATCATCACCCTGAGACTGCCGATCTGTTCTAATGTGCGGCTCGATGCAGCCCGCACCTGACATCACCGGCTACCGCAAGTACTGGGCGGCGCGCTTCGGCGCGGCGCCCTTCCTGCCGATGTCGCGCGCGGAGATGGACCTGCTCGGCTGGGACAGCTGCGATGTCATCATCGTCACCGGTGACGCCTACGTCGATCATCCGAGCTTCGGCATGGCCATCATCGGCCGGGTCCTCGAGGCCCAGGGCTTTCGCGTCGGCATCATCGCACAGCCGGACTGGCACACCGCGGGGGCGTTCGCGGCGCTCGGCCGTCCGAACCTGTTCTTCGGCATCACGGCCGGCAACATGGACTCGATGGTCAACCGGTACACCGCCGATCGGCGGCTGCGGAGCGATGACGCCTATACGCCGGGCGGTGTCGGCGGGCACCGGCCCGATCGCTCGGTGATCGTCTACGCGCAGCGCGCACGCGAGGCGTTTCGTGACGTGCCGATCGTGATCGGCGGCATCGAGGCCTCGCTCCGCCGCATTGCGCACTTCGACTACTGGTCCGAGAAGGTTCGCCGCTCGGTGCTGCTCGATGCCAGGGCGGACCTCCTGGTTTACGGCAACGGCGAGCGGCAGATCTGCGAAATTGCCCATCGCCTGGCCGCGGGCGAATCCATTCACGACATCACCGATCTGCGTGGTACGGCGTTTGTCCGCAAGGGGATGCGTGAGGGCTGGATCGAGATCGACTCCACCCATCTCGATGCACCGGGCCCCCTCAACCCTCCGGCCGATCCCTATGCGATGAGCGTGAGCGGTGCGACCCCCTTCGCCGCAGCGCCGGCCTGCGCCAGCGAACCGGCCGCGCCAGGCGGGGAGAAGGTGGTGCGTTTCGTGCGGCGCGTGAAGAACGCCGACCGGGAGCGCAGCGTCATCCGCATGCCCTCGTGCGAGGCCGTGTGCGCAGACCCGGTGCTCTATGCGCACGCCTCGCGCATCCTTCACCTGGAATCGAACCCCGGCAACGCACGGGCGCTCGTGCAGCGCCACGGCGATACCGACGTGTGGCTGAATCCGCCGCCGATCCCGCTCACCACGAAGGAGATGGACTGGGCGTACGAGCGACCCTATGCGCGCGCACCGCACCCGTTCTACGGCAAGGCCAACATCCCCGCCTACAAGATGATCCGCTTCTCGGTCGCGATCCAGCGCGGCTGCTTCGGCGGCTGCACCTTCTGCTCGATCACCGAGCACGAGGGCCGCATCATCCAGAGCCGCTCGGAGGACTCGGTGCTGCGCGAGATCGAGACGGTGCGCGACACCGTCCCGGGGTTCACCGGGGTCATCTCCGATCTCGGCGGACCGACCGCCAACATGTACCGCCTTGCCTGCAAGAGCCGCGAGATCGAGAGCGCTTGCCGCCGTCCCTCCTGCGTGTACCCTGGCATCTGCCCGAATCTCAACACGGATCACGCCCCGCTCATCCGTCTGTACCGCCGGGCGCGTGCGCTCCCCGGAATACGCAAAGTGCTGATCGCCTCGGGCGTGCGTTACGACCTCGCCATCGAATCTCCCGAGTACGTCAAGGAGCTCGCGCAGCACCACACCGGCGGCTATCTCAAGATCGCCCCCGAGGCGCTGGCGGAAGGCCCGCTGTCGAAGATGATGAAGCCCGGCGTCGCTGCCTACGACCGCTTCAAGGAGCTCTTCGAGCGTTACTCGCAGGAAGCCGGCAAGGAGCAGTACCTCATTCCCTATTTCATCGCCGCGCACCCGGGCACATCCGATCAGGACATGCTGGAGCTGGCGCTGTGGCTCAAGAAGAACGGCTTCCGTGCCGATCAGGTGCAGGCCTTCCTTCCCGGCCCCATGGCGACCGCCACGGCGATGTACCACTCCGGCAAGAACCCGCTGAGGCGCATCACGCGCGACAGTGAAGAGGTGTTGATCCCCAGGGGTCTGAAGGTGCGCCGCCTGCACAAGGCCTTCCTGCGCTATCACGATCCCAACAACTGGCCGCTGTTGCGCGAGGCGCTGCGCCGCATGGGACGCGCGGATCTCATCGGCAGCGGCCGCCGGCACCTGGTGCCGGCTTATCAGCCGCCGGGCACCGGCAGTGCTCCCAAGGGGGGCCGGGGCGGCGGCCGGCCCTTCCGCACCCAGCACACCGGGCTCCCGCGCGTGCCGCGAGTGAAGCCGCGCCGTGCAGGTCTGAAACCTTCCTGAGACCGCGCGCACACTGCCGTTTCGGCGTGCGATTGCGAATGCCGCCGGCGCGAGAGTAGGGTGCACCTCATGAAGGTATCCGTGCGCGGGCGACGATTCCCCGGCCTCCTCGCGATGCTGCTGCTCGCCCTGGCGGTCGGGTGTCAGCTCTTTGCGGCCGCGCCGCCGCGGGCGGCGGCGGGCTCCGACACTGCGGCGATCCTCGAAATCAACGGCGCAATCGGACCTGCGACCTCGCGCTACGTCGTGCGGGCGCTCGAGACGGCGCAGAAGAACGGCAGCCGTCTGGTCGTGCTCGAGATGGACACCCCCGGCGGGCTCGACAGCGCCATGCGGGACATCATTCGCGCGATCCTCGCATCCTCGATCCCGGTGGTCGCCTACGTCAGTCCCTCCGGTGCGCGCGCGGCGAGTGCCGGCACCTACATTCTCTACGCCTGCCACGTTGCGGCCATGGCGCCTGCGACCAATCTCGGCGCCGCGACTCCGGTACCGATCGGCGGTGAGCCCGACGTCCCGTTGCCGGGCGGAGGCGCACACCCCGCGGACAAGCCCGACTCGGGCGCAGGCACGAACTCCGGCAGCGACAAGAGCCACCCGGGCAGCGGCAAACCGCCGGAGGGCGCTGCAGGGGAGGGCGAGCCGGCGAATGCGCCGCGCAGCGCAATGGAGCGCAAGGTGGTGAACGACGCGGTCGCCTACATCCGCGGGTTGGCCGAGCTGCGTGGGCGTAACGCCGACTGGGCCGAGCAGGCGGTGCGCGGTGCCGCGAGTCTCTCGGCGAACGCAGCGCTCGAGCAGAAGGTCATCGACCTGGTCGCGCGCGACCTGCCCGATCTGCTCACACGCATCGATGGGCGCGAGGTGCAGCTCGACAACCGCACCGAGAAGCTCGTCACACGCGACCTCGCGGTGGTGCGCGTGAAGCCCGACTGGCGCACGCAGCTGCTGGCGGTCATCACCAACCCGACGGTGGCGTACGGCCTGATGGTGATCGGCATCTGGGGGCTGCTGCTCGAGGGCTACAACCCCGGCGCGGTGCTGCCCGGTGTGGCGGGCTCGATCTGTCTGCTGATCGCGCTGTTCGCATTCCAGATCCTGTCGGTGAACTACGCGGGACTGGCACTGGTGGTGGTGGGTACCGCGATGATCATCGCCGAGTTCTTCTTTCCCACCTACGGCTCGCTCGGCGTCGGAGGCCTCATTGCATTCATCGTCGGCTCGCTCATTCTGTTCGACACCGACGTGCCGGGCATGAACGTCGGGCGGCCGCTGATCGCCGCGTTCGCGACCGTGGGGGGCCTCATGATCGCCGGCATCGTGTACATGGCGACCCGCGCCATGCGCCACCCCATCGCCACCGGGGCGCAGGCCATGATCGGCGCCAGCGCCGAGGTGGTCGCGGATTTCACCGGCAAGGGGCGCGTGCGCTATGGCGGGGAGCTGTGGAATGCGCGCAGCGACGCGGCGCTGCGGGCCGGCGAGCTGGCACGCATCGTCAAGGTGGAAGGTCTAACATTGTGGGTCGAGCCGCAATAAACGCGGCTTGAGCCGCCTGGAGACTTACACATGCCGTTCATCATCGCCGTCGTCATCCTCATCGTCATCCTGTTGTTCAGCGCCTTCAACGTGCTGAACGAGTACGAGCGCGGGGTGATCTTTCAACTGGGGCGCTTCGTGGGCATCAAGGGGCCGGGCCTCATCATCGTCTGGCCCGTGGTGCAACGCATGCGCAAGGTTGACCTGCGGGTGATCGTGCTCAACGTGCCCAAGCAGGACGTGATCACGCGCGACAACGTGTCGGTGAAGGTGAACGCGGTGGTCTACTTCCGCATCGTCGATCCCGGCAAGGCCATCATTCAGGTGGCCAACGCTTTCGATGCCACCAGCCAGGTGGCGCAGACCACGCTGCGCTCGGTCGTCGGCCAGCACGAGATGGACGACCTGCTCGCGCAGCGCGACAAGCTCAACGTCGACCTGCAACGCATCCTCGATCAGAGCACCGAGAACTGGGGCATCAAGGTCTCGACGGTCGAGATCAAGGACGTCGATCTCGACGAGAGCATGATCCGTGCCATGGCCAAGCAGGCGGAAGCCGAGCGCACCCGGCGCGCCAAGATCATTCACGCCGAAGGCGAGGCCCAGGCGGCCCAGCAGCTGGTCGAGGCGGCGCGGGCGCTCGCGCTCCAGCCGAGCGCCCTGCAGCTGCGCTATCTGCAGACCCTCGCCGACATCGCCCACGAGCGCACACAGCTCATCGTCTTTCCGCTGCCGCTCGACCTGATCAAGCCGTTTTTCGGCCCACACGGTGAATAGCCGCGGCACGCTCGTCATGGCGGGTGCGCTGCTCGCGCTCGCCACGGCCTGCGGCGCCTTCGGAGCGCACGCCCTGAAAGGCCAACTCCCGCCCGAGCGGCTGCAGGTATGGGAGACGGCCGTGCGCTACCACTTCTTCCAGTCCCTGGGACTGATCGGCGTGGGGCTGACGCTGCGCGCTCTCGAGAGCGGCGCCGCGATGCTGCGCGCTGCCGGAGTGCTGCGCGCGGCGGCGGCGCTGATCATCAGCGGCGTCGTCCTGTTCTCGGGAAGCCTGTATGCGCTCGCCCTCGGTGCCCCGCGCGCGCTCGGCATACTCACGCCCCTCGGCGGGCTCGCGTGGATCGGCGCGTGGCTGCTGTTCGCCTGGGGCGTCTGGCGCGCGGCAGCGTGAGACTTCGCACGGAGTTGCCCACATGTTGAATCGCACGCTGTCCGCGGTGCTGCTCGCCGGCTGCGCTGGCGCGCTGGCTGTCGCGGCCGTCTCGTCCAGCCCGCCCCCGTCCGCCGCCACCTCCCCTCATGCGCAGATCGGCACCTTTGGTCTCGATCTCGCGGGCGGCGATCCGGGCGTGAAGCCGGGCGATGACTTCGCGCGCCATGCCAATGGGCACTGGCTGGACACGGCACAGATTCCACCGGACCGCGCCTCCTGGGGCAGTTTTGCCACGCTGCGCGAGCGCTCGCTGCAGCAGGTGCGCGACATTCTCGACTCGCTCCCCAAGGACAGCCCCGCAGCCAGCAACGAGCAGCGGCTTTACGACTTCTATCGGTCGTACCTCGACACCGAGGCCATCGAGCGTGCCGGCCTGAGCTCGGCGAAGCCGGTGCTCGCTGCCATCGCCGCCGCCCGGACGCATGATGAGATCGCAGGCTTCATGAGTCGTCCCGAGCTGCGGCTCACCGCGCCGGTGAGATTCGATATCGATCCGGACGAGAAAGACCCCGACCATTACATGGTGGAGGTTTTTCAGGGCGGGCTCGGACTTCCCGACCGTGACTACTACCTCAAGGATGATGCGGTCTACCAGGAGCTGCGTTCCAAGTATGCGGCGCACATCGAGCGGTTACTGACACTGGCCGGTCAGCCCGATGCGGCGCAGGCGGCCAGAGCGATGGTCGAGCTCGAGACCCGGATCGCCAGCGCACACTGGCCGCGCGCCAAGACTCGCGAGCGCGACCTGACTTACAACCCGTACACGCGCGAGGCCCTCGCCGCCTTCGCACCCGGATTCCCGTGGCCGCAGCTGCTCACCGGGGCGGAGCTCGGCACGCAGCCGCGCTTCATCGTGCTCGAGCCCGACGCGGTCCAGTCGCTCGGCGCACTCTTCAGGCAGGTGCCGGTGGAGCGCTGGCGCCAGTACCTCCTATACCACTACCTTGCAGGAAACGCGGACACCCTGCCGAAAGCCCTCGACGACGAGGTGTTCGACTTCTACGGGCGGACGCTCCACGGGCGCCAGGAGCAGCAGGCACGCTGGAAGCGCGCCGTCGCCGCAGTCGAGGCGGGGCTCGGAGAGGCGGCCGGCGAGCTGTACGTGCAGCGTTACTTCCCGCCCTCCTCCAAGGCGCAGATGCTCGAGCTCGTGGAGAACCTGCGCGGCTCCTACCGCGAGCACATCGAGAAGCTGCCCTGGATGAGTCCCGAGACCAAGAAAGTCGCGCTGGAAAAGCTCGCCGCGTTTCGCCCCAAGATCGGCTATCCGGACAGGTGGCGCGACTACTCGGCGCTCGAGATAAGGCCAGGCGACGCCTTCGGCAATGTTTCACGTGCTGCCGCCTTCGATTGGCAGCGACAGGTGAAGCGCCTCGGCGGACCGACCGATCGCGGCGAGTGGGGCATGACACCGCAGACCATCAACGCCTACTACAACGCAACTTTCAACGAAGTGGTGTTCCCGGCGGCGATCCTGCAGCCACCGTTCTTCGATCCCCACGCCGATCCCGCGGTCAACTACGGTGCGGTGGGAGGCGTCATCGGGCACGAGATGGGACACGGCTTCGACGACCAGGGCGCCAAGTCCGATGCTCGTGGGGTGCTGCACACCTGGTGGCTGCCGCAGGACACGGATGCTTTCCACGCGCGCGTCGATCGCCTGGCCGCGCAATACGACAGCTACTCGGTGCTTCCCGGTCTCAACGTCAACGGACGCCTGACGCTCGGTGAGAACATCGGCGACCTCGGGGGTCTGTCAGTGGCGAACGATGCCTATCACCGCTCGCTCCACGGCAAGGCGGCGCCACGCCTGAGTGGCCTCACCGGCGATCAGCGCTTCTTCCTTTCCTGGGCGCAGGTGTGGCGTCAGAAGCAGCGGGATGAGGACCTGCGCTCGCAGGTCACCAGCGACCCGCACAGCCCGGCGAACCTCCGCATCAACGGGGTGGTGCGCAACATCGACGCCTGGTACGGCGCTTTCGATGTACGGCCGGGGGAGAAGCTGTACCTGCCGCCGGATGAGCGCGTGCGCATCTGGTGAGCTCGGGGCTGCCGATCGATGCAGCGCTCCCCGCCCTGCGCGAGGCGCTGACGACCCATGCGTCCGCCGTGCTCGAAGCGCCGCCTGGCGCCGGCAAGAGCACCGTGGTGCCGCTCGTGCTGCTCGCGGAGCCCTGGGCGGACGGCAAGCGTCTGCTGATGCTCGAGCCGCGCCGCCTCGCCGCCCGCGCGATCGCCACGCGCATGGCGCGCACGCTCGGCGAAACTCCCGGCGCTACCATCGGCTATCGGATGCGGCTCGAGACCCGCGTGTCGCGCGCGACCCGCGTGGAGGTCGTGACCGAGGGCGTGCTCACACGGCTGCTGCAGGAAGATCCGGGGCTCGAGGGCGTCGCGGCCGTCATTTTCGATGAGTTCCACGAACGCAGCGTGCAGGCAGACCTGGGGCTTGCGCTATGCCTCGATGCACGGGCAGCGCTCGCGCCGGAACTGCGCATACTCGTCATGTCTGCGACGCTCGATGGCGCGGCGGTGGCGCGTCTGCTTGGCGATGCGCCGCGGGTGAGCGCCGCGGGCCGCAGCTTCGAAGTCGAGACGCGCTACGCCGGCCAGGGGCCGCCGCCGCTGCCGGCAGCTCGCGGCACACGTTCCGTGCACTCGCCGGAAAGACTCATCGCCCAGCTCATGCTGCGAGCGTTGCGCGAGGAGCAGGGCGATGTGCTCGCGTTCCTGCCGGGCGCGCGCGAGATCCGTCGCGTGCAGTCGATGCTGGAGGCGACAGCGCTGGCCGGCGTCATGGTGCTGCCACTGTTCGGCGACCTTCCGGCGGAGTCGCAGGACGCGGCGCTCGCGCCGGCCACGCGCGGCATGCGCAAGGTGGTGCTCGCGACCAACATCGCCGAGACGAGTCTCACCATCCCCGGCGTGCGCGTGGTGGTCGACTCGGGCCTGATGCGGCGCGCGCGCTTCGATCCGGTCACCGGCATGAGCCTCCTTACGACGCAGCGCATCTCACGCGCCTCGGCCGAGCAGCGCCAGGGCCGCGCCGGACGCACCTGCTCCGGGGTCTGCTACCGCGCCTGGAGCGAGGGTGCGCACGCGGCGCTCGCCGCCTCGACTCCGCCGGAGATCGTGGACGCCGATCTCGCACCGCTCGCTCTCGAGCTCGCCCGCTGGGGCATCCGCGAAGCGCGTCAGCTCGCGTGGCTGGATGAGCCTCCGGCTGCCATGCTCGCGAGCGCGCGCAACCTCCTGCAGCGGCTCGGGGCGCTCGATGAGAGCGGAAGCATCAAGGCGCACGGGCGGGCCATGGCGCGTCTCGGGGTGCACCCGCGGCTCGCGCACATGCTGCTGCGGGCGCGCGAGCTGCGGGCCGTGCCGCTCGCCGCGCAGCTCGCGGCCTTGCTGTCCGAGCGCGATCTGGTGCGCGGCGAGCATGCGGCGCGCGACGCGGACATCCGCACGCGGCTCGATATCCTGAGCGGTGAGGAGCGCGGGGGCCGCGCCGCGGACTCCTCACTCGCGCGCGTGCGGCGCAGCGCTCGTGACCTCGAGCGGTGGGTCGCCGGCGCTGCCGCCGATGAAGATGTCGGGGCAGGGGGCACCACGCCTCGTCTTGGCGGGAGCGCCGATGCCGATGCCGGCCTGCTGCTGGCGTTCGCCTATCCCGACCGTATCGGTCGACGCCGCCCGGGAGGCGAGGGGCGCTACACGCTCGCCAACGGCCGCGGTGCAGTGTTTGCCGAGCCGCAGGCGCTCGCCCGTCAGGAATTCATCGTTGCCGTGGAGCTCGATGATCGCGAGCGCGACGCGCGCATTCTGCTGGCCGCGCCTCTCGGGCGGCAGCGGCTGCTCGAGTATTTTGCCGACCGCATTCGGCGCGAGGAGCGCATCGAGTGGAGCACGCGAGATGCAGCGGTGCTCGCGCGCCGCACGCTCGAGCTCGATGGGCTGGTGCTGGAGGAAAAGCCCATCGCCGCGCCTCCCGCGGACGCGGCGCGCGCCGCGATGCTCAGCGGCTTGCGAGACCTCGGTATCGGAGCGCTCCCCTGGGACCGGGAAACACGCGATCTGCAGGCGCGCATCGAGTTCGTTCGGCACGAGCTGGGTAACAGTCCCGAGGCCGCTGCCTGGCCCGAGCTGTCTGACGCTGCCCTGCTACGCTCTCTGGACGGGTGGCTCGGCCCCTGGCTCGATGGCATCACGCGCCGTGATCATCTCGCCCCCCTCCCGCTCGCCGATGCGCTGCGCGCCCAACTCAGCTTCGAGCAGCAGCGCCGCCTCGCCGAGTGGGCCCCCAGCCATCTCACGCTGCCCGGTGGCGCGCGCGTGCGGGTCGACTACCTCGATGAGAGCGCGCCGCTCGTGTCCGTGCGGCTGCAGGAGGTGTTTGGGATGGCCGCTACGCCGCTCCTTGGGCGCCAGCGCGTGCCTGTTACATTGCGCCTGTTGTCGCCGGCACAACGGCCGGTCCAGGTGACGCGCGACCTGCGCAGTTTCTGGCGAGGCGCATACGCGGAAGTGCGCAAGGACCTGCGCGGCCGTTATCCGAAGCACTACTGGCCGGAAAATCCTCTCGAGGCGCAGCCGACCCGCGGCACACAGCGCGCACGTCGGAGGCCATAGTGCCCGGCCGGGCGACACCGGCCGGAGCTCTCGCGGTCGGGTATATTTCCGCGCTCACGGTCAGGGGGTTCCCATGGCGATGATCGCGGCGCCCGCAGCACTGGCGGAGCTGCGTGCAGGCAACCACCGCTTCGTCAGCAGGCTTGGGCTCGAGAGCGAGCCCGGGCTTGAGGCGGGTGCTGCGCGGGTACGGCGTCGCGAGTTGCCCCTCGGCCACCAGGAGCCTCTCGCCATTGTGCTCGGCTGCTCGGATGCGCGGGTGCCGGCTGAGATCGTTTTCGATCAGGGACTCGGGGACCTGTTCGTCATCCGGGTCGCGGGCAACATCGTCGCGCCTTCGCAGGTGGGCAGCGTCGAGTTCGCCGCCTCGGCTTTCGGCACCCGCCTCGTGGTGGTACTGGGGCATTCCAACTGCGGCGCCATACACGCGACGCTCGAGCAGCTGGCGCGCCCCTCGCGCGAACAGTCGCGCAACCTGCATTCGATCGTTGACCGCATCCGTCCGGCCGTCGAAGAGCTGCTCGAGCGCGTTCCGCCGCACGACCCGCAGACGCTCGAGCAGCAAGCAGTGCGCGCCAACATCCGCATGTCGGCCAACCACCTGCGCCACGGCTCGGAAGTGCTCGAGCAACTCATCGAGAACGATGGACTCCTGGTGGTCGGCGCGGAGTACTCGCTCGAGACGGGCGTGGTCGACTTCTTCGATGGCGTTCCGCCTGCTCAGACGAAGGCCTGAGCGGTACGGGTCGGGAGGCCCGACGCACCGCTGACCCGGTCGTACCAGCGCTGCAGCCACGCATCGACCGAGACGACCCCCGGTCCCGCGATCGCGAGCCACAGAAACAGCGCCAGATACTCGAACTCATCGAAGCCCAGCAGTGTTTCGAGCGAGTCGACGTCGGCCCACTTCGCCGCGCGTATGGCCACGATCATGGTGATGCCGAGTGCACCGGCGGAAATGCGCGTCATGAACCCCAGCAGCAGGAACAACCCGCCGAAGAACTCGATCCCGGATACGAAGGGTGTGAGTACCCGCGGGTGGGGAATGCCCCAGCCGACGAAATTTTCGGTGACCTGCGCGAGATTGTGCAGCTTGCCCCAGCCACTCCAAAGGAAAACCCAGCCGACGGTGAGGCGCGCAAAGAGCGGCGCGAGCCAGGTGAGATGCCAGGCGACGCGCCGGGGCCAGTCGATGAGCCATTGCACGAGAAATCTCACGGGTGCTCCTGATTTCATCCACGGCGGGAACGGTTGGCCGAGAAGACCGGGCAGTTGGACGCTATATTGCCAGCGACGCGGCGGGCCGCGCGTATAATCGCCGCCTCCGTATGCCAGGCGACCATGCGCAATTCTCAGCCTGAATCCCCGGTCTCCTCAATCAGTGAGCGGCTGTCAGGAGCGGACCCGCGCGCGTCGATGACGCAGCTGTTCGAGTCGATGCGCCCGGACCTGCTGCGCTTTGCGCACTGGCTGGCACGCGACCGGTCGCTGGCGGAGGACATCGTGCAGGAATCGCTGCTGCGGGCCTGGCGCTCCCGCGACACCCTCAAGGACCGGGGTGCCGCGCGCGCATGGCTGCTGACCATCGTGCGGCGCGAGCACGCCCGGCTCTATGAGCGCAAGCGTCTCGAGCTGGTGTCGCTCGATGAGGCACTGGACATCCAGGCGGCCGAAAAGGCCGCCGAGAGCGACGGCGATCTGTTCACTCTGCGCCATGCGATCATGAGACTCCCGATTGAATACCGCGAGCCACTCCTGCTGCAGATCCTCGGCGGCTTCTCCACCGAGGAGATCGCCCGTGAGCTCACGTTGTCCTCGACCGCCGTGCTGACACGACTGTTCCGCGCCCGCAACAAGCTGCGCACGATATGCGGCATGGCGCCCGCGCCGGACGTCTCGGCGAGCGAGGTGGCACCGTGAGCTGCGAGCAGGCCCAACTGCAGATCGGCGCAGACCCTTCTGACCACACCCCCGGGCTCGAGGAGCACGTGCGCGACTGCGCCGCCTGCCGGCAGTTCCGCGAAGAAATGCGCGCGCTCGACGCCAACATCCGCCGCGCTCTCGAGCGGCCGCCGCAGCTGGCGGGCGCGCCGCGCCTTTCGGCCGCGTGGCGGCCATGGGCGCTGGCGGCAAGCGTGCTGCTCGCCATGCTGGCGGTGCTGTCGGTGTGGGTGCTGCGACCGACCGACACGCTCGCCCACGAGGTGGTGGCACACGTGCGCGAGGAGCCCGACAGCTGGCTGCACCGTCAGCACGTGGACGCGCAAAGCATCGATGACGCGTTGCGCGGCGCGGGCGTGAAGCTCGATATCACCTCTGATCGCATCAGCTACGCGCAAAGCTGCTGGTTCCGCGACCACTACGTGCCGCACCTCGTGGTGCAAACCGCACAGGGACCGGCCACGGTGCTGATCCTGCGCAACCAGCGGGTGAACGCACGGCAGACATTCCACGAATCGGGCATGAGCGGAGTCATCGTGCCGGGGCCGCAGGGCAGCATTGCGGTGTTGACACGAGGCGGCGCGCCCGTCGAGATGCTCGCCGCGCAGATGCAGCAGGACGTGCGCTGGCTGCCTGATGCACCGTAGGCAGGGCGCGTTGCGATCGCAGCGCGCAGCCACACACACAACCGGGAGTCTCGCGCGATGAGCGGCGTCAACCGACGGGAGCTCTTCATGGGACTCGGCAGCCTGTACGCTGGACTGATCAGCCGACGCGCGGCAGCCGCGGCGGCGGGGAAAATCCCACCCGCGCCGGTGGCCCGCGTCGCCGTGGTGAAGGATACGTACTTCGGCGAGACGCTCAGCGATCCGTACCGCTGGATGGAGAATGACAAGGATCCGGAGTGGCTGCCGTTCCTCAAGGGGCAGAATACGCACGCGCGCGCGGTGCTGGACGCCATCCCCGGACGCGATCGGTTGCTCGAGCGGATCCAGGAACTCTCGGGCGATGCAGCCAGCACACGCATGGCGCGTCGCGCCGGAGGCAAGCTGTTCTTCGAGCAGCGGCCGGTCGGTGCGGACAATTTCAAGCTCTTCATCAGGCAGCATGGCGTCGATCGCGTGCTCATCGACCCGACGCTGCTGAGCGATGCCAACGGCCACATGTCGCTCGACTGGTGGGAGCCCTCGCCAGAGGGTACGCACCTCGTCTATGGCCTGTCGAAGGACGGCAGCGAGGACTCGGTGCTGCACGTTCTCAGCGTCGCGGACGGACGCGAGCTGCCCGAGCGCATCGCCAACACTGAAGCCGCCAACCCACACTGGCTGGATGACGGCAGCGGCTTTTTCTACAACCAGCTCACGGGCGCCGTCGATACGCCCGAGCGCTACCTCGACAGCCACGCGCGCTTTCACCGGCTTGGCTCCGACCCCGCGGGCGATCCCATCCTGATGAAGCGCGGCCTGGACGCGAACGTGCAGTACGAGCGCATCCAGCTCCCGGTGATCCGCACGTTCTTCGGCTCCGCGCATGCGCTGCTGACGCTTGTCGATGTCCGTACCGAGTTCCGGGTGTTCATTGCCCCCGTCGCGGACGCTGTGGCGAACCGCGCCCGCTGGGTGCCGGTGGCGGGCTTCGAAGACGAGGTCACCGACGTCGAGATCGATGCCGGCACGCTCTGGTTGCTGGCCAATCGCGGCCATCCGCGCGGACGCATCCTCAGTGCCAGGGTCAGCTCGCCTGCCGTAGCCGGTGCGACCGAGGTAGTGCCCGAAGATAAGGTGGTCATCGAGAGTCTGCAGCGAGCGAAGGACGGTCTGTACCTGAACATGATGGATGGCGGTGTCAGCGGTCTGCGCCGGCTCGATCGCGTGGGGCGTGTGACCGAAATCCGCTTGCCGTTCGATGGAACGCTGCGCGCGCTTTCCTGCCAGGCAACCGAGGCGGGTGCGCTGTTCTCGTTCACCGGCTGGCTGACTCCGGGGGACATCTGGTCGGTTGACGGCACCGGAAAGGTCGCGGCCACTGGACTCACAGCGAAGCCACTGATCGATGTCAGCGCCTACGAGGCGACGCACTCCTTCGCTACCTCGAGGGATGGCACGAAGATCCCGTACACCCTGCTCCATCGCAAGGGACTGAAGCGGGATGCGCTCACGCCCGCCTGGATTTCCGCCTACGGCTCGTACGGCATCTCGGCCTACACCCCGACTTTCGCGGGCAGGACGCTGGCGCTGATCGATGCCGGATTCATCGTCGGCTACGCGAGCGTGCGCGGCGGCGGCGAGTACGGGCGCGACTGGCACAAGGCGGGGCAGCTCACCAACAAACCCAACACCTGGCGCGATCTGATCGATGTGTGTGAGGAACTGTGCCGCAACCAGTACACCGCGCCGGCGCGGATCGCCATCGGTGGGCGCTCGGCAGGCGGCATCACGGTCGGGCGCGCGCTGACCGAGCGGCCGGAGCTCTTCGCCGCGGTGATCGACGGAGTGGGCTGGTCCAATCCGCTGCGGTATGTGGCGGAGCAGAACGGTTACGGCGAGGAGCCGGAATGGGGCGCAATCTCCGAGGAGGCAGGCTATCAGGCGCTCAAGAGCATCGACAGCTATCAACACGTCCGCGATGGCGTGGCGTATCCGGCGGTGCTGCTCACGACGGGTGTGACCGATCCCCGCGTCGGTCCCTTTCACGTGGCGAAGATGGCGGCACGGCTGCAGGCGGCGAGCGCTTCCGGCAAACCCATCCTGCTGCGCGTCGATTTCGATGCAGGCCACGGTATTGGGTCGACCCGCACGCAGCAGGATCGTGAAGCGGCTGATACCTACGCATTTCTGCTCTGGCAAACGGGCGTGCAGGGTTACCAGCCCGTCTGAGCACGCCCGCGCTGCGCTGCGGCGTGCTTGGCTCCAGCGCAAGCTTGGCGGTGAACCTACCACTCTTCTGGATCCCAGCCGGTGGGCTGGTGCAGTACGGGGTAGCCACACTCGGCCTGTCGCGGGCATGTCGGTTACACTAAGCACGCATAACACAACACCTGCGACAGAACGGAGGGTGCCATGCTTGCCGATATTCTCTCGCGATACTGGTGGATGACCCTGCTGCGGGGACTGTTCTGGCTTCTGTTCGGCATCGTGATATTGGCTCGTCCCGGCATCTCACTGCTGTCGCTCACCCTTGCCTTGGGTGTCGTGATGTTCGTCGATGGCATCATCAACGCAGCCAATGCCTTCAGCGGACGCAAGGAGCACGATGACTGGTGGGTACTGCTGCTGGTCGGCCTGGCCGGCATCGGTATCGGTGTGCTGACTTTCTACAACCCGGAGGTTACGGCGCTCGCGGTCGTGCTGTACGTGGCCATCTGGGCCATCGCCACCGGCCTGTTGGAAATTGTCGCGGCGGTGCGGCTGCGCAAGCAGATCGAGGGTGAGTTCTGGCTGGCACTCGCCGGAATCGCATCGGTGGTCTTCGGTGTGGTGCTCGCCGCGCGCCCTGGAGTGGGAGCGCTGACGATCCTGTGGCTCATCGGCGTGTACGCGATCGCCTTCGGCGCCATATTGGTGCTGCTCGCCTTCAAGGTCCGCAGCGGTGTGAAGCACATCGCTCGCGCGGTGGGCGCATAACCCGAGGCAGCGGGCGCTCGCGCTCGGCCGATCTCAAACGGGCTCGGGGCGGTAGCCGCGACCCCGGGCCGCCATCCTTCTACCCGCGGCGCGGATGATCCACGGCGCAAAGCGCTCGAGAGCTACCAGGATCCGTCCGTGGCCGGTGATGATGGCTTCTCGCTGGCCGCGCGCCGCGGCACGCAGAATCTGTCGCGCAGCCTTGCTGCGACTCATCACCAGCCATCCAGGGAGCGGTTCCGGAGCGTCGGCATGGAGCTTGCCGCGGTTGTCGACACGGCGGATGTTGCTCTCGACGAAACCCGGGCTGATGAGTGTGAGCGCAACGCCGAGCTGCGCGAGCTCCGGTGTGATCGAGTTGGCGAGCGCCCGCACGGCGAACTTGCTCATGGCGTAGGCCGAGGTACCGGGTGTCGCGACCCAGCCGGCGATGCTGCCGGTGATCACCAGGTGGCCGCGGGCCCTCGCGAGCTCGGGCACAACCGCATAGAGAGTACGCAGCACGCCGAAAACATTGGTCTCGAACTGGCGGCGATAGTCCGCGACCGAAAGCTTGGTAAAGAGGCCCGCGACACCGAAGCCGGCATTGGCGAAGACGATGTCGAGCCTGCCTCGCTCGCGCACGGTTTCCGTCACGGCGTTTTCGACATCCCCATCCCGGGTGACATCGCACTCGATGACCAAAGCTCGCGAGCCGGTGCCGTCCGTGATTCGTTGAGCGAGATGCGTCATGACATCGGTGCGACGCGCCGCGAGAGTCAGCAGTGCGCCTTGCTGCGCGAGCTGCCAGGCAAGCTCCTCACCGATGCCGGAGGATGCACCCGTGATGAGCGCCACCTTGCCGCGAAAGCTCGCCCGCGTGCTCATCGGGTCATCTCCGCGGAATGGTCAGGCCGCGCGCAACGGCCGGCCGTGCGAGGAATGCCTCGAGTGCACGGGTGACGTGCGGGAAATCAGCGATGCCGACGAGATCCGCGGCGCCGTAGAAGCCGATGAGATTGCGCACCCAGGGAAACACCGCCATGTCGGCAATGGTGTAGGCATCGCCCATGAGCCAGCTGCGCCCCTCGAGGCGCAGGTTGAGCACGCGCAGCAGCCGCTGCGATTCTGCGACGTAGCGATCGCGCGGGCGTTTGTCGGCGTATTCGCGGCCGGCGAACTTGTGGAAGAAGCCGAGCTGACCGAACATCGGGCCAACGCCGCCGACCTGAAACATGAGCCACTGCAGGGTTTCGTAGCGGGCCGCCGGCAGTCGCGGCAGGAACTGACCGCTCTTGTCCGCGAGGTAGATGAGGATCGCACCCGATTCGAACAGTGGCAGCGGCCCACCGCCCGGCCCCGCTGGATCGATGATCGCCGGGATCTTGCCATAGGGGTTGAGTGTGAGGAACTCGGGAGAGAGCTGGTCATTGGTGTCGAAATCAACGAGGTGCGGCTCGTAGAGGAGCCCCGTCTCCTCGAGCATCACCGACACCTTCACGCCGTTCGGTGTCGGCAGGGAGTAGAGCTGCAGCCGCTCGGGATGTTGCGGCGGCCACTTGCGCGCGATTGGAAAATGCGCCAGAGCCGATGTGCTCACGGATCATCTCCCCTTCCTCGAGTGTTGGTATGGGCCCGGTAGGATTCGAACCTACGACCAAGGGATTCACTCTGCCCCGGCGTTTCCGCCGGGAGTGGACTATCTCTTCACCCGTGCACCAGTCCGGTGCGTGTGGGTGCGGGATGCTCCAAGCCTGTTATCAAGGGCGCTCGAGCCCTCAGGTAGTCTCTGCACCTTCCGCCGGTGTACCGGCGGCTCGGCTCAGGGTTGCCATGGACACGCAAGTGCCCGAAGGTTTCCCTGAATTCATCCCGTCCACTTCGCGCGTTTCCGCGCGAAGGCACCTCATCGATGAGTCCCCTGCACTAACCGCTGTGCTACAGGCCCAACGGCCGGCGATTGTAGCAGCGCCGCTCCCTCAGGAATGGAACAGTCCGCGACGGGTGTGGCTCTGCGGACAGCCACGTCGCGAGAAAGCCTCATCGATGGTGCCCTGGAACCAGGCGATCTCGCTCACCTTGTGACGGGCGCCGGCGTCGCGGGCGGCGCTGTCGTGTGGGTTGTGCACGGCACTTTCACGCGGCGCGTGGGTGAGGCGGGACCCCTTCCAGTGCGCGTCCGAATGTGCGGGACCGGGCCCCGCCGGCATGTCCGGACACCCGCTGAGCAGGAACGCCGCGCTACCCGCGGCCAAGGTGATCAAAAGCGATCTCATCGCCCTAACCCTCTTGCCATCGCTGGACGTGACGTTAGCATGGCCCTCCCCTGAGCGGCATGAGTCGACGCCCGCTGCGGGGTGCCGCCCCAGGTAGGAGACCCGACATGAAGCTCTATTATTTCTCTGGCGCCTGTTCGCTTGCCTCGAACATAGCGCTGCGTGAAGCCGGACTGAAGTTCGACCTGGTCAAGGTCGACCGCCGTACCCGGAAGGCCGCGGACGGCCTCGACTTCAACGAGGTGAACCCCAAGGGGTACGTGCCGGCGCTGACACTCGACAATGGCGAGGTGCTGACGGAGAACATCGCAGTGCTGCAGTACATCGCGGACCGCAACCCCGCGGCCAGGCTCGCCCCGCCTGCCGGCACCATGGAGCGTTATCGCCTGATGGAGTGGCTCGCGTTCATCAGCACGGAGATCCACAAGAGCTTCTCCCCGCTGTTTCGCGATGACGCACACGATGAGGTCAAGCAGTACGCGCGCAAGGTGCTCGGCAGGCGCCTCGACTATCTGAATAGAGCGATCGGCAATAGTCCGTTCCTGATGGGCGACACATTCACCGTTGCCGACGCCTACCTGTTCACGGTCCTCGGCTGGGGGCGCTTCGTCAACGTCGACCTCGCGCAGTGGCCACAGCTGCAGCGTCACCAAGAGCACGTCGGCTCACGC
Source organism: Steroidobacteraceae bacterium (assembly GCA_035566915.1). GTDB lineage: Bacteria > Pseudomonadota > Gammaproteobacteria > Steroidobacterales > Steroidobacteraceae > 13-2-20CM-66-19. The sequence goes on from DATMPW010000038.1 coordinate 119,514, forward strand.
CCACAGGTCATGGAGGCGCTCAGGTCGGAAGGCCTGCTCAAGTAGCGGCTCGGCGCGGGCGCAAACTTGGCGCTGTCCGCGGCGGCGCCCCGTTTGCTGTTACCATCCGCGATACGTGCAGCCTTTCCGCGAGAGGACGCAATGGCTACCAAGCTAAGCAAGCAACTGAAGCGCGAGATCGAAGTGGACGGCAAGCCTTACATGGTCACGTTCTCGCCCGAAGGAGTGAAGCTCACCGAAAAGGGCAAACGGCTCGGGCGCGAGCACAGCTGGAAGGAGCTGATCGGGAACAGCGCCACTGCAGCGGCACCGTCCGCGCCGGACGCGCAGTTCGGCCCCGCAGGTTAGTAGCTCCCGGCGGCGATGGCCGAGGAGAGCCTGCGGGAGCTGCTTGCCCGGCTGCACGAGCAGCTGGGCGCGCGGGGCCGCGCGCTCGATGCCGAGTCGCGGCAGCTCCTGACGACGGTGATGCGCGACATCGAGCGCACCCTGGACAGAGCCGATCGCGCCCTCGACAAGGCTGACCGCGCCGTGGATGACGCGAGCGCCGCTGGCGCAGCGCAGACACCGAGGCTGGAATCACTCGCGGTGCGATTCGAAGCAGGGCACCCGGCGATCGCCGAAGCGCTGCGCGAGCTCATCGACGCGCTGGTCAAGGCGGGCATCTAAGCCACCCCGCGAAATTGCGCTTGCCGTGAGGGATGAGCTCGCGCCGATCGGCAAGACGCACAATTTCGCGGGACCCCGGCTGGCCACCCCGCGAAATCACGCTCGTCATGAATGGTGAGCGCGCATCGGCCAGCAAGACGCGCGATGTCGCGGGGACCCCGGCGGCCACCCCACAGCGATTGCGCCGGAGCGCTCAGTACTCGGCCCCATCCTGGGGCCTCGCCCCTTCGGGGCCGCCGGCTTGCGCCGGCGTTCAAGCCGGCATCCTGCCGGCTTAGTCGTCCATCAGGAAACTGCGCAACTGCTCGCTGCGGCTCGGGTGGCGCAGTTTACGCAGCGCCTTGGCTTCGATCTGGCGGATGCGCTCGCGCGTCACATCGAACTGCTTGCCGACCTCCTCGAGGGTGTGGTCGGTGTTCATGTCGATGCCAAAGCGCATGCGCAGCACCTTCGCTTCGCGCGGTGTCAGCTGTGCCAGCACCGCATGAGTGGTCTCGCGCAGCGACTCCATGGTCGCCTGGTCGATGGGTGAGGCGACGGAGGTGTCCTCGATGAAATCCCCCAGATGCGAGTCCTCGTCATCGCCGATGGGCGTCTCCATGGAGATCGGCTCCTTGGCGATCTTGAGCACCTTGCGCACCTTGTCCTCGGGCATCTCCATGCGCACCGCAAGCTCCTCGGGCGTCGGCTCCCGACCCATCTCCTGCAGCATCTGGCGTGAAATACGGTTGAGCTTGTTGATCGTCTCGATCATGTGCACCGGGATGCGGATGGTGCGCGCCTGGTCGGCGATCGAGCGGGTGATCGCCTGGCGGATCCACCAGGTGGCATAGGTGCTGAACTTGTAGCCGCGGCGGTATTCGAACTTGTCGACCGCCTTCATCAAGCCGATGTTGCCTTCCTGGATGAGGTCGAGGAACTGCAGCCCGCGGTTGGTGTATTTCTTGGCGATGGAGATCACCAGACGCAGGTTCGCCTCCACCATCTCCTTCTTCGCGCGGCGTGCCTTGGCCTCGCCGATCGACACCTCGCGGTTGACTTCCTTGATGTCGTTGATGCTGAGGTGATACATGCCCTCGAGCTGCTCGAGCTTCTTCTGGCGCCGCTCGATCTCGTCCTTGAACCGGGCCAGCGGCGCGGAGTACTTCTTGCCGCCCTTGACATGCTTGCCGAGCCAGCGCGGGTTGGTCTCGTTCTTCGGGAACGAGGCGATGAAGTCCTTGCGCGGCATGCCGGCGTCGCGCACCGCGATGATCATGATTTCCTTCTCGAGCTGGCGGACTTCGGCGACGTGCGTGCGCAGGTTCAGGATCAGCGCATCGAACATGCGCGGCGACAGGCGCAGCTCCATGAACTCGTCGGCCAGCCTCTTGCGCTGGCGCAGCGTCTTCGGATCGCGGGCGCCGAGCTTGGCGATCGAGCCGAGCACCTGGCCGTAGATCTTGGCGATCGAGGCGAAACGCTCCGCCGCCTCGATGGGATCGGGCCCGGTATCGACGGCTTCCTCGTCGCTCTCGCCGTCCTCCTCGCTCTCCTCGTCGTCGTCCGCCTTCTCTTCGGCCGCGACCACCTCGACTTTGGTGGGGTTCTGCGGCTGCGCGATGACATCCGGTGCGTTCGGGTCGATGAAGCCGACGATCACGTCCACCAGTCGCGCCTGGCCGGCCTTGACCGGCTCGTAGGCCTTCAGCAGAAAGTCGTAGGTGGGCGGATAGAGAGCGAGCGCGCTGCGCACCGCATCCAGCCCCTCCTCGATGCGCTTGGCGATGCGGATCTCGCCCTCGCGGGTGAGCAGCTCCACCGTGCCCATCTCGCGCATGTACATACGCACCGGGTCGGTGGTGCGGCCGAGCTCGGCATCCAGCGCCGCGAGCGCCGCGGCCGCCTCCTCGATCGCCTCCTCGTCCGCCGGCGCCGAGGGCTCGGTGGCGAGCAGCGACTCGGTATCCGGTGCCTTCTCGTACACCGGGATGCCCATGTCGTTGATGGTGTTGACGATGTCTTCGATCTGCTCCGGATCAACGATCTCGGAGGGCAGGTGATCGTTCACCTGGGCATAGGTGAGATAGCCCTGCTCCTTGCCGCGCGCGATCAGCAGCTTCAGCTGCGACTGGCGGTCTTCCGGCATGACCGGCACGCGCCGCTCGATCCCGAGCGGTCGGCGGTCGGCACCGGGTTTGGCGCCGGCGACCCTGACATCCGCCGGCCGCGCGCTATCGTTCACCTTTGCATGCGGCGCAGCCGCGCGGGCCGCGCCCGCGGACTTCTTGCCCGCGGCGTGCTTGCCGCGCTCCTTCTCGCGCAGGCCGGCCACCGCGGCGGCCGCTTTCTCGGCGGCGGCCGATCTCACCGGTTTGCTGGACTGGGCTGCGGGGCGCTTTTTGTGTGCAGTCTGGGACTTGTGCTTGCGTGTCATGTGTCGGGGCGCGCTGCGAGCTGGGTATCCCCTATGTGCAGGCGGACGGGGGCCGCTCAAGGGGCTCGGGAGACAAAGCGGGCAATTTTATTTGACAATCGATCAATCACCAAATGCTTTTAGCCCCCCCGAGCCTCACGTCGGCTAAGCCTAAGTATAAGTCTTTGAAATTCCTCAAGTTCACTGCCCGCCAAGCTGCCGGCCCTGCTTTTCGCCTCGAGGGCCTCAAGCCGCCGCCCGGCGGCCTGGTCCGCGAGCTTCACGAGAGCGGCGCGCAGCTCGCCCGCGGCGGCTGGGGCCTCTGTAATGACTTCCTCGCGCTCGAGGAGTTTCTGCAGCGCATCGCCGCCTTCACGCCCGGCCCAGCGCTGAATCACCTGCGCGGGGATCTGCGCGGGTTGCTCGCGCAGGTTGTCGAGCAGCTCACGCAGCAGTGCCACGCCCGGCTCCTCGCACGCCTCGAGCCCGGCGCGCTCGGCCGCGCTGACTTCGTTCGCGATGGCGGGGTAGTGCAGCAGCCGCGCGATCGCCTGGCGCACCAGGCTTCCTCGCCCGCCGCTATGCGCGGCGCGGCGCGCGCGTGCCGGACGCGCAGGATTTGCTGTCGCCGCGGGCTGGGCGGCGCTTCGTCCCCCTCTCCAGAGCTCCTCGAGCCGGTGCGAGCTCAGGCCCACGACCTGCGCCAGACGCTCGAGCAGCAGCTCGCGGTACACGCCCTCGGACACTTTCGCGAACAGCGGTCGCGCAGCTTCCGCAAAGCGCGCGCGCCCGTCAGCGTGCGCCAGCTCGCTCTGCTCGGAGAGCTCGCGCACCAGGTACTCGGACAGCGGCACGGCACCGCCTAAGCGCTCCTCGAACGCCGCGCGCCCCTCGGCCCCCACCAGTGTGTCCGGATCGTGCCCCTGCGGCAGAAACAGGAAGCGGATCTCGCGTCCCTCGCGCACCTCCGGCAGCGCCTGCTGCAGCGCCCGCCAGGCGGCCGCGCGCCCGGCGCGGTCGCCGTCGAAGGCAAACACCACCGCGGAGCTCAGCCGAAAAAGACGCCGCAGGTGCTCGGCGGTGGTCGCGGTGCCGAGCGTCGCCACCGCGTAGTCGATACCCGACTGATGCAGGCGCACGGTGTCCATGTAGCCTTCGACGACGATGAGCCGCGCAAGGTTGGCACGCGCGCGCCGCGCCTCGTACAACCCGTACAGCTCCCGCCCCTTGTGAAACAGCACCGTCTCCGGCGAGTTCAGGTACTTCGGCTCGCCCGCATCGATGATGCGCCCGCCGAAGGCGATCACGCGCCCGCGCGCATCGCGGATGGGAAACATGATGCGGTCGCGGAAGCGGTCGTAGTGGCGCTCGCTCCCCTGCACCGCGCCGCGCTCGCGCTCGACGATGAGACCGGCATCAGCGAGGCGCTTGCGCTCGGCGTCGCTCGCGCCGAAACGCCGCAGCACCTCGTTCCAGGAATCGGGGGCGTAGCCGATCGCGAAGCGCTCCAGGGTCTGTGCGGTCAGGCCGCGCTGCGCGAGGTAATCGCGGGCGCGCGGCTCGTGCGCGAGGCTGGCGGCATAAAAGCCC
>DATMPW010000039.1:0-73664 GCA_035566915.1 Steroidobacteraceae bacterium
GTGCGGTCGGGTGATGCTTGCGGGCGGCGAATTCTTCCGTCTCCTCGAGCGTACGGCGGATCATGAAAATGAACGGAATGATCAGGCAGCCGATGCCGAGCGGAATACGCCATCCCCAGGCCTGCAGCTCCTCGGGAGTCAGAAAAGTCGCCAGCAGGTAACCGATGACGCCCGCAGAGATGACGGCGACTTGCTGACTCGCCGACTGCCAGGACACGTAGAACCCCTTGTGTCCGGGTGTGGCAATTTCGGACAGGTATACCGACACGCCGCCCAGCTCGACGCCCGCCGAGAAGCCCTGGCAGAGACGCCCCAGAACCACGAGGATGGGCGCGAGCAGGCCGATCGTCTGGTAGCCCGGCAGCAGAGCGATCGTCAGCGTGCCGACCGACATGAGTGCCAGCGTCACCAACAGTCCCTTGCGGCGCCCGACGCGGTCGATATAGGGACCGAGAAAGATGGCACCGAGCGGCCTCACCAGGAATCCGACGGCGAAGGTGGCGAGAGACAACATCAGCGAGGCAAAGGCGCTCGCGGCGGGAAAGTAAGCCCGGCCGATCGCCGCACTGAAGTAACCGAAGATCATGAAGTCATACATTTCCAGGAAGTTGCCGCTGGCTACGCGGAACACGGCGCGGATCTTGGCTCTTCGTTCGGCAGGCGCCAGCATCGTGGATTCCCCCGGGGCGAGGCTGCGACTGATCCGGAGGTGATCGGCGCAGCACTCGCGCAGCGAGCTTAGCGGCTGTCAACGCGGCGAGCGACTGCTCATGGGCACGAGTGCGCGGAAAAACCGGCGTTTAGGTTGGCTTCAGGTTGGCGGAGTAACTTCGGGCGACTGGATCACGGGATCGCGGGGTGGACGCGATCCTTGGGGGGGATGTGGTCATGACAGAGATCGTGGCCCCGGCTTTCGCCGGCGACGCTGGCTTCGCAATAGTGTGCGCGCTGCGTTGCCGATTCGCGCGCAAACTGGTGTGTGCCGGCACGCTGCTTGGCATTTTCAGTCCACAGCTGGTGTGCGCCGCCGAGGCCGACGAGCCGGTGGTTGAGGTGGTCGTCACCGGGTCGCGGCTGTCGGGGGGCAATGCCTCCACCACCGCCAGCCCGGTCGTGGTGGTCGACAGCGAGGAGCTGCGACATCAGGGCACGGCCCAGGCCGAGGAGCTGCTCAACAGTCTCCCGCAGGTCAACTCCGGACTGACACCCGAAGCGAACGGGGCCTCGGTCGCGCCGCTCACGGGCACTGCGACGGTCGATCTGCGTGGCATCGGCGCGTTCCGCACGCTGGTGTTGATGAACGGGCGGCGCACCGCCCCCGGTGATCCGATCAACCCCTCCGCGGACCTCAACACCATTCCGACCGCGCTGATCAAACGGGTCGAAGTACTCACCGGCGGCGCCTCCGCCATCTACGGCTCCGATGCGGTTGCGGGCGTCGTCAACTTCATCCTGGATACGGAATTCACAGGCTTCAAGGCCGACGTGCAGGGTGGCGTCAATCGCGCCAGCAACGACCGCACCGATCTGCAGAACATTGCGCTCGCGAGCGGTGTGACTCCCGCGAGCGGCACCTCGTATGACGGTCGCACCATCGACGCCTCGCTCGTGTGGGGACAAGGCTTTCAGGACAATAACGGGCATATCCAGGCCTACGCCTCCTACCACCACCAGCAGCAGGTGACCGGGGCCCGCCGCGACTACAGCGCCTGCACGCTCATCGAGACCGGCAACTCCTTCCAGTGCCTGCTCGACAACAGCACCGCCAATGGCCAGTTCATCTCGAGCACGGGCGCGGCCCTGACACTCGACACCGCGAACGGGCACGCCTTCCGCCCGATCGCGCCGGCTGATTTCTACAATCCCGCACCCTTTCAGGACCTGCAGCGACCGGACACCCGCTACAACGCGGGCCTGTTCGCCTCGTACCATTTCAACGAGCACGCGCAGCTCTACGGTGAAGCTGAGTACATGCGGGACACCACCACGGTGCACTACGAGCCCACCGCCACCGATATCCCGAACCCGACGTTCGCCGGGAGCCTCCCGTCGATTTCCTACACCATCAATTGCACCGACCCGCAGCTGTCGGCCAATGAGGTGGCCGCTCTCTGTCCCGGTGGACCAGTCGGCACGGCGCTCGTGCCGATCGGCCGCCGCAACGTCGAGGGCGGGGTGCGCACCGACGAATTCCGCCACGACTCCTATCGAGTCGTCCTCGGGGTCAAGGGCGAGATCGGTGGGCCGTGGTCCTATGACGCCGATTTCGTCTACGGCCGGGTCAACGAACGCGAGACGCCCGCCAATGACTTCTCCATGACCCGGCTGGCCAACGCGCTCAACGTCGTCAACGTTGGCGGCGCGGCGACCTGCCAGTCAGTGGTCGACGCCTCGGACCCGAGCTGTGTGCCCTACAACATATGGCAGGTGGGTGGGGTCACTCCGGCGGCGCTCAATTACATCACTGGAGGCGCCAGTCAGTCAGGCCACGCCCAGCGCACCATCGTCACCGGGCAGGTGGTGGGGGATCTGCAGTCCTATGGCATCGTGAGCCCCTTCGCCAAGAAAGGCGTCTCGGTCGCAGCGGGCGCCGAGTATCGCGACGAGGCCGTGCAATACACCACCGATGCGGCCTACAGCGACCTGCTGGTCACTTCGGCCGTGAATGGCGCGCCGCATGCGACAGGCAGCTTCCATGTGAGCGAGGTCTTCGCCGAGTTCAAAGTGCCGCTGGTGCAGGACAAGCCCTACGCAGAGGACGTAATCCTCAACCTGAGCGACCGCTATGCCCACTACACTCCGCAAGGCAACGTAAACGCCTTCGGCATCGGCCTCGAGTGGGCGCCGGTCGAAGCGGCCCGCCTGCGCGGCAGCATCAGCCGCGCAGTGCGCGCGCCGAACGCCTACGAGCTGTTCAAACCGCAGGTCCTCAACCAGACGGCACTGCCCGACCCGTGCTCCGGCTCGACTCCCGCCAAATCCCAGGCGGAGTGCGCCAACACCGGCGTGAGCGCCGCACAATACGGTCAAATCCCGCCCGGCAATGTCAACGCATTGACGGGCGGTAACCCGAACCTGAAGCCTGAAACGGCCGATACCTACTCGTACGGCCTCGTGCTCACGCCGGCCCGGAACACTTTCTTCAGCGTCGACTACTGGCACATCAAGGTGAAGGAATACGTCGGCAACGTCGGTCTCGGGTACACGTTGCCCGCCTGCCTCGGCACGGGCGACCCGGTGTACTGCTCGCTCATTCACCGCGATGTCAGTGGCTCGCTCGGCGGCAGCGGCGCAGGTGCGGGGTACGTGACCAGCACGGCACTCAACACCGGCTCCTACGGGACCAGCGGCGTGGATTTCGAGGGGCGCTACGCGCTCGATCTCCCACACTCCCAGCGCCTCACGTTCAGCTTCACGGGCACCTACACCATCGACAATCCGATCGCGGTCAACCCGGCCACCCCGCAGTTCGACTGCACCGGACTGTACGGATTCAACTGCTCCGGCAACGGGCCGACCTCACCCGTACCGCACTGGCGGCACCGGTTCCGTACTACCTGGCGCACCTGGCACGACCTGGAGCTGTCCCTCAACTGGCGCCACATCGGCACGATGGAGTCGGAGTTCGCCAACCCCAAGTCCGGCGTTGCGGATCCGACCATGGTCTTCCCGGTGGATTCGCGTATTCCCGCCTACAACTACTTCGATTTCGACGCCAGCATGGAGGTGACCGAGCACGTCAACGTGCGCCTGGGTATCAACAACCTCACCGACAAGCAGCCGCCGGTGGTTGGCCTGATCGCCAGCCCACAGCTCATCAACGGCAACATGGTGGCGGGCATGTACGATACGCTCGGGAGATACCTGTTCGCCGGAGTCACGGCGAAGTTCTGAAGCAGCGCTCGCAGTCCAGAGCGCGCTGCGCTCGGCGGGGCTTTAAGGTTGCATTAATGCGCGCCTGCTAGGCTTTGGCGCCACACTTGCTGCAGTGCAATCCGAAGGACGGTATCCCCATGAAATATATCTACCGCTCGCTGGGTGCCGCTCTCGCGCTCGGCCTCCTGATCACTGCCTGGGCCGCCGACCAGGGGCTCGCCTGGCCGACGCTGGCAGCGATCGAGATACCACAGTCCGCGGGAAAGTTCGATTTTCTGCGCGTCGACGCGAACCGGAATCGCCTGCTTGCCGCGCACGAGAAGGATGGCACTTCTGACTTCATTGATCTCAAGAAGCACTCAGTGATCGCGCGCGTCAAGGTCGGCAGCGCCGTCGACACGGCGACTGATTCCGATTCGAAGTTCTACTACGTGAGCGTGCAGGAGGACGCGCGCGTGGCGGTCCTCGATGCCACGACGCTCAAGGAGGTCAATTCGATCAAGGTGGCGGGGCCGACCGATGCCATCATCTACGAGCCGAAGAATCATCTGGTGTACGTGACCCATGATGACGGCGCGGAGGTCTGGGTCATCGACCCGCAGGCGGCCAAGGTGGTCGCCAGCGTCGCCATCCCAGGTGCGCCGGAGTTCATGGTCTACGATCCCTCGAGCGACCGGATCTATCTCAACATCAAGACCAAGAACGTCGTCGCGGTCATCGACCCTTCCACCAACAAGGTGATCGCGCAGTGGCCGACCGCGCCGGCAACCCTGCCTCATGGCCTTGCCCTCGATGCCGCCGGCCATCGCCTCTATTCCGCCGGCGCCAACGGCCAGCTGGTCGCCATCGACACCGCGAGCGGCGCCGCTACCGGTTCCGTCGACATCGTTCCCAAGGTGGATCAGATCGCCCTCGATAGCGCGAGTGGGCTGCTGTATTGCGCAGGCACCGACAAGATGTCGGTCGTGCGCGTGAGCGGCGGGAAGCTCACCCGGCTCGGCGACCTCTCGACCGCCGCAACGGCAAAGAACGTCGCCGTCGATCCGGCGACCCGCGCCGTCTGGACCACCTACACCGATGGCAAGAGCTCCTTCGCCAAAGCCTGGAGTGCGCCGCAGCCCTAGGCCCGTCGCTACCGCCACCGGGGCGCGGCGGCCACAGAGACGCTGGCGGCCTCGGCGGCACCGGCCCCGTTGCAGACCGGTGACGCTCGCCGCGCCGAGGCAGTATGATTTCCGCGGCGTTTCCCACGCAGACAAGGTGGTCGCCACGAAAATTCTCATCGTCGAAGACCAGCGCCGCATCGGCGCGTTTATCGAGACATCGCTGCGCGAGCGCTCCTACAGCGTCACGTGGGTCGGTTCCTGCAGCGATGCCCGCGAGGCGCTCTGCAGGTCGAATTACGACGCAGTCATCCTCGATCTCGGCCTGCCCGATGGCGACGGACTCGATCTGCTCAAGCAGTGGCGCAGGGCGGGCTTCAACGAGCCGGTGCTCATTCTGTCCGCGCGCGATGCCCTCCAGGACCGGATCAACGGGCTGGACCTCGGTGCGGACGACTACCTGCCGAAGCCCTTCAGCATGGAGGAGCTGCTGGCTCGTACGCGCTCGCTGCTGCGGCGCCAGTCGGCCGTCAAGGAGGCGATCCTCGAGCACCGCGGCATCCGGCTGGATCTCATCGGCCACACGGCTCACTTCGCCGGCCAGCCGGTTGAGCTCACCAACCGCGAGTTTGCACTGCTGGAACTGTTCATGCAGAACGTCGGCCGCATCCTGACGCGCGAGCTGATCTGCGAGAAGTGCTGGTCGTCTGATCACTCCAATGAGGCGAATCTGCTCGATGTCTACATGAGCCGGCTGCGCGCCAAGTTCGACACCGGCTCGGAGGTCTCGTTGTTCAGGACCGTGCGCGGCGTCGGGTACCAGTTGCTGTGAGGTCGATCGGCGCCCGGCTGGCGTTGTGGTATTCGGTCGCTGCCGCCGCCACCCTGGTGGGCGCTTTCGTTGCCGGTTACTACCTGCTACAGGTGCATCTGGTTCATGGGCTGGATCTCCTGAACCGCGCCCAGTTCGCCGAGATCCGCGCCCACCTCGGCAGCGACTACCAGTCCCTCGACGGACCGGCGATCGATGCGCGCATACGCCAGACCACCGAGTACGCTTCGGTGCTGTTCTACATCACTGTCGACGATCGCGCCGGGCCTGTTCGCCCCGTGTTCTACTCGAGCAACCTGCACGGTCAGCCGATCCCCGATGTTCCCGGCGAGCGCGAGTACGACGCCACCGTCCCGGGAATTGGCGAGCTGCGTGCCAGCGAGTTCATTCTCGGCCCGTTCGATGTGACCGTGGCAACTCCCCTCAGCAGCGTGCGCGAAACCATGCGCTCCTACAGCCGCATCGGCATCTGGCTGCTCGCCGGGTCGATCGCGATGAGCGTCGCGATCGGCTTCGGACTGAGCCGCCTCGCCATGCGCCCGGTGCGCCTCATACGCGACACGGCGAGCCGCATCGGCTCCGACAACCTGAGCGAACGTATCCCGGTCGCCAGCGTGCGCGATGAGATCTCGGATCTCGCGCGGCTGCTCAATCTCATGTTCGACCGCCTGGAGCGATCCTTCCAGCAGATTCGCCGCTTCACGGCGGAAGCCTCCCATGAGCTCAAGACTCCTCTTTCGTTGGTGCGGCTGCAGGCGGAGAAACTGCTCGTGCACGGCAAGCTCGACCCCGGCAACGAGGAATCGGTGCACGTGCTGCTCGAGGAGACCTCGCGCCTCAGCCAGATCATCGAGGAGCTGCTGTTCCTGTCACGTGCCGAGGGCTCCGACATCCGCCTGAGCCTCGAGCCGCACGAGCCAGCGGCGCTGCTGGCCGGCATCAGCCAGGACGCGCGCGTGCTCGCCGAGCACTACGGCATGCATTTCGAATGCACGCATGCCGGTAGCGGCAGCGTGCTTGTCGAGCCGCGCTGGCTGCGCCGGGTGCTGCTCAATCTGCTGAGCAACGCGCTGAAAGTCTCTCCGCGCGGCGGCCGGGTGACGCTCAATTCAGAGCTGGACGGAACGCGGTGGCGCGTAAGCCTCGACGATCAGGGGCCGGGTGTGGCACCTGAGTTTCGCGAGCGCATCTTCGAGCGCTTCTTCCGCGTGACGAGACCCGGAGCGGACGATGATGCCGGGAGCGGCCTGGGACTGGCGATCTGCCGTAGCATCATCTCGCTGCACGGCGGGTCCATCTGGGCGGAGCCCTCACCCGTGGAGGGGGGACTCCGCGTCGTGTTCACACTGCCGACGAACTCGTAAGTCACCTCGCAGGGACTGCGGCACGCGGCCCGCGAAGCGCTTCAGGGTGCCGTGAGCCACGCCTGAGTCTTAGATCAGCCTATCGCGGCGCAACGACGCAGCCATAAAAAAACAGCCTTTTTAAGGTTGGCTTCAGGCTGGTCATCATTCGGCAACCTCGCCTCGTGACAATTTTTACCTCGATTGACAGCTGCTTACAGCGGTAGCGTCCGCCCGAGGGACGCAGGGAGACGCTGTTTCTCACGGAGTCACGCCCATGAGTGAGTCTCTCAAGTGTGTTGTGTCCTTCCGACAAGGCGGCACGCTGTCCCGGCTCGCGCTCGTGCTCTGCCTCTGCCTCTGCCTGTCCCCTTTTGCGCAATCATCCGTTGCGGCGGCCGACACCGCAGATGCCGGAGCTGCCGGAGCTGCCACGGCAGCCGAGAGTGGTGCCGCACCCGGCAGTGCGCTGCAGGAGGTCCTGATCAGCGCGCAGCGCGCCACGGTCGAGCTGGCTCGCAAGGCTCAGGAGGAAGCACCCAACCTCATCAACATACAGACGTACCAGGAGATCAGAAGGCTGCCCGATATCAGCACGGCCGAGGCCGTGCGACGCATCCCGGGCGTGTCACTCGAAACCGACGAGGGCGAAGGCCGCTACGTGAACATCCGCGGTATTGATGCGGATCTCAACAGCACCACATTTGACGGTCTGCGCCTGCCGCCGACCAATAACGCCTCACCCTTCGGCGGTTACCGCGCCGTGACGCTCGATTCCATTCCGATCGGACTCGTCGGCGCGATCACGGTGACCAAATCGAATCTCCCCAGCCAGGATGCCGAGGCCCTGGGTGGCACGATCGAGATCACGCCGAAGACTGCACCGACGAGTGGCGCGCCGTTCCTCGAAGGCCAGGTGGGAGGCGGCTACGAGCCGCTGCGCCGCAAGCCGATCATCGATGTGGCGATGTCCGGGGGCGGGCGCTTCGGCGGAGCGGGCCGCCCTGCCGCGGCGGGGGGCACCGAGGCCTACAGCGATCGGCCGTTCTCCGTGGTTGCGACCATTACCTATTATGAGGACTGGCGCGGCATCGACGACGTCGAGCCGGCGTACTTCAACGACTCCGCACACCCGTATTACGCGATCAACAACCTCCAGCAGCGTGACTATGAGCTCAACCGCAGGCGCCATGGCTACGGGATCGATTTCGGCTACCAGCCCGACGCGGACAATCGCTGGTACATCCGCGGCTTCGAGGCCGGCTATAACGAGCGTTACTGGCGCCAGTACTTCAACCTGACTCCGGATGGCAATACGGTCCAGGGCGCCAACGGCACCCTGACCGACACGCTCAACACCCCCAATGCGATGCAGATGGCCTTGCGTGACGAACGGGAGCTTTCCAAAGACCAGGTGTTCATGGCCGGCGGGGTAAACCACTTCGGAGCGAGCATCCTCGACTACCGGGTCGGCTACACGAAAGGCTCGTGGCACAAGCCGTACGACTACAACTCGGCGTTCAGCTACACGCCTACACCGACGAATGCAGCGTGGATGTACTCCCCGAGCGGCAAAGGTTTCACCCCGCTGTACACGATCACGGGTGCCGATTACCTCAATCCCGTGAATTATCTGCTCAACGGCTTCGCCAACAGCTCGGCGTACAACGACGACCGCGAGTGGTCCTTGGTGACGAACTTCGAGCTGCCGGTCCGTTGGGGCGGCTTCGATGTCGAGAGCCTGAAGATGGGCTTGAGTGGACGATGGCGCAAGAAGGGGGAGACCTATTACCCGACCTCGTACCCCACGCTACCCAACATGCTTCTGTCGAGCATTGCAACGACTCCGTACGAGACCTACTACGACGGCCAGTACCGCAACCCCCCGGATATCCCGCCCGGCTACCTGCAGTCACTGCTCGGACCTGGCACGCAAGCCCCGTCCGATGTAATCAGCGGGTACCAGAATTACCTGTCCGCAAAAGAGAACGTGTACGCGGCCTATGTCATGTATCAGATGACAGCGGGTCGGTTCGGGGTCATCGGCGGGGTACGGGTCGAGCACACACACGACGATTTGTCCGCGTATCAGGTCACTACGGATACCATGGGCAACACGTTCGTGAGCCCGGTCACCTCTAAACACGACTACACCGATGTGTTCCCCGGCATTCAGACGCGCTACGAGATTCAGCCGAACCTGATCGCGCGTGCCACCTGGTCGTCGACCCTGGCGCGCCCGGGGTTCAATCAACTCAGCATCTCGCAGACCATCGACCTCGGCTCGGGGATCATCAGCACGGGCAACCCCAACCTCAAGCCGATCAAATCGAACAGCTTCGACGTCACCATCGAGAAGTACCTGTCGGAAGCCGGCATCCTCTCATTCGGCCTGTTCGACAAGGAGCTCTCCGACTACATCGTGGCCGACAACACCGGGACCCAGATCGTGTACTTCCACGGAACGAACGTTCCGCTCAAGAGCTACACCTATAGCAATACCTCCACGGCGTATTCGCGTGGCGCGGAATTCAACTGGGTCCAGCGCTTCAGCCGGCTGCCCGGCTGGCTGGCTGGCTTCGGCATCAACGCGAACTACACCTGGGTCGATTCGCGGTTCACGATCCGTCCCGGGGAGCACTCGACACTGCCTTCCAGCTCGAAGAACACCTGGAACCTCGCGCTTTTCTATCAATACGCTGGCCTGGATCTGCGGCTCGCGGCGTATTCGGCGTCGCAGGACTTGTTTGGCATCGGCTCCGACAAGAGCAGTGATGTGTGGAACGACACGCGCACGTCGATGGACTTCGGCGGTTCGTATGCCTTCAGCGAGCACTGGAGCGTATACTTCAACGCCAAGAATCTCCTCAACACCCCGCACACGTTCTACCAGGGCACACCGGACCGACCGATCCAGCGCGAGTTTTACGAGCAGACCTATCAGCTGGGTGTGCGCGTCAACTATTGAGTCTGCAGCCTGGCAATGCTCGAGGGGCACTGCGAACCCAGCGCAGCGGCGGACAGGCAGACGGTGGCGGCGCGTGTCATGATGGCGCGCACCGCCCCGCTGCCGCAGCAGGTGAGCAAGCCGACCATGGCCGACCAACGCAGCCGTGTGCGAATCAGATCGGGGAGCAAAGCAGCGCGACGGCGCTGTTGGTGGGCGGAGACTGCCGATGCGGACTACGTGCGCTATCACGATGAGGAATGGGGCCGGCCGGTGCACGATGACCGCCGTCTCTTCGAGATGCTCACACTCGAAGGTGCGCAGGCTGGGCTGTCCTGGTCGACTATCCTGCACAAGCGTGCCGGGTACCGCCGCGCCTTCGCCAACTTCAACGTGCGCCGCGTAGCGAGCTTCGACGCCCGCCGCCGGGCCGCGCTGCTGCGTGACAGTGCGATCGTGCGCAATCGCCTGAAGATCGAATCCGCGGTAAGCAACGCGCGCGCCTTTCTCGCCGTGCAGCGGGAGTTTGGCTCGTTCGATCGCTACCTGTGGTCGTTTGCCGGAGGCCGCCCGCAGATCAACCGCCCGCGGCGCGGGACGGTGCCTGCGCGTACTGCGCTGAGCGATGCCCTCTCCCGGGACCTCGCGCGCCGCGGGTTCCGCTTCGTCGGCTCGACCATCGTCTACGCCTTCCTGCAGGCGGTCGGGGTGGTGAACGACCACACCCGTGGCTGCTACCGATGCCCGCCGGCCCGCTCACGTGGCGGGGCCGGCCGGCGTCGGGCGCGCCCCCGCCCTCGGGCCGCAGTGGCGCCAGCTGGCGAGCGCCTCTTAAGATAGCCCTCCAATTCCCCGCATCAGGACTTTGTTATGAAGGCTCTTCTCGCGATGGCGTTCGCCGCGGTGATGACAGCACCGGTGTATGCAGAGTGCCCCTACCCACAGGCTCCGGCGAAAATCCCGGACGGCGCGACCGCAACGCTCGAGGACATGGTCGCCGGACAAAAGGCCATAGCCGCGTACCAGAAGGCGATCAACGACTACACGACCTGCATCGACAAGGAGCTCGATGACGCCATCGCCAAGGGTGGCGACAAGCTGAAGCCCCAGCAGAAGACGGACATGCAGCGCGTTGAGGCCCAGAAGCACAATGCCGCGGTCGATCAGCTGCAGGCTATCGCCGACCGCTTCAACGAGCAGGTAAAGGTCTACAAGGCCAGGACGGCCGATAAGAAGGGCTGAGTGCTCACCCCGGCCGAGGCAGACCAGCTGATCGGCCAGCACCTTCAGTGCCTGCCGATCGAGTCCCTGCCGCTGGCGCAGTGCGCCGGCGCGGTGCTGCGCGAGAACGTCTACGCCGAGCGCGACCAGCCGCCGTATGACCGTGTGGCCATGGACGGGGTGGCGCTCGACAGCCAGGCGGTGAGCGCAGGTACGCGCTTCTTCCGCATCCAGGCCACACAGGCGGCCGGCGATGCACCGCTTGCGCTCAATGCGCCGGAGGACTGCATCGAAGTGATGACCGGCGCGGTGTTGCCCTCGGGCTGCGACAGCGTGGTGCCGGTCGAGCGGCTCGTCCTCGACCGCGGCCAGGCGGAGCTGACCGTGGATGTCCGCGTCGAGCCCTGGCAGAACGTGCATCGCCGCGGCAGCGACACCCGCCAGGGTGCGCTGCTCCTGCGCGCGGGTCAGCGTCTGCGCGCTCCGGAAATCGCCATTGCCGCCTCCGCGGGCATGGCACGCATCCGGGTCGCGAGTCAGCCGATGCTCGCCGTCATCTCCACCGGTAACGAGCTGGTCGAGCCCGGCGAGCCGGTGCTCGCGCACCAGGTGCGCCGTTCGAACGCGTACGCCGTCGTGGGCGCGCTGCGCGAGCATGGCTTCCAGCGCGTCGCAGACGATCACATCCCCGATGATGTCGGCGAGCTGCGTGAGCGCCTGCGTTTTCACCTCGAGACGCACGATGTGCTCGTGCTCTCGGGCGGTGTGTCGATGGGCCGCTTCGACTTCGTGCCGCAGGTGCTCGGCGAGCTCGGTGTCCGAACCATCTTCCATAAGGTGGCACAGCGTCCGGGAAAGCCGCTGTGGTTCGGAGTCGCGCCCTCGGGAGCGGCGGTGTTTGGGCTGCCCGGCAACCCCGTGTCGACCCTCGTGTGCCTGGCGCGCTATGTGCTGCCGGCGCTGCGCGGCAGCCTCGGACAGAGCGCGGATCGCGTCGAGCGCATGGCGCTGAGCGCCCCCATCACCGTCACGCCAGCGCTGACGCACTTCATCCCGGTGCGGCTCGAGCAGGATGACTGGGGACGGGACTGGGCCGTTCCGGCCCCGACAAATGGCTCGGGAGACTTTACCTCGCTCGCAGGTACCGAGGGGTTCGTGGAGCTACCACCCGGGCCCAATACGTACGCGAAAGGCTTCGTGACCCGGCTGTACCGCTGGTCGTGACTCCTTAGGCGCATAGCCTTTGGCCCGGGCGGTGCTCATACTGTCGCAAGCCATGTCCGATCGTGAAGTGATTGTGCCCCTGCGCGCTCAGGCAGCGCCGCGGGACAGGTTTTCCCGGCCGATGCGCGACCTGCGCATCTCGGTCATGGACCGCTGCAATTTCCGTTGCCCCTATTGCATGCCGCGTGAGACCTACCACGAGCGCTACCGCTTCCTTGGCTCGCATGAGCGGCTGTCGTTCGATGAGATCGTGCGCCTCGCTCGGCTGTTCGCGCAGCTCGGGGTGCGCAAGCTGCGCCTGACGGGCGGTGAGCCGCTGCTGCGCGCGAATCTTCCGGACCTGATCGGTGACCTCACGGATGTCCCGGGGATCGAGGATGTCGCGCTTACCACCAATGGCGTGCTGCTGTCGCGCTACGCGAGCGAGCTCAAGGCCGCAGGGCTGCGGCGCGTGACGGTCAGTCTCGACAGCCTCGATGCACAGGTCTTCGCGCGCATGAGTGGAGGCCTCGGCGGCGTCGAGGAAGTGCTGGATGGCATCGAGCATGCCCGGCGCGCCGAGCTCACTCCGATCAAGGTCAACGCCGTCGTGCAGCGTGGTGTGAACGATCACACCGTGCTCGATCTCATCGAGCGCTTCCGTGGCACCGGCGTGATCGTGCGCTTCATCGAGTACATGGACGTCGGCAACCGCAATCACTGGAGCGAGGAAATGGTGGTGCCCTCGAAGGAGCTGCTGGCGCGGATCGCGGAACGCTGGCCCCTCCAGCCTCTCGAGCCGAGCTACCGCGGCGAGGTGGCCCGGCGCTACGCGTTCGCCGACGGCCAGGGCGAGGTCGGCTTCATCTCCTCGGTGTCTCAGCCTTTCTGCGGTGATTGCACGCGTGCCCGCCTGTCCTCCGATGGCGTGCTCTACACCTGCCTGTTCGCCACCCACGGCACCAGCCTGCGCGATGCGCTGCGCGGCGGCGGAAGCGATGATCAGCTGCTCGAGCTCATCCGTGGTGTCTGGCTCGGCCGCGCCGATCGCTACAGTGAGCAGCGCGCCAGCCTGCGCCGCGCGGCGCGCGATGAGCGCAAGGTCGAAATGTTCTACATCGGTGGTTGATGGCGCGCCGCGGTCTCACCCATCTCAACTCGCGTCAGCAGCCTGCCATGGTGGACGTGGGAGCGAAGGAGGTGACGCATCGCGTCGCCGTCGCCGAAGCACGGGTGCGCCTGCCGAGCAGCGTGGCACGCGCCCTGCGCGCCGCCGGGCACCGCACCAGTAAGGGTCCGGTGTTCGACACGGCGATCGTTGCCGGAGTGCAGGCCGCCAAGCGCACCCACGAGCTCATCCCCTTCTGCCATCCCCTCGGGCTCGAGAACTGTCAGCTACACATCGAGCACCGCCGGGCGCAGGAGATCGTGGTGCGCTGCGAGGTGTCGGTCCATCACCGCACCGGGGTGGAGATGGAGGCGCTCACGGGTGCCGCGGTGGCGGCGCTGACCATCTACGACATGTGCAAGGCGCTCTCGCACGATATCGAGATCGGCAGCATTCGGCTGCTGGCAAAATCCGGCGGACGGCGCCGCTTCGCGCGCAGCGCTGCGGAGCGCCGGGCATGAATGCTCACGGCGGCAACGGCGGGGCGCCGCTCCTTGGGCTCGTGCTCGCGGGCGGACGCAGCACCCGCATGCGCACCGACAAGGCGGCCCTGCTGTACGGCGGCCGCAGCCAGCTCGAGCGCGCCATGGAGCTCATTGCGCCGCACGTGGAGCGCGCCTACGTCTCGGTGCGTGCCGATCAGAGTGAGGATCCGCTGCGCGCGTGCTTCCCCCAGATCCGCGACGATCACGAGAATCTCGGTCCGATCGCCGGGCTGCTCGCCGCGCAAGCCCGTCATCCGCAGGCTGCCTGGCTCGTGCTCGCGTGTGACCTGCCACTGCTCGATGAGGCGACGCTCGCGTACCTGGTGCGCTCCCGGGTGCCTGACCGCGCTGCCACCGCGTATCGCTCGAGCCATGACGGGCTCCCAGAGCCGCTGTGCGCCATATGGGAGCCTCGCAGCGCCGCGCCGCTCGCGGCGTACGTCGCGCGTGGCCGGCAATGCCCACGGCGGTTCCTGCTCGACGCGGATACACAGTTGATCGATGAGCCCAACCCGCAAGCGCTCGACAACGTCAACACGCCCGAGGAGTACAGGAGTGTGATGAGTGCGCTGCTGCCCGAGAGCACCTCTGCCGCGAAGCACATCACCGTGCAGTACTACGCCCTGTTGCGTGAGCAGGCGGGGCGGCGCGACGAGGCGCTGGTGACCCATGCGCGCACTCCGGCCGAGCTGTATGCGCAGCTCGCGCAGCGCTACCCCTTCTCACTCGCGCGGGAAGTGCTGCGCGTGGCCATCAACGCCGAGTTCCGCGAGTGGAGCGCCCCGCTCGCCGACGGCGATGCCGTGGTGTTCATCCCGCCGGTTGCGGGCGGCTGAGGGAGCTGCCGCAGGACCATGCCCGACTTCCAGTTCACCCGCACTCCGATCATGCCTGAGCAGCTGCGTGTCTCGCTCGCCGACCCGGGGTGCGGCGGCTACGCCGCGTTCGAGGGGTGGGTGCGGGACAGTAACGAGGGACAGCGCGTGCGCGGTCTCGAGTACGAAGCCTTCGAGGCGCTCGGGATCCGCGAGGGCGAGCGCATCATCGCCGAGGCGATCGAGCGCTTCGGCGTGTCACACGCCGCCTGCGTGCATCGCATCGGATCGCTCGCGGTGGGCGAGCTCGCGGTGTGGGTGGGGGTGAGCGCGGCGCACCGCGACGAGGCTTTCCGCGCCTGCCGATACATCATCGACGAGGTGAAACACCGGTTGCCCATCTGGAAGAAAGAGCACTACCTGAACGGTGACTCCGGCTGGGTGAACTGTGAGCGGTGCGCTAAACCTCCGGCGCACGCGGACGACGCTGCGATACACCGGCACGTGCACGACCACGCCTAGGCGTGGCTCGCGGCCCCGCGGTCAATGACGAGCCCCGCCGGCCCCGCCACAGCCGGTTCAGGTGCGCACCTGCCCCGTTCCGCGTACCAGGTACTTGTAACTCGTGAGCTGCTCCACGCCGACCGGCCCGCGCGCGTGGAAGCGGTCGGTGGAGATTCCGATTTCGGCGCCCATGCCGAACTCGCCGCCATCGGCGAACTGCGTCGATGCATTGTGCAGGACGATCGCGCTGTCGACACGCTGCAGGAAGCGCTCCGCGGTCGCCGGGTTCGCGGTGACGATCGATTCGGTGTGGGCGGAGCCGTAGCGGGCGATGTGCGCGATGGCCGCATCGACCCCATCGACCACGCGCGCGGCGATGATGGCGTCGAGGTACTCGGTGTACCAGTCGTCCTCGCTCGCCGCGCGCACACGTGGATCAACCCGCTGCACGCTCGGATCGCCGCGCACCTCGCAGCCGGCCTCGAGCAGATCGTGAATGACGGGCGAGAGGTGCGTCGCCGCGCAGGCCTCATCGACCAGCAGTGTCTCGGCAGCCCCGCAGATGCCCGTGCGACGCATCTTGGCATTCAGCGCGATGGTGCGCGCCATGCGCACATCGGCGTCGCGGTCGATGTACACGTGACAGTTGCCCTCGAGGTGCCCGATGACCGGCACCCGCGCTTCCTTCTGCACGCGCTCGACGAGGCTGCGGCCCCCGCGCGGCACGATGACATCGAGATAGTCGCTCATGCCGGCGAGCATGTAGCCGACCGCGGCACGATCGCCGGTCGGCACCAACTGTACGCAGCCGCCCGGCAGGCCGGCGGCGGCGAGACCGTGTGCCAGGCACTCGTGCAGCGCGCGGCTCGAATGCTCGCTCTCGGAACCGCCACGCAGGATGCAGGCGTTGCCGGATTTCAGGCAGAGCACACCGGCGTCCGCCGTGACGTTGGGGCGGCTCTCGTAGATGATGCCGATCACTCCGAGCGGCACAGTGACCCGCTGGATGCGTAGACCATTCGGCCGCTCCCACTCGGCCGCGACGCGCCCGATGGGATCGGGGAGCGCCCTCACCGCATCAATGCCTGCCGCGATCGCTTCCGTGCGACTCTCATCGAGGCGCAGCCGCTCGAGCCGCGGGCCACTGATGTGCCGGGCGCGCGCTGCGGACAGATCGCGCTCGTTGGCGGCGAGGATCGCACCCATGCGCGTGCGTACCGCCCTTGCGGCCGCAGCGAGCGCGGCGTCCTTCTGCGTCCCCGGGGCGAGGGCGAGCACCTGCGCCGCCGCGACGGCGGAGCGGCCGAGTCCCTCCATCAACTCGCCGATGTCTGCCCTGTCCATGGTCAGGGCGCCGGCTCCGACGCGGGCACAATGGCCGCTGCCGCGCTCTGTGGCCGCAGCAGCACCAGGTCGTCGCGGTGGATCATCTCGTCACGGCCGCGAAAGCCCAGGATGTCGGCGATCTCGGATGTCTTGCGGCCCATGATGCGCGCGGCGTCGCTGTCGGAGTACGCGATGATGCCGCGCGCCACTTCGACCCCATCCGCGGCGAGCACGCTCACCGTGTCACCGCGGTCGAATCGTCCGCGCGCTGCGGTGACCCCTGCGGGGAGGAGGCTGCGGCCTTCGAGCAGCGCGCGCAGCGCGCCCGCATCGATGGTGATGGCGCCCGCGGGGCGCAGCGTGCCGGCGATCCACTGCTTGCGCGCGGCGGCCGGAGTCGCGGTGGGAACGAACCAGGTGCACTCCGCGCCCTCCTCGATGCGGCGCAGCGGATGGCGCGGTGCGCCCGCCGCGATGCACATGTGGCAGCCTGCGGACAGGGCGATGCGGGCCGCGGCAATCTTTGCGGCCATGCCGCCCGACCCGAGCCGCGACGCCGCACGTCCGGCTGCGGCTTCGATCTCGGGAGTGATCTGCCGCACCTCCTGGATGAGGCGCGCGGCCGGGTCGCGGTTGGGATCAGCGCTGTAGAGCCCCGCAACGTCCGACAGCAGCACCAGGCAGTCCGCGCCCGTCATCTGCGCGACGCGGGCCGCGAGGCGATCGTTGTCGCCGTAGCGGATCTCGGCCGTCGCCACCGTGTCGTTCTCGTTGATGACGGGCAACGCGCCGAGTTCCAGCAGTGACTCGAGCGTGGCCCGCGCGTTGAGATAACGGCGCCGGCGCTCGCTGTCCTCCAGAGTGAGCAGCACCTGCGCCACGGTCACGTCATTGCTCTCGAGCAGCTCCTTGTAGGCGTGTGCGAGACGGATCTGTCCGACTGCGGCCGCCGCCTGGCTTTCCTCCAGGCGCAGCGTTCCGTGCTTGAGGCCGAGGCGCCGCCGCCCGAGCGCGATCGCTCCAGATGACACGAGGATGACACGCTGTCCGCGCTTGCGCAGGCGCAGCAGGTCCTCGACCAGGGTCTCGAGCCAGGCGCGATTGACGCGGGCGCTCTCGGCGTCCACGAGCAATGCGGAGCCCACCTTCACGACGATGCGCCGTGCCTGCGTGAGGGGAGCTGCTGAAACACCGAGTCCGCCGGCCATGGAGGAAAACTATACGCATCCGGCCTGCGTTGCCCAACCCGACGTCAGCCCCTACACTTGTCGGCGGCGAAAATGAACACAGGGTGGTTTTCGCGGTGAGCAGAGATTACGAGCCGGTGCCCGGCCAGTGGTACGAGAACGTCGAAGAAGAAGAATCCTTCCGCGTGCTGTCGGTGGACGAGGACTCCGAGCGCCTGGAGATCGAGTACCTCGACGGCGACATCGAGGAGATGGACCTCGAGGCGTGGCGGGAGATGGACCTCGAGCGGATCGAGGAGCCCGAGGGCTGGTCCGAGTCCGACGACGAGGAGACCGAGGATGACGATGACTGGGACGAAGAAGACGAAGAGGACGAGGACGAGGACGACGACGATTGGGACGAGGATGAGGACGAAGTCGACGACGAGCGGGATGAATATTGACCTCTGCCGGGGTCGATAGCTGGTACCACGAGAAGGAGTCCGCGTGGCTGTACCGGCAGGTGGCAGCCGCCGAGGCGGACCCCGCCAAGAGCGCCCTGTTCCTGAAGCTAGCGGCGGCCGCAGAAGAGCAGGCGGAGAAGTGGCAGCTTGCGGCGCAGCGCGATGCCGCCGGCGCGAGTGCGCGGCGGCAGTTCGTTCCGTCCTTACGGGCGCGCATCGTCGCACGGCTGCTCGCGCGCTTCGATCCACGCTCGCTCCGCCCGGTGCTGGCCGCGATGAAGCTGCGGGGGCTGTCCATCTATAGCGCACCGCCGGCCACCGCGGGCCATGCCATGCCGACCTCGCTTGCGCAGGTGGGTGCGCGTCACCGCAGCGCGCTCGGCGGCGGCTTGCGAGCCGCAGTGTTCGGAGTGAACGATGGACTCGTGTCCAACGTGAGTCTCGTGCTTGGTGTCGCCGGCGCCGGGGCAGCCAGCGGGTATGTGCTCACCGCGGGGGTCGCGGGACTCCTCGCGGGCGCCCTCTCCATGGCCGCGGGCGAGTACGTGTCGGTGCGCTCGCAGCGCGAGATGTACGAGCACCAGATCGCGCTCGAGCGTGAAGAGCTCGCCGAGTACCCTGAGGAAGAAGCGGAGGAGCTCGCGCTCATCTACCAGGCACGCGGTGTCGCGCTGGATCAGGCGCGCGAGGTGAGTCGTGCGCTGCTCGCGAATCCGCAGGCAGCGCTCGATGTGTTGGCACGTGAGGAGCTTGGCCTCAATCCCGATGATCTCGGATCGCCGTGGCTGGCGGCCGCGTCCTCATTCGTCGCGTTCGCGCTCGGCGCCGCCGTGCCGCTCGTGCCGTTCCTCGGCGGCCTGAGCGGCGCCCATGCGATTGGCACTGCGGTCGTCATCACGCTGATGGGGCTCTTCGCGGTCGGGCTCGGGCTGTCACTCTTCACCGGGCGCGCCGCGCTGCGCAGCGCCTTGCGAATGGTGCTGATTGGGGGTGGCGCGGGCGCGGTGAGCTACCTCGTCGGACACGCCGTGGGAGTGGCGATCGGCTGAGTCGCTGGAGCGGCGCCAGGGGCGCCTTGCACTTGAAAATGCCCCCACCCACCCCATGCTGGCAGGCATACCGCCGTAACGGTACAGTGCCGCCCGGCGAGTGTCCCGCATCCCTCCGTTACAGCAGGCTTTCCCCATGAAACGCATCGTGTTGTTCATCGCTACCAACCTCGCCGTGCTGCTCGTGCTGACGGCCGTGGCGCGACTGCTCGGGCTCGACACCTGGCTCGCCAGCCGTGGCGAGAGCTTCGAAGGAATCCTGGTGTGGGCGGCGCTGTTCGGTTTCGGCGGCGCTTTCATCTCCCTCGCCATGTCGAAGTTGCAGGCCAAGATGTTCATGGGCGTGCAGGTGATCGGCGACTCGCCCGACCCGACCGCGCAGTGGCTGGTGTCGGTCGTCGAGCGCTACGCGCGCAGCCTCGGTCTCGGAATGCCCGAGGTGGGTATTTTCGATTCCCCGGCACCAAATGCGTTTGCCACGGGCGCGAGCCGTAACTCGGCGCTGGTCGCGGTGAGCACCGGGCTTCTGCACCAGATGAATCGCCAGGAGATCGAGGCGGTGATTGGTCACGAGATGACCCACGTCGCGAACGGCGACATGGTAACGCTCACCCTCATCCAGGGCGTCGTCAACACCTTCGTACTCTTCCTCGCGCGGGTCGTCGGTAACATCATCGACCGCGCGGTGTTCCGCTCGGAGGATGGCCGCGGCATCGCCTCCTTTCTCACTTTCTACGTTCTGCAGATCGCGTTCGGGCTGCTCGCCACCCCGATCGTCATGTGGTTCTCGCGCCAGCGCGAATTCCGCGCCGATCGCGGCGGGGCACAGCTCGCCGGCACCGGCAACATGATCGCCGCGCTCGAGGACCTCAAGCGCGGTCACGAGCCGCTGCCCGCGCAGCAGTTCCAGGCCTTTGGCATCGCCGACGGCGGCGTTCGCAGCGGCCTGGCGCGGCTGTTCATGAGCCATCCGCCGCTCGATGAACGCATCGCGGCGCTGCGCACGCTCGGCACACATTGACCGCGGAAGCGAGCGCCCTGCAGGAGCGGCTGCGCGCGCTGCTCGGCGCGGATTGTGTCCTGACCGATCCGCAGGACTGCGCTCCCTTCCTGGTTGACCACCTCGGGCGCTGCCGGGGGCGCGCGCTCGCGGTGGTGCAGCCGCGCTCGGTCGCGCAGGTCGCACAGGTGCTCGCCTTGTGCGATGCCGAGCGCATCGGCGTCGTTCCGCACGGCGGCAACACCAGCTACTGCGGTGGCGCCATCCCGGATGAGTCCGGCCGTGAGCTCGTCCTCTCACTGCGGCGGCTCAATCGCATCCGCAGCGTCGATCCCGACAACTATTCGCTCGTTGCGGAAGCTGGCTGCGTCCTCGCCCGGGTGCAGGCGGCCGCGGACGCGGTGGATCGTTTCTTCCCGCTCAGCATCGGCTCGCAGGGCAGCTGCCAGATCGGCGGTAATCTCTCCACCAATGCCGGCGGCGTCAACGTGCTGCGCTATGGCATGGCGCGCGATCTGGTGCTTGGCCTCGAAGTAGTGCTGCCCGGCGGCCGCGTGCTCGATGCATTGACCACGCTGCGCAAGGACAACACCGGTTACGACATCAAGTCGCTCTTTCTCGGCGCCGAGGGCACACTCGGAGTCATCACCGCGGCGAGCTTCAGACTCTTCCCGCAGCTTCGCGTGCGCGCCACCGCGCTCGCGGCAGTTCCCGACGTGCGCGCCGCGGTAACGCTGCTCGGTGAGCTGCGCGCAGCGAGCGGCGAGCGGGTCAGCTCCTTCGAGCTGATTCCGCGTATCGGCATCGAGCTCACTACCCGGCACGTTGCTGGAGTGAGCGATCCCCTGACCACGGCCTATGAGTGGTACGTGCTCTGCGAGCTCTCCTCCTCACGCGCCGCCGAGCCGCTCGATGCGGTGCTCGAAGAGGCGCTGGCGGCGGCCCTCACCCGCGGAACCGTGCTCGATGCGGCGCTGGTGCGCAGCGAGCGCGAGCGCGGCGCGCTGTGGAAGCTGCGTGAGACCATCCCCGAGGCCCAGCGGCACGAGGGCGCGAGCCTCAAGCACGACATCTCACTGCCCGTCGCGGCACTGCCGGAGTTCGTGGCGCGAGCTGCGTCGTGGGTCGGCGAGCACGTGCCCGAGGGGTGCCTGGTCGCCTATGGACACGTCGGCGATGGCAACCTCCACTTCAACATCAGCCAGCTTCCCGCGGCCGATCGCGAGCGGTTCCTCGCGCGCGCAGAGGAGATACGCCGTGCGATCCACGACCTGGTGCGCGAGTTTGGCGGCAGCTTCAGCGCCGAGCACGGTGTCGGCCGGCTCAAGGTCGCAGAGCTCGAGCGCTACGCCTCGAAGGTGGAGCTCGAGCTGATGCGCGCCGTGAAACTCGCGTTCGACCCCCACGGCATCATGAATCCGGGCAAGGTGCTGCGCGAGCCATGAAGGGCTCAATGCGGCGCTGCCGCCCGATGGTGCTCGGCTTACTGCTGCTCGCGGCCGGCTGTGGCCGGCATGACGCAGGCAAGGGCTCCGCCCCGAGCGGGCCGCCGCCGGCGAGCGGTACGGCGAGCTCCGGCTCCGCAGCCGACCGGAGCTCCAGTGACGGTCCGCGCATCACGCTTTCCCCGGACAACGTGCACATCGAGTACCGCGTCTACGGGCATGGAAACCCTGCGGTGCTGCTGGTGCATGGCTGGGCGTGCGATGAAAACTACTGGCACGCGCAGCTCGATGCCCTCAAGGCGCGCTACACGGTGGTGACGCTCAACCTCGCCGGACACGGCGCGTCCGGCGCCAACCGCACCGATTGGTCGATCGCGAACTACGCACAGGATGTCGCCGCCGTGGCCCGCCAGCTGCCCAATCCGCAGCTCGTGCTCGTCGGGCACTCGATGGGTGCGGCGGTGACGCTCGCGGCGACACCGCTGATCGGTGAGCGGGTTATCGGCGTCGTCGCCGTCGAGGCACTGCGCTCGGTCGGCGAGCCGCCGCTCACGCCACGCGACATCGAGCGGCGCGTGGCGCCCTTCGATGCCGACTTCGTCGGGGCGACGCGCAACCTGGTGAGCTCCTCGCTCTTCGAGCCCGGCGCCGACGCGGCGCTGGTGCAGAAGGTGGCCTACAACATGTCACTGCGACCGCCGGCGGTTGCGGTTCCGAGCCTCCGCTCGCTCCTCTCGATGGATCTCGCCGGGCTGCTGCCCGCCATAAAGGTGCCCGTCTACGCCATCAACTCCGACCTGCTGCCGACCGATGCCGCGCGCATCCGCCGCTCATTGCCGGATTTCCACCTCGATGTGCTGAATCACAGCGGCCACTTCCTCATGCTGGAGGACCCGCCACGTTTCAACGCGCTGCTGTTGCAGGACCTCACCGCCATCACGCAGCGCGCGGCTCACTGAGCGAGCTCATCGGAATCGGGTGCCATCGACCCGCAACGCACCTCGAGCCAATCGAGCCCGAGCGTGATCTGCTGCGCGTCCATCTGCGCCCAGGCGGTGGCGAGCGGACTGATCGCCCCCTGCTCCTGCAGCAACAGCAACAACGCATCGCGATCGACGGCGAATGGCCAGTCGTGACCGTGCAGCGTCAGCTCGAATGAGCGGCCATCGGGTGTCGAGAAGCGCCCGTGACCACCCGCCTCGTACAGATCGAGTGTCACGAGCGGCCGCAAGTCGTGGGGCTTGCCGCTCGCCGACCAGGCGATGCGGCAGGTATAGAGGCGCGCCTCGTTGGGCTCGAAGCGGTTGAAGCCGATCACCTCCTCCTGCAGCTCCCCATCGCTCTGCCGCAGCAGGCGGCGGCGATACCAGTACAGGTCCTCGCTGATCACCAGCTGGTAGTCGAGGTAACGGGAGCTCCCGGAGCCGAAGTCCAGGCAACGCCTTCCGACCGTGCCGCCGCGAAACTGATCGCCTGCACGCGTCACTAGCAGCTCGCAGCCGGCCGAAGCACGTACATCCTCCCGGCCGAGCGACGCCACGAGCGGCGGCCGGTAGTTGAGATGGGTCCAGCGTGCCGGATCGGTAAACGTATACAGGTGCACCCGCACGGCGTGCGGTGGATCGGCGGCTGGCTCGAGCTGCAACAGCAGCTGCCTGCGCGGTTGCTGCGGGTCGTCCTCGATGAACTCCTCGAGATAGAGCACATGCGCGCCGAGCCAGCCGACATTGACCGGTGCGATGATGGTGCGGACGCGACGCTCAATCGATTGGGGCCACCTCGCCGCGCCCCGGTCGAGGCTCATCACCACCTGCTCGCTCGAGTCGCGCACCCCGGACCAGAGGCGCTCGAGCGCGGCGACATCGCCGACGTCCGCAGCGCCCCCGGCCGCGACCATCAATGCTGCAGGAAGCGCAAGCATGTGGCTTCAGCCCCCCGCGCGCGTCTCCTTCAGGAGTGGTTCTTGCTGCGCACCAGGCCTTCCTGGGCGGCGCTCGCGACCACGCGCCCATCGCGCGCGAACACACTGGCACGGGCGAAGCCGCGCGCGCCCGAAGCGCTCGGGCTGTCCACCGCGTACAGCAGCCAGTCATCCACGCGCAGCGTGCGGTGAAACCACATGGCATGGTCGATGCTCGCCATCACGAGCGTCGGCCGCAGGAGCGACGCACCGTGCGGAAGTGTCGCGGTATCCAGCAGGAAGAAATCCGACACGTACGCGAGCAGCCGCCGGTGCAGCATCTCGTCGTCGGGGAGCGGTCCGACCGCACGGAACCAGATCTCGCGCGCCGGCGCTTCATGGCGCGGCTGCAGGTATTCGATTGGCCGCACCATGCGAAATTCGAACGGGCGGGGTTGCTGGAAGAAGCGCCGCACCCGCTCGGGCAGCTGCGCGAGCATATGCGGCGGCGGGCTGTCAGTAGAGGGCAGACTCTCGGGTGGCGGCACCTCGGGCATGACGATCTGGTGGTCGAAGCCGCTCTCGGCCGTCTGAAAGGAAGCGGTCATGGTGAAAATCTGCTGCCCGTGCTGTATGGCCACCACGCGCCGGTTGGAAAAGCTGTGACCGTCGAGGCTGCGGTCGACTTCGTAGACGATCGGCGCGTTGTAATCGCCGCGCCGCAGGAAATAGGCATGCAGCGAGTGCACCACACGCGTCTCGACCGTCGCGGCCGCCGCCGACAGCGCCTGTCCGAGCACCTGGCCGCCGAAGACCTGCGGGCTGCCGATGTCGCGGCTCTCGCCGCGGAACAGGTTGAGCTCGAGCCGCTCGAGCTCGAGCAGCTGCAGCAGGTCCGCGAGGCGCTGATCCATGGGCGCGCCGATCAGCCGAACTTGAACGTGCCGCGCATCAGTGCATTGTGGCCCGGAAAGGTGCACAGGTAGCGGTAGTCGCCGCCGGCCTTGAGCACCGAGGTTGGGAAGGTGATGCTGGTCGTCTGCCCGCCGCCGATGGTCTTGGTGTGCGCCAGCACCCGTTTGTCACCCGGCTGGACATAATCGTTGGCGAGGCCGGCACCCATGCCGGAGTTCGCCACGGTGTTGAAGTCCGCAGCGTTCACCAGCACCCAGTTGTGTCCCATGGCTTCGCGCGGCAGCTTACCGGTGTGATGCAGCGTCAGGGTCACCTGGGTGCAGCTCGCCGGAACCGTGAGCACCTGCTGGTCGTATTGCATCTGGTCGTTGCCGCTGATCTCGAGCTGACACGGGTCGGCGGCGTGCGCGAAACGTGGTAGAGCGAACGCGGCCAACAGCACTACGGCAAGGGCAGTATTGCGCGTGACAGTCATGTGGCATTCCTCCGATGTTGGCCGATCAGTCCGGCACCCCGAGACGCTGATGCATGATGGGACTCGTGGTGGTGTATTGCAGGAACTGCTTCTTCTGCGGATACAAGTGGTGCTGGATGGCGAATGCCGCCAGCGCCGCCTCGTGAAAGCCCGAGAGGATGAGCTTCTTCTTGCCCGGGTAGGTATTGATGTCGCCGACGGCGAATACACCCGGGATGCTCGTCTGGAACTTCTCGGCATCGACCTTCAGCGCCTTCTTCTCCAGCGCGAGTCCCCATTCGGCAATCGGCCCGAGCTTCGGGTGCAGGCCGAAGAACACCAGCAGCTGCTCGGCGGCAAGCGGCGTGATGGCCCCGTCGGCACCGCGGACGTTGACGCCGCGCAGCGTGCCGTCCGCGACGATCAGCGAGTGCGGCAGCGCCTCTAGGCAGCGCATCCTGCCGGCGGCAACCATCTCGCGCATGCGCGCGACCGAGGCCGGCGCGGCACGAAACTCGCTGCGGCGATGCACGAGCGTCAGGCTCGCGGCCCTCGCGAGCAGCTCGAGCGTCCAATCGAGCGCCGAGTCGCCACCGCCAAATATAACGAGATGCTGGCCGGCGAGCTCGGCGGCGCTGCGTACCCGGTACTGGATGGCAGCGCCTTCGAAGGCCTCCGCGCCCTCGATGCCGATGCGCCGCGGTTGGAACGAGCCCAGGCCCGCAGCGATCACTACCGTGCCCGCATCGAACCTGACACCGCCTGCAGTCGCCAGCAGAAAGCGCCCATCCGCGCGTCGCGCGAACTCCACCACCTCGTGACCGAGGTGCAGCTGCGCCTTGAACGGCTTGATCTGCTGCAGCAGCCGGTCGACCAGCTCCTGCGCCCCGCACACCGGCAGCGCCGGGATGTCGTAGATCGGCTTGTCCGGGTAGAGCTCCGCGCATTGACCGCCGGGGTGCCGGAGCGAATCGACCACGTGGGCGCCGATGCCGAGCAGACCCAGCTCGAACACCTGGAAAAGGCCGCAGGGACCCGCGCCGACGATGACGGCTTCGGTGGTGATTGGCGCAGAAGTGGCGGGAGCGTCGGCAGTGTGGCTCAAGGGACGACTTTCGCGGACTTCCGGGGGTGCGACACCGCATTGTAGAGGCTCCGCGGCGGCGGTGCTCGCGCCGCCGCAGCGCAGCGTGCAGATGCACGGCGCGCGGGCGCAGCCGTATAGTACGCATGAGCCGCGGACCGCGGGCCGGGGAACCGATGATCACACTCAACCTCAACGGCAGGAACACCAGGCTCGATGTCGATGAGGACATGCCGCTGCTGTGGGTGCTGCGCGACATCGTGGGGCTCACCGGCACAAAATACGGCTGTGGCATGGCACTTTGCGGTGCCTGCACCGTGCACCTCGAGGGAGCGCCGGTGCGCTCCTGCGTGACGCCGGTGAGTGCCGCGAGTGGCAAGCGCGTCACCACCATCGAGGGTCTCTCGACCGACAACAGCCACCCGGTACAGCGCGCGTGGCTCGAGCTCGACGTTCCCCAGTGCGGCTACTGTCAGTCGGGACAGATCATGTCGGCGGCCGCACTGCTCGCACAAACCCCCCAGCCCACCGATGCCGACATCGATGCCGCCATGGCAGGCAATATCTGCCGCTGCGGCACCTATCAGCGCATTCGCGCCGCCATTTACCGCGCCGCCAACCTCAAGAGCGGCAGCTGACGCGCAGCGCGCGCCATCACCCGGAGGACGCTCACTTGACATCCAACAACGAACTGCACGCCCGTCGCCAGCAAGCCGTGCCACGTGGCATCACCAACTCGCTCGCGGTGTACGCCGAGCGTGCCGTCAACGCCGAGCTGTGGGATGTCGAGGGTCGCCGCTATATCGACTTCGCGAGCGGCATCTCGGTGCTCAACACCGGTCACGTGCACCCGAAGGTGCGGGCGGCAATAGCGCGGCAGCTCGAGAAGCTGACGCATAGCTGTTTCCAGGTGACACCGTACGAGAGTTATATCGAGCTCGCCGAGGCGCTCAACGCGCTCGCGCCGGGAACTGGCCCCAAGAAGACCATCTTCCTCACTACCGGTGCGGAGGCGGTCGAGAACGCGCTCAAGATCGCGCGCTTCCACACGCGCCGCTCGGCCGTCATCGCCTTTGCCGGTAGTTTCCACGGCCGCACGCTCGCCTGCATCAGCCTCACCGGCAAAGTGCAGCCCTACAAGGCGGGCTTCGGACCGATGCTGCCGGAGATCTATCACCTGCCCTACCCCATGCCCTATCACGGGGTGACGGTCGAGCATTCGCTCGAGGCGCTCGAGCAGCTGTTCAAGGCGGACGTGGATCCGGCACGAGTCGCCGCCATCATCATCGAGCCGGTGCTCGGTGAAGGAGGTTTCTACGCGGCGCCGCCGGAACTGCTGCGGCGACTGCGCAGCGTCTGTGACGCCCACGGAATCGTGCTGATCGCGGATGAGATCCAGTCGGGCTTCGGGCGCACGGGACGCATGTTTGCCATCGAGCACAGCGGCGTCGCGCCCGATCTCATCACCATCGCCAAGAGCGTGGCGGGCGGTGTGCCGTTGTCGGCGGTCACGGGCAAGGCCGACATCATGGACGCCCCGGGACCGGGCGGACTCGGCGGTACCTTTGCCGGCTCGCCGCTCGCCTGTGCGGCAGGACTCGCGGTGCTCGAAGTGATGCGCGAAGAGCAGCTGCTCGCGCGCGCTCAGGAAATCGGCCGCTTCATGAGCTCGCGCCTCAAGGGACTCGCGGTCAGCTTCCCCTGCATCGGCGACGTGCGTGCGCTCGGGGCCATGGTGGCGCTCGAGCTGGTGAAGAACGGGCGGGCGGACGCACCGGATGCGGAGCTGACGCGCGCCCTGGTGCAGGCGGCGGGACGTCACGGGCTCATCATCCTCTCCTGCGGGGTGTACTCGAACGTCATCCGCTTCCTCGCCCCGCTCACGATTCCGGACGCCGTGTTGAAGGAAGGCTTCCGCCTGTTCGAGCTCGCGCTCGCTGAAGTCGCGGGAAGCGGCCTCAAGGTGCAGGCGGCCGGCTAAATCGCCGACCGTGACGAGCGCAATCTCTCGGGGTGGTTAGGCTCGACCGGCGTTGGCGTCGGTCGGCGTGTGGAAGTACTCGCTCTCGGAAGCGAGTTGCCCGATCAGACGGTTGAGCTCAGCCATGCGACCCTGCGCGGTGCTGATCGGCATGCAGTCCTGACAACGCGGGTCTCCGCACGGCTGCCGTGAGTACAGCCAGTACTGTATTGCGCCGGCGAGCAGTCCGTCGGCGATGTCCCACAGATCGGCGTCCTTGTCCTTGTCCGCGATCCGGTTTCCCAGATCGACGGCTTTGGAAAATGCCGCATCAAACGTATCCGCGAGCTCGCTCATGCGTTCGGCCGCCCCTCATCGTTGAGCGCTAGTATAGGGCAAAGCGACCGCGGTCTTGTCTACCCGGTCCCCTCTACCCCGGGCCCCGCAGCTGCCGCTGCCGGTGCCTCTGCCGCGCCTGCGGCGCATCGCGCGGCGCCTTCCCCGAAGGAAGCCTGGCCGATATGCGATGCCCACCTCGGAAGGGCGGCGTGCGACGAGTGATGATTTCACATCGACCCGCGCAGGCCGCCCAACTGGGCTTATGTTGCATGCCCGATGCCCTGGCTGAAACTGCCCGCCCGCCCCCCAGCGCTGCCGCGCCGGCGCCGCGACGCGCCTGGCCTTGGGGAGGCCGGCCCCGCTTAGGCATCGGCTGGCGGCTGATCTTGGGTCTCACGGCCGTCGCCGCGGTGCTCATCGCCGGCGAGGTGCTCGCCACGCGCACTACGCGTGAGGCGCTCGATGCAGTCCGCAGCATGCAGAACGAGCACGAACCGCTCGCGAGCGCGGCCAACCTCGTGCTCGAGAAGCTCGTCGCCTACGACCGTGCGGTGGGCGAGCACGTGCAGGCGCGCAGCGCCGCGGATTTCACTGCGATCAATGTCGCGGGCGCTGCTCTGGAGAGCGCCGTGGCGGCGTACTTCCGCAACGCGCCGCCCTCGTCGGTGCCGCCGGCCGCCGCGGGCCTGCGCGCGCAGTTGATCCGCCACATCGCGGTAGCGCGTCAGCTCGCCAGCCGGGCCGCGCAGCGCCTGCAGTGGATCGATGAGCGGCAAGCGGCCCTCACCCGCGTGTACGAGCGCATCGCTTCCGCCGGCGGCTCGGGACTCGCCATCAACGGCACGCAGGTCGTCGCGCGCCGCTCGCTCTCGGAGCTCGAGTCCGCGATCAACTCCGTGCGCGGAAATTTCGACACCTCGCCGGTCATCGCACGGCGCGAGCGCGATTTCATGGCGGTGCTGGACGCGCACGCAGCCGAGTTCGAGAACTCACCGGGACATGCGTGGCTCACCCTCGTGCGACACGACTTCCGGGCTGCCGCCCGACTGCGGTTGCAGATCGAGCGCTACGACGAGCAAAGCGGTGCGGAATGGCACAGCCTGCTCGAGGACAGCGCCGCGCTCACCGAGGGTGTGCAGGAACAGCTGCAGAGGCCCGCGCGCGCGGGGCTGCTGCAGGCCGCCCAGCACGCAGCGATTGCCGCGGAGGGAGCGGAGCACACGCTACGTGATACCGGCGCCGCAGTGCTCGTGCTGCTGGCAGTCGTGTCCGTGCTGCTCGTCGGCAGCATCAGCCTGCCGGTGCGCCGGCTGACCGCGGCGACGCGCCAGTTTGCCGGCGGCGATCGTGCAACGCGTGCGCGCCGGGGCGGCTCCGCGGAGATCGATGAGCTGGCCGAGTCATTCAACACCATGGCGGACCGCATCGCCTCGGCCGAGGCGGAGCTGCGCGCACACCAGGCGGAGCTCGAGCGTCACGTGGCCGAGCGCACGCGCCAGCTCCATCATCTCGCGCATCACGACCCGCTGACGCAGCTCCCCAACCGCCGCAAGCTCTCGGCGCATCTCGAGGATGCACTCGCACGTGCCGGCAGCCGCCGGCGTCTGGCGCTGCTGTTCGTCGATGTGGACAACTTCAAGTCGATCAACGACACCCTCGGCCACAGCTTCGGCGACCGCGTACTGCAGCACATCGCGCAGCGCCTGCACGCCGCGAGCCGCAGCACGGGGCTCCTCGCTCGCCTCGGCGGCGATGAGTTCACGGTGCTGCTCGAGGATGTCAAGTCGCCCGAGCAGGTGGCGAATCACGCCGCCCAGCTGGTCGCCACGCTTCAACAACCGCTGGTGGTCGATGGCCGCGTGCTCACGACCAGTGCCAGCGTGGGTGCCAGCCTCTATCCCGATCACGCGGCGGACGCCGAAGGGCTGCTGCGCGCCGCGGACGTGGCGCTGTTTCGTGCCAAGGAGCTCGGCCGCAACCGCTACGCGCTCTACAGCCCGGCGCTGTACGATGCGGCCGCGCAGCGCTTCCGGCTCGAGCAGTCGCTGCGGCGTGCGGTCGAGGGCGGGGAGCTGCTGCTGATGTACCAGCCGCAGGTGTCGCTCACCTCGTTCGAGTCGACGGAAGTCGAGGCGCTGCTGCGCTGGCGACGTCCCGACGGACGCATCGCCAACGCGCAGGAGTTCATCCACGTCGCCGAGAAGACCGGCCTCATTCACGATCTCACCGACTGGATCCTGCACAACGCCGCCGCGGCCGCCGCCGCCTGGCGCGCGCAGGGCTGGCAGCGTGCGTGCGTCGCGGTCAACGTGTCCGCGCCGCAGTTCTTCGAGAGCGACTTCGTCGAGCACGTCGGCCGCACGCTGGAGATGACCGGGCTTCCACCGAGCGCGCTCGAGCTGGAGATCACCGAGACGGTGTTCCAGACCGGTCCGAACACCATCGAGTCGCTGCGCCGACTGCGCTCGCTCGGCGTCGCCATCGCACTCGATGATTTCGGCATCGGCTATTCCTCGCTCACCTCGCTCGAGCAGCTGCCGATCAACCGCGTGAAGCTCGACCGGTTGCTCATTGCCGGCATCGACACCAACGCACGCTCGGGCGCCATCGTGCGCTCCATCGTCACCCTGTGCCACGGACTGGGACTCGAGGTCGTGGCCGAGGGCGTCGAGCGTGCCGCACAGCTGGAATTTCTCTCCCGCTGCGGTCCGATCGGCGTGCAGGGCTTCCTGCTCGCGCATCCTGTGGAGGCGGCAGCCACGGTGCGCGAGGCGCAGGCCGCCGGTGCGCGCGCCCGGCTCGCTCTCGATTCGGCACTGCAGCAGCCGCGCCGCGAGGCCGCAGATCCGCTCGTGTACCTCGACAGCGCGGGCCGACGTCGCGTCACCTGACATCGCCTCCGCTGGCCGCCGCACCGATCAGCTGCAGCTCGGCACGGCATCGCATTTGTCTGCCGCTGCCCGGGAAGCGCAATTTCGTCAGGACATCGTTAGACTTCCACGGTGCTGTTGACCGAGCAGGACATCTACCTTTTTCGCGAGGGCGCTCATTTCCGCGCCTATGAGAAGCTTGGTGCCCATCCCGCAACGCGCGCGGACCCAACCCGCGGGACACGCTTTGCGGTGTGGGCGCCGAACGCCAGCGCCGTGTCCGTCGTCGGCGACTTCAATCAATGGCGACGCGGCCACAACCGCCTGAGCTCCCGCAGTGATTCCTCCGGAATCTGGGAAGGCGTGGTGGAGGGTGTTGGCCCGGGCGCGCTCTACAAGTACCACATCGTCTCCCGGCACGGCGGGCACGCGGTCGACAAGAGCGATCCGTACGCGCTCCGCGCCGAGCTCCCGCCGCGCACCGCGTCCGTGGTGTGGGATCTCGCCTACGAGTGGCACGATGCACAGTGGATGCAGCGCCGCTCGACTGCCAACGCACTCGGCAGCCCCTGGTCGATCTACGAGCTCCATCTCGGCTCGTGGCGGCGCGTCCCGGAGGAGCGCAACCGCTTTCTGAGCTACCGCGAGCTCGCCCACGCGATCGCCGACTACGCGACCGATCTCGGCTTCACGCACGTCGAGCTGCTGCCGGTGATGGAGCATCCCTTCTACGGCTCCTGGGGATACCAGGTCACCGGTTACTTCGCGCCCACCGCTCGCTATGGCACTCCGCAGGACCTCATGTACCTGGTCGATTATCTGCACCAGCGCGGACTCGGGGTGATCCTCGACTGGGTGCCCTCGCACTTTCCCGCGGACGAGCACGGTCTGGCGTGGTTCGATGGTACGCACCTGTACGAGCACGCCGATCCGCGCCAGGGATTTCACCCCGAGTGGAACAGCTCGATTTTCAACTACGGGCGCGCCGAGGTGCGCAACTTCCTCGGCAGCAGCGCGCTTTTCTGGCTGGAGCAGTATCACATCGATGCGCTGCGCGTCGATGCGGTGGCCTCGATGCTGTATCTCGACTACGGCCGCCGTCCTGGCGAGTGGATCCCCAACCGCTTCGGCGGCCACGAGAATCTCGAGGCCGTCGAGTTCCTCAAGCAGCTCAATCTCGCCGCGTATCGCGATCATCCCGACACCCAGACCATGGCCGAGGAATCGACCGCCTGGCCCATGGTGTCACGTCCCACTCACCTCGGAGGCCTCGGCTTCGGCCTCAAGTGGAACCTCGGGTGGATGCACGACACGCTCAAGTACCTGCAGCAGGACCCGGTGTACCGCAAGTACCATCACAGCCGGCTCACGTTCAGCATCTGGTACGCCTTCAGTGAGAACTTCGTGCTGCCGCTCTCACACGATGAGGTAGTGCACGGCAAGGGGTCGCTGATTGGCAGAATGCCGGGGGACGAATGGCAGCAGTTCGCGGGGCTGCGGCTGCTGTACGGCTACATGTGGACGCACCCCGGCAAGAAGCTGCTCTTCATGGGCGGTGAGTTCGCGCAGCGCCGCGAGTGGCATCACGATGAGAGCCTCGAGTGGCACCTGCTGCAACACCCCCTGCACGCCGGAGTGCAGGGCTGGGTGCGGGATCTGAACCAACTCTACCGGCTCACTCCGGCGCTGCACGAGCTCGACTTCAGCGAGGCGGGCTTCGCCTGGGTCGATTGCGCCGATGCCGACATCAGCGCGATCTCCTACCTGCGCATGGGCGCGAGCGGACCGCCGGTGCTGGTGGCCTGCAACTTCACGCCGGTGCCGCGCGTCGACTTCCGCATCGGCGTGCCCGCCGCGGGCCGCTGGCGCGAGCGCCTCAACAGTGATGCCAGCGACTACGGTGGCAGTGGCCAGGGAAACCTCGGCGGCGTCACGGCCGAGGACATCGCCGCTCACGGGCATGCGCACTCGCTGCGCGTGCGGCTGCCGCCGCTGGCGGTGGTCGTGCTGATGCCGGAATAGCAGGACCGCGCTCACATGCGTGCACGCGGCAAGGAGGCGGGGGGTCGTGATCCCCTATGGTTCAAGGACGCGGTCATCTACGAGGTGCACGTGCGCGCGTTCTTCGACGCCAATGACGATGGCGTCGGGGATTTCGTCGGACTCACGCGCAAGCTCGAGTACATCCAGGACCTTGGCGTCAACACCATCTGGTTGCTGCCCTGCTATCCCTCGCCCGGCCGCGACGACGGCTACGACATCGCCGACTATCACAACATCCATCCAGCCTACGGCACGCGTGCGCAGTTCCGCGCGTTCGTACGCGAGGCGCACCGCCGCAACCTGCGCGTCATCACCGAGCTGGTGCTCAACCACACCTCCGATGCTCATCCCTGGTTCCAGGCCGCGCGGCGCGCGCCGGCCGGCTCGGCGAAACGCGACTACTACGTCTGGAGCGACACGCCGCAACGCTATGCAGGCACGCGCATCATCTTCCGCGATACCGAGACGTCCAACTGGGCCTGGGACCCCGAAGCGAAGGCCTACTACTGGCACCGCTTCTTCAGTCATCAGCCGGACCTGAATTTCGACAATCCGCACGTGCTGCGCGCCCTTCTGCGCACCATGGACTTCTGGCTGCGGATCGGAGTCGATGGCTTCCGCCTGGACGCGGTGCCGTACCTGGTCGAGCGCGAGGGCACCATCAACGAGAACCTGCGCGAGACGCACGAGATCATCCGTGTCATCCGCCGGCACATCTCCAGCCGCTACCCCGACCGCATGCTGCTCGCGGAGGCCAACCAGTGGCCGGAGGACGTGCGCGACTACTTCGGCGACGGGCGCGATGAGTGCCAGATGGCGTACCACTTCCCGCTGATGCCGCGCATGTACATGGCCATCG
This sequence comes from Steroidobacteraceae bacterium, assembly GCA_035566915.1. Lineage (GTDB taxonomy): Bacteria > Pseudomonadota > Gammaproteobacteria > Steroidobacterales > Steroidobacteraceae > 13-2-20CM-66-19. The sequence continues at coordinate 34,372 of DATMPW010000039.1, forward strand.
CGCAGGAGGACCGCCATCCGATCGTCGAGATCATGGAGCAGACGCCCGACATCCCCGATACCTGTCAGTGGGCGATCTTCCTGCGCAATCACGATGAGCTGACGCTCGAGATGGTAACCAGCCGCGAGCGCGACTACATGTACCAGGCCTATGCCGCAGACGCTCGCGCACGGCTCAACTTCGGCATACGCCGGCGGCTCGCGCCGCTGCTCGAGAACGATCTCGAGCGCATCAAGCTCATGAACAGCCTGCTGCTGTCGATGCCGGGCGCGCCGATCATCTACTACGGCGATGAGATCGGCATGGGCGACAACGTCTTCCTCGGCGATCGCAACGGCCTGCGCACACCGATGCAGTGGAGCCCGGACCGCAACGCCGGCTTCTCGCGTGCCGACCCGCAGCAGCTGTTCCTGCCGCCCATCATGGATCCGATCTACGGCTATGAGGCGGTGAACGTCGAGGCGCAGAGCCGCGACCGCTCCTCGCTCCTGAACTGGATGAAGCGCATGCTGCAGGTGCGGCGCAGCACGCAGGCCTTCGGCCGCGGCACGCTGCGCTTCATCCGGCCCGGCAACCGCCGTGTGCTCGTCTACCTGCGCCAGTACGGACCCGACACCATCCTGTGCGTGGCGAACCTCGCGCGCTCGGCGCAGCCGGTCGAGCTCGATCTCGCGGACCACAAAGGCGCGGTGCCGATCGAGCTGCTCGGACGCGCGCCATTCCCGCCGATCGGCGACCTGCCTTACCTCCTCACCTTGCCGGGCTACGCCTTCTACTGGTTTCGCCTGAGCCGGGAGGCCGAAGCGCCTCCCTGGCACGATGAGCGCGGTGCGCGCGAGGACCTGCCGGTGCTCGTGCTGATCGAGGGCTGGAGCAGCTTCTTTCCCGAGCGCGTTGCGCCCTGGCGAACCAACGTCGCGAGCGCGCTGCGCGCGCAGCTCGAGGGGCGCGTGCTGCCCGGGTACCTCGCGACGCAGCGCTGGGCCGCACCCGCCGGCATCGCGGCAGGGATGGCGCCGGGCGCGCGCGGCGCGGGGGCCGCCGGAGCCATACTCGAGGACTGGTGCCTGCCGCAGCCGGACCTCCAGCGCTGGCTGGTCGCCATTTTCGAAGTGCACAGCGGGGCACAGGCCGGGCGCTACTTCGTGCCGTTGACGATTGCCCTCGAGGATGCCGATGAGGCGCGCTACCGCAGATTGCTGCCCGCGGCGCTCGCGCGCGTGCGCCAGCACGCGGCTACCGGTGTGCTCGCTGATGCGGCGGCGGATGAGGATTTCTGCCGCCTGGTCATCGATGCCATTGGCGCAGGTAGAGAGCTCGCCACGCAGCTCGGGCGGATGCGCGGTACGCCGACCAGCGCCTTCGGCGAGCTGCGCGCGGCTCACCCGGGTGAGCTGTCGCTCGGGCCCGCGGCCCCGCAGGGAACCAACACCACGGTGCGCATCGGCGATGCCTTCTTCCTCAAGCTCTTCCGCCGGCTGCACGCAGCCGGCGGCCCGGAAGTGGACCTCGCGCGTTATCTCACCGAGGTGGCCCATTTCCCCAACACCCCGCCGCTCGCCGGCATAATCGAGTACCAGCGCGGCGATGCGGCGCCGTGCACGCTCGCCATGCTGGAGGGTTTCGTCTTCAACCAGGGGGACGGCTGGGACTACACCGTCAACCACCTGGTGCGTTTTCTCGAGGAGCGAGTCACACAGCCCGCCGCGCCCGCCGATGCTCATGGGTTGTATCTGTCGCTGGTGGGCAGACTCGCGACGCGCACCGCTCAGCTGCACAGTGTGTTGGCTGCCGCCACCGAGCCCGCCCTCGCCCCCGAGCCGATTACCGGCGACGATCTGGAGGCGTGGCGGCGCGTCACACATGCCGAACTGACCGCGGCGCTCGAGATGCTCGCCGAGCGCACGGGGCAGCTTGCACCCGGCGCGGCGGCGAACGCCGCAACGGTGCTCGCACGACGCGCCACGCTGCTGGGCAGCGTCGCCGCCGGGCGCAGCGCCGCACCTCGCGGACTGAAGATCCGTTGCCACGGCGACTTTCACCTGCGCCAGGTTCTGCTGCGTCGCAACGACTTCGTTATCACGGATGTTGGTGCCGCGGACCTGACCGTCGCCGGGCAGCGATGCCGCTGCTCCCCGCTCGCCGATGTTGCCTGCATACTGCGTTCGTTTGCGTACGCACGCCGGATGGCGTTACAACAATGCTCGCTGATCTCCGCCAACGACCGCGAGCGATGGGAGCTGCAACTCGATGCGTGGGAGCAGCAGACGCGCAACGCCTTCCTCGACGCGTACGATGAGGGCGCGAGCGGCAGCGGCCTGTATGCGTCGCTGACGGAGGTCATGCCGTTGCTGCGGCTGTTCGAGCTCCACGGAGCCTGCGCCGATCTGCAACGGGAGTTGCTCGGTCGGCCCGATTGGGCCGGGGTGCCGTTGCGCGTGCTGGCGGCGCTCGCCGGTTGAGGCGCGCGCGGCGCGCCACTTGATCACCGAGGATCGACTTGGACAGGGAATCGCTGGTTCGGCGGCGACACCAGATGCCGTTCGGCGCGGAGCTCACCGCGAGCGGTGAGGTGCGCTTTCGGCTATGGGCACCCGCCGCGCATCGGGTGGAGCTCGTGCTGTGCGATGCAGACGGCGCCGCCATGCACAGCATGGACATGGACCCGCTCGATCAAGGATGGTTCTCGCTCGTGACCGCTGCCGCGGGTGCCGGGAGCCTGTACCGCTACCGCATCGACGGCGATCGCGCGGTGCCGGACCCCGCCTCGCGCTGCAATCCGCAGGGCGTGCACGGGCCGAGCGAGGTCATCGATCCGACGGCGTACGCCTGGGAGGACGCCGCCTGGCGGGCACCACCCTGGCACGAGGCCATCCTCTACGAGTTGCACGTGGGTACTTTCAACACTCCGGGTACTTACGAGGCCGTGGCGGCGCGTCTAGCGCACCTCAGTCGACTCGGCGTCACGGCGATCGAGCTCATGCCGGTCGCAGCTTTTCCCGGCGACCGCAACTGGGGTTACGACGGAGTACTGCCGTACGCGCCCCAGGCCTCGTATGGCAGCCCCGAGGAGCTCAAGGCGCTGATCGCCGCCGCGCACGGCCAGGGCCTCGCCGTGATCCTCGATGTCGTCTACAACCACTTCGGGCCCGAGGGCAACTACCTGCACCTGTACGCACCGCAGTTCTTCGATGCGCGCCACCAGACGCCGTGGGGGGACGCGATCAATTTCGACGGCGCGGGCAGCCGCACCGTGCGCGACTTCTTCATTCACAACGCCCTCTATTGGCTCGAGGAGTACCACATCGATGGACTGCGACTCGATGCGGTGCACGCCATCCACGATGACAGCGAACCGCATATCGTCAGGGAGCTGGCGCGCGCCGCGCGCAACGGCCCGGGGAGCGGCCGCACCATCTACCTGACACTCGAGAATCTTGACAACAGCGCATCGCTGCTCGGGGTCGAGGGCGCGCCCGACACCTGCGATGCGCAGTGGAACGATGACCTGCATCACTGTCTGCACGTGCTGCTCACCGGCGAGCATGAGGAGTACTACAGCGATTACACCGACACACCGCACGCCCTGCTGTGCCGTGCGCTCGCGGAGGGCTTTGCTTATCAGGGGGAGCGCTCGCGCTTCGCCGGGAGCGCGCGCGGTGAGCCCTGCACGCATCTGCCGCCGAGTGCGTTCATCAACTTTGTGCAGAACCACGATCAGGTCGGCAACCGCCCGCGTGGCGAGCGTCTCGGGCAGCTCGTCCGGGACGCGGCGGCGCTGCGCGCGGGGAGCGCCGTCGTGCTGCTCGCGCCGCAGCCGCCGCTCTTGTTCATGGGCGAGGAATGGGCGAGTCCGCAGCCCTTCCCATGGTTCTGCGATTACGAGCCGGAGCTGCTCGAGCGGGTGCGCGCGCAGCGCGGGAAGGAATTACCTGGGGCTCCGGACCCCGGCGCCGTGACGACCTGGGCCGCGGCGCAACTCGACTGGAGTCTGCTGCGACAGAGCGCACACGCGCGCGTGCTCACCCACTACCGGCGGCTGCTTACCATCCGGCGACGCGACATCGTGCCGCTCCTTGCGCACCTGGGCGCCGGCAGCTGCACTCGGGCGGCGCGCGGGGGTGCGTTTGCGGTCGACTGGAGCGGCCGCGGCCAGACCCTGCACCTCATCGCCAACCTCGACGCCGCGCCCGCACCGCTGCCGGCGCCTGCGGCAGGCCGCGTGATCTTCGCCACGCACCCCGGGGTGCGGGCAAGCGTGGCACGCAACGAGCTCGCGCCCTGGAGCGTACTGTGGCTGCTGGAGCAGCGCGGTTGAGCCCGTCTGAGCGGCCGCGCCCGGTGCGGCGGCGCGTACCTGCGGCGGACGAGGCCGAGGCAGGTCCGGTCATTCCGCGTGCCACCTATCGGCTGCAGCTCAACGCCGGCTTCACCTTCCGCGATGCCCTGGGCGTCGTGCCGTACCTCGCCGCGCTCGGGATCAGTCACCTGTACTGCTCGCCCTATTTCCGCGCGCGCTCCGGCAGCGCCCACGGCTACGACGTGGTCGATCACAACTCCTTCAATCCGGAGATCGGCGCTGAGGCCGACTTCGACCGCTTGGTCGCCGCGCTGCGTGCGCACGACATGGGTCACATCGCCGACATCGTCCCCAACCACGTCGGTATCCTCGGCACCGACAATGCCTGGTGGATGGACCTGCTGGAGAACGGCGAGTCCTCGGTATACGCAGGTTTCTTCGATATCGACTGGGCACCGTCCACGCCCGACCGCGCCCACAAGATCCTGGTGCCGGTGCTCGCGGATCCTTACGCCACGGCGCTCGAGCGCGGCGAGCTCGAGCTGCGCTTCGAGCGCGACTCGGGCTCGTTTGCCGCGTTCTACGGCCCGCACCGTCTGCCGCTCGATCCGCGCACCTATCCGCGCATTCTCGATCGTGCGGCGGCGCTGGTCTCGAGCAGCGAGCTGGAGAACATCCGCCGCGCGCTCGCGGCATTGCCCGACCGGCGAACGCCGAGCGCCGAACACGTGGCCGAGCGCAGCCGCGAGAAGGAGGTGCACAAGCGGCGCCTGGCGGCGCTCGCCGCGAGCAACGGCGCGGTCGTCACCGCACTCGATGTTGCGGTACGTAGCTTCACCGGCACTGCCGGCGAGCCCGCGAGCTTCGACGCGCTGCACGAGCTGCTCGAGCTGCAGGCCTTTCATCTGGCCTACTGGCGTGTCGCGTCCGAGGATATCAACTACCGGCGCTTCTTCGATGTGAACGACCTGGCGGCGCTGCGCGTCGAGAACGAGGAAGTGTTCGAGGCGACGCACCGTCGCGTGCTGCAGCTGATCGGTGAGGGCAAGATCGACGGCGTGCGCATTGATCACGTCGATGGCCTTTACGATCCGGCCGGTTACCTGCACCGCCTGCAGCGGCGCATCGGCAAGGTGCGCGGCCACGGGTGGCCTCGCGCGCTCTACCTGGTGGTGGAGAAGATCAACCTGTCGTTCGAGCATCTGCCGGATGACTGGCCGGTGCACGGCGAAACCGGCTATCACTTCGCCAACGTCGTCAATCGCATGCTGATCGATGCGGCCACGCGCACGCGCATGGACCGCGTCTACCGCGCGCTCAGCGGCGAAGCGCAGGAAGCGCGCGACGTCGCTTATGAGTGCCAGCAGCTCATCCTGCGCCGCTCGCTCGCATCCGAGCTCAACGTCGCCACCAATCAGCTCGCACGCATCGCGCGCTCCGACCGCAGCACGCGGGATTTCACCTTCAACAACCTGCGGCAGGCGCTCGCCGAGGTGATCGCCTGCTTCCCGGTCTATCGCACCTACGTGGCCGAAGCGGTCAGCGACAGCGACCGGCGCTACGTCGAATGGGCCATCGCCGCCGCCCGGCGGCGCCGTGCCGCCAGCGAAGCGCCGGTGTTCGACTTCGTGCGCGCGGCACTGCTCCTGCAACTGCCGGCCGCTACCGACGCGCAGCTGCGCGCGCACCGCGCGTTTGCCATGAAATTCCAGCAGATCACGGCGCCCATCACCGCCAAGGGCATCGAGGACACCGCGCTCTACCGCTATAACCGGCTGCTCGCGCTGAACGAGGTCGGGGGCGAACCGGGTAACTACGGCGGTGGCGGAGTGCGCGCCTTCCATGCCGATGCCGAATACCGGGCGCGGCACTGGCCGCACGAGATGCTCGCCACCTCCACGCACGACACCAAGCGCTCCGAGGATGTGCGTGCACGGCTGGCGGTGCTCTCGGAGATGACCACGCCCTGGCGCGATGCGGTGCGGAGCTGGATGCGGATCAACCGCAGGCGCAAGCGCGAGGTCGATGGCGCCCCGGCGCCCTGCAGCAACGATGAGTACCACTTCTACCAGACACTGCTCGGCAGCTGGCCGCTGCCCGAGCCCGATGCGGCGGGTCTCGCCGAATATCGCGCACGCATCGAGGCCTACATGATCAAGGCGGTACGGGAAGCGAAGGTGCACACCAGCTGGACCGAGACGGGCACGGCCTACGAGGATGCGCTGCTGCAGTTCGTGCGCAGCGCGCTCGAGCCACGCGACAACAATCTGTTCCTCGCCGACTTCCTCACCTTCTGGCGTCCGGTCGCGCGCTTCGGGCTGCTCAACAGCCTCTCGCAGACGCTCTGCAAGCTGACCGCGCCGGGCGTGCCCGACATATACCAGGGGAACGAGGTATGGGACTTCTCCTTGGTGGATCCTGACAACCGCCGTCCGGTCGACTACCACCGACGCGGTGTGCTGCTGGCAGAGCTCGAGCGCGACGCCGACCGCCCGGCGCTCGAGGACATGCTCGAACACATGGAGGACGGGCGCTGCAAGCTGCTGCTCATCTGGCGAGCGCTGCAGGTGCGCCGCGCTCAGCCGCGCCTCTTCAGCCACGGCGATTACCGGCGGCTGCGCGTGCACGGCAGCCGTGCGCATCACCTGTGCGCTTTCATGCGTCGCTGCGAGGGGCGCGCGGTGCTGGTGATCGCCCCGCGGCTGTACCGGAGGTTGCTCGAGGATCCCGCGAGGCTGCCGCTTGGCAGCGAGGTGTGGGAGGACACCCTCATAGAACTGCCGGTCAACTTCAGCTCACGGCGGCCGCTGCGCAACATACTCGATGGCACACAGCTGCAGCCGGTGACCGACGGTAATATTACCGGCATACCCGCAGCGCAGGCGCTGGCAAGGTTCCCGGTAGCACTGCTCGGCGACGGCGAAGATGCAATCAGATCCGTCCGCTCGATGTCCAGCGCATGAAGGCCGACGCGCGCGCGCCGCGCCCACAGCCGCCCGCTCAACGATAGCCGCGTGCCTGCAGCGTGAACAGGTGCGCGTAGCGCCCGTTGAGCCGCATCAGCTCCTCGTGGCTGCCGCGCTCGACGATGCGGCCGCGGTTGAGCACCGTGATCTGATCCGCCATGCGCACCGTCGAGAAGCGGTGTGAGATGAGGATGGTGATGCGGTCGCGCGCGAGCTGGCGGAAATGCTCGAACACCTCTGCCTCCGCCTCTGCATCCATCGCGGCGGTCGGCTCATCAAGCACGAGAATATCCGCGCGGGTGCGCATGAAGGCGCGCGACAGGGCGATCTTCTGCCATTGACCGCCCGAGAGTTCGCGGCCGTCGCGGAACCACTTGCCGAGTTGCGTGTGGTAGCCCCCTGGCAGCGTGTCGATGAACTCACTCGCCTGACCCTTGGCTGCCGCGGCCCGCCAGCGGTCCTCGTCCTCGAAGAAGCGCTCGTCGCCAGCGCCGACGTTCTCCCCGACCAGCATCTGGTAGCGCGCGAAATCCTGGAAGATGACGCCGATGCGCTCGCGCAGCGCGCCCGCCTCCCATGCGGCGAGGTCCTGGCCATCGAGCAGGATGCGGCCGGAGGTCGGCGCATACAGTCGCGTCAATAGCTTGATCAGCGTGGTTTTGCCCGAGCCGTTTTCGCCCACGAGCGCGAGACTGCTCCCGGGGGTGAGGTGCAGGCTGATGTGCTCGAGCGCCGGCTCCTCTGCCCCGGGATAGGTGAAGCTGACGTCCTCGAAGCGCACGCCGTCCTCGGGGTGCGGGCCGCGGACTGCGGCGCCCTTGGGTAGCGGCACCTCGGTCTCGAGGTACTCGTACAGGGTCGAGAGGTACAGGTTGTCCTCGTACATGCCACCGACTGCGGCGAGCATCGCCGACACGGCCGCCTGTCCCTGCCGGAAGAGCGCCACGTACATGGTCATCTGGCCGACTGTAATGATGCGCCGCACGGTAGTGACCGCTATCCAGCCATAGGCGCTATAGAGCGCAGCGGTGGCGATCGAGCCGAGCGCGAAGCCCCAGAGATCGCGCCGCACCGTGAGCGCACGATCTTCCGCATACAGGCGGCGGAAGATATCGCGATAGCGCTCGAGCAGGCGTGGGCCGAGGCGATAGAGCATGACCTCCTTGGCGTGATCCTCGCGCGCGATCACCGTTTCGAGGTAGATCTGCATGCGGGTCTCCGGCGATCGCCAGCGGAAGAGACGGAACGCATCGCCGGAGAATTTCGCCTCCGCTACGAAAGCCGGCAGGCCTGCAAGCAGCAACACTGCCACCGCCCAGTGCGAGAAGTGTGCGAGCAGCACGCCGTAGCTCGCGAGCGAGATCCCGTTCTGCACCAGCCCGAAAGTGCGCGTGACCAGGCTCAGCGGCCGCGTGGAAGCCTCGCGGCGCGCCCGCGTCAGTTTGTCGTAGAACTCCGAGTCCTCGAAGTGCGTCAGCTCGAGCGTCAGTGCCTTCTCGAGAATCATGACGTTGACGCGCTGTCCGAGCTGCGCGCGCAGCAGCGACTGGCACAGCGACAGTCCCCGCTGCGCCGCGGCGATCGCTGCCACCAGCACCCCTTCGAGCGCCACGAGGCGCAGCACGTGTGCGGCACTGCCCGCGCCGCCGATCGCGCCGAGCACCGCATCGACGATGAGCGAGCCGACGTACGCCACCCATGCCGGCAACACGCCCGCGAGCAGCGTGAGGAGCGCGAGCGCCACGGTGAGGCCGCGGTTGGTGCTCCAGACGAGCTCGAGCGCGCGGCGGCTGTAGCGGAAGACGCCGAAGAACCCGCGCAGGGTGAACGCCTCGGACGCCGGGGCCCGGTCTGTCGCGACCGGCGGATGGGCGGCCATGGCCATCAGGTGTCCTCCGGCGGCCCGAAACGGGTGATGAGCCGCGAACCGCGGCGGAAGAAGACATAGCTGTAGATCCAGGACGAGAGCACGGCCAGGCGGTTGCGGAAGCCGATGAGCACGGTGATGTGCAGCGCCATCCACGCGAGCCACGCCAGCAGTCCCCCGAACCGCAGCGGCCCGAGCTCGACCACCGCACGCGATTTGCCGACCGTGGCCATCGAGCCCCAGTCCCGGTAGTGGAAACCGCGCGTGCGCTCGCTGCGCTTGCCAACTAGCTCCGCGTCCATGATGCTCGCCACGTAGCGGCCCATCTGCAGCGCACCCTGCGACACTCCGGGCACCGGCACGCCGCTCGCGGGATCGATGAGCCAGGCGGCATCGCCGATGACGAACACCTCGGGATGACCCGGCAGCGAGCAGTCGGGCGCCACCTTGACGCGGCCGCCTGGCCCGAGCGGCGCGCCGAGTGAGGCTGCGAGGGGCGCCGCGCGTACACCCGCGGTCCAGATGACGTTGCAACTTCGCAGCCGCTCGCCCCCCAGCTCGACACCGTCAGGGAGCACACGCGTCACCGGCGCGCCGAGCCGCACCTCGACATTGAGGGTGCGTAGCTGCGCCAGTGCACGCGCCGAGGAATCCGGGTGCAGCGCCGGCAGCACCCGCGGACCGGCCTCGATGAGGATCACGCGCGCATGGCGCGTGTCGACCACACGGTAATCGCGCGGGATCACATCGACCGCCAGCTCCTTGATGGCGCCGGCAAGCTCGACCCCGGTCGGGCCCGCGCCGACGATGATGAAGGTGAGGTGCGCCGCACGCGCCTGCGGGTCCGTTTCGATTTCGGCGCTCTCGAACGAGCGCAGCAGGCGCGAGCGGATGAAAGTCGCCTCCTCCACGGCCTTCATTCCCGGCGCGAACCGGCGCCATTCCTCGTGTCCGAAGTAGTTGTCGACGGCCCCGGGCGCCAGCACCAGGTAGTCGTAGTTCACGGGGATTCCGCCGACAATGACCCGGCGCGCGGCGAGATCCACTTCCTCCACCTGCGCGAGCATCACCCTGGCGTTCTGCTGATCGCGCAGGATGGTGCGGATCGGCTGAGCGATGTCCGCCGGCGCCAGCGCCGCGGAGGCGACCTGGTAGAGCAAGGGCTGAAAGAGGTGATAGTTGTTGCGATCGATGACCAGCACGTCGGCCGGCGTGCGGCGCAGCGCCCGGGCGGCGAACAGGCCTCCGAAGCCGCAACCGACGATCACGATCCGCGCCCGATGAGTCCCCGCCAACACGTCCTCCGCCTGCACGCACTCAGGATGTGGGGGCAATTATCGGTGCCCGCAAGCCCGAGCGGCCAGCCGCTCCGGAACTCGCCGGCCTCGCTGCGCGCAACAAGCTGCTGCGCGGCACGGTCTAACCTCAGGCGATAGCCGAGGGGGACTGTCCCATGACGCGCTCCGGACAGCTGTTGGCATCCCTGTTCTGCGCGCTCGCTCTGAGCACAGCACCCAGGTCGGTATGCCCGCGCTCGATGTCATCCGCGCGGCGACGACCAATGCTGCCGAGATGCTCGGCTGGCAAGATCGCATCGGCAGGAACGATCTCGCAGCGCGCTAGGGGTAATTCGCGACCTATCGGGCTGCCGCGGCGGCGCTGCGGCGGACGAGATGTGCGACCCACGCTTCGCACAGTTCCACGGCTTCAGCCGGTCGGAAGGTGCCCGGCTCGAGGCACCACTCCAGCCACAGGCCATCGAGAAGCGCGGTGAGACCAATGGCGGCGAGGCGCAGATCCACCGGCGCTGCGACGCTGGGGGCGCCGCGCGGGCTGGGGGCGCCGCGCGGGCTGCGGGCGTTGCGCGCGGTACGCGGTTGCGGCACGAGCTCCGCCAGCATGCCGCGCAACAGGTCCACGTAGCCCTGATAGGTCTCACGGTGTGCGCGCTGGATGAGGCGCGAGTGGCGGTACAGCCCCCAGAACACCACCCACACCGCGAGCGCATCGGCGTCGAGACTGGGCGCAGAGAACCAGGCCTCGAGGAACGCGCGCATGCGCGCCTGCGGCGAGTTCCCCGCGCGCGCCACGGCCGCCTGCATCCCGGCGATGAGCTCGGAGTTGATGTGGCGGTAAGCCGCAGCCACCAGCTCGTCCTTGTTCGGGAAGTGGTGATTGATGAGCCCGACCGACACCCCTGCCTGCGCACTGATGGTGCGGATCGAGAGGCCCTCGTGGCCGTAGCGTTTCAGGCACTCGATGGTGGCAGCGATCAGCGCCTGGCGGCGCACCTGAGGTGGCTGGCGGGCGAAGCGCGGTTTCGGAGCGGGTCGCGCCATGTCAGGCCACGCGCCGCAGGCGCCCGCGGCGGAAGTCGGCGAGCACTTCACGCGCTGCGTTGTGCCCCGGTGCGCCGGTGACCCCGCCGCCCGGATGAGTACCCGCGCTGCACATGTACAGACCCTTGAGCGGTCCGCGATAGTTGCCGTAGCCGAGCATCGGGCGTGCGGAGAACAGCTGATCGAGGCTCATCGCCCCGTGCGAGATGTCCCCGCCGATGAGCCCGAAAGTGCGCTCGAGATCGAGCGGGCTCATGATCTGGCGGCCGAGCACCGCCGCCTTGAAGTTCGGGGCGTACGCATGGACGGTGTCGATCATGAGGTCCGCGACCGCCTCGCGATGGGTGTCCCAGGAGGCGCCCGCCGGCAGCTGCGGCGCAACGTGCTGACAGAACAGACTCGCCACGTGCCGCCCGGGCGGCGCAAGCGTGTCATCGAGCGTCGAGGGAATGAGCAGCTCGACGATCGGCCGGCGCGACCATCCGAAGGAGCGCGCATCGAAATACGCCTGCTCCATGTAGCCGAGCGTGGGCGCGATGATGATGCCCGCGGTGTGATGGTCGGCGGCCGTCTTACCCGGCAGGCAGGTAAAATCGGGCAGCTCCGCGAGCGCCACGTTCATGCGGAAGGTCCCCGAGCCGCAGCGCCAGTGGCTCATGTGCTCGCGCACCTCCGGGGGTAGCGCCGCAGGAGCGATCAGGTCGAGGTACAGCAGCTTTGGATTCAGGTTGGAGATCACCGCGGCGGCGCGCAGCGTCTCGCCCGCCTCGGTGACTACGCCGACCGTGCGATTGCCTTGCACGAGCACCTCGCGCACCGGGGTCGCGAGGCGAATGATCACCCCGCGCTCGAGTGCGGCCTGCGCCATGGCCTGCGTGATGGCGCCCATGCCACCGATGGCGTGCCCCCACGCCCCGTGCTTGCCGTTCACTTCGCCGAATACGTGATGCAGCAGATAGTAGGCGGAGCCCGGCGAGTAGGGGCTCGCGTAATTGCCGACGATGCCATCGAAGCCGTACGCAGCCTTGATCGGCTCGCTCTCGAACCAGTTGTCGAGGTAGTCGCCGGCCGACATGGCAAAGAGCGACAGCAGCTCACGCCGCAGGCTCATGTCGAGACGCCGCAAGCGCCCACCGACTCGCGCGGCACGCACGAGCTCCGGCAGCGCCGCGCTCCAGCCTCCCTCGAGCGCATTGGGCGGCGTAGTGAGCACCAGGTCCCGCAGCACGTCCGCGATGGCATCGAGCCGCTTGCCGTACTCGGGCACCCGCGCCGCATCGCGCGCGGAAAAGCGCGCCACCTCCGCCTCGGTGCGGCCGCCGCCGGTGATCAGGTAGCTCCCGTCGGAGGTTGGCAGGAAGTTGGCGCAGCGCCGCTCGACGATGCGCAACCCGTGGCGCGCGAGCTCCAGGTCACGAATGACCTTGGGGTTGAGGAGCGAGACGGTGTAGGAGGCGACGGAGTTGCGAAAGCCCGGGTGGAACTCCTCGGTGACCGCCGCTCCACCGACGATGGAGCGCCGCTCGAGCACGATCACCTTGAGTCCGGCGGCGGCGAGGTAGGCGGCGCAGGTGAGACCGTTGTGGCCGCCGCCGATGATCAGCGCATCGTAGCGTCCGCCGTCGCCGGCTCGCTCAGCCATGACTCCAGCTCGGGTGAACCTTGTTGAACGATCGTACAGCAAGAAGAGCTGCACCCGCAATAGCGCCGCGGGGCCGGGGTGGTGCCGGGCGCTTTCCGACGGGCATTTTGTGGTAAAAAAAGCGCATCAAGCCTGCAGGCCCGCGCGGGGCCGCGGCGCCTCAACAAGACCAACGGTGCCACGTGATAGATATCGCCCACGTGATCCAATCATCGGTTGCCCCGGTGTTCCTGCTGAGCGGCGTCGCCGCGACGCTCGGTGTACTGACGAACCGTCTCGGGCGCATCGTCGACCGGGCGCGCGCGCTCGAGCAACAGCTCGAGGGCCATCCGGGCAGGGGACGGGAGCTGCATGCAGATCTCGCCGCGCTCGCCCGGCGCGCGCGCTACATCAACATCGCCATATCGCTCTCCACGATCGCGGCATTGCTCGTGGCGCTGGTGGTGGTGACGTTGTTCGCCCACGCGTTCCTCGGCTCTGACCTCGGCGTCGTGATCGCGCTCCTGTTCACCGGCTCCATGGTGTGCCTGAGCGCGGCATACATCGCCTTCTTCATCGAGGTGCGCGTGGCGGTGGCGGCACTGCGCATCGGCATAAGCCGCGCCTGAGGCCCACAAGAGGCAGCGGGGGCGGGAATCTGCTACCCTGCGCACCCTTTTTTCACGGCCCAGCCAGGCTGAGCCCGCCCGCCGCACGGGTGGGAGCGCCGCCGCGGGGTCGTCGCGCCCCTCATGAATCGCCCAATCCGCAACATCGCCATCATCGCGCACGTCGACCACGGCAAGACCACGCTGGTCGACTGCCTGCTCAAGCAGTCCGGTACCTTCGCCGCCCACGAGCGCCTCGGCGAGCGCATCATGGACTCCAACGACATCGAGCGCGAGCGCGGTATCACCATCCTCGCCAAGAACTGCGCCATCGAGTACGGCGGCACACGCATCAACATCGTCGACACCCCGGGCCACGCCGATTTCGGCGGCGAGGTCGAGCGCGTGCTGTCGATGGTCGATGGAGTGCTGCTGCTGGTGGATGCGGTCGAAGGGCCGATGCCGCAGACGCGCTTCGTCACGCGCAAGGCGCTGGCGCAGGGCCTGAAGGCGATCGTCGTGGTCAACAAGATCGACCGTCCGGGCAGCCGCCCCGCCTGGGTGGTCGACCAGACCTTCGACCTGTTCGACAAGCTCGGCGCGAGTGACGCGCAGCTGGACTTCCCGGTCATCTACACCTCGGCGCTGCAGGGCTGGGCGAGCACCGACTACACCGAGCGCCGTCCTGACATGTCGGCGCTGTTCGAGGCGATCCTCACGCACGTCCCACCGCCCGCGGCCGATGCCGGCCGGCCGCTGCAGCTGCAGATCTCGACGCTCGACTACAACTCCTACGTCGGCCGCATCGGCATCGGCCGCATTCGCTGCGGGAGCCTGCGCCCCGGTGAGAACGTGGCGCTGCGCTTCGGCAACGAAGATCGCGGCGCGGGCCGCGTTGGGCAGGTGCTCACCTTCAATGGACTCGAGCGCCAGCCGGTGGCGGAAGCCGAGGCCGGCGACATCGTCGCCGTCACCGGCATCGATGCGGTGAATATCGGGCTCACCCTGTGTGACATCGAGCATCCGTACGGCCTGCCGCCGATCAGCGTCGATGAGCCGACGCTCGCCATGAACTTCCAGGTCAACACCTCGCCGTTCGCGGGACGCGAGGGCAAGTTCGTCACCAGCCGTCAGCTGCGCGAGCGGCTCTACCGCGAGCTGCAGAGCAACGTGGCGCTGCGGGTCGAGGATACCGACGAGCCCGATGTGCTGCGCGTCTCCGGCCGCGGTGAGCTGCACCTGACCATTCTCATCGAGAACATGCGCCGCGAGGGCTACGAGCTCGCCGTGTCGCGTCCGCAGGTGCTCACGAGGGTGGTGGATGGCGAGGTGCACGAGCCCTGGGAGGCGCTGACCGTGGACGTCGAGGACACCCACCAGGGCGCCGTCATGGCCGCTCTCGGCGAGCGGCGCGCCGATCTCATCGACATGAGCCACGACCCCCAGAGGCGCGTGCGTCTCGAGTATCGCGTGCCGGCGCGCGGTCTGATCGGCTTCCAGGGAGAGTTTCTGACACTCACCCGCGGCACCGGGCTGATGAGCCACATCTTCGATGGCTTCGCCAAAGTGACGGGCGAGATCCCCGAGCGGCATAACGGCGTGCTGGTGAGCAATGAGCAGGGCGAAGCGGTCGCCTACGCGCTGTTCAACCTGCAGGAGCGCGGCCGGTTGTTCGTCGGCCCCGGCGAGAAGCTCTACGAGGGCATGATCATCGGCATTCACAGCCGCGACAACGACCTGGTGGTGAACCCGATCCGGACCAAGAAGCTCACCAACATCCGCGCGGCCGGCAAGGACGATGCGATCCTGCTCACGCCTCCCATCCAGCTGACGCTCGAGTATGCGGTCGAATTCATCGCCGATGACGAGCTGGTCGAGGTGACCCCGGCCTCGATCCGCATCCGCAAGCGTTTCCTCAAGGAGCAGGAGCGCAAGCGGGCGGCACGCAGCGAGGCCACCGCGGCGACGACCGTGTAGGCGGCGCCGACGCACACGCGATCGGCAGCTCATGGGACATGGGAGGGTCGGTTATGCATCATTCCCGTCTGTGCGCGCTGTTGATCGACTGCAGGACCGAGGACATCGACGCGGCAGCGCGTTTCTGGGCACAAGCGCTGGGCCGACCGCTCGACCCCAATCATCCCGGCACCCGTGGCAATTACCGCATGCTCGAGACGCCACCCGATGAGCCCATCGTGCAGATTCAGCGCGTGGATCACGAAAGTCGGGTGCACCTCGATATCGAGACCGACGACATCCCGGCCGAGGTAGCGCGCCTGGAGAAACTCGGCGCCAAGGTAGTCGGGCGCCTCCCGCACTGGGTCGTGATGCAGGCGCCCACGGGCCAGCGCTTCTGTGTCGTACGCGTTCAGCGTCCCGGATTCCCGAAGAACGCCACGCGTTGGCCTGACTCTTGAGGCGGCGGCGAGTACGCGGCGCCGCCGCTACACCTCGTGTGTGCGCGAGATGCCGATGAAGCTCAGGAATTCCGTGCGGGTGCGTGCATCGCTGCGGAAGGTCCCGGTCATGCGGCTCGTGACCATGGACACGCCGCGCTTGTGCACGCCGCGGGTCGTCATGCACTCATGCACCGCGTCCACGACCACGCCGACTCCCCGTGGCCGAAGCACCTCGGTGATGCAGTCGGCGATCTGTGCGGTGAGGTTCTCCTGCACCTGGAATCGCCGGGCGTAACCGTCCACCACGCGCACCAGCTTGCTGATGCCGACGACTTTGTCGGCGGGCAGGTAGCCGATGTGCACGCG
Organism: Steroidobacteraceae bacterium; assembly: GCA_035566915.1. Lineage (GTDB taxonomy): Bacteria > Pseudomonadota > Gammaproteobacteria > Steroidobacterales > Steroidobacteraceae > 13-2-20CM-66-19. The sequence goes on from DATMPW010000039.1 coordinate 50,838, forward strand.
GCCAATGATGGGCGCCATGTGATGCTCGCAGTGCGACTCGAAGGAGATGTCGCGCAGGACGATCACCTCGTCGTAGCCGCCGACTTCCTCGAAAGTGCGCCGCAGGTAGGCGGCCGGATCGATCTGGTAGCCGGAGAACCAGTCGCGGTAGGCGTCCACGACGCGTTGCGGGGTATCGCGCAATCCTTCGCGGTTGGGATCCTCCCCTGCCCAACTGAGCAGCGTGCGCACCGCCTCCTCGGCTGCGCGCCGTGATGCTTTCGGTCGTGACTTCGCCATCGTCCTCGCTCCCCTCGCGTGGCTCCCGCCGCGCCGTTGCACACGGCAGCGCCCCGGTACGCACCGTGAGTGTAGCGTGCGTTCTGACTCAGGTCAGGAAGTGCACCATCCCACAGGTGAGCAGCAGGCTGCAGCAACCCACGAGTGTCGCGACCACGAAGCCGGCCGCGAGCGGGCGCCACCCTATGCGCCACATGTCGGTGAAGGATACCGACAGGCCCACCGCCGTCATGCCGCAGGTGAGGAACAGGTCGGAGGCGGTATACCCGGTGTTGACGATTGCCGGCCACCACGAGGTTGCGGTGCCATAGAGGGCATCACCCACCGTGCGGACCATGATGAAGCCGATGAACGCGAGCACGAAGAAGGGAATGACCGGCGGCCGCGTCCGCGCCACCGGCGTGGAGGCAGTTGTCTCCCGCGCACCTGCCGCTGGCGTCTCCGCGGCAATTCCCTCCTGACGCTGCGCCCACCAGGCTGCGGCGGGAACGAGCACGGCGATCGAAAGGTTACGCAGCAGCTTGGCGACGCTCGCGGCGGCGAGTGCCGCGGGAGCAGCCGCCTGCTGCGAATAGATGAGCGCCGCACCGATCACCTGCGAGGTGTCGTGGATCGCAGTGCCGAGAAAGATGCCGGCGTGCACGGGCGATGCGGCGAGGAAATGCCCGGCCACCCACGGATAGCACAGCATGGCGATGCAGCCGAAGAGCACCACGCAGGTCACGGCAAAGGCAGTCTCCGCGTGGCGCGCCCGGATGACCGGCGACACGGCTACCACGGCGGTACAGCCGCAAACCGCCGTGCCGATCGCGAGCAGCAGACCCAGTCGATGCGGCACCGTGAGCACGCGCGCGATGGCAACGCCCGCGAGCAGCGCCACCGTCAGGCAGCAGAGGGCGACGGGGACCGCCGTGATGGCGATCGCCGTGGCGCCGGCCAACGTCAGGCGCAGGCCAACGAGCGCGATGCCAACGCGCAGCAGGCGATGCATCGCCCACTCGAGCCCGCGCGTAGCCCAGCCGGGAACGCCTACGCTGTTGCGCCACAGCATGCCGAGGAGCACGGCGCACATCACGGGACTCAGGGGGAACTTCGGCAGGCCGCCGATACCGAGCGCGAGCGCGTGCGCCAGCACACGAGCGAGCGCCGCAAGCCCGACCGCGAGAGCAAGGCCTGGCGCCGCCTGCCGCAGCGCGATCCAGCCGGGAGCCAGCGCCCGCCGCAGCCCCACGGCTACAGCGGCAGCCGTTTCTCGCCCGGGATCTCGTGCAGCCCGACGCGCCGGTTGAGGACCAGGCGGTCGTTCAACTCGGCTATCGCGCGGCTGCCCGTGCGCACGAACAGGAACGGCAGCACGCCGTGCAGCAGGCACGCGACTCCGGCAAACACCATACGCATGCCGAAGCACATGGCCCTGAACAGGTGCTCGGTGTAGCTCTCCCCGACTGAGGCGGGGTGCTCGGTGAAGGCGCGAATCAAATTCACTCCCGTCAGTTTAGCGCTGGCGGGGCGCTACGCGGTTGCAAAGACATGGCAAAGAGGAACGGACTGCGCAACAATGTTGCGCGTCCATGGGTAAGCGCGGATCTTTGTTTCAATGGATAAGCTGGACGCGAAAATCCTGGACCTGCTCCAGCACAACGGCGAGCTGACCGCGGCCGAGATAGCCGACCGCGTAGGACTCTCCAAGGCACCCTGCTGGCGGCGGATACAGAAGCTGCGCGAAGCGGGTGTCATCCGTCAGACCGTGACGCTGCTCGATGCGCGCGCTTTGAATGTCGGCACCACCGTGTTCGTGACGCTGAAGACCGGCAATCACAGCGAGGCGTGGTTCGAGAAGTTTGTGCACGCGGTGCGTGACATCCCGGAAGTGACCGAGATTCACCGCATGAGTGGCGATGTCGACTATCTCATCCGCATCGTGGTACCGGACATCGACGCCTACGATGTGGTGTACAAGCGGCTGATCTCGGCGGTGGATTTCCAGGATGTGAGTGCGAGCTTCGCGCTCGAGACCCTCAAGCACACGACGGCGTTGCCGCTGTGCTACCTCAAGCCTGACTGACCTGCACATCCTCTCGCGCCCGAACTGAGACGGCGCTCCGAGCAGCCATCGGAAGGCCGCTTACGCCGCTCGAAGTCACGGTGTGGACGGCGTGGCGCTTTCGCCGATGTTCTCCCCGATGATCTGCTCGATACGGGTGCGGATCTCGCTGCGATCGATGTCGAAGGCGCGCGTCGCGAGCACCGGCTGTTGACGCGCAGTCTGCGCGAGCTGCGCTCCTGAGGTGTCGCGCAGGTCGACGGTGACGACCGTCGAGAGCCCGATGCGCAGCGGATGTGCGGCGAGCTCGCGCGGCTCGAGTTCGATGCGCACCGGCACCCGCTGAACGACCTTGATCCAGTTGCCCGTGGCGTTCTGCGCCGGCAGCAGCGCAAAGGCTGAGCCCGTGCCCATGCCGAGGCCGGCGATGCGGCCGTGATAGGTCACGTGGCCGCCGTAGAGGTCCGCGACCACGCTCGCCGCCTGGCCGATGCGCATGCGCCGCAGCTGCCCCTCACGGAAGTTGGCCTCGAGCCACAGGCGGCCGAGCGGCACGATGGCGATGAGCGGCGCGCCGGGCGAGATACGCTCGCCGAGCTGCACAGTTCGCCGGGCCACGTAACCGGTCACCGGCGCGTGCACGCTGGTGCGTACCAGCGCGAGCCACGCGCGCTCGACCTGCGTGGCAGCAGCGCGCACGTCGGGATTGTCTGCAACCCCCGTGCGCCCCACGAGTGCGCTGCTGGCCGCGAGATTCTTCTCCGCGGCGATGAGTGCATCGCGAGCAGCCTTGAGTGCGTCCTGCGCGTGACCGAGCTCCTCACCCGAGACCGCACCGCTTGCGGCGAGGTTCTTGCGGCGATTGAAGTCCGACTGCGCACGCGCGAGGTCCGCGCGGCGCTGATCGGCCACGGCGCGCAGCTGATCGCGCGTGGCGAAGACGGTGCGCGTCTGGCGCACGGTGCGCGCGAGCTGCTGCTCGGCGTCCTGCAGCGCAATGCGCGCATCGGTCGCGTCGAGACGCACGAGCTCCTGGCCCGCCTCGACGAGGTCGGTCTCGTCCGCACCGATCGAGACCACGGTGCCGCTCACCTGCGACATGACATTCACCATGTCGCCCGCCACGTAGGCGTCATCGGTGCTCTCGTACAGCCTCGCGTACAGCAGCCACCATCCGAGCCATACCAGTGCTATGAGAGCGATCACAGCGCCGAGCGCCACCAGCCAACGGCGGCGGCGATCCGGCAGCAGACGTGCGGGGGGTGATGGGGCGGTTTTGACCGAGACATCCACGGTTCAGCCCCTGGGGGACAGGTAGCCGCCACCAAGTGCACGCACCAGGTCGACGCTGAAGGTGAGACGTCGCGCCTCGAGCTCGGCGCCCAGCCCCTGGGCGGTGAGCACCTGGTTCTGACTCGAGAGCACGCTCAGGTAGTTGTCGAGCCCGGCGCGGTAGCGCTCGGTGGTGAGATCGTAGGAGCGCTGCGCGTCCTCGAGCGCTATCTGCTGCTCGCGCGTCTCGCGCTCGAGGGCGCGCCAGTTCGTGACCACGTCCGCCACCTCGCGCACCGCATCGAGCAGCGTCTGGTTGTACTGCGCCACCGACTGATCCACCCCCGCCTGGCGTGCGAGCAGTGCGCCGCGCAGGGCGCCGCGGTTGAACACCGGCAGCGACACCGCAGCGCCGGCACCGAGGATGCGGTTGGCTGGCTCGAAGACCTGCGAGAGGTCGATGCTCTGGAAGCCGGCGAATGCCGTGAGATTCACGTTCGGGTAGAAGTCAGCCTCGGCCGCCTTCGCCGCGTAGCCCGCCGACTCGACCTGCGCGCGCGCCGCCGCGACGTCCGGTCGCCGTCCGAGCAGGTCCGCCGGCAACACCGATGGCAGCGCAATCGCAACAGGCCGCGCGAGTTGCGGCCGCCGCAGCTGGGCTCCGCGGTCGGGCCCCGCGCCGGCAAGATCCGCAAGCTGATTGCGCGCCAGCTCGATACCGGCTTCGACATACGCCACCCCGACGCGAGTGAGGGCGACTTGGCCCTCCGACTGTTTCACGCGCGCGCTGTTTTCCAGCCCGGCGCTCACGCGCTGTTGTGTGAGCTCGAGGATGGATTGCTGCTGCTTCAGGTTGTCGTTCGTGACATCGAGCAGCGCGTACTGCAGATCGAGCTGAATGTAGGCCTGCACCACCGCCACGGCGAGCGCCAGGCGCGCCGCCGCGCGGTCGGCCTCCGCCGCCGCGACGCCCGAGCGCGCCGCCGCCAGCAACGCGCGGTTGCGTCCCCAGAAATCCAGATCCCAGCCGAAGTCGAGCGCCGCGCGCCCGTTATTGACATAACCGCCGGCGAATGGCGGCGGGAACAGGTAGTCCTCGGGGTAGCGCTGGCGATCGGCCTGCGCGCTCACCGTGGTCGCCGGCAGGCGGGCGGCGCGCGCGGTAACGGCCTGCGCCTGTGCAGCGCGCAGCCGCGCCTGCGCCGTCGCGAGGCTCGGACTCCCGGCGAGCGCCTCGTCGATGAGTGCATCGAGCTGCGGATCGCCGTAACGCCGCCACCAGCCATCCGCGGGCCAGGCGGAAGGCTCGACTTGCGCATCCGCCACCGTGCGCCCGAGCTCGAGCTTCTGCGACGCGAGCCGTGGAGTCGGCTGCCAGCCGCCGCGATCGACGCAACCCGAGAGCGCCAGCGCCAGCAACGGCGCCAGCAGCAGGAAACGCGTGCTCATGTCCTTCCGCCCGAAGCCGACCGCTGATTGTCCCCCCGCGACTGTCCGTTATCGATCATCCGGTGGAGGTATCCCTTGAAGGCTTCGATCTCGTTTGTGCTGAAGCCAGCCAGATGCGCTTCGACGACGCGCGTTCCGACCGCCATGAGGCGCGGCAGCAGCGTCCTTCCCGCGGGTGCGAGACGCAGGAACACCACGCGGCGATCCTCGCGGCCGCGCTCACGGCGCACCAGGCCCTTTTCCTCGAGCCGATCGACGATGCGCGTCATGGCGCCGGTGTCGTAGCGGTTGAGGCGGCAGAGGTCGCCGGCGGTGCGCGCCGCGCCCTCGCCGAGGTGCTTGAGCACGAGGAAATGCGTGCTGTTGAGCCCGAAGCGCTCGAGCTCTGCATCGAGCGTGTTGAGGAGCGAAGCGCGCGCGCTGCCCATGAGCTGACCGACGCTCAAACCCGCTTCCGCGGGTTGCGCGGCGACATGCGGCTCAGCTCCGCCGAGTGCCCTGCGGCTCATGGGCGCGGCTTGCTATCCTAATGACTGCTGCGGGAATTACTGCCGGCGATAATACTGCCTTGGCAACTATCTGTCCAGTGAAAGGGGCCGCTTGCCACCGCGCCGATCCGTGAGGCTCGCCTCGTGCACGTATCGAGCGCTCGCGTGCGCGTCGCTCCTGCTGCTGCTCGGCGCCTGCGCACGCTCGCAGCCGCCGCCCGCACCGCCACCGGCGCAGGTCGCAGTCGTGGTGGTGCATGCGCAGCCGGTGCCGCTGACGCGCAACCTCGTCGGGCGGCTGTCGGCCACGCGCTCCGCGGACGTGCGCGCGCGCGTCGCTGGCGTGCTGCTGAAGCGAGTGTACGTCGAAGGCTCCGACGTCAGGGCGGGACAGCCGCTGTTCCAGATCGATCCGGCGCCGCTACGTTCGGCGCTCGATGGCGCCCTCGCCGCGCTCGCGCAGGCGCAGGCCAGCGCCACCAACGCGCACATCGCTGCGCAGCGCACGCGCGAGCTCGCGCCGAGCGGCCTGGTATCGCGCTCGGACCTCGACAACGCCGAGGCCACCGAGCGCTCGACCGCCGCGGCGGTGGAACAGGCGAAGGCGGCAGTCGGCACCGCCCGCATCAACCTCGGTTACGCCACGGTGACTGCGCCGATCTCCGGACGCGCCGGACAGCAGGGGGTCACCGAGGGTGCGCTGGTCGGACAGGGCACTGCGACACTGCTCACCACCGTCGAGCAGATCGACCCGATCTACGTCAACTTCGATGAGCCCGCGGTTGACATCGAGCGGCTGCGGCGGGCGCAGGCGGCGGGCAACGTCACGCTCGCGCGCGGCAACCAGGTCAGCGTGCAGCTCACACTCCCTGACGGCACGCCCTATGCGCACCGCGGCACGCTCGACTTCCTCGATGTGAGCGTCGATCCCGCCACCGGCGCGGTCGCGCTGCGCGGCATCATTCCCAACACCGAGCATCAGCTGCTGCCGGGAATGTTCGTCGGCGTGCGGCTCACGTCTGCCGAGGTGAATCGCGCTTTTCTCGTGCCGCAGGCGGGTCTGCAACGCGATGCCAAGGGTCCGTATGCACTCGTCGCCGGTGCCGACGACAAGGTGGTGCAGAAGCGCGTGACCGTCGAGGCCCTCGAGGGAGCGAACTGGATCGTGACCGCGGGGCTCGCCGACGGTGATCGCGTCATCGTCTCCGGCACGCAAAGCGCGCGTCCTGGCGCCACGGTGGCCGCGGTGCCCGCCGTGGGGCTGCCTGCGGATTCCGCCGATGCCGCGGACATCGCCGCGCGTGCCGCTGCCACCGCGCGTTAGTCCTCATGCCGCAGTTCTTCATCGACCGTCCGGTGTTTGCGTGGGTGCTCGCGATCCTGATTGCACTCGGGGGCGTACTCGCGCTGCTGCGGCTACCGAGCGAGGCCTACCCCGCCATCGCTCCGCCGCAGGTCGCGATCACCGCGTCCTACCCGGGTGCGAATGCGGCGACGGTGGAAACGACCGTGACGCAGGTGATCGAGCAGCAGCTCACCGGGATCGACAATCTCCTCTACTTCACTTCTCAATCCGCCTCCGACGGCTCCTCGACCATCACCCTGACCTTCGAAAGCGGCAGCAACCCCGACATCGCGGCCGTGCAGACGCAGAACCGAGTATCGCTCGCCGAGCCGCGCCTGCCAGCGGAGGTGAACCAGCAGGGAATACGCATCGCCAAGGTCGCCGCGGGGTTCCTCGGCGGCATCGGTTTGGTGTCGGCGCCGGGCGGCCCGAGCGCCGAGGAGCTCAACAACATCGTCGCTTCCCGCGTGCTCGATACGATCCAGCGCGTTCCCGGGGTCGGTGCCGCCGTGCAGTTCGGCTCCGAGTACGCCATGCGCATCTGGCTCGATGCCGACAAGCTCAAGGCCTACAGCCTCTCGGCCTCCGCGGTGCTCGCGGCGGTGCAGTCCCAGAATGCGCAGTTCGCCTCCGGCTCCATCGGAGCCTGGCCGGCGCTGCGTGAGCAGACCACCACCGCCACGGTGACCGCGGAGGGACGCTTCACCTCGCCGGAGCAGTTCGAGCAGATTCTGCTGCGCACCGAGTCGAACGGCGCCTCGGTGCGCCTCAAGGACGTGGCGCGCGTCTCACTCGGCGCCGCGCAGTATGGCTTCGAGACCAGTATCGGCACGACGCCGATCGCAGCCTTCGGCATCCAGCTTGCTCCCGAGGCCAATGCACTGGAGGTCTCCAAGGCGGTCACCGAGAGAATGAACGCCATACAGGGGAGCTTTCCGGCGGGAGTGAAGTGGGTCTGGGCGTGGGACTCAACGCCCTTCATCAGGGTCGCGATCCGCGAGGTCCTCATCACGCTCATCGAGGCGGTAGTGCTGGTGTTCCTGGTGATGCTGGTGTTCCTGCAGAATTTCCGCGCGACGCTCATCCCGACGCTGGTGGTGCCTTCGGCGCTGCTCGGCACGCTCATCGGTATGTACGTGGTCGGCTTCTCGATCAACCAGCTGTCGCTGTTCGCGATGGTGCTCGCCATCGGCATCGTCGTCGACGATGCCATCGTCGTGGTGGAGGCGGTCGATCGCATCATGCGCGAGGAGCACCTGCCGCCAAAGGAGGCGACGCGCAAGGCGATGCAGCAGATCACCGGCGCGATCGTGGCGATCACTTCCGTGCTCGCCGCGGTATTCATTCCGAGCGCGCTGCAGAGCGGCAGCACCGGAGTGATCTACCGGCAGTTCGCGCTCACCATCGCGCTGTCGATGGGATTCTCGGCGCTGCTCGCACTGTCGTTCACGCCGGCGTTGTGCGCATCGCTCTTGCGGCCCGAGCACCTGAAAGGCAACGCAGTCTTCAACTGGTTCAATCGCGCGTTCGAGACCACGCGCGCCACCTACGTCCATCGGGTGTACCAGTCCGTCGGCCATGTACCGCGCTGGATGGCGGGCTTCGCGGTAATGCTTGCGGTGGGGACGCTGCTGTTCATCAAGCTCCCGGGGAGCTTCGTGCCCGATGAGGATCAGGGCTACGCGCTCATCGACGTGCAGCTGCCGGCCGGCGCCAACCTGCCGCGCACCCGCGAGGTGATGCAGCACATCAACGCCAGTATCGGGCGCAGCCCGGATATGGACTATGCGTTCCTCATCGTCGGCTCGAGTTTCACCGGTACGGGCGAGAATGCCGGCCGCGCGTTCGTACACCTCAAGCCCTGGGACCACCGTCCGGACAGCGCGGCACAGTTCATCGCCTGGGCGAACTCCACGCTGTCGCGCGAGATCCACGACGCCCGGGTGTACGTGCTCAACCTGCCCACCGTGCGGGGACTCGGCTTTTTCGGCGGCTTCGATTTCTACCTCGAAGATCGCGGCGGGCTCGGGCGCGAGCTGCTGACCTCCGCGCAGGAGACACTGCTCGCGAAGGCCGCCGCCGACAAGGGCACCCTGAGTGGCGTGCGTGCCAACCTGCTGCCGCCTGCCCCGCAGTTGCAGCTGACCGTCGATCGCGTGCAGGCGCAGTCGATGGGACTCTCGGCAAGCGATGTCTACACGGCGCTGCAGCTGATGCTGGCGCCGGTGTATGCCAACGATTTCATCTACCAGGGGCGAGTGCTGCGCGTGCTGTTGCAGGCGGATTCCCCCTGGCGCATGACGCCGGAGGCGCTCGGTCACTTTTACGTGGCGGGCGCCGGCGGCAGCATGATCCCGCTCGCGAACTTCGTGCGCGCCGACTGGGTCATGGGCTCTCCCTCGCTCACCCGCTTCAACGGCTACGCCGCGGTGGAGATCACCGGCAACAACGCCCCGGGCCGCAGCTCCGGGCAGGCCATGCAGGCCATGCAAAAGATCGTCAACCAGAGTCTGCCGCGCGGCATCGGCAATGACTGGGCCGGCCAGTCGCTGCAGGAGCTGATCTCCGGTGCCCAGGCACCGATGCTGTTCGCGCTGTCGATCCTCGTGGTGTACCTGTGCCTCGCGGCGCTCTACGAGAGCTGGAGCGTCCCCGCGGCGGTGCTGATGGCGGTGCCAGTGGGACTCATCGGCACGGCGATCGCGGCGCTGCTGCGTGGGCTGCCGAATGACGTGTTCTTCAAGGTGGGACTCATCACGATCATCGGACTCTCGGCGAAGAATGCGATCCTGATCGTCGAGTTCGCCATCACCGCCCAGCGCGCGGGCAAGAGCCTGCATCAGGGCGTGCTGGAGGCGGCACGGCTGCGCTTCCGTCCGATCCTCATGACCTCGTTTGCGTTCATCCTGGGGGTCTTCCCGATGGTGGTCTCGACCGGCGCGGGCGCCAATGCGCGCCATGCCATCGGCACCGGGGTGGTGGGCGGGATGCTGAGCGCTGCGCTGCTCGGGGTCCTCTTGATCCCGGTGTGTTATGTCGCCGTGCGTCGCCTGATGGGCGAGAAACTCGATGCGCCCGCACCGGCGTCTGGCGCGGGGGCCGTGCCGGGGCCCGCGCAACGGCGCGAGAATTAGCGCGTTACCTGCCTGACACCCGCACCCACTGCGGGGAGCGGCGACTCCCGTGCGCAGACGGCTCAGGGCACTGGCGGCGCGGCGCTGAACACATCCGCGCCGAACACCCGCAGGTTCTTTTCCGCCGCGTAACCGAGATACGGCAGACCGAAGATCGCCTCCACCGTGCGCAGCAGCGAGTAATGGTTGTACGGGACGGCGGACACGGTGCCAGGCTTCACGAACTTCGACAGCACGATCGCCCCGACGCGTCCGCCGCCTGGTCCGCTGAAGCCTGGCTGGAAGCGCGCGCCGGGGAGCGCTCTCTCCGCGCAGCAGGCGCTCGAGCCCTCACCACCCGCCCCGTCCGATTCATCGAAGGTGATGATGAGCACACCGTCGGCCACGAACGCGGGCGCTGCCTCGATGAGTGGCACCCAGTGACGCAGGAACAGGTCGATGGCCGCGAGTCCTCCGGTGCGGCCGTCGATGCAATGCACATCGTGACCATCGCTGCAGAGATTGGGGGTGATGAAGGCGTAGTTCGCAGTCGTCGAGGCGCTGGCGAGGTCCTGCGGCAGGCGCTCGAGATTCACCACATGGCCGTCGCAGCGCGCCTGATCATCGATGATGGAATGGAAGTAGACGAAGGGGTTGTGCTTGGCGGCGTACTGATCCCCGCCGCTCGCCAGGTTGGTGGTCTCCGGTGCGCCGAGCCGCACGTGCCCGCAGGTCGCCGGCTCGCGCGCTGGGTTCTTGCCCATGTCCTCCATGTAGGCCCGCCAGGTGAGTCCGGCGGCCTCGAGCTGATCAGGGAGCGATGTGACGCTGCGCGGGTAGACGCAGCCGGATCCGTGCAACTGGCCATGCCCATCGAGTGCCGGGGCGCTTGCGCGAAAATCTTCGTAGCTCGAGCAGTCGAGCTGCGTCGCGATGTTGGGTGCCTGCCCGCTGATGAGCGCGATGTAGTTTCCGAGGCTCGCGTGCCCGATCGCGTAGTAGTGGGTGAGCAGTGCGCCGCGCGCCGGCAGGGTGCGCGCGAGGTAGGACGCCGGGGAGCGGCTGCCGAAGGTCACGCCGTAGGACTGATTCTCGAGCAGCAGCACGAACACGTGACCGATAGGCGGCAGAGTCTCGCGGGCAACACGCGCTGAGGATGCCGGCTCGGTCAACTGCGGTGCGGCCGCGTGGGCGGCTGCGAAACCCAGCAACACGAGCACGAGCAAGCCGGCGACGGTTCGCGGCGACATTTACACCTCGGATGCGGCGGCTGGGTTGTGTACGGCGAGCGGCTGCGGCGTCAGCCGCAGTGCCCGCAGGAACAGCACCGCGCAGCCAATCGTGAGCACTCCTGCGGCGAGAAAAGCCGCTCCGGGGACGTACACTTTTCCCTTTGGCTCGGAGAAGCGGCTGAGGATCTGAGTCATCAGCGGCGGCCCGATGATGGCGCTCAGGCTGTAGAGCGAGGCGACCGCCCCCTGCAGCTCGCCCTGGGCGTTTGCCGGGATCTGCCGCGAGGCGATCGCATTCATCGAGGGGTAAGTGAGCGCAAACAGGAAGGTGGAGAGTCCCACCACGTACATCATCCAACCCTCGGTCGCGAGCGCGTAGCCGATGTAGGCAAGCAGCGCTGCGCCCATGCCGGCGATCGCCGCGCGCCGCTCGCCGCCCAGCCACGGAATCAACACCCTTGTGAGCGCGCCTTGCGCTACCGCCATCACCAGACCGACGAACGCAAGCGAATAGCCGACCTGCGAGCTCGTCCAGTGGAACTTGGAGATGGTGTAGAAGGCCCACGTGCTCGGCAGAACCTGATGCGCAGTCTGCCACAGGAGGAGCGCCCCCAATGTGAGCAGCACCACCGGGTAGCGACGCATGTGCGTGAGGGTGCCGAGCGGGTTGGCGCGCACCCAGTGGAACGGGCGGCGCTTCTCGGGCGCAAGCGATTCGGGCAGCGCGAAGTAGCCGAGGGTCGCGTTGGCGAGCGCGATGATACCGGCGGTGAAAAACGGCGCGCGCGGACCGAAAGTACCGAGCAATCCGCCGATCGCCGGCCCGAGGATGAAACCGATGCCAAACGCCGCGCCCATGAGACCGAAACTCTGCGCGCGGCGCTCAGGCGGGGTGATGTCCGCAACGTAGGCATAGGCGGGTGTGAAGGACGCGCCCGCAACGCCCGCGAGCGCGCGGCCGATGAACAACCACGCGATGACCGGAGCCATGCCCATGATGAGATAGTCGACGCCCAATACCAGCACCGCGAACAGCAGCACCGGCCGGCGGCCGAGCGCGTCGCTCAGGTTGCCGAGCACCGGCGCGCAGAAGAACTGCATCAGCGCATACACGAACGACAGCCAGCCCCCGTAGCGCGCCGCGCGCTCGATGCCGACCCCGGTGAGCTGCATGATCAGCCGCGGCAGCACCGGCAGAATGATGCCGAAGCCGATCGAGTCGACCAGCACCAGGATGAAAATGAACAGCAGGGCGCCGCCGCCGACCTTGCGCATGCTCGTGGGTCCTTCGCTCGTGGGTCCTTCGTGAGGGCGCGCTATTTTAGCCAATGCGCAGCGCTGGTCACCGCCGCAATCGCCGTGTCAGGCGGCCTTTCTGCTGAAGAGCAGCACGGACGCAACGGTCGTGCACAGTGCGATCTCTAGCAGCCATTCGAGCTCCTGTGTCATGGAGCCGAGCGACGCCCCTTTGAGGAACAGCCCCTGCATCAGGCGCAGCATGTGGGCGAGCGGGTTGATGGTGGTGATGAACTGCAGCCACCAGGGCATGTTCTCCACCGGCGTGGCAAACCCCGACAGCAGTGAGAACGGCAGCAGCAGCGCAAAGGCGCCGAGGAACGCCTGCTGCTGGGTGCGGACCAGGGACGAGACGCACAGGCCGACACCGGCGCAGGCCGCGGCGAATGCCAGCACCGCGGCGTAGAACACCGGCAGACTCCCGCGGAACGGTACTTTATAGAGCAGCGTCACGATCAGGATGTACAGCGTCGCCTGCACGACCGCCACGAAGAGTGGCGGCAGGAGCTTGCCGAGTGCGATCTCAGTCGGGGTAGCCGGCGACACCAGCGTCTGGTCGAAGGTCCCGAGCTCGCGTTCGCGCGCCACCGACAGTGCCGTGATCATGAGCGCCACGCCGAGGCTCAGCATGCCGACGAGATTCGGCAGCATGTACCAGCGATAATCGAGGTTGGGATTGAACCAGTTGGTGACCAACACCTCGGCATTGGGCGCGGGCGTGCCGTTCACCGGCTCTGCCGCGCCCGCGTCGGTGACCCCGGTGAGATTGACGCCCTCGGCGGCAACGATCAGCGTGACGTACTGCGCGGCGATCTGCGCAGCGTTCGAGCGGCGTCCATCGAGCAGCAGCTGAGCGGTCGCCGGCCGCCCGGCGGCGAGATCCGCGGAGAACCCGCTCTGCAGCACGAGGATCCCGATGACCCGCTCGCGCTCCAAGGCCGCGCGCGCTGCCGCGAGGCTCTCGTAGTGCGGCAGCGAGGTGAAGCTCGGCGAACCGCGCAGCCGTTGCTCGATGTCCGCAGCGTAGGGACCGCGGTCGAGATCGACTACGCCCAAATCGATGTTCTTCACTTCCATGGTCGCGGCGAAGGAAAAAATGAACAGCTGCAGCGTCGGCGGCACGATCAGCGTCCAGCGCGCACGCGGGTCGCGCAGCATGGTGATGAGCTCCTTGCGGATGATGGCGAGCAGCCGCTGCAGCATGGCTACACCTCAGTCGAGCCGCTTGTGCAGCCGCCACCACGAGAGGCCGAAAAACACGGCTCCCACCGCCAGCATGAACAGCATGTTGGGAAGAAGCACTGCCCAGATATCGCCGGCGAGAAACACGGTCTGCAGCGAGATGTTCATGTAGCGCGCGGGAATCGCAAGGGTGATGAGCCGCAGCCACGCCGGCATCGAGTGAATATCGAACAGGAAACCCGAGAGCATCATGGCCGGCATGAAGCCGGTCATCAGCCCGAGCTGCGCCGCGGCCATCTGCGACTTCATGGTCACCGAGATCAGCAGGCCCTGGCCGAGCGCCGGCACCAGGAACACCGCGGACACGAGGGCAAGCGCGAGCAGCGAGCCGCGCAGCGGCAGGTGGAACAGGATGAGCGCGGTGAGCACGCACACCAGCATCGACACCATTGCCAGCAGGAAGTACGGCAGGGTCTTGCCGATCAGGATCTGGCCGCGCGTGAGCGGGGTGGCATACAGCGCCTCGAGCGTGCCGCGTTCCCACTCGCGCGCGATCACCAGCGAGGTGAGCAGTGTCCCGAGCAGCGTCATGATGACGGTCATGGAGCCCGGGATGAGGAACCAGCGGCTTTCGGCATTGGCGTTGTACCAGTAGCGCACCTCGACATCGACCGGCGGCGTCAGACCCTTGCCCTGCTGCCGCGCTCGCGAGGCGAGGAAATCACTCCAGATCGCGTTCACGTAGCCGTGCACGAAGTTGGCGGTGTTGGGCTCCGCGCCATCGACCAGCACCTGCACCTGTGCGCTGGTGGTCTGCGCGTGCATGAACCGTCCGAACTGCGCGGGGATGATTACCACCGCCTTGACGCTCTGGTCCTGCAGCAGACGTTCCCCGCTGCGGCGGTCGAGTGCCGGCACGACCAGGAACCACCTCGAGCTCGTGAGCGCGGCGGCAAAGTCCTGCGCGTCGCGGCTGTCGTCTTCGCGTACCACCGCGATCTTCACCACGGTCGTGTCGAGGGAGATGCCGTACCCGAACAGGAACAGGAAGGTGAGCGGCAGCACCACCGCGATGATCCAGCTCGAGGGGTCGCGCACGACCTGTTTGGCCTCCTTGATCATCACGGCAGCGAGCTGCTGCCACCAGGAATGCGCCCGCGGGAAGCGGCCGTTCATGCGGCCTCCCCTTCGATGAGCGCGATGAAGGCATCTTCCAGCGTCGGCTCCGGGTGCTGCGCGCTGCGCGCGCTCGCCTTGAGCTCATCGGGGGTGCCCTCGGCGATCTTGCGGCCGCGCCAGATGAGGCCGATGCGATCGCAATACTCCGCTTCATCCATGAAGTGCGTGGTCACAACCACCGCCACCCCGCGCGTGGTGATGGCGTTGATGTGATGCCAGAACTCGCGCCGCATCAGCGGGTCGACGCCGCTCGTCGGCTCGTCGAGGAACAGTACGCGCGGTGCGTGCAGCGTCGCGCAGGCGAGCGCCAGGCGCTGCTTGAACCCGAGCGGCAGGAGCGCAGCGTTGCTGTGCAGGTGCGGCGCGAGCTCGAACATCTCGATCATCGCCGGCACACGCTCGCGCTTGGCGGCGCGCGCGAGCCCGTAGATGTCGGCGAAATACTCCAGGTTCTGGGCCACTGACAAGTCACCGTAGAGCGAGAATTTCTGTGCCATGTAACCGAGGCGCGCGCGGGCACGGCTCGCGGCGTGCAACAGGTTCACGCCGGAAACGCTCGCATCGCCCGAGGTGGGCTTGAGCAGCCCGCATAGCATGCGGAAGGTCGTGGACTTGCCGGCGCCGTTCGGCCCGAGGAGGCCGTAGATCTCCCCGGCGCGGACTTCGAAGCCGACATGATCGGCAGCTACGAAGTCTCCGAAGCGACGTGTCAGCGCCTCGGCGTGTACCAGCACGTCATCCTTCCCAGGCCCAGCCTCTGGCCCGCGAGCCGACGCACGGTCCGGCCAGCCGCGCGCAAGCAGACTCTCGCCCTTGCGCGCGCCACCGAGCAGCTCGACGTAGGCATCCTCGAGTCGCGGCGGCACCGGCTGGTAGCGCGAGTCCTGGAAAATCTGCGCACTGTCAGTCTTCGCCACCACGCGCACGCTCGCGCCCTGGATCACCGCATCGAGCACCGCAGGCCGTGCGAGCTCCTCCTCCGCGATGCGCCGCGCTTCCCCGGGGCCCGCGCGGCGCCGGAACACGCGTCCGCGCGCGCGCGCGCTCAGCTCCTGCGGCGGCCCGTCGTACAACAGCCGTCCCGCATCGAGCAGCCAGATGTAGGCACAGCGCTCGGCCTCCTCCAGGTACGCCGTCGACCACAGCACGGTGACGCCACCTGACACGAGCTCGCTCACCATCCGCCACAGCTCGCGCCGCGAGAGCGGATCGACGCCCACGCCCGGCTCATCGAGCAGCAGCAGGCGCGGGCGACCGAGCAACGCACACGCCAACCCGAGCTTCTGCTTCATCCCGCCAGAGAGCTGCCCAGCGAGCCGCCCGGTGAAGGAGGCGAGGTCCGTGAAGCGCAGCAGCTGCGCGAAGCGCTGCTCACGCTCGGCCGCATCGAGCGCGCGCAGGTTGGCGTACAGGGTGAGGTTGTCGAGCACCGACAGGTCCTCGTAAAGCCCGAAGCGCTGCGGCATGTAGCCGGTCTCGGCCTGCGCGGTGCCTCCTTCCGCACTGGGCCTGCGCCCGAGCACTTCCACTGATCCGGCGGTCGGCTCCATGAGCCCGGCCAGCAGGCGAATGAGTGTCGTCTTGCCGGCGCCGTCCGGGCCGAGGAGCCCGAGGATTTTTCCGGCCGGCAGCTGCGCGCTGATGCCATCGAGGGCGCGCGTCGCACCGAAGCTCTTCACCAGCGCACTCACCGTCGCTGCCGGTGACATCGGCGGCGGTGCAGCGGTCGTGCTCGGGGCGGGCGCACTCATGAGCTGTGCGCGTCCGTCAGGCTCAGCGCGCGGCCGCGGGGAGCGCGGCGATGAGCACCGTGACCGGCATGCCCTGGCGGAAGACGTCGTCAGGATCGCTCGCGATCACCCGGATGCGATACACCAGGTCGTCGCGCACCTGCTCCGTCTGCACGGTCTTGGGGGTGAACTCGGCTGCGGGCGCGATAAAGCCGACCGTGCCCTGGTACTGCTTACCGGGCATCGAGTCGGTGGTCACCTTGACCGACATGCCGGGCTTGATGCGCCCGAGCCGCGGCTGCGGCACGTAGGCCCGGATCCACACCGGGTCGTTGAGCGTCAGCGTATAGACCGTCTGGCCCGCCTGCACGATGGCGCCGAGCTCGCGGGCACGCACCGAGATGATGCCGCTGCTCGGTGCGAGGAGCGTCGCATCCGCGAGTGCAGTCTGCGCCTTCTCCAGGCGCGCCCGGGCCGCGGCCAGCAATGCCTCCTGCGCCTCGATGTCCTCGATGCGCGAGCCATGCAATTCGAGCGTGAGCTGACCGTGCGCGGCAGCGAGTGCGGCCTCGGTCATTTGCACCCGCATTTGTGCATCGTCGATCTGCTGGTGCGTGACGAGGCCGGCCGCCACCAGCTGCTCCTGCCGCGTGAGCGTCACGCGCGCGTTCTCCAGGTCCGCCTCGCGCTGTGCGACGGTCGCACGTGCCTGGGCGACCTCCTCGACGCGAAAACCGCGGCGAGTCTTGTCGAGTTGCGCCTGAGCCTGCGCGAGATCTGCCTGCGCCGAATCCACGTCAGTCCGGAAGGGCACGGGGTCGAGCTCGGCGAGCACCTGCCCCGCGCTCACCTTGTCGCCCTCCTGCACCTTGACGGCTGAGATCCGGCCGCTCACGCGAAAGCCGAGCTCCACCTGGTGCACATCGACGTTGCCGGAGAGTGACAAGGCCGCATCAGGGTCATTGGCACCGTGCTGGCGCCAGAGGTAGGTAGCGAGCGCTGCCAGTACGGCGATGACCGCGAGCGTGCCGAGAAGCGCGCGCCGGCTGGGGCGGCGGCTGGCGCCCTGCGGCACGGTGTCGGATCTTGTTGTCGTGGCGTCGTTCACCGCTTCCCTCCTCGGGCGAGGCGGCTATTGTGCTTGCAATCCCCGTGCGGCGCGCAGTGCCCGCCGCAAACACCTGCAGAATTATGGTGGCCGCCGCACCCTCGACCCCCACAGCCAGTAGACCGGCACGCCTGCGAGGATCAGGGCGAAGAGCTTGCCGGTGTTACGCGGGTCGGTGATGAGCGCGTTCAACACCATGTAAACCGAGGCGATCAGGAACACCAGCGGTACGAGCGGATAGCCCCACACGCGATAGGGACGCGGCAGACCGGGACGGCGCACTCGCAACACGAACACCGCCGCCACGGTGAGGGTGTAGAACGGCCAGATACCGAGGACGAACTTGTCGGCGAGCTGCGCGAAGTTGTTGACGAGAACATACCCAACACCGAGCGCGGTGGCGAGCCAGATGGCGACCGAGGGGCTGTCAAAGCGTGGCGAGACGCGTGCTGCGACCCGAAAGAACAGCCCGCGATCGGCCATGGCAAAGAAGATCCGCGACCCGGTCATCATCGAGGCGTTCAGACCGCTGAAGGCCGAAATCACCACCGCGCCGGCGATCACCGCCCCGCCCGCGCTGCCGAGCAGCGGGATGCGTGCCGCGACGGTGGCGGCGATGAGCTTCTCGCCCGCCATCTGCGCAGGACTGAGTGCATACACGAAGCCGACGTTCACCACCAGGTACACCAGCATGACGCAGGCGGCACCCGCTATCAGCGCGAGCGGCAGGTTACGCTGTGGATCGCTTATCTCGCCGGCCATCGACGCGGGATCCGCCCAGCCATCGTAGGTCCACAGGACGGGGATGAGCGCCGTGGCGAGGAGCGAGACGGGGAGCGCGGTGGGCCACGCGGGAGCGAAATGCGCGACGCTGCCGCCGGTGGCGGTAAAAGCCAGGAGTGCTAATGCCATGAGCAGCGCGTACTTCACCGCGGTCGTGGCGCTCAACACTGCGGCGGCGCGCTGCACCCCGATGTAGTTGATCGCGCCTATAGCCACGATCGCCAACGCCGCCGTCTCATGCACCCTGCTCGCCGCGAGCGGCACGAAGTAACCGAGATACTCGGCAAAGATCGTGGCGATCGCGCCGAGCGCGGCCGCGCGAATGACGACCAGCTCCGTCCAGCCGAACAGGAACGCCGGCAGGGGTCCGTAACCCTCGAGCAGGTACGCGAAGACGCCACCGGAGCGCGGCAGCGCCCCGGCGAGCTCGGCGACCGTCAGCGCACCGCACAGCGCGATGATGCCCCCGAGTACCCAGCACAGCAGCATCGTGCCCGGTGCCTGCAGCAGCCCGGCGACCGTTGCGGGCACCTTGAAGATGCCGCTGCCGATCGCCACCCCGACACTGACGGCGATGGTCTGCAGCAGGCCCACCGAGCGCGGCATGCGCTCGCCCCACTGGTCAGCCACAGTCGAGTCTCGCCGCGATGAGCTCGATCCAGTGATGCACCGGGAGGGCCGTCCCGTTGCGCAGATGCAGGAGACAGCCGATGTTGGCCGTGGCGATGAGCTGCGGCGCATCGGCCTCGAGCGCGGTGACCTTGGCATGCAGGAGCCGCGTTGCCAGCTCCGGCTGCAGCAGCGAGTAGGTGCCGGCCGAGCCGCAGCAGCTGCCGCCATCGGCAACGGCGGTGAGCGTGAAACCAGCCTCGCTGAGCAAGGGCTCGACCACGCCTGATGCCCGCAGTGCATGCTGCAGCGTGCACGGCGCATGAAAGGCGACGCGCAGCGGCTCACGCTGCTGCGCGGCGGCGCGCGCGTCGGCGAGCGCCGCGCGCAGCGCGTCGGTCTGCGAGGCGAGCAGCTGGCCGATATCCCGCGCGAGTTCGCTCACGCGCGCAGCGCGCTCGGCGTAGGCGCGGTCATCGCTCAGCAGCCTCCCGTAGTCACACACCATGGCCGCGCAGGCACTCGCAGCGAATACCACCGCCTCCACGCCGCGCTCGATGTGCGGCCAGAGTGCATCGATATTGCGCCGCGCCTGCGCCAGCGATTCCTCGTGCGCTGACAGGTGATGGGAGAGCGCTCCGCAGCAGGCGCCGCCGGCGAGGCCGATCGCGGTGAGGCCAACTCGGTCGAGCACCTGCGCCGCCGCCAGGTTGATCTCGGGAGCGAACGCGGGTTGCACGCAGCCCTCGAGCAACACCACCCGTCGGGTGTGGCGCGGGGCCGGCCAGACGGACGGACCTTTGGGTCGCCGCAGCGCAGAGCCGTGCGCGGCAGGTTTGCGCAAATGCGCACGCAGCGCGTGCGGCAGCAGCGGCCGCACCGCTGCGGCGAGCCCGAGCAGCGCACGTACGCGGCGCGTGTATGGCACGATCGTGCGCAGCAGGAAGCGCTGCCCCTGCGAGCTCAACGAGCGTGGCACCCGCTCCTCGGCGACAGCCCGCCCGATGTCGATGAGCCGTCCGTAGCGCACGCCCGAGGGGCAGGCGCTCTCGCAGGCGCGGCAGGTGAGACAGCGATCGAGGTGCAGCTGCGTGCGGCTACTCACGGGTTCGCCCTCGAGGAGCTGCTTGATCAGATAAATGCGGCCGCGGGGACTGTCGAGCTCGTCACCGAGCAGCTGGTAGGTGGGACAGGCGGGCAGGCAGAAGCCGCAGTGCACGCAGCTGCGCAGAATGGCGTCCGCCTCACGGCCGGCGGGCGAGCTCCTGATGAAATCGGCGAGCGCGGTCTGCATAACCTCCCGATTCCATCAGCCCGGACCGGGCGGGAGTCGTGAAGGCGGCAATTCTACGCGCAAATGCCGCACTGAGCGGCGGGCGCGCCGCGCCTCGCGGCGTGCCGTTCAGCCGGTAATGATCTTCAGGCGCTGCGTCCTCGAGGCATCACCGAGCTCGCCCACACGCCGCAGCAGCTCGCGCGCGGCATCGGCCTGCAGCGGCCGGCTCAGCAGGAAGCCCTGTGCATCCTGGCACTCCTGCTCCTGCAGGAAGGCGAGCTGTGGGTAGTTCTCCACCCCCTCGGCGGTGACATGGATGTGCAACGAGCGCGACATGGCGATGATGGCCGCGGCGATGGCGCGATCGTCGCTGTGATCGGTAATGCTGGTGACGAACGAGCGGTCGATCTTCAGCCGATCGACCTCGAAGTGCCGCAGCCGCCCGAAGCTCGAGTAGCCGGTGCCGAAGTCATCGATGGCGAGGGAGATCCCGAGCGCCTTGAGCTCCTTGATCGCCTTTTCCGCCCAGGCCTCGTTCGACATGACGACCGACTCGGTAATCTCCAGCTCGAGCACCGCCGGATCGAGCCTGGTCTCCCGGAGGATCTCGGCCACTTCCTGCGGGTACTCGGCGAGCGCGAACTGCCGCCCCGACACGTTGACCGCCATGCGCTGCAACGGCAGCCCTTCCGTGCGCCAGGCCTGCGCCTGCTGGCAGGCGGCGCGCAGCACCCACTTGCCGATGGCGAGGATCAGACCGGTCTCCTCGGCGACCGGAATGAACTCGACCGGGCTCACCGCGCCGAGCTCGGCGTTGGTCCAGCGCAGCAGCGCCTCGACGCCCGAGATCGTACCGGTGCGCACTTCGAACTGCGGCTGATACTGCAGGGAGAACTCGTTGCGCTCGAGCGCACCGCGCAGCTGCTCCTCGATGGTGAAGCGGTGCAACGCGGTCGTATTCATGGAGACATCGAAGAACGCGAACGTGCCGGGCGCGCGCCGTTTGGCGAAGTACATGGCGAGGTCGGCGTTGCGCAGCAGCGTCTCGGCGTCTGTCCCATCCTGCGGATAAAGCGCAATGCCAACGCTCGGGGTGACGACCAGTGAGTTCGAGCCGATCTGGATCGGCTGGCGCAGCGCAAGAATCAGCCGCTCGGCTATGGCGCCTGCGTCCACCGTGGTGCGCAGATTTGGCAGCAACACCATGAACTCATCGCCGCCGAGGCGGGCAATGTCCCCCGGTCGATTGCCGCCGCCCCCCGGTGCGGATTCGCCGCCGTAGCGCAGTGAGCTGCGCAGCCGATCTGCGACCACACACAGCAGCTGATCGCCGAACGCGTGGCCGAGGGTGTCGTTGACGCGTTTGAAGTTATCGAGGTCCAGGTACAGCACCGCGAGGAGGCCCCCCTTCTCCTTCGCCGCCTGCAGTGCGCCCACCAGGCGGTTGCGCGACTGCTCGCGATTGGGAAGCCCCGTGAGGGTGTCGAAATAGGCCAGCCGCACGATGCGCCGCTCGGCGCGCCACTTGCTGCCGAGCGCGATGGTCATCTGCCGTATTTCGTGCGGATGAAACGGCTTCTGCAGGTAGGAGAGCTTGTCCTCGGGCGGCACGTAGCCGCCGATCTCGCCGGGATCTGCGTCCGAATACGCGGTGCAGATCACGATCTCGACCGCCGGATCGAGCTCGCGGATCTGGGTTGCCGCCCACACGCCGTCGCGGCCCGGAGGCATGCGCATATCGAGGAAAACGACGGCAAAAGGCTCGTTGCGCGCGAGTGCTTCCTTTACCGCCGTGACCGCTGCGTCAGCCTGCTCACAGAACACCGCCTCGAAACCCTTTGCGCGCGTGGCCGCCTGCCGCAGTGCCTCGGTGGGGTTCTTGCGGAACAGGCGGCTGCGCAGCTCGTGAAACCCGGTCATCTCGAGGTTGACCTCGGTCTCGCACAGGATCTGCCGGTAGGCGTCGCGGATCTCCGGCTCGTCATCGACGACCAGTACCCGAATGGGTGTGTTGCGTTCAGCCATGAGGACCTCAGGCGGCTCCTGCCGCGGGCGCAATTTCACGGGCGGTGAGCGGCACCAGCAGGTGCAATGCGGCGCCGCGGCCCAGGCCGTCGCTCGCGGCCCAGATGCTGCCACCGAGGGCGCCGATGGCGTTGGCGCACCAGTGCAGGCCGATGCCGTGGTTGGTTTCCGGAGACTTGGTGGTAAAGCCTTTCTCGAATACGCGCCCGAGATGGTCGGCGGGGATGCCGACGCCGTCGTCGACACATCGCAGGTGCAGCTGCTGTCGATCGGCCTCGTGCACGATCTCGGCGCTCACACGCAGCGTGCCCTTGTCCTTGCCGGCATCGCGCACGGCATCGGCCGCATTGATGATGAGGTTCTGCAGTATCAAGCGCAGCACCGTGCGCGCCACGCGCACGACGCCGAGTTTGCGCA
>DATMPW010000040.1:0-20547 GCA_035566915.1 Steroidobacteraceae bacterium
GTGCGGGCGCTGCAGCGGCTGCGCGCGGTGCTGTTCACGGCCGAGCAGGCGGAGCTGCTGCAGGCGCACGAGAAGGATCCGGGACTGCTCGTCGAGCGGCTCGGGTTCCTCAACGACGGACGCACCGCGGAGTTCACCCAGTCCTATTACCGTGGCGACATCTATGACTTCGTCGCCGAGCTCAGCATCACCACGTGAGCACACGCGCCGAAAGCACCTTCATGTTCCGCGAGGCTGCGCAGGCGCCGGAAGCCGTGCGGACGCAGCTTGAGGCCAATGCCGCGCACGTCGCGCGGCTCACCGAGCGGCTGCGCCGCGCACCGCCGCGTGCGGTGATCACCTGTGCGCGTGGCAGCTCCGATCATGCGGCGACCTTCGCGCGTTATCTCATCGAGACGCGCCTGGGGCTCCTCACCTCCTCCGCAGCGCCCTCGGTGAGCTCGGTGTACGAGGCGGCAACCGACCTCGCCGGCACGCTCTTGCTGACCATCTCGCAATCGGGTGCGAGCCCTGACCTGCTCGCGGTCGTGAGCCGTGCACGCGCGGCGGGCGCGCTCATCGTGGCGATGGTGAACGCCGAGCGCTCGCCGCTGGCACAGCTCGCCGATGAGCTGCTGCCGCTGCACGCGGGGCCGGAGCGGGCAGTGGCCGCAACGAAATCCTACATCGCATCCCTTGCCGCCATCGTGCAGCTGGTGGCTGCCTGGTCGGGCGATCAGTCGCTCGCCGCGGCTCTCGAGCAGGCACCGCAGCTGCTGATGCGCGCCTGGCAACTCGACTGGAGCGCGGCGGTGACGCGGCTCACCACGGCGAGCAACCTGTACGTCATCGGCCGCGGGCTCGGGCTCGGGGTCGCGCAGGAGGCGGCGCTGAAATTAAAAGAGACCTGCGGGTTGCATGCCGAGGCCGTGAGCGCCGCAGAGCTGCGCCACGGCCCGATGGCCATAGTACGTGCGGGGTTTCCGCTGGTGGTGTTCTCACAGAACGATGAGAGCCGCGCGGGTGTCATGCAGCTCGCCGCCGATCTCGCCGCTTCCGGTGCGGACGTGCTGCTCGCCGGCGCGCGCCTCGCGCACACCACCGAACTGCCGACTGATGCAGCGCACCCGGTGATCGAGCCGCTGTTGTTCGCACAAAGCTTCTATCGCATGGCTAATGCGCTGGCGCTGGCCCGCGATCACGATCCCGACGCGCCACCCAATCTCACCAAGGTGACCGAGACGTTCTGATGAGCCTCGCTCTCATCAATGGGCGGGTGCTACGTGCGGACGGCTTCGTGCGCGGGCAGTGCGTGCTCATCGAGCAAGGGCGGATCGTCGAGGTAGTGCCGCCCGAGGATGCGCGCTGCCGCGCAGCGCAGCCCTATGATCTCGGCGATGGGTTACTGCTGCCGGGGTTCATCGACCTGCAGGTGAACGGCGGTGGCGGCGTGCTGTTCAATGACGCGCCGAGCGTCGCGGCAATCGGCGCCATCGGCGCGGCGCACCGCCGCTTCGGCACGACTGCGTTCCTGCCGACGCTGATCAGCGCGGACCTCGACATCGTCGTACGCGCCATTGCGGCGGTACGGGGCGCCATCGCCGCGGGCGTGCCCGGTGTCCTCGGCATTCACATCGAGGGACCGTACCTCAACGTGGCCCGCAAGGGCGTGCACGACCCGGCGAAACTGCGCGAGCTCGATCCGAGCGCACTCGGACTGCTCACCTCGCTCCAGGGGGGCCGCACGCTGGTGACGCTCGCCCCGGAAATGACGACACCGAAGCTCATCCAGCAACTGGTCGCGGCGGGCGTGGTGGTGTCGGCCGGACATACCAACGCCAACTACGCCGAGATCCGCGCGGCGCTCGCGCACGGCCTCACCGGCTTCACGCATCTCTTCAATGCCATGTCGCAGCTTACCGGACGCGAGCCCGGCACGGTGGGCGCGGCGCTCGATGATCAGCACAGCTGGTGCGGCATCATCGTCGATGGCGAGCACACCGACCCGGTGGTGCTGCGCATCGCTCTGCGCTGCAAGCCGCACAATCGCTTCATGCTGGTCACCGATGCCATGCCGAGCGTCGGCACGAGCCAGCAATGGTTCGAGCTGCAGGGGCGGCGGATCACGGTACGCGGCCACACCTGTGTGGATGAGGACGGACGGCTCGCCGGCTCGAACATCGACATGGCGAGCAGCGTGCGCAACGCGGTCGCAATGCTCGGGGTGTCGCTGCCGCAGGCGGTGCGCATGGCGAGCCAGGTGCCGGCGGAGTTCCTCGGCGTGTCGCACGAGTATGGACGGATTGCCGCCGGACAGCGCGCCAACCTGGTGCTCGCGGATGATGAGCTGAACGTGCGCGAGACCTGGATCGATGGAAAAAGCTCGCGCGAGCTGACTCAGCCACCTGCCGCCGCAGGTTCCTGAAAGCCGCGCGCCCGGTAAGTCAACACCAGCGTATCGCGCACGCCCTCTGCCGATTCCGACTGTATCGGAGTCGTCTCGTGAATCACGCGTGCATCGTCCATCAGCAGCATCGACCACGGCTGCTCCATCGTGAAACGAACCCCGCGATTCCCGTTTGCCTCGAACACCCGCGTCTCCCCACCGCGTATCCCGCGTCGTCTCACCAGCACCACCGCCACGAAATCCACGCCATCGCGGTGTGCCCCCTCGGGTGTCGGCCGGCCGATGCCGCCGGCCGTGTCGATGCGGAACTGATGCGCTTCGACGTACCAGCGCTCGACCGGCTGCAGCTGTGCGAACAGCGCTCCGAGAGACTCGAGCAATTGATGGAAGGCGCGAGCGCCCGCCACGTTGGAGTCGATCGGCTCGAACCAGCGCAGCATTCCACCGTGCAGCGCGTTGTAGGTGGTGGGCTGCCAGTGGGGACGCTGCGCGACCGGCGAGAGCAGAGCGGTGACCGGGATATACACGAAGCAGCTGTGGCGGCGCGCCCGATAGTGACCGCCATCGCGCAGATAAGGATCACGCGGCAGCCGTTCCCAGCTGCCCGCCAGAGCATCGAGCCCATCGAGATCCAGATCGAGCCCGGCCCGCGCCGGCTCTGGCGCTAGCAGCGCATAACCCCCGCAGCGGAGCTCGCTCGCAATTGCCTCGCACGAATCTTTCACAGGCGTTGCCGTCATGGCCATCGCGCTCGAACTACCCCGAAAGACGGACCCTGTGACGACCCGCAAGAGCCTCGCGCAGTCTCGCCACGCATGCGATTCTCATCCTTCCAGCCTCCGGGGAACCATCGATGATCGACCTCTATTATTGGACTACCCCGAACGGTCACAAGATCACGATGCTCCTCGAGGAGACCGGCCTCCCCTACCGCATCGTTCCCATCGACATCGGATCCGGTGCGCAGTTCGAGCCCGCGTTCCTCGCGATCTCGCCGAACAATCGCATCCCGGCGATCCTCGATCATGCCCCGGCCGATGGCGGCGGTCCGCTGACGGTGTTCGAGTCGGGCGCGATCCTGGTATACCTCGCGCAAAAGAGCGGTAAGCTCATGCCGCGTGACCTGCGCGGACAGGTCGAGGCGACACAGTGGCTCTTCTGGCAGGTTGCGGGCCTGGGTCCCATGGCCGGGCAGAACCATCACTTCGCGCGCTATGCGCCGGAGAAGATTCCGTACGCCATCGAGCGCTACGTGAAAGAAACCAATCGCCTGTACGGCGTGCTCAACCACCGCCTGAGCGATCGTGCGTACATTGTCGGGGATTACTCGATCGCCGACATCGCCTGCTATCCCTGGATCGTGCCGTACAACGCGCAAGGCCAGCGGCTCGACCAGTTCCCGCACCTCAAGCGCTGGTTCGAGACCGTCCGCGAGCGTCCGGCAACGGTACGTGCCTATGCCAGGGCCGCGACCGTCAACACCCGGGAGACCATCACCGAGGAGGCGAAGCGCGTGCTCTTTGGACAGACTGCGCGCTGAGCGCTGCGTGAGGCTGCCATGCGCAGCCGCCCGGACTGCATCGGCGGCGGTGCTCGCTTCGCTCGTGATGGTCGCTGCCTGCGCCGCGAGCGCGGATGAGGAGCTGCGCGTTGGCGGTGCCGTTGTGCAGCTCGATTTCGACCGCCGCGCGTTTGGCGGCGGAGAAGGGACGATCCTCGAGTGGGTGCGACGCTCCGCCGATATCGTCTCGCGCTATTACGGGCGTTTTCCGACGACCCGCGCGACGATCCGTCTCGTGCCGCAGTCGGGAGCAGGCGTGCACGGTGGCAAGACCTTCGCCAATCCCGACCCGTACATCCGTGTGCAGCTCGGCCGCGAGGTCACCGCGGAACAGCTGCTCGAGGACTGGGTGCTGGTGCACGAGATGACACATCTCGCGCTCCCCGATACCGGGGACGCGCATGCCTGGCTCTCGGAGGGACTCGCGACCTATGTCGAAGGCATCGCTCGCGTGCAGGCGGGGAACCGCAGCGAGGCCGACATGTGGGCGGAGGAGTTGCGCTCCATGCCCCGCGGGCTGCCCGAGCCCGGCGATCGCGGTCTCGATCACACGCACACCTGGGGACGCACCTACTGGGGCGGTGCCTTGTTCTGTCTGCTGGCGGACGTCGACATCCGCCGACGCACACAGCTGCGCTTCGGACTGCAGCATGCACTGCGCGCGATCCTGCGGGAGAGCGGTGGACTCGCGACCGACTGGCCGATCGAGCGCGTACTGCGCACCGGAGATGCCGCGGTGGGCACGCAATCTCTCGAGGATCTGTACACGCAGATGAAAGATACACCCGTAACACCGGATCTCATGGCGCTATGGCGTGAGCTCGGCGTGGTGCCCGAGGGCGGCTCGGTGAGGCTCGTGGACGATGCGCCGCTCGCGCCCGTACGGCGCGCCATCATGCGCGGGTCCTAATGCCCTCGCGCACGCCGTGCACGCGGAACCCCGTGCGCGGTGTGGGTACCGTGATCGCGCCGTGGCTGGCCCTGAGCCGGCCGGCCGTCCGGCGCGCGCCGCGGCAGGCAGCGGGCGTCATCGCGATGCGAAGCGATGTCGGATGCGGCCGATGGCACCTCGTAGTGCGGCAGAGAGGACGCGGTCAGCGCGTGCCCGAGGAGCTTCTCGATATCGCGAAGCAGCGCAGCCTCCTCGGGTGCCACCAGCGAGATGGCCACGCCCGAGCTGCCTGCACGCGCGGTGCGGCCGATGCGGTGCACGTAGTCCTCGGCCACATGAGGCAGCTCGAAGTTGACGACGTGGGGCAATTCGCGAATGTCGAGCCCGCGGGCCGCCACTTCCGTGGCGATGAGTGCCGTGATGCGATGCTCTTTGAAGTCGCTCAGCGCTCTCGTGCGCGCACCCTGGCTCTTGTTGCCGTGGATCGCTGCGGCCTGGATGCCCGCGGCCTGCAACTGCTGCGTCAGACGATTGGCGCCGTGCTTGGTGCGCGTGAACACCAGCACCTGCTGCCAGCTGCCGCGCTCGATGAGATGCCGCAGCAGGTGTCGCTTGTGCCCCTGCGGCACACGGTAGGCCCGCTGCTCGATGCGCTCCGCGGTTGCGTTACGCGCGGCGACCTCGATGGTGAGCGGATCACGCAGAAGCCGTCCGGCGAGCTCGCGGATCCCGGCAGAGTAAGTCGCCGAGAACATCAGGTTCTGCCGCTCGCGCGGCAGCAGCTTCAGGATCCGGCGGATGGCGGGGATGAATCCCATGTCGAGCATGCGATCGGCCTCATCGAGCACGCAGCAGCGCACCTCGCTGAGATCGAGCACGCCCTGACCGGCCAGATCGAGCAAGCGCCCAGGGGTGGCGATGAGGAGATCGCAACCGGCGCGCAGCGCCTCGATCTGCGGCTTCTCGCTCACACCACCAAAGATCACTGCCGTGCGCAGCGCGCCGTGGCGCGCATAGCGTGAGGCGCTCTCCGCGACCTGGGCGGCGAGCTCGCGCGTTGGTGTGAGCACCAATGCACGCGGCGCGCGGCCTGTTGGCGCCTCGAGACGCTGCAGGATCGGCAGCACGAACGCGGCCGTCTTGCCGGTGCCGGTCTGCGCGCCCGCGAGCACGTCGCGTCCAGCGAGCACCGCCGGGATGGCAGCGCGTTGAATTGGTGTCGGCGCGTCATAGCCTTTATCGGTGACCGCACGAATGAGCCCGGGCGTTAGCCCGAGATCTGCGAATGACATAGTAAGGAAAACCTCTGCTCTCTTTGGCTCGCCCGGCAGCGCATTGGCGCCGCGGCGGTCAGCTGCGAGGCTCGGAGTTAATGGTAAGTCGAAGCTGCGAAACGGGCGCTGACCGGCACCTGGACGTTTGGCGGCGCGCACTGTACAGGCTTTGCGCCGCCCCGTCCAATCCGCTGACCTTGCGGGAAATTGGGCGCCGGAACACGGGGCGACAATTTGAAACATGCCTGTGGATCGGCCGCGTTGCAGCCCGAGCGACCTTCGTAGCATGATCCGCTCAAGCACCGCACAGGGATTGGCATGACTCACCGCCTGCATATCGCACTCCTCGCAGCCGTCTGCGGATCTGGCGGCGTGCTCGCGGCCTGCTCCACGAAGACCGATGTGTCGCTCACTGGCAACACCCCGGCACGGTACTCCCACGTATGGGTAACCGTGCAGGAAGTGTGGTTCAACAGCAGCGCCACGGCCGGGCCAGACGATGGGGGCTGGGCCAAGTTCCCCCTGTCAACGCCGAGCGCGGTCGATCTCGTCGCACAGAACGGCGGCAACCTCGGCAGCCTCGCGAGCGGCCTGCGCGTTTCGGCCGCGACTTATTCGCAGGTGCGCCTCATCCCGGTCGATGCCACGGCACCGCTGGCCGCTTCGGCGCAGAATGCCGGTGCGCTCTACAATTTCGAAGCCGACTACGTCGACAGCCAGGGCACTACACAACAGGTGCCGCTGGAGCTTCTGAATCCCGACAAGGGAATCGGTATTCAGACCTCCCTCAAGGTCCCGGTTGGAAACGTCGGTGCAGGCCCCACGGCAACGGGGACGGGCACGACTACCACCGGCGCCCTGCCGTTTGGATCCACCACGGGTACGACAGCCACCAGTCCGTTCGGCACGACCGGCAACACCACGAGTACGCTGGGCTCAACCACGAGTACGCTCGGCTCCACCGCGACCAGCTCCGGGACCACGAGCACCACGCCATCGAATTCCTTCGCGGTCACATTCGATGGCGGCAGCGATCTGGTGCCGTTCAACTTCGCCTCAGGCAGCAGCGCAATACTTCTGAGTGCACACGGGGCGGCCTATGACCTATCGCTGGCGGGCGGCATCTCCGGGCAGCTGAGCCTCAGCTACATCACCACGAGCACCAGCGGGCTGCCTGACATCCGCGTGAGCGCGCAGACCCTGAGCGCCGATGGCACGCGTCACATCATCGTGAGCGCCACGACGGTGCACTCGGACGGTAGCTTCCTGCTCTATCCGCTGGCGACGAATTCCTCCACCACCAGTCCGCTGACCTATGACGTGGTGATTCACGGCCCCGGCATTGCCACCATCATCGTGAAGGGTGTGCAGGTTCCCCGTTCCTCAAGCTCGAGCGGTTCGACGACGACCACCACGAGCCCGGCCACCACCACCACCACGACTCCGATCTACGGCACGACGACCGGAACGAGCACCACCACGCCGACGAGCAGCAGCACGAGCACGACGAACAACGCGAATGTGAACGCGGTGTCGATCGGAACGCTGACACCTCGCGTGGCCACCAGTTACGCGGCCAACATTGCCACCGCCCCGGGGGCGCCGCTGCCGGCCGGTGCAGTGATGAACTTCTATCAGACCCTCGGGGGCAAGGACGAAGTGCCCTACGTGATCGAGTCGAGCCCCATCGATCCCTTCAACGAGGTCCTGTTCGCCGACCAGGCGCTCTCACCGACTACCATCGATTCGGGCACCTGGTCGACCAACGGGACGGTCACCATAGTGAGCGCCGCACCCGCTGAGGGTGCCGGAACTTACAAGGTCGCCGCGGTCGCTCCGGGGTTCAGCGACGGCGCGCTCGATCCGAAAGCCACGGTGTCCGCGCCGAAGTCGGGGACCGCGAGCGTCGTAGTGCCCACGCTGCAACTCGGGGCGGGGGCCACCGCGGGATCACTCGCAGCGACCGTGATCGCGACAACGCCCGGTAAATACGACCAGGGGGAGCTGCTCGTGAGCCACGACGGCGTACTCGTCGCGGCGGCAACTCTCGATGCGGTGCTGACGCAGGGAACCGGAGGCATCGTCACCGTGGCGAACCTGCCGAGCGGCACTCCGGACGCGGTGTATTACGTGACGATTCGCGCCTGGAAATCGACCGACCCCGGCGGCAGCGTGCGGCGCCAGTGGTACCCGCAGACGATCGATCTGCGAACCAGTACGAGCGGCTCGATCGCGCTCCCGGTCAACTGAACCCGCCCGAAACCGTTACACTACCGCGCTTTGCGCGGGTCGCTCCGGCGTCAGTCCCTTGATTTATCAGGGAACGTATTGCCGGTAACCCCCTCTAATCCACGGCGCCAGGGCCGCGCCCCAATAAAGTGAGCTTCGCAGGGGATATCCCGAAATGACAGTCGATCGTCCACGGCGGACCCGTATCGCGCGGGCGCTGCGTGCCATGGTGTGTGGAGCGGCGGTGCTCGTTGCCGCCTGTAGCACCAGCCACCCCGCCCCGCCTGGTACGCCCGTCGTCACCATGAGCGATCTCACCAACAGCGGCGATTTCATCAGCTACATCGTCAACATCAACGCCATCCAGCTGACGCGCAACGACGGCGGCATCGTGGCGCCGCTCGTCACACCGCTGACCGTCGATCTTGCCCGACTCAACACCGGCCCCGAGCTCGTGGAAGCGCCGGCCCTGCCGGAGGGAACGTATACCTCGGCCCTGATCGCGCTCGACTGGACTCTGGGCACCGGCTCCGCGCAACCCGTTTGGCTCAACATAAACGGGGAGACGCGTTTGGCCTCGCCCGTCGATGCCTCGGGCGCGGGCATGACGACCGCCAGTGTCAGCGTGACCTTCGACCCGAGCCATCCGCTCGTTATCACCCATAACCACTCGGTGCGGCTACAAGTCGAGGTCGATCTGCTCGCATCCAACGAGCTCACCACCGCCACAACGGGAGCTGAGGTGCAGGTGCAGCCGTTCGCGGTGATCACGCCCGCGCCGGTGGATGCCACGGTCCTGCGCCTGCGCGGTCTCTACGTGACGACCCAGGATGTGCCGAGCGGCTTCTACCTGAATACGCGTCCGTTCTACGCCCTGGCGTCGGCCCTCGGCGCGGTGATCGTCAACACCAACGCGCAGACCTACTTCAATATCAACCGGACCGTCTACACCGGCTCCGCGGGCCTCGCCGTGGTTGCGCAGCAGCTGCAGAATACGCCGCTGGCCGTTTACGGCACGCTCGATAATCTCTCGGGCGTCACCCCGACCTTCAACGCCACGGAGGTCTACGTCGGCACGAGCCAGGAGAGCCAGCTGGCGTATTACCTCACGGGCACCGTCACCGCACGCAGCGGTAACACGATCACGCTGCGCGCCGCAGACGTCGTCACTCCGCTCGGGATCACCACATACAGCGACAGCATCCCAGTGACACTCGGTACCGACACCCCGGTGTTCGAGGACGGCATCGCAACGCCAGGGCTCACTATCGCGAACGTCTCGGTCGGTCAGCTGATCACGGTCGCCGGGCAACCGCAGGTCAACTCCGCGCAGGCCCTGACGGGTATCGATGCCACCTCGGGTCTCGTGCGGCTGCGCCCGACGACCCTGTGGGGCACGCAGAATGCCGACGCCACACTCGATCTGCTCTCCCTCGGCCGCTTCGCACCGGCTGCACTCAACTTCGCCGGCACCGGGACTTCTGGACACGACGCAACCGCGGGGGCCTATGTCAGCGACTTGAGTGCAGTGCCACCGGGCCCTGTCACCACGACCGGCGAGCTGCTGCAGCAGCAGGGCACCGTCGCGCCGTTTGGCTCGGCCCCGCCGGATTTCGCCGCCCGCACGCTGACCCCGGGCCCGGGCTCACTGCAGACACTAGTGGTCAACTGGGTGAGCGGTGGCTCCACTGCCCCCTTCAGCAGCATCTCCAGCTCGGGGCTGGTGGTGAACCTGGCCAGTGCCGAGCTCGGCACCACGCATGAAATCCGCACCGGGCCTGCGAGCCTCGACCTGAAGAGCCTGCCGGCAAGCCCGCTCATCACCACCACCGGAGCCGACCAGAGCCAACTGCAACTCGCGATCGGCAGCACCACCCTCACCAAGGGTGTCTCGGTATTCAACAGTGCCATTCCATTCGCGAGCGCGGTAGCATCCACCTTCAACGGCAGCAACAAGATCTTTCGTCTCGTGGCCTACGGGCAGTACGACAGCGCCACCAACACCTTCGTCGCCTCGCGCATCCACGTGGCGCTGCACGAGTAGCAGCGACCCGAGGGCGAGCGCGTACACGACATGCCCTGGAAGCGCCGGCCGTTCGCCAGTCGCGATGTCGCCCGCGCGCTCAACATCGCCGACCTGCGCGAGATCGCGCGCTGCCGCGTGCCGGGTTTCGTGTTCGAATACGTCGAGAGCGCAGCCGAAGACGAGGTGACGCTGAGGGGTAACCGCGCGGCGCTCGAGCGGCTGCGGCTGCTTCCGCAGACGCTCGTGAACACCTCCGGCCGCCATTTGCGCAGCACCATCCTCGGCCGCCCGGCCAGCGCTCCGCTCATCATCGCACCGACCGGACTCAACGGGTTGCTGCACCCCGACGGCGATGTCACGCTGGCGCGCGCCGCAGCGAAGCTCGGCATCCCCTACACGCTCAGCACCGTCTCGACCACGCGCCTGGAAGAAGTCGCGAGCCGTGCCGGTGGGCGACTGTGGATGCAGCTCTACGTGGTGAAGGAGCGGGCCATCGGGCGCGAGATCATGCAGCGAGCGGCCGCTGCCGGCTACGAGGCGCTGGTCTTCACGACCGATGCAAACGTCTTCGGCAACCGCGAATGGGATCAGCGCAATTACCGGGCACCGGGCAAACTGACGCTGCGTGCCTCGCTCGATGCGCTGCGCCACCCCCGCTGGATGTGGGAGGTGCTCCTGCGTCACGGGATGCCGCGCTTTCGCAATCTCGAGCCCTTCCTGCCGGCGAATCTCACGCCGATGGGCGCGAGCACGGTCATCCCGCGCCTGTTCGATGCCACGATCAGCTGGGACGATATCGCGTGGATTCGCGAGCACTGGCAGGGGAAGCTCCTGCTCAAAGGGGTGCTCAGCGCCGCAGACGCCGAACGAGCCGCCGCGCTCGGGGCCGATGGCATCGTGGTCAGCAACCACGGCGGCCGTCAGCTCGACTATTGCGTCGCGCCGATCGAGGTGTTGAGCGAGATCAAAGCCGCGGTCGGTGCACGTCTCGCGGTGCTCATCGATGGCGGTGTTCGCCGCGGCACGGACGTGGTGAAAGCGCTGGCGCTCGGCGCCGAGGCCGTTCTCCTCGGCCGCGCGACGCTCTACGGGCTGATCGCGGGGGGTGCGGCCGGGGTGGACCGCGCGCTCGCAATCCTCACCACCGAAATCGACCGGGTGCTCGGGCAGCTCGGCTGCAGCAGCGTCGCGGAGCTCAGGCCGCAATTCGTGCGCGGCCCGTGAAGCGCACCCCTAGCGCTCGGGCGATTTCAGCAGCTCCTCCAGGTACGACTTCCACAGCGTCGCGTACGTGTGTGAGCCGTGGCCGCGCGAGCGCTCGCTGAAGGGGATCACCACGGCCCGCCCGTGCGGGACGAGCTTGATCTCTCGCTCGAGGATCCCGAGCTCCGGCGGGTTGATGAGATCGTCCGCTGAATTCACGGCGACGAGGGGTGCCTCGATCTTCTCGAGAGCCGGGCCCGGGTCGTAATCGCGCGAGGCTGCAAGAGCATACATGAGGTCGTTGGCATCGGTGCTCGCGAGGCTGCTCTCGATGTAGCTATCGAGCGCCTTATCGGCCTGCGCCAGCGTCGGTGCCTCCTGCTGCCGCAGCACCGGATTGCTGCTCATGAGCCACAGCATCTCGCTTGCGGTGCGCAGCGATGGCGGCTGGCTTTGATAGTCCCCACCCTTCCAGCCCGGATCATTACGGATGGCATCGATGATCGTGCGCCGCCAAGCGCGGTTGCGGCCGGAGATTTGCGTGGGGAGGCTCGCCAGCGGCATGAGCGCATCCATGAACTGCGCATGCTGCTCGCCCCAGAGCCAGGTGTGCATCCCCCCCATGGAGGTCCCCATCACCAGCCGCGCGTGGTTCACCTTCAGGCCCTGGGTGAGCAGCAGGTACTGCGCGTGCACCATGTCGGTGTAGCCGTAGCGCGGGAAGCGCGCGTGCAGGCCGTCGCTCGGCTTGCTGGACTTGCCGTGGCCGATACCGTCGGGCAACACGATGAAGTAGCGCGCAGCATCGAGCGGCTGCCCGGGTCCGAAGAGCTCACCCGCGAACTCATCGCGCACCAGGCTTGCGCCCGAGCCGCCGGTGCCATGCATGATGAGTACGGCGTTGCGCACCACCCCGTTTCGATCCGCGTGCGGCTGGCCAAAGGTGCGATAGTGGATGCGCAGCTCCGGCAGCGAGTCCCCGGATGTGAAGCGGAAATCGCTGAGGACGAAGTCGCCCTCGATCGGCGGCGGATAGCTCGCCGCGAGAGCGGCTGTCCAGAGGGGCAACAGCGCGAGGAGCACCACGCCAGAGCGCATCACACCCAGGCCATACGCCCTGCTCCACCACCGCGCGCAGCGCTGTTGCTGCGTACTTTTCATACGCCACGACCTTTCAGCCATTCATCGATCACACGCTCGAGCACCGAGAGCGGCATCGGCGCCGCCGTCAGGCCCACGTCATGGAAATCGCGGATGTCGAACTTCGCTCCGAGCCGCCGCTGCGCGTCCGCGCGCAGCGCGAGCCAGCGCGTGTGTCCCACCTTGTAGCTGCTAGCCTGACCGGGCCAGGTGCAGTAGCGCTCGACCTCGGTCGTCATGGCGCTGCGGTTGTCGCCCGTGGTCTCCACCATGTAATCGATTGCCCGCTCGCGACTCCAGCCCTTGGTGTGAATTCCGGTGTCGACCACGCAGCGCGCTGCCCGGAAGAGCGCCGACTGCAGCATGCCAAGCCGGCCGAGCGGGTCGTTGGCGTACACCCCCATCTCATCGCACAACTGCTCGGCATAGAGCGCCCAGCCCTCGGTGTTGGCGGAGAAGCTGCCACCAGCCTTGCGAATGAGCGGGAGTGAGGGAAGCTCCAACACCTGCGCCAGCTGGAAGTGATGACCTGGCTCGGATTCGTGATACACGAGTGTCGGCAGCTTCCAGCGCGCCCATTCGCTGGTATCGCGCAGATTGAGGTAGAACGCCCCGGGGCGCGAGCCATCGAGCGCCGGTATCTGGTAGTAACCTCCGGGCGCACCGGCTTCCGTGTAGGCCGGAACGCGACGGATCTCCACCGGCGCCTTCGGCAGGATGCGGAAGTACTGCAGCAGGTGCGGCTGCAATGCCTTGATGAGCCCGTTGCAGTAATCGAGGATCTGCTGGCGGCCGGGCTCGGTGTTCGGATAGAGGTACTGAGGATCCCTGGCCAGCGCCTGTGCGCGCCCGGCCGCCGTACCGCTGCTCTTGCCCTGCGAGCGCAGCAGCGTGTCCATGGCCGCTGAGAGCGCCTTCGCCTGATCGAGGCCGAGCTGGTGCACCGCATCCGGCGTCATATCGGTCGTGGTCGACTGGCGCAGTGCGAGCTGGTAGAACGCCGCACCGTCGGGCAGGCGGCTGATACCGGCCTCGTGCACCGCACTCGAGCGGAGCTCACCGAGTGCCTTCGCCTGACTATCGAGTGCCGGGTACACCGCGGTGCCCACGAGCCGCGCAGCTTCTTCGGCATAGCTGCCGATGATCCCGAGCTGCTGCGTGCGTCGCGCCAGCGAGGCACTGAGGATGGAGTCCGCCGGCGGCGCGCTGCGCAACGTGCGCATCTGCTCGAGCGTGCGATCGATGAGGAAGTCCGGTGGCACGACCTTGAGCCCGGCATCATGCCGCAGCCGCTCAGTCTCCTGGTCCAGCACCACGGCAAACGCCCGCAGGCGCGCGAGATACGCTTCGGCATCGTCCTTGTTCGCGATCTGGTGTTGCCGGTCGAGGAAGGTGGGCACGCTCTGATAGGCACCGGTGAGCTGGCTCACAACGTACGGACGCCCCACATCCCCGTAGTCGAAGGGCTCACTGCGGGCAATGGTCTCCATTTGGAACTCGACCGTGTCGTAGTTGGCGAGATCTGCACCGCTCAATGAGCTGCGGCCAAAGGCCCGCAGTCGCTTGAGCCGCGCACCGTTGTCCTGCTTTACCTGACGCGCGTGCGCGAGCGATGCTTCGGTGAGCCTGGATTTCGCCCAGGCGTACTTGTCCTTATCGAGCCCGAGGACCGTGACCAGCTCCGGGTTCTCGGTGAAGCGCTCATCCATGAAGGCATCGAAGAGTGCATTGAGGCGAGCCGTGGGGGTATCGTTCGCCGCCGCCGCTGCGGCGGCGAGCACTGCCTGACGGAGTGAGGCCGCCACGCAAGCAGCCACCAGCGTGCCGGTGGCCGCGGCGAGGAATTCCCGACGATCGATCACGAAGGCTCCTTGAGCACTCTAGGTACGGCGCGGCGCCATGCGATCCGCGAGCCTGCGGACCGATGGCGCCCGACCAGAGAGCATCGAAGCAGCCGCGCACCGCGCGGCCGGCAGCATCACGCGGCGAGTGTGCCTTTCTTCTTGGCCGTGTGTGTCGCGATGAGGTCCATGAGTCCCGGTGAGAGGCAGTCGTAGGGCTCGAGCTTCAGCTCCTTGAGACGCGCGCGGGCCTCGCCCATACGCGAGGCAGGAAAGCCCGACTCGATGATCGAGGAGACGAAGGCCGCGAACTCCGGCGCCGACCAGCCGCTGTCCCTGGACAGCTCGGTGTGGACGAAATCGAAGCCGTAGAAAGGATGGTCCTTGTTCTCGATGCGCCCGTACATGTGCACACCGCAGCCGGTGCAGGCGTAGCGCTGAATCGGCGCCTTCTCATCGACGATCTTCAGCTTGTTGCCGTTGGCGTCGACTGCGAGCTTGTCGCGGCCGATTACTGCCACCATGGAGAAGAGCGCCCCCTGCGGCTTCCAGCACTTGCTGCAGCCGCACACGTGGTTGAACGCCGTATTGCCCTTCAATGTGACGGTGACCGCTGAGGAGCCGCACTTGCAGGTGAGCGAGCCACCGGCAAAGTCGGTCTTGCCTGGCTTGACGCCGCCGTCGACGGCCGGATGAATTGACATAGCCATGATGTTCTCCTTCGCTTTGTGACTTGCAGCCTGGCGGTGCGCGCCGCACAGCGGCGCACGGACCGTCAGAAAGTGACCACCGAGCGGATCGACTCGCCACGGTGCATGAGATCGAAAGCGTCGTTGATCTTCTCGAGCGGCATGACGTGCGTGATGAGATCGTCGATGTTGATCTTCCGGTCCATGTACCAGTCGACGATCTTCGGCACATCCGTCCGCCCGCGTGCGCCCCCAAACGCCGTGCCCTTCCAAACCCGTCCGGTGACCAGCTGGAAGGGGCGCGTCTTGATCTCCTGGCCCGCGCCGGCGACGCCGATAATGACCGACACGCCCCAGCCGCGATGGCAGCACTCGAGCGCCTGGCGCATCAGATCGACGTTGCCGACGCACTCGAAGCTGTAATCGGCGCCGCCGTCGGTGAGGGTCACCACGTGCTGCACCAGGTCACCCGCGACTTCCTTGGGATTCACGAAGTGCGTCATGCCGAACTTCTCCGCGAGCGCCTTACGCCGCGGATTGATGTCGATGCCGATGATCTTGTTCGCCCCGGCGAGCCGCGCACCCTGGATGACGTTGAGGCCGATGCCCCCCAGGCCAAACACCACCACATTCGCGCCGGGCTCGACCTTTGCCGTATTGATGACCGCGCCAATCCCCGTGGTGACGCCGCAGCCGATGTAGCAGACCTTGTCGAAGGGTGCGTCCTCGCGGATCTTCGCCACCGCGATCTCCGGCAGCACCGTGAAATTGGAGAAGGTGGAGCAGCCCATGTAGTGATGCACCATGTCCTTGCCGATCGAGAAGCGGCTTGTGCCATCGGGCATCACGCCCTTGCCTTGCGTGGCGCGGATGGCGGTGCAGAGATTGGTCTTGCGCGACAGGCAGGATTTGCACTGCCGGCACTCGGGCGTGTAGAGGGGAATGACATGGTCGCCCTTCTTCACTGAGGCGACCCCGGGGCCCACATCGACGACGATGCCCGCCCCCTCGTGACCGAAGATCACCGGGAACAGACCCTCGGGATCTGCGCCCGAGCGCGTGAATTCATCGGTGTGGCACACGCCGCTCGCGCGGATTTCCACCAGCACCTCGCCTGCCCTGGGTCCCACAAGATCGACGGTCACCACTTCCAGTGGCTTCCCGGCAGCGTACGCAATGGCAGCCTTGGCCTTCATGCCAATTCCCCGTTCTCGATGCTGAGGCGCACAACGAGACGGAAAGTTTACGCGCCTCGCGATCGAATTCATAAAGGGCTTGCCGAGATGCGACCATCCTGAGCGACAATGAGCCTGAAGGCTCAAGGCCTTGCGAGGATCGCCCCATGGCAGACACGGTGTTCGGCAAAATCGTTCGCGGCGAGATCCCCTGTAATAAGGTGTACGAAGACGAGAAGGTGCTCGCCTTCCTCGACATCAATCCGCTTTCCACCGGCCACATTCTGGTGGTACCGAAGGAGCCTGCCGAGACGCTCGACCGTCTTTCAGACGAGTCGGCCGCAGCCCTCGGGCGGGTGCTGCCGCGGCTGTGCCGGGCAGTGGTCGCCGTCACCGGCATCAGGGAATACAACGTGCTCGAGAACAACGGCCAGGGTGCGCACCAGGCGATCGCGCACGTTCACTTTCATATCATCCCGAAGCCCAATTCCCGTGATGGGCTCGGCATCGGATGGCCAGCGAAAGGCCTCGACCGTGAGGCAGCGGCCACACTCGCGAAGAAGATCGCCGACGCGATTTCCTGAACGTTCCGGGAGACGGGGTCAGGCCTGCGGCGCAGCCAGGAGCGCTGCTATGCCCACCGGCCCAATCTGCGGCGTCACCTTCGGTATTGCCGCTGGGGGTGTGCGCTTGTAGAATGCGCGCCCCTCCTGGTGCGGGGTGGAGCAGTCTGGCAGCTCGTCGGGCTCATAACCCGAAGGTCGCAGGTTCAAATCCTGCCCCCGCTACCACTTCCGTCTACTCTCTGAGCGTTTCGAGATTCCGTGGCTATAACGCTGTAAACGCGTGGCCAAGCCTGCGCCGGCAAGTACCCGTTGGCGTCCACAAGCGTCTGCCAGTTCTCAGGCAACGCGGTCTGCGCGTACGCCCACAGGAAGCGCCCGCCTTCGGGGTCCGGGTACAACCATATCCCGCCGGGAAACAGCTCACGGACGACGGCCTGCGCCACGTCGCCGCCCTGTGCCAGTCGCTCCAGCATTCGCGTTATGCGGCGTTCCACGCTCTCCTGTGGCGCCCTGCGCGGCATCAGGAGTTTGGTCTGACTCAGCGCCTTCAGCTGCTCCAGTTCGGCCGTTAGGGACTTGAGCTCCGAGCCCAGCTCGGTCGCCAGTCCGCCAGACTTGATTGCCGCTATTAGGTTCGCTCGCTGCTGCTCAAGTCCACGATGCGGGGGCGGTAGTCGATCTGCTGCGCGGTCTGGCTAGAGAGCCAACGCGCCTCCAATTCAGCGAGCTGCCGCGGCAGTTCGGGGCTAGCAATGTAGTCCAAAAACACGCG
Source organism: Steroidobacteraceae bacterium (assembly GCA_035566915.1). Classification (GTDB taxonomy): domain Bacteria; phylum Pseudomonadota; class Gammaproteobacteria; order Steroidobacterales; family Steroidobacteraceae; genus 13-2-20CM-66-19. The sequence continues at coordinate 17,755 of DATMPW010000040.1, forward strand.
CTCGATGCGATCACGCGGCACGCTGAGCGAAATCGTGCACGCGTCGTCGCCGCCATCATGGTGGCTGCTGCACTGATAACGCGTACCGTTACTGAGCGCGCAGGCCGCCCGGCATGCCTCACATCTCAGCGAACCGCTCAAGAGGTACTTGCTGGGCGAGCGCCTCTGACGAAGGGCCTTCCGGACAGGGACCCCGAGGCATGCGGATTGGCGCTGCTGACGCGCCTTGACGCGGACCCAGAGATCCTGAGACACGATGCGCAACCGTTCCTCGGTACGCTCTACCTGTGCCTTGTCGAGTAGGCGCTGCCGCGAACCTGGAGCGCTGGTAGCGGCGGCTCGACGCATTCGCTTGCTGCCTGAGCGAGCCGATGGGCCGCGTCTTCGCAGGCCGGCAGTGGATCGAAACCTTCTGCCACGCCCGGCTGCGAGCCTGCTATCTCGCGGACGCCGAGAACGAGGTCTCCCCCGTAGGTGTTAGCGAACGCGACGAGTGCCGTCAGCAACTGGTCGCGACCGTATTCCCTGATGCGCCGCGCATCGGGCGCAGCGTTGCGCCATGGATCTTCGCCCGCGCCGTCCCTGTAGGGGATCGTCACCTTGAAATCAATCTGCTCGTCCTCGATCCACGGGCCGAGGAGCAGTGCGTGGAAGTCTTCCCGGCGCAGCTCGGACAGCGCCTTCGCGATCATTGGCATGGCTCAGCACTCGGGGTAAGCCGTAAGGCTCTGTCGAGTATAGCGACCGGCCGGAGTGGAAAATGCGGCCGCGTTTAACGCGGTTCAAATCGCTACGATGCGTCCGAGGCCCCGAGGCGCAAGTAGACCCAAGGTCGGCTGTTGAACCTGAGCCGCCAAACGCTCCGATCTGAAGCCGTCATTCAAAGTGGAGGAAGCGGACAGTCCCTGGAACCAGCGTACGGGGCCGGTCCGCTGCCGACGGCCTTATTTGCTCGACGGCTTACCCCGTACAGCGTCTAGATGTCTGACGAGGTCATCGGCCCACTTGCTGAGGATGATATCGGCCGCCTGTCGGTTCGTGACCGCGTTGGCCTGCTGTGCAAAGGGTTGTTGATCCGCCTCCGCATCCATCGCTCGCGCGAGAATAGTATTCGTGGATGGATCCCACAATTCGAGATAGAAGGTGCCCGAGCCCGCCGACGCGATCACGTTCACGTCCATGCCCGCCGACATGATATCGGGGGCAGTCACTTGCACGTCGATTATCGCTGGCCGCAGTAACAGAACGTCGGGTGCCGGACTAGTCGCCACCTGATAGCCACCCTTCTGTAGTTCAGTAGTAAACACCTTCTTGAACTCGGCTGCGAGAGTGCTCTTGATCCGCTGAACATCCCCGTCGCCAACCTGGCGGCTGAGATCCGCCCCCACATTGGCGTTGTAATTCTGCTGCCAGTCCTTCTGCATCTCGACGTAGCAATCGAGAATTATCACCCGGTCATACTTGCTGAACGTCGCACCGGGCTTCACATAGACCAGTCGCTGCTTCGTGTGTGTCTTCAGCTGCAACCCGTCTTTGCTCACCTGCGGCGGGGCATCCGCAGCGCTCACGGCCATTGGGTAAGCGAGTGTCAGACCGGCGCACAGACCAATAAGCACTCCGAATGGACGTAACGGAATGGATAGTTTCATGGGCATCCTCCGAATTGACTCGATCAATGAGGAGAGATCCGGGGTCTGTGGGCAATTGAGCGGAAGTGAAACCGGCCGGAGTCTGAAGTGTGAAAAACGAAACTTCAAAGATCCTTACTTACCGGCCACATATTGCACATGAACCTGGTTGATCTTGCCGTTGAACTTAAAGGGAGCCTTCTTCCGGTAATCGAGTGAAACCGGCGAGCCGAGCGCCTCGCCAGCCGCGACGCCGGCGTTGTAGGCGGGTTTGTGCCGTGTTGCCGGCGGGAGCTACGCGAGTCACCCAGAACGGCACTACATACTACGTGAGCGGCAATACTTGGTTCCAGCCCTCCTACGGCGCGAACGGCGTTTACTACCGCGTCGTTCCGGTCCCGTGAGCGGCCGCAATCGCAAAATCGCCAAGTAAGACGCTCAGAAGTCTACTGGCGGTCTTCTCACACATGGTCGCTTCGAGCTTGGCTGATGCGCGCGAGTCGGTTGATGGGGCCGCGCAACAATGCGTAGGGAAGGACGGCTAGAACGATGGCCGTCAATAGTGCCTCCAGCGGTTTCAGGCCGTGCCACACCATGAACTGATAGACGACATCGAGTGCATAAGCGAGGACGAACACCTTGGAGATGCCCTTCCATCCGCTTTCGATCAGGTAACGACGTTGGGCGGAATCGGTGAGAACGGCCCAGCCGTATGCGCTGCGACCTTCGCGCGCATCCCGGCTTCCGTCGCGGACGGCGAATAAGATCGCCATAAGCGGCTGCACGAACAACCGAAAGTGCAGCGGCCCGTCAAAGCGTCCAATGAAGTCCGTCCAATAGGTGCTGAGAAAGCCCATTGCAAATCCCCGCGACATCGGACTTGCGATCAATCAATATTGCGTCCGATCGCCGGCTCGCATTATCCGACGCGCGGTGCACCACTCCCTAGGATCTCAGGAGCCGAAACCGTCCGCCGCAAGCCGCCGCCCTGCTACGGCGGCGGCCTGCGGGCGAGTAGTCACATAACGCAGGCGCGCTTACCTAGGAGCCGGATTTGGATACCTGCTCCTTGCACTTGCCGCTGAGCTTACTCGAATTGCTCTGTAGGCACTCCTTAGCAGCCTGGCCCGTCTTGCCCGCACAGAGCTGCTTCATCTCGGTCTCG